>NZ_JACVBF010000016.1:0-196199 GCF_014852195.1 Ensifer sp. ENS08
AGCCGACGGCGCGGAGCGCCGCGGCATTGAGCAGCGCCCGGTCATAGAGATGCAGCAGGAACACCGGCGTATCGGGCGCGACCGCGTTGATCTCATCGATCGTCGGCAACCGCTTTTCGGCGAACTGGTGCTCGGTGAAGCCGCCGACGACCCGCACCCATTGCGGCGCCGGCGTGATCGCCACCTGCCGCTTCAGCATGTCCATCGCATCGGCAAGCGAGCGCACGCCGTCCCAGCGCAGCTCCATGTTGAAGTTGAGGCCGCCACGCACGACGTGGGTATGATTGTCGTTCAGGCCCGGCAGGACGCGCTTGCCCTTGAGGTCGATGGTCTTTGTGCCTGAGCCTGCCAGCGCCATGATCGTCCTGTCGTCACCGACAGCGAGGATCAGGCCATCCTTGACGGCAACGGCAGTGGCAGTCGGATTGGCGCGGTCGAGCGTCGTCACGAGGCCGGTGTGAAGGATCAGGTCGGGCGTCATCGAAGTATCTCCGGTCTGTTGGGCGCCGGCGGTGCGGGCCGACGGGAAGAGAGCGGGCAGCGCCAGCGACGAGGCGGCACCGAGGAACGAGCGTCTAGTCGGCATCGTCAGGCCCTTTCGTCGGTGCCGGCAGCATCCTTCGCCGTGCCGGTTGCGATCTGCCCGCCGGGCAGATGGCCGAACACGTGCGGCATGCACTGCCGATTGAACCAGGAGAGGTTGACCGGCTCACCCGACAGGGCGCGCTTGACCAGGGGGACGGATTGCTCCCCTATGAGAATGCCAAGCAGACCGATCAGCGCGATGACCGGCGGCGCCGGCGAGCGGACGTTGAGCAGCGCATAGATGACGCCGACGACCAGCCCGGCTCCAAGCGAGAGAAGGTACATCTTCATCGCCAACTCCTTTACGGGATAAAGGTGGCGCTCCGGCCGCAGCGAGGCGGCCAGAGCGTTAATCTAGAGCGCGGAAGCGTTCTGTCAGTGGCCTTCGGACGCGCCGAACATCGACTTGGCGTAGATGATGCCGAGGCCATACGAACCGCCGAACTTCTTGGCGATACCGGTGGTCATGTCGTAGGTCTCGGTGCGCGCCCAGTCGCGCTGCAGCTCGAGCATGTATTGCAGCGAGGTCATCGGCCGGACGCCGGCCTGCACCATGCGGTCCATCGCCCGCTCATGCGCCTCATCCGAAACGTCGCCGCAGGCGTCGGCGATGACATAGACCTCGAATCCCTGATCGAGCGCCGAGAGGGTCGGGCCGACGATGCAGACCGAGGTCCACAGCCCGCACATGACAAGGCGCTTCTTGCCGATGCGGTTGACCTCTTCGATCACCGCGGCGTCTTCCCAGGTGTTCATCGAGGTGCGGTCCAGCAGTTTCTGGCCGGGGAAGGCATCGGTGATCTCGGAGAACATCGGGCCGGAGAACGTCTTTTCGGCAACGGTCGTGAGGATGGTCGAAACGCCGAAACCTGCCGCCGCATTGGCGACAAGTGCTGCGTTGTTGCGCAGGAGCACCGCGTCGATCGACTTGGTCGCAAAGGACATCTGCGACTGGAAGTCGATCATGATCAGGGTGTGGTCTTTGGGCGAGACGAGGAGTTTACCGGGGGTCGCTGTCGCAGACATGGTCGTGACCTCTTACTGTTGAAACTGAACTCCGATTGGAGAGGCCCAACTATGCCGCCGACCGGCGACCCGTTCTTGTCGCCAAAGGTGGATTTTTGAAAGTTTCGCTCGCCTTCAGCCGGCAGGGCGCGTGTACTTTCAGAGGGTTACGACTGTCGGCTGCGCCGCCACTGGCGCGGCGTGGCACCTGCGGCCTGCGCAAAGGCCCGGGTAAAATGGCTCTGATCCGAAAAGCCGCAGACGACGGCAATTTCACTTAGGGACGTGGGCGAGAACTGCAACAGATCCTTGGCCTTTTCGATCCTCTGCTGCAGCAGCCAGCGGTAGGGCGTGCTGCCCATGGTCTCGCGAAAGGCACGCAAAAAAGCCGCCTGCGACAGATTGCAGGTCGCAGCCATGTCCTCGACGGTGAGCTCGCCATCCAGACGGGCTTGCACCAGATCGCGGATCTTTGCCTGGCAGCGCTGCGAAAGCCTGCGTCCTCCGGCAAGGCTCTCGCCACGGCCGTTACCGTACTGCCGGACCATATGCACGCCGATTGCCACCGAGAGCTGGTCGACAAACAGCGCGCTTCGATCCGTGTATCCGTCCACCGACGCAAACAAAGCGCCGAGCATGCCGCCGAGAACAGGGTCGGGCGAGCCGGAAACGGGCCGCAGCTCGCTCACGCCAGAAGCATTTGCCGCGTCTGCGATGCGTTCGAGCGCACCGTGGCCGATTTCAAGCAAGGTGAAATCGAAGGATCCTTTGAGATCGGCTTTATAATCGTCGGCAAAGTTCCTGACGTAGATCGAGTTTTGGCCGAATTCCTGGGTCGCAGAGTGGTGCGCTCCGAAAACCCGGCGGCGATGACCGCCCACAAGCGATAGGCCGATCAGATAGCCTCGCCCGTTGCCAGGTGTCGTGACCTGGCCCGGCGGTCCCGCTGTCGACCGCTTGCGGTGGAAGACCATGTCGCGGCCTTCGATCGTCCTGTCGTCATCCAGCTGGTCGAGCGAGCATCCGAGACTGTCGCGCGGTCGCGCTCCGGCCGAGGCAGTGGAAACATTCGTCATCGTCTTCGCTCCTATGTGTCGAGACTGCCCGCCAAACCCACCTGCCGTGACGACGAAAACGAAAGACGTAAGTCGCCGTGCGCAGGGTAAACGTGCGCGCAACTCATTCTCGGTTTCACCAAATCATTTGCAGGAGCGGCCCTATGAATGCCCCGGTCGCCGCATCATTCTTGCACGTTTTTCACCTGTTTTGAAAATTTTGCACGAGGGCGCGCCCTCTTTCCACCCTATTGCGGAGATCGATCCACAGCGACGACGACCGACCGGTTCTTTTTCCGGAAGCGTGCCGGCGTTTCCCCCGTCTGGCTGGTGAATACCCGGGTCATGTGGCTCTGGTCGGCAAAGCCGCAGTGGATAGCAATTTCAGCAAGGGGTGTGTCCTGAAGCAGACACTCCTTAACCCGCGCGATCCGATATTCGGACAGCCACCTGGACGGTGTGCGCCCGAAGCTTTCCTTGAAAGCCTTGTTAAAATAGCTGCGCGAGAGCGCGCACTGGGCCGCAAGATCGCCGATCGAGAACGGCGTGTTGAAATAGGCGACCAGAAACTCCGTCGCCAGCCTCTCCTGCCATGGCGCCAGCGTCCCCTTCTTGTCGACGGGGAAATGCAGACCGCCATAGGCCTGGCTGAGATGGGCCAATGCGGCAAGGTTGATCTGTTCGACGAAGAGCAGATTGGCCCGGTCCGGCTCATCGAGCGAGGGCAGCAGGGCCTGGGCAAGGCCGAACATGACCGGATCCACGCGTCCCTGCACGGGAGACAGCGACACATACTCGCCGCGCCCGGCCCTTTCAGTAAAGCTCCGCATAGAGGCAAAGGGAATGTGGAAGCGGACATTGTCGAAGGGCGACAGATGGTGGCACTGCCATTGGTCGCGAAGATCGGTGATCGCGAGCGAGGCCTTGGGATGCCCTCCCTCATACACGAGTTCGCCACGCCGCCACAGGCGATGCGCCTCGAAGTCATGCATCTGGACGATGACGTTGAAGGCATCGGCGACCGGAATCAGCGGCCCGACTTCCAGATCGAAGCGATCCGAGAAGGTTCTCGTGACGGTGATGTCACCGACGCTGATCCGCTTGGCGATCGGGCGCGGTGTGCGTTCGTCTGCGCTCAGTCCTTCTTGCAAGGCCATCGGTCAGGGTCTCCCGATTTCCAGCTCAGCCGCCCGCTTCAGCGGCCGGGCGGATGCTACAACGGTTGGCTGTCGCAATATAGAGGCAAATCCAGCGATGCATCGCCGAGCGTCAAAGGTCAGCATGGTACCCTCACTGCAGCCAGCGCGCGCGCCAGACGGCGGGTGTCACGCCCGTCACCTCACGAAAGGCCTCGACGAACCGGGCCTCGTCGGCATAGCCGCAACTGGCGGCGGTTTTGCTCAGCGACCATCCCTCTTCGATCAGATAGCGCTTGGCGCGACCGATCCGGTACCGCATCAACCACTCTTGCGGCGTCTGGCCGGTCACGGATGCAAAAGCCGCGGCAAAACCCTCTTCCGAAAGATTTGCGGCCGCTGCTGCTGCCGCAAACGAAAAGTCCTTGGCCCAATGGTCGATCATGAAGTCCTTGGCCGCCTTCTCCTGCCACACAGACAGATCGGGGCCGCCGGATGCGACGGCGCGATCCGGGTAGGAATGCAGAAGATGCGCGCAGATGGCGACGGCGATGTGCTGCAGCACCGCACCCGGTTCACCCTCGCTCTCGTCAAGAAGCGGCGACAGCGCCAAGGCGAGATTGTGCATGACGTCGTCGACCTCGCCGCGACGGCATCTAAGACTGGTGGCGGCGGGAGCATGCGAAAACTCGCAGACTTCATGAAACAAGGCCCGTGGCAGATGGAAAGCGAGTGAATCGAGATCGCTGACGAGCCGGATACTGGCGCCCTCAGCGAGATCGACGAGACAGATCGACCCCTGCCGGTAGCGGCGAATTTCACTTTCGCTTTCGCCCGGCACCAGGTCGCAGTGCATGACATCCTTGAAGTAGAACATCAGGAAATAGGCGTCGTCGGCCGGCAGCGATACGATGCGGCTCAGTTCTCCGTTCAGCCGGCACCGCAGGCGCGTCACCGAAAACCGGGCGTCCCGCACGGGCCGCACCATGAGAAACGGCGCCTTCGGCTCGCCAAAATACGCTCCAATACCGCTTGGCTCTGTCATCATCCGTCCAGCCCCGCCCCCTGGCGATGGAGTTCACTCCTCGCGTGCAATCCGATTCGATGCGCGAAAGATCCGACGCAAGGGGGCATCTCGCTATTGCCGCTCATATCCGAGAAAACATGGGGGGTGCTGCCAGTAATTTCTTGTATCCTTTGCTCACATTTAGCCGCAAACGGCTCTGTATTGACTTCATGCCGCATGATCCCGCCGCTTCAAAGCGGCCGCGTCTCGGTGACGTAGCTCTCGAAGAAATCGGAGAACTTGGCAACCCTGAGCGGCAGCCGTTGACGGGCTGTGCGATATCCGGGCATTCGCGGCCTCCGTGGAAGACCTGGCGAACACCATCGGCGACAGGCGGCGTGTGTACCCGGGCCAAGCCGTCTATGGCATCGGCTACGCCACAGGCGCGACGCTGCTCGCCGCACTCCTGGTCAAATATCCTGGTCTGTTCGAGCGAGCGGTCCTGCTGCATCCCCTCGTGTCTTGGGTGCCACCCGGCAACGCCGGACTTCAGGGCAAACCGATCCTGGCCACCGGCGGCCAAGACGATCCTACCGGTCCATTGGCGCTCGCCGAACAACTGGTCGATTATCTTGCGGGGCAGAAAGCTGATGTCCGACCCCTCTACAATCGGGCCGCACACGAGATCGAGCAGGATGAATTGATAGCGCTTCGGGATTTCCTTCAGGCGGCCATCGACTGAAGCAATGCGGGCCGCATCTGATGACGCGGCCCGCGATAGATTTTACTGCGCCTTGGCTTCGATATCGACTTGCTCGAGCAGAAGCGCCGGGTTTTCGGCAGCTCCCATCAGTTCGAGCGCGCCGACACCGGCTTCATCCTTGGCCTTGACCTTCAGCGTGAAGGTGCCGGGCTTGCTGATGAACTGGGTAAACGCCGTCGCCGCGTCCTGCAGTTTCGGCTGCGTGGCGGCAAAATGCTGCACACCGGCGCTCGTCATCAACACGAGCAGGCCGCGAACGCTGTCCTCGGTCATGTGGTTATCTTCGGCATAGAGCTTGATGCCCTTGGCCATGATGCCCTTGTCCTCGAGCTTGAGCGTGACTTCCCTCGCCGTAAGACCGAACATCGCGATCTGCGCGGCATTGAGGTCGCCAGAGAAGAAGTCCTCCGAAGCGCCGCCCATGACGCCGGAGAAAGAGAGGCTGCCCATGTCCTTGCCATCCAGCGAAATCTGCTTGATGACGAAGTTCTCGTTGGGCTCATCCCACGACAGTTCGACGTTGGACGAGAAGACCAGCTTGTCGAGGCCGATCTTGCGCAGCGTCTTGAAGCCCTCTTCCTGCGTGTCCGCAGGGATCGGAACGCTGAGGTCGCGGTAGCTGACGCGGACATCCGTCGGAATGCCGTTGCGCGGCTTCGTCAGCGCGATTTCATAGGTATCGAGCGTGAAACGAACGCGTTCCGGAACGGACGGCACGGCCGGCTGCTCTACGGGCGCCTCGGCCATCGGGTCTTCCGGCACTTCACCGGCGATCTCCGCGCCGCTGGCGGCTTCGCCGTCGGTCGCTTCATCCGCCGACTGCTCTGCAGGCGCCTCGGCCATCGGCTCTTCTGCTGCATCGCCGGGGACCGCCGCGTCGCTGGCGGCTTCGCCGTTTGTCGTTTCGTCCGGCACCTGCTCGGCTTCCGGCGCCTGTTCGGCACTGATCGACGGATCGACCTCGGTTTCGGTCGCGCTCTCGTCCTCGACGGTTTCACTGTCCGTCACGGCTGCCGGGTCGCTACCGGGCATGTCCACGTCGAGCCCGGCGATCCGGATCGTGCCGAATTCCGGCATCAGCGTGGTGTAGGGGAAGGTCTCGAATTCCTCCTCCTTCAGGCCCGCAAGCTTCGTCAGTGCCTCCATGGTCGGAGCCCAGGAGAAACCGTTGATGCTGGCTTCGGCAAACTTGAAGTAGTCGGTCCCCTCGCCCGCCGTGACACCGTTCATCGTGCCATCGAAACTGCGACCGTTGAGCTGGAACGCCATCTTGTCGACGGCGAGCTTCACGAGCTTGCCCTCGGCGCTTTCCTGCTCCGGCACTTCCATCTTCAGGCCGAGCAGTTCCATGTCGCCCTTTGCCAGCATGTCGACCAGCGAAAGAATGCGTTTGAAGAATGCCTGGCGCTCCGCCGGTGGCAGGGCTTGCGGATCGCTGACCGCCTGGAGTTGCTCGAGCGTTTCGAGAAGCGGCTCGGTCGGCATGCGGACGCTGAGGCCGCTGCTGCGCACTTCGTCGTAGCCGAAACGCGACTTGCTATCGGAGAAGGCAAGGTTCTTTACGGAGATCGGGCCGTAGAGCAGCTTCGGTTCCTTGTCCTCAGGACCGGCTTTTTGCGTGTAGATGCGGGCCATGTAGGCCACATCGAAGCTCTCTCCGGTGACGGCGCCCATGGTGCCGTCCATCTTTTCCCGCTTCGTTGCCCCTTCGCCGTCAGGAATATCCATGGCAAAGGCGAACGTGGCGCCGCTCGCCGAATAGCGCGCAACGCGGCCGCTGGCGATATCCTCGAGCCGGACATCCTTGTAGACCGTCTTCTGCTCGGAGCTTGCAACGTTCTGGACGATGGTCACTTCCGGCGCGGAGACCTGCTTTGCCGCGAAACGCTCGATGCGCTTCAAAAGGTCAGCCTTTTCCCCGCTTGCCGTCAGGCCGGCTGCGAAAAAGTCGGGATCTTCCAGCGTTGCCGCAGGCACGGAAAGCTTGGCGGCCTTCAGGTCGAGCTCCAGGCCCTTCACGTCGAGCTTGCCGCTCAGCGAAAAGATCTTCGGACGTCCGTCGATTGCCGCGATGCGCGCGCTGACGCCATCGGCGAAAGGCAGCGTGACGTCGCGCAGATGAATGCGGCCGAAGAAGTCCGCCTCAACCGAGCCGGCCTTCCCGCCGCGCTCGGCGATGAAGGTCCCGACCGCCTTTTCGAGCATGAACTTGCCGCCGACGACACCCGCGGCTGCGATCGCGATGACCGCGACAGCAGCCCAAAGTGCTTTGCGACGGCCCTTGCCGGCACCAATTTCTGTCTCAGCCACGATTTCTGTCCTTTCGTCACACGAAAAATGGAAAGCTCTTGAGTCGTTGCGGTGTGACTAACCATTGGCGCTACCTTCCGCAAGTTTGGCGGGAGTGCAGTGCAACAATTTTCTTGTATCGGCTGCAATCGGCAACGCTCCAACGTCATCAAAAATGCATGGAGGGCTGCAAGCATGTGCCCATGGGACCCATGTCCATTAGCGATAGGATTCGCTTATCGCTACAATCAGGAAATCCAACTTAAATTAATGGAACCACTTTGATAGAGTCTACGGCACAATGAGGGAGACGCAGCCAGTGGCGACACCGCTTCGCGGAACGACAACCACCGACGGCACCAGACATGCCGGGCCGCGGGCTCGGCTGGGCGCCTGTCAGCGCCTGGCGCTTTTCCTCTGACCCATCCAAAATTCACGTCATCTTGAAGGGAGATAAAAATGGACGCGAAAGCCGACAAAACGGGCAAATGTCCCGTCATGCACGGAGCCCAGACGAGCGCACAGTCGCCCGGCACCTCGAACCGCGACTGGTGGCCGAACCAGCTCAACCTGAAGATCCTGCACCAGAACTCTTCGCTGTCCGATCCGATGGGCGAAGCCTTCGACTACGCCGAGGAATTCAAGAAACTCGACCTGCCGGCGGTGAAGAGGGACCTCTTCGCGCTGATGACCGATTCGCAGGATTGGTGGCCGGCCGACTTCGGTCACTATGGCCCGCTCTTCATCCGCATGGCCTGGCACAGCGCCGGCACCTACCGTACCGGTGACGGCCGCGGCGGCGCGGGCGCCGGACAGCAGCGCTTTGCGCCACTCAACAGCTGGCCGGACAACGCCAACCTCGACAAGGCACGCCGGCTGCTGTGGCCGATCAAGCAGAAATACGGCAACAGCATCTCCTGGGCCGACCTGATGATCCTCGCCGGCAACTGTGCGCTCGAGTCTATGGGCTTCAAGACCTTCGGCTTTGCCGGTGGCCGCCCCGACGTCTGGGAACCGGAGGAAGACATCTACTGGGGCACGGAAAAGACCTGGCTCGACGACAAGCGCTACTCGGGCGACCGCGACCTCGAAAACCCGCTCGCCGCCGTTCAGATGGGCCTGATCTACGTCAATCCGGAAGGCCCGAACGGCACTCCGGACCCGCTCGCCGCCGCGCGTGACATCCGCGAAACCTTCGCGCGCATGGCGATGAACGACGAGGAAACCGTGGCGCTGATCGCCGGCGGCCACACCTTCGGCAAGACCCATGGCGCCGGCGATGCGGCCAATGTCGGCCGCGAGCCGGAAGCTGCCGGTATCGAGGAACAGGGCCTCGGCTGGGCAAGCACCTACGCCAGCGGCCGTGGTGGCGACACCATCACGAGTGGCCTCGAAGTCACCTGGACGACGACGCCGACCAAATGGAGCAACAACTTCTTCTGGAACCTCTTCGGCTACGAATGGGAACTGACGAAGAGCCCGGCCGGCGCACACCAGTGGACGCCGAAGCATGGCATGGGTGCCAACACCGTGCCGGACGCGCACGACAAATCCAAGCGCCATGCGCCGTCGATGCTGACGACCGACCTCGCCCTGCGCGTCGACCCGGCCTACGAGAAGGTCGCACGGCATTTCTACGAGAACCCGGATGCCTTCGCCGACGCCTTCGCCCGCGCCTGGTACAAGCTGACGCACCGCGACATGGGTCCACGCGCCCGCTATCTCGGCCCGGAAGTGCCGGCCGAAGAGTTGATCTGGCAGGATCCGATCCCGGTCGTCGATCATCCGCTCGTCGACGCCAAGGATATCGCCGATCTCAAGGCCAGGATCCTCGCTTCGGGCCTTTCGGTCTCCGAACTGGTTTCGACCGCCTGGGCGTCGGCCTCGACCTTCCGCGGCTCGGACAAGCGCGGCGGCGCCAATGGCGCGCGCATCCGCCTTTCCCCGCAGAAGGACTGGCAGGTCAACCAGCCGGCGCAGCTGGCGAAGGTTCTCGAGGTCCTCGAAGGCATCCAGCGTAGTTTCAACGACGCCCAGTCCGGCGGCAAGAAGGTGTCGCTCGCCGACCTGATCGTGCTCGGCGGCGCCGCAGCGGTCGAGAAGGCAGCCAAAGCCGCCGGCCACGACATCGAGGTCGCCTTTGCGCCTGGCCGCATGGATGCGACGCAAGAGCAGACCGATGTCGAGTCCTTCGCGGTTCTCGAACCGATCGCCGACGGCTTCCGCAACTACCAGCGGGCCCAGTACGCGGTTTCGCCGGAAGAGCTGCTGATCGACAGGGCGCAGTTGCTGACGCTGACCGCGCCGGAGATGACCGTGCTCGTCGGGGGCTTGCGCGTTCTCGGCGCGAACCACGGGCAGACCGCCCACGGCGTCTTCACCGATCGTCCGGAAACGCTCAGCAACGACTTCTTCGTCAACCTGCTCGACATGGGCACGGCCTGGACGGCGACATCCGACGCGAAGGATGTCTTCGAAGGGCGTGACCGCAGAACCGGCGACGTCAAGCGGACGGCCACCCGCATCGATCTCGTCTTCGGTTCGAACTCGCAGCTGCGGGCCATCGCCGAAGTCTACGGCCAGGCGGATGCAAAGGCGAAGTTCGTACGCGATTTCGTCGCGGCCTGGAACAAGGTGATGAACGCCGACCGTTTCGACCTCGTCTGACGGCTGGATCCGGCAACAGTACTAAGCATGGTCCCGGCATCGCGCCGGGACCTGTCTGCCCAGCGGCTTCGCGAAACTGTCACCGGAGGTTGCAGACCGGTCTCGTCAATTGTGACGATGTGGCACACGTAAAACGTTCGCCTCCACGCATCTCCCTCAACCGAAATCCGACAAAATCAGCCTGTCGCCTCCCTCTGCCGTGAACGGACGATGGTCTGGCAAATCATTGCTTTTGTGACAAGTTCTCTCTGAACCCGCCTTTCGCGGGTATTTGCATCATCTTTGCAAGCCTCCACTTAAATCAACCCATGATTGCGTGACTTGGCGCGGAGAACATGTTCTGATTTCAATGCACTGCCAAGGACTGATCTTATCTCCAGCTGTTTCGTTCAGGGGGAACGTTGCATGCGTCGTTCGAGAATTCCTGCCCTTTCACTATCATCAGCACTGCTTGTCGCGATCGGGTTTTCCGCGCAAACGGCATTGGCGCAGCAGGCGCCAGCCGTGGTCGTGGCGCCGGCCACCATCATGGACCTGCGCGAGAGCGTGGATCTGACGGGCAAGGTTACGGCGATCCAGAAAGTCGATATTCGCGCCCGCGTTTCGGGTTTCCTCGAGGCGGTCAACTTCACCGAAGGGCAGAAGGTGACGGCGGGCACGGAGCTCTACCGGGTGGAAGACGGCGCCTACCGCGCCGCCGTGCAGGAGATCGAAGGGCAGATCGAGGCAGCCGAAGCCGCCAAGGAATTCGCGATCCTCGAGCGCGACCGCGCCGAGCAGCTCCTCACCAGCAAGACGATCAGCCAAGCCAAGGTCGACGAAGCGCACGCGCAAGTCAGGAAAGCCGAAGGCGACCTGATCCGGCTCAAGGGCAGCAAGGACAACGCCGACCTCAACCTCTCCTATACGAAGATCACGGCGCCTTTCGACGGCATCGTCGGCCTGACGGCGGCCGATGTCGGCGCCCTCGTCGGCCCGGACAGCGGCCCGCTCGTGACGCTGACCCGGCTCGACCCGATCTATGTCCAGTTTCCGGTGGCGACCGCACTTTACCTCACCTATCGCGAACGGGTGCTGAAGGGCGAGATCAGCGGCGGCGCCAATGTCGGGCTCGGCCTTCCGAACGGCACCGAGTACAAGCAAAAAGGCACGATCAACTTTATCGCCAGCAACGTCTCGCAAGGGACGGACACCGTGACCGTGCGCGCCGAGTTCCCCAATCCGGACAGCATCCTGCTCGACGGTGCGCTGGTGCGGGTGATGCTCGAACAATCCGACAAGCAGAACGTGCTTGCCGTGCCGCAGCAGGCGGTCCAGCGTGACCAGCAGGGCGCCTTCGTTCTGGTGGTCGACGCCAGCTCCAAGGTCGAGCTTCGCCGCATCGACGTGTCACGCAACGCCCGCGGCCAGGCGGTCATCAGCAAGGGCCTCAAGGAAGGCGAGAACGTCATCACAGAGGGCGCCGGCAAGGTGCGGCCCGGCATCACCGTCGATGCAGCCACGGCAGCAGGTGGCTAAGCGATGATTTCAGAGATCTTTATCGATCGCCCGCGCTTCGCCACGGTCATTTCCATCGTGCTGACGCTGGCGGGTCTGCTTGCGCTCACCCGTCTGCCGATCGCCCAGTTCCCCGATATCGTGCCGCCGCAGGTGAGCGTCACCGCCAGTTATCCCGGCGCCGGCGCCGACGTGGTCGAAACCACCGTCGCCCAGCCGATCGAAAGCAAAGTCGTCGGCGTCGACGACATGCTCTACATGAAGTCGACGAGCGGCGCCGACGGCTCTTATACGCTGACCGTCACCTTCGCCGTCGGCACCGACCCCGACATCGCCACCGTCAACGTGCAGAACCGCGTGTCGCTCGCCGAGGCCGGCCTGCCCTCCGAGGTCAAGCAGAGCGGCGTCAGCGTGCGCAAGAAGTCCTCCGCGCTGATGCAGGTCGTCACGATCTTTGCAGCGGACGAGAAGCAGAACTTCGACAGCCTGTTCCTCTCTAACTACGCCACGATCAACGTGCTCGACACGGTCAAGCGCGTGCCCGGCGTCGGCGATGCCCAGCTCTTCGGCGCCCAGGACTACTCGATGCGCGTCGTGCTCGACATCGACCGCATGACCAGCCTCGACCTGACGCCGACCGATGTGATCAATGCGCTGAAGGCCCAGAACGTCCAGGCCGCGATCGGCCGCATCGGCGCCCAGCCGATGACCGACGACCCGCTGTTCCAGCTCAATCTCCAGACGCAAGGGCGCCTCACCGATCCCAAACAGTTTGAGGACGTGGTTCTGAGGGCACGGCCCGACGGCTCCTATGTGCGCATCCGCGACGTCGCGCGCGTCGAGCTCGGCGCCGCCAGCTCCGATTCCAACGCCCGGATCAACGGCAAGCCGGTCGCCATGATCGGCACCTACCAGGCGCCGGGCGCCAACGCGCTTGCCGCCGCCAGGGGCGTGCAGGAGGCGATGGAACGGCTGTCGAAATCCTTCCCGCCGGGCCTCACCTATTCGGTCTCCTACGACACAGCCCAGTTCGTCGAAGCCAGCGTCGACAACGTCGAGGAGACGCTGTTTGAGGCCTTCATCCTCGTCATCATCATCGTCTTCCTGTTCCTCGGAAACTGGCGGGCGACCCTGATCCCACTCGTTGCCGTTCCCGTCGCACTCATCGGCACCTTCGCCGTGCTGCTCGCCATGGGTTTCTCGCTCAATACCGTGTCGCTGCTTGCCATGGTGCTGGCGATCGGCATCGTCGTTGACGACGCGATCGTGGTCGTCGAAAACGTCGAGCGGGTGATGGAGGAAAATCCAGGCCTGTCGGCTGCGGAAGCGGCAAGGCGTGCGATGGGCGAAATCACCGGCGCCATCGTCGCCATCACGCTCGTGCTGCTCTCCGTCTTCGTGCCCGTCGCCTTCATTCCTGGCCTCAGCGGCCAGCTGTTCCAGCAGTTTGCCGTCGCCGTTTCGGTGTCGATGGTGATCTCGGCGATCAACGCGCTGACGCTCAGCCCGGCGCTCTGCGCGGTGCTCTTGAAACCCCATCATGGGCCGAAGCGCGGCATCCTCGGTTACATCTCGCGGACCATCGACAAGGGGCGTGACGGCTATGCCTTCGTCGCCGGACACATCGCCCGGCGCGCCATCATCGGCCTGGCACTGCTCGCGGTCGCCTTCGTCGCCACGGGCTTCCTCTTCAAGGTCGTGCCGACCGGCTTCCTGCCGGCGGAAGACCAGGGCGCGTTCTTCACGGAAATCCGTCTGCCGGAAGGCGCCTCCTACAACCGCACCGACGAAGTCGTGAAACAGGTCGAGACGATGCTCGGCGGCATCGAGGGCGTTGCCAACGTCATCACCGTCACCGGCTACTCCTTCCTCGACGGTTTGTCGAAGTCCAACTCGGCCTTCGCGATCGTCACGATGAAACCCTTTGCGGAACGCCTGAGCGAAGCGGCCGGCGTCGAGGCGGCGATCCGCACGACCATGGTCAAGGGCCAGGCGATCCGCGGCGCGCAGATCTTCGCCTTCAACCTGCCGCCAATCATGGGCCTCGGCACCGGCTCGGGCTTTGAGTACCAGTTGCTCGATCTGCAGGGCCGTTCCGTCGCCGATCTTTCGGCAACGGCGGGCGGCTTGATTATCGCCGCCAACCAGAACCCGGCGCTCGGGCCGACCTTCACCACCTATTCGGCAAGCTCGCCGCAGCTCTATCTCGATATCGACCGCGACCGCCTGCAGGCCCTCGGCGTTTCGGTGAGCGACCTCTTCACCACGCTGCAGGGCACGCTCGGCAGCTACTACGTCAACGACTTCAACCTCTTCGGCCGCACCTGGAAGGTGACGATGCAGGCGGCGCAAGCCGACCGCAACGCCGTCGACGACATCCAGCGCCTACACGTGCGCAATACGAGCGGCGACATGGTGCCGGTCGCCTCGGTCGCCAAGGTCGACTATATCGTCGGTCCCCAGTCGATCGTGCGCTACAACAATTATCGCTCGATCACGCTGAACGGCCAGCCGTCCGCCGGCCGCTCCTCGGGCGAGGCGCTTGCCGCCATGGAAGCGTTGTCGGCCTCGACCCTGCCGCCCGGCTACAGCTACGAATGGACCGGAACGGCGTTGCAGGAGCTGGAGGCGGCGGGCAAGACCACCGCCATCCTGGCAATGGCCGTGCTGTTCGCCTACCTCTTCCTCGTCGCGCTCTACGAAAGCTGGACGATCCCCGTGCCGGTGCTCCTGTCGGTTGCCTTCGGCGTCTCAGGCGCGCTCTTGTCCGTGCTCGTCGCGGGTCTGTCCTTCGACATCTACGCCCAGATCGGCCTCGTCGTGCTGATCGCGCTCGCCTCGAAGAACGCGATCCTGATCGTCGAGTTTGCCAAGGCGCACCGCGAGGCTGGAGCAAGCATCGTCGATGCGGCGATCGAAGGCGCCCGCGCCCGCTTCCGCGCCGTGATGATGACGAGCTTCGCCTTCATCGTTGGCCTGGTGCCGCTGGTGGTCGCCAAGGGCGCCGGCGAACTCAGTCGGCGCGCGGTCGGCACCGGTGTCGCTGGCGGCATGCTTGCCGCAGCGCTCGTCGGCATCTTCGTCATTCCGGCGCTCTACGTCGCTTTCCAGTGGCTGCGTGAGCGCGGCCACAAGCTCGTGGGCATTTCCCGGCATCCGGCCGTTGAAGGCGAAGCAGCGGAACGCAAGGCCGAGACGCCGGCCGGGCACTGACCGCCGGTCGAGTTCAAGCCGACAAGGGATCGTATCTCTCGTCTCAGCTTGACGCTCCTTGCGACCAAGCATCGGCGGCGCACCGCGCCGCCGTCTCGGGAAATCTCAAGCCGGCGCCGACAGGCGGATCCCCTGTTCGGCGAAGTAGGCTTCGAGGGCTTCCGGCATCGCTCGGTCCGCAACCACCGCCACATAGGTGTCCGGACGCAACAGATAGGCGGCATCCCGCGCCAGGCCGGCGGCGGCCTGTTGCTCGCCCCATGGGAAGACGTGAAGCGGCATGTGCTTGGCCGCGCACCAAGCTCTTATGTCGTTATGCGCCTCGCCATAGACATGTACCTGCCAGGCGATGGCCGCCAGCGAAGCGTAATTGTCGAGGCCATTGATGCCTAGCCAGGGCAGCCGATCGCCACCCTGCACCCGGCCGCGCGCACTCCGGCTCAAAGGGCCGCCGCGATAGTTGAGCTGCGTCTGCGACAGGATGCGAAACAGGAATTCTCTGACACCGCCGACGCGGTAGGCGACACCAGCCAAGGCTGGGGCGACGTGGATGCGCAGGAAATCCGCGACGCTGCCTTCGGCCGTCACGAAGGTGAACAGCCGGTCGGTCGTTTCGACAAGCTGGCGGGCAAATGCGATCCGTTCGCCTTCATAGCTGGCGAGCAGGCGGTCCGGCGCCTGTCCCTTCAGCACCGCTGCAAGCTTCCAGGCCAGATTGATGGCGTCGCCGATGCCGGTGTTCATGCCCTGGCCGCCGACCGGACTATGCACATGCGCAGCGTCGCCGAGCAGAAACACGCGCCCGCGCTCGAAGCGATCGGCGACACGATGATGCACACGGTAGGTGGAGAACCAGTTGACCTTGTCGACGGTGAGGCGAAGGCTTTCGATGGCGCGATGGCTCACATCGGCGAAGGTGAGTGCGTCTGCATCCTCCCGCTTCTCCCGCACCAGACCGATGAGGCGGCCCCGCCCCTCGGCATAGGCGAGCAAGGCGACGAAATCACCGGTTTCGAGCGATATATGGGCTTCTCCATTCGCAGTCGCCCCACTCACTTCAACGTCAGCGACGTAAAAGGTCTGGTCGTAGGTTCCGCCGGCAAAATCGACCTCCAGTCCGTGCCGGACCGGCGAGCGCGCGCCGTCGCACCCTGCAAGATACTGCGCCGTGCAAACGTCCGAGCCACCATCGGGCAACTGCAAGCGAGCGCTCACCCCGGCGGCGTCATGCTCGAACTCGACAAGCTCGGTCTGCCGCTCGACCTTGACGCCCAAGGCCGCCAGTCGGGCCTCCAGCAGCCGCTCGTGATGATCCTGCGGATAGACAAGAACGAAGGGATAGGGCGTCATTTTCCCGCCGGTCGGACTGAAGGATATCCGCGCCTTGACCTTGCCCTTCGCCCAGAGGTTGACCGAAGGGTTGCGGTGACCCGCCTCGAACACGGCATCGGCCAGATCGAGCTGCCGGTAAAGCTCAAGCGTTCGCGCGTGCACGACCATCGCCCGCGACGTCGGGCCGGGACCAACGTTCTTGTCGATGATGCGGACCTTGACACCCTGGGCGGTCAGCCAGAGAGCCAGCACCAGGCCCGTCGGTCCCGCGCCGGCGATCAGCACATCCTGTTTCACCCTGCTCTCCCCGCTCGCTCTGTCGGCGGCCCGGTCGCATCGGGATTTGGGTTTCTCCGCCCACAACGGCAGCCTACGCGCAGGTGCCGGCAAATGCCAAGCAGCGCGGCGAATTCCGCCTTGTGTCTTGCCGACGGACACGGCTGCGGATCAGCCGCGTGCCCTCAAATTGGCGATCAACTGCTGCTGGCCGACGCGGATCACCTGCTCCATCGCAACCCGTGCACCTTCCTCGTTGCGCAGGCGGATCTGCTCGACGATGCGGATATGCGCGACCGCGACGCGGTCGATCTCGGCACCATCGGCGGCCGTGTTGCTCAATTGAAAGACACCCATCAGCGCCGCCTCGATCAGGCTGCCGACGGTCTGCATGAACGGATTGAGCGACGCTTCAAGCAGACGGAGATGGAATTCGAGATCGGCGCGCGCCAGCGTCTGCGCGCTATGGCCGGCATCGCCCATGGCAACGGCCAGCCGCATCATCTGGGAAATATCCGCGTCCGTGGCGCGGCGTGCCGCCAGTCCGGCCGCATAGGGCTCGAGCGCCAGACGGACCTCGCTGACATGGCGGAGAAACGCCTCATCGACGCCGGCCCGGAAATGCCAGGAAAGCACGTCGCCATCGAACAGGTTCCAGTTTGCCTGCGGCATCACGCGCGTGCCGATGCGGGCGCGGGCGACAATCAGCCCCTTGGCGGCAAGTGTCTTCATCGCCTCGCGCAGGACCGTGCGCGAAACGTTGAAGCGTGCCGCCAGCTCCACATCACCCGGCAGGATATCCCCGACAGCGAATTCCCCTCCGACCACCGCCTGGCCGAGTTCCTCGACGACGAGCCGGTGGCTCGTGCGTTTGCGCGGCTGATGGGGGGACGGCCACATCGCGCGACCCTTGCCTCACGCCCGCTGCTGGCGCTGGCGCGAAACGAAGATGATACCCTTCTGCAGCAGGATAAAAGCAAAGAGCAGAAGGCCGATCAGGATCTTCGTCCACCAGCTCGACAGCGATCCGTCAAAGGTGATGTAGGTCTGGATCAACCCTTGAATGAGGATGCCCACCAGCGTGCCGGCAACAAAGCCCGAACCACCGGTCAAAAGCGTGCCCCCGATGACGACCGCGGTGATGGCGTCGAGCTCGACGCCGACGGCGGCAAGGGAATAGCCGGCCGAGGTGTAGAGCGAAAAGACGATGCCGGACAATCCCGCAAGCAGGCCCGAGAGCGCATAGATGCGGATCGTCGTCGCCGCAACCGGCACGCCCATCAGTCGCGCCGTCGCCGTGCCGCCGCCGAGCGCATAGACATTGGTGCCGAAGCGTGTGCGGTGCGCGATCAGGATACCGATCGCGAAGACGAGCAACATCAGGCCGCCAATCAGGGTGATGCGCCCGCCGCCCGGCAGCTTGAAGTAGAGCGCCTTCAAGGTCGCGTAGAAGGGATGCTTGATCGGAATGCTGTCGATCGACAACACGAAGGCCATGCCCCGCGCCAAGAACATGCCCGCCAGCGTGACGATGAAGGGCGGCATTTCCAGATAGTGGATGATCGCCCCCATCGCGGCGCCGAAGAGCGTCGCGATCGCCAGAACCATCGCGAAGGCAATGAGCGGGTGGATGCTCGTGTGTTCCAGCACGACGGCGAGAAACACGCCGGTAAAGGCGATCACCGAGCCGATCGAAAGATCGATGCCGCCGGAGATGATGACGAAGGTCATGCCGACAGCGGCAATGCCAAGGAAGGCGTTGTCCGTCAGAAGGTTGCCGATGACACGCGTCGACAGCATGTTCGGATATTGCGCCACGCAAAGCGCGTAGCCGAGCAGGAAGATCACGAGCGTTGCCGTGAGCGGAAGATATTTCGGCTTCATTTTGCGGCTCGCTCGCTCGGGTTTCTCGCACCGCGCGCCGGCACGAGGAGGGCAAAGGCCGTGCGGAAGCGCGGCGACTGAAGCACCAGGATGAAGACGATGATCGCAGCCTTGATGATCAGGTTGAACTCTGGCGGGAAGCCGGAGAGAAGAATGCCGGTGTTGATCGCCTGGATGATGATCGCGCCGAGCACCGATGCGGCGATGCTGAAGCGGCCGCCGAGCAGCGACGTGCCGCCGACGACGACCGCAAGGATGGCATCGAGCTCCAGCCACAGACCGGCATTGTTGGCATCCGCACCGCGGATGTCAGCGGCGGCGATAATGCCGGCGATGGCAGCGCAGAGACCGGAAAGCACATAGGCGGCGATCAACAGCACAGGCGTCAGCACCCCGGACAGCGTGCTCGCCTGGCGATTGACACCGATCGCCTCGATCAGCATGCCGAGCGCCGTCCGCCTTACGAGCAGCGCAGTCAATATGCCGAATATCAACCAGATCACCACCGGCATCGGTAGGCCGGCAAAGGAACCGCTGCCGATGAAGACGAGGCCGGGGTCGTTGAAGGTCAGGATCGCCCCCTCGGTGATGAGCTGGGCGACGCCGCGGCCGGCGACCATCAACACCAGCGTCGCGATGATCGGCTGGATGTCGAGCACCGCGACCAGCACCCCATTCCAGAGACCGCAAAGGATACCGACGCCAAGCGTGATCAGCAGCGTCGCGGCGAGCGAGTGTCCCGACGTGATCGCCGCGGCGGCCGTTGCGCCGCAGATCGCCATGACCGCGCCAACCGAGAGGTCGATGCCCTTGGTGGCGATGACGACCGTCATGCCGATTGCCAAAAGCACCACCGGCGCGCCGCGATTGAGGATATCGATGAGGCTGCCATAGAGGCGGCCATTCTGGATCTGCAGGTTGAGGAAGCCGGGAAACACCAGTGATACCGCCGCGACGATTATGCCGAGCGCAATCAGCTGCGGCAGCAACCGGTTGAAATAGAGCCTGAGGAACGACGTCACGACGTCCTCCTTTCATTGGTTGCGGCGATCGCTTCGACGATCTCACTGGCTGTGATGCGGCTGCCGTCGAGTTCGGCGACATGGGCGCGATCGCGAAGCACGATGACCCGGGTGCTGTAAGCGACCAGTTCCTCGATCTCCGAGGAGACGACGATCAGGGACAGGCCCTTCTCGCGCAGCGCCTCGATCAGCTTGACGATTTCCGCATGGGCGCCGACATCGATGCCGCGCGTCGGCTCGTCGAGGATCAGGAATTCGGGCTCGGTCGCGAGCCAGCGCGCGAGGATCGCTTTCTGCTGGTTGCCGCCGGACAGAAGCTTGATCGGCTTCTCCCGATCGGCCGTGCGGATATCGAGCGCGCGGATATAGTGGTCCGCCAGCCGGTTCTGCTCCGCCCGCGAGATCGGCCGCGTCCAGCCTCGGCGGGCCTGCAGCGCCAGCACGATGTTTTCGCGCACCGAGAGATCGCCGATAATGCCCGAAGTCTTGCGATCCTCCGGGCAGAAGCCGAAGCGATGGCGAATGGCAGCGCGCGGCGACGAGAGATCGACCGCACGACCATCGATCTCGGCCCCGCCGCTGTCAGCGCGATGGGCGCCGAAGAGAAGCTCGGCGGTCTCCGTCCGTCCGGAGCCGAGCAGGCCGGCCATGCCGACCACTTCGCCGGCTCGGACATCGAGGTCGAAGGGTCGGACGCGCCCCTTGCGGCCGTAGTTTCGGAAGCGGTAGCGCAACGGCCCTTGCTGGGCCTCGGCGCGCGGCGCGTGGATTTCCGCCGCCAGCTCGCGGCCGATCATCATCGCAATCAGCTCGCGCCGATCAAGACCGGCGGTTTCGCGCGTTCCGACGAGCTGCCCGTTCCTAAGCACGGTAATCCGGTCGGAAATCTCATAGACCTGTTCGAGGAAGTGGGTGACGAAGACGATGCCGAGCCCGCGTGCCTTGAGGCGCCGGATAATGCGGAACAGCATCGCCACCTCATGCGCATCGAGGCTCGCCGTCGGCTCGTCGAGGATCAGCACCTTGCCGGAGAGATCGACGGCGCGGGCAATGGCGACCACCTGCTGGATCGCCACCGAATAGCTGGCGAGATCGCGGGTGACGTCGATGTCGAGTTCATAATCGGCAAGCAGATCCCGTGCCCGCCGATTCATGGCACGGGCGTCGACCATGCCGAAGCGGCGCGGCTGGCGCCCGAGGAAGAGGTTCTCGGCAACCGTCAGGTTCGGCAGCAGGTTTACCTCCTGATAGACCGTGCCGATGCCGAGCGCCTGGGCTTCGAAGGTGTCGCGCGGATCAACCTCGGCATCGTCGAGCAGGATGGCGCCGCCGTCGCGACGATAGGCGCCGGTCAGGCATTTGATCAGGGTCGACTTGCCGGCACCGTTTTCGCCAAGCAGCGCATGAACCTCTCCGCGCCTGAGGTGAAAATCGACCTTGTCGAGGGCTCTGGTCCCCGGAAAAGTCTTTTCGATCCGGATCGCCTGGAGAATGTGGTCATTGGTCTGCATCGATACCGTCTCCGCGATGCTGGTATCTACTGACGAGAAGCACAGCGCCTAGCTGCGGCAAGCTGTGCTCTTCAGACGGAAACTCGGGAAAGAGCGTGGCCCGCGCGAGAAGCAGCGCGGGCCACGGCCAACGTCAGTAGCCGAGGCCCTTCTTTTCCTCGTAGACCTTCAGCGGCTCGTCGGCTTGCGTGTAGAGCTTCGATTCCGTCTGGATCCACTTCGGCGGCGCGGTGCCGTCCTTCTGGAAGGCGGCAAGCGCATCGAAAGCGGGACCGGCCATGTTCGGCGTCAGCTCGACCGTGGCATTGGCTTCGCCGGCGGCCATCGCCTGGAAGATGTCCGGAACGGCATCGATCGAAACGACAAGGATGTCCTTGCCCGGCTTCAGGCCGGCTTCTTTGATTGCCTGGATGGCGCCGACGGCCATGTCGTCGTTGTGGGCATAGAGCGCGCAGATGTTCTTGCCGCCGTCCTCAGCCTTGAGGAAGCTTTCCATGACTTCCTTGCCCTTGGTGCGGGTAAAGTCACCGGTCTGGCTGCGGATGATCTTCAGGTTGTCGTGGCCGGATAGCGCCTGTTCAAATCCCTTCTTGCGGTCGATCGCCGGCGAGGAGCCGGTCGTGCCCTGAAGCTCGACGACGTTGCAGGGCTTGCCCGCGGTCGTGTCGACCAGCCATTTGCCGGCAACATTGCCCTCATGCACGAGGTCGGACGTGACGGCCGTCAGGTAAAGCTCATTCGACGAATCGACCGTGCGGTCGAGCAGGATGACCGGAATTTCCGCGTCCTTGGCTTCCTGCAGCACTTCGTCCCAGCCGGTTGCAACCACTGGCGCCACGAGAATGGCGTTCACCCCTTGCGCAATGAAGGAGCGGATCGCCTTGATCTGGTTTTCCTGCTTCTGCTGTGCGTCAGCAAATTTGAGGTCGATGCCGCGCTGTTCGGCCTGCTGCTTGGTCAGTGTCGTCTCGGCGGCGCGCCAGCCGGACTCCGAGCCGATCTGCGAAAAGCCGACGACCAGATCGGCCGCGGATGCGCTGCCAAACGTGCAGGCAGCAAGGATCGTTGCACTCGCAAGTGCCTTGGCGATTTTCATGATTTCCTCCCAAAGAAAGCTGCCTCCACGCAGCCATCGAGAAAAAATCATATAATATTACTTTTGTAAACGGGCACATCTCGCCTGTCGTGCGCAACGTGCCTATTTTTTTGGAGAGGTTGGCGCGGCGGGCTGAAGCGCCAGCCCCCCAACTGCGAGTTTCAGAAAGCCGATGTCAGGCAAAACAGCCTGGCTGCTGCGCTCTAGGCTTTCGCCAGCAAGGTTCCGGCGGCGCTCGCGAGCATGACGAGGGCCACGCCGAAGATCTGGTTGAGGGAAAGCGCCTGACCCAGCACGATGAAGCCGGCACCCGCGCCGATCGCCGGCTCCAGGCTCATCAGGATGCCGAAGGCCGATGGCTGCATGCGCCGCAGCGCCATGAATTCGAGCGCATAAGGCAGCAGCGGCACCAGGATGGCAAGCCCGGCCGTCATCAAGAGCATGTCGAAGGAGAAGCCGGACTGCACCTGAGACAGGCCGAACGGCGTCGCAAAGAGCGCGGCAAACAGCAGCGAAACGGCGAGCCCTTCCAGTCCCTTGAAGCGTTGGCCAGCCTGCTTCATCAGGATGATGTAGCCGCCCCAGCCGATCGCCGCACCGAAGGCGAACAGAAGCCCGCGCGTATCTGCGACCCAGGAGGAACCGTCCCAGGAGAGGCAGAGCACACCGGCCGCAGCGATAACGGGACAAAGCAGGCGCCAGCCACGGCCGCCGAAAACGGCAGCGACCGTCAGGGGACCGAGAAACTCGATCGCCACGGCAAGGCCGAGGGGAATGCGGGCGATCGCCGCGAAGAAGCAGAGCGTCATCACCGCCATCGTCGCGCCGAGCGAAAGCGCGGAAATCCATTGCGCTCGGGTGTAGCGGAGAAAAGGCGGGCGGACGAGGATGAGCAGGAAGGCGGCCGCCCAGGATAGCCGCAGCCAGGTTGCGCCAAAGGCTCCGACGCTTTCCATGGCGGGCTTCGAAAGGGCTGCGCCAAACTGCACGCTCGACATCGAGAGCAGGCAGAAGACGATGGCAAGCGTGACGCGCCCGTTGGTGTCATCCGTCGCACCCGGTTCGCTCCACGCGCTATTCGCTGTCGTCTCTGTTTCCGCCATGTCCGTTCTCCCCTTGGGCTTGAACAGACATAACAATCCCGGCACAATAAGGAACGCTAATAATTGTGATACCTTCATAAGGGATCGTTATATGCATGATCTGGATATCGCCCTGTTGCGCGCCTTCGTCGTGACCGCCGAATGCGGCAGCGTCAGCGGCGCTGCGCAGCGGCTGGCCAGGACGCAAGCGGCCGTCAGCATGCAGTTGCGCCGGCTGGAGGACGATCTCGGCGCCAAGCTCCTGAACCGCAATGCAAGGGGCATGGACCTGACCGAAGCCGGGCATGTGCTGCTGCCCTATGCCCAGAAGATGCTGGGCCTGAGCGCCGGCGCCCGGCGGGCGCTTGCCGGGCAGGCCGTCCAGGGACCGATCCGCTTCGGCATGATCGAGGATATCGCGGTCGGCTCGCTACCAAAAGCGTTGCAACGGTTTGCCGAATGCCATCCGAATGTCGCGCTCGAACTGACGGTGACCGAAAGCACCGTGTTGTCGGAGAAGCTGTCGCAGGGCCGGCTCGATGTCGCGATCGGCGACCCGGCGCTGATCCGCGGCGAGGCGATCCTTACCTGGCGACTGCCGCTCCGATGGGTCGCGGCGCGCGGTTTCGAGGTGCCGGCGGAAGGGCCTCTGCCACTCATCACCTTCGACGGCGTCTGCACCTGGCGGCAGAAGATGATCGAGGCGCTGAAGGGCGGGGATCGCCCCTGGCGCACGGTGCTGACGAGCGCCAGCCTGTCTTCCATCCAGTCGATGATCGAGGCGGGCCTCGGCATAGCAGTTCTCCTCGATCTCAACATCCGTCCAAACACGATGCGGGTTCTCGGTGGTGAAGAGGGTCTGCCCCCTGCCCCGGTGATCGAGCTGGGGCTTTTCGCCGCCGACGATCAGGGTCTGGCGTCCCGCCCGGTCTCGGCTCTTTGGGCGTTTCTTTCCGACGAACTGCAAGCGCAGGCCTTGGCAATTGGCCGCGCGGCGTGACCACGCGCGGTTGCGCCCCGTTCCATGAACGAAATAAGACGCCCAGCGATTGAAAAACCCCAGGCAAAATTTTACTAAATAAAAATTGCGCCGCGCCCGAAAGGAGGGCCGCGGCGGCGGGCGGGACGTTGGACATGGTAACAATCAAGGAAATCGCTTCGGCTGTCGGGGTCTCTTCGGCGACTGTTTCTCGGGTGCTGAATTACGATCCGACCCTCTCGATCTCCACCAAGAAGCGACAGGCGATCATCGAAACGGCCGAGGCGCTGAATTACGCCACCCCGCGCAACCGCGGCCGCGGCGCCGGGGCAATGCAGGGCCTGAAATTCGCGCTGGTGCATTTCCTTCAGCCCGCCCAGGAACTGATCGACCCCTATTATGTCGGCGTCCGGCTCGGCATCGAAAACCGCTGTCAGGCGCTGAAGATCGAGGTGGTCAAGGTCTTCCACAACGGCAACCTGCCGGAGGCCGCGATCCTGCAGGGCGCCAGCGGCGTCGTCGCCGTCGGCCACCACTATGGCGAAGAGGTCCATTGGCTGCGCCGGCACAGCCGCCATCTGGTCTTTGCGGACTTTGCCCCCGACGATGACGTCGACGACAGCGTGATGAGCGACGTCTCGATCGCGATGAACCGCCTGCTCGACGGCGTTTACGGCATGGGCTACCGCCGCATCGGCTTTCTCGGCTGGATCGACGCTTTCAGAGACAAGGACGACATCCATTCGGAGCGTCGCTGCCGCGCCTTCATACAATGGATGACGAAGGCCGGCCTCTACGATCCCGAACTCTGCATGGTCGAAAAGCTGACGCCCGATAGCGGCTATACGCTCGCCAAGGCGATGCTGTCGAAGCCCAATCCGCCCAAGATCCTCGTCACCTGCAACGACAATATGGCGATCGGCGCTTACCGCGCGATTCACGAAATGGGCCTGCGGATCCCCGACGATGTTGCCGTGGCGAGTTTCAACGACATTCCTGTCGCCCAGTTTCTCGGGCCGCCGCTTTCGACGGTGAAGATCCCCGCCGAAGTGATCGGCGAGACCGCCGTTGACCTCCTGGTCGAGCGGCTGACCGGGCGAGACGTGGCGAAGAAGGTGATCCTCGGAACCGAGATGGTCTGGCGCGGCAGCACGATGGCGAGAGCCGCCGTTCCGGGTGTGTAAAACGGTCGGTAAAAAACGCGTGGTAAAAATTTACTGAAATATTGCCTTCTCCAGAATTTTGCGAAATACTCCGCGCCGAGACCAGGAGGAACGTCTCGGGGAACGAATTTCGAGGGAGGAGAAACTATGGACACGCGTACCTATCTGCCGCGCTTTGCCGCCATCGCGCTTGCAGGCGCCAGCTTCTTGGCCGTCACGGCCGCCGAGGCCAAGGAAATCACCATCTGGTGCTGGGATCCGAACTTCAACGTCGCGATCATGAAGGAGGCCGGCGCGCGCTACACCAAGACGCACCCGGACGTGACCTTCAACATCGTCGATTTCGCCAAGGCCGACGTCGAGCAGAAACTGCAGACCGGCCTCTCGTCCGGCACCGCAGACGCCCTGCCGGATATCGTTCTCATCGAGGACTACGGCGCGCAGAAATATCTGCAGTCCTTCCCCGGAGCCTTCGCGCCGCTCTCCGGCACCGTCGATTACTCAGGCTTCGCTCCCTACAAGGTCGAGCTGATGACGCTGGATGGCCAGGTCTACGGCATGCCATTCGATTCCGGCGTCACCGGTCTCTACTACCGCAAGGACTATCTGGAGCAGGCGGGCTTCAAGGCGCAGGACATGCAAGGCATCACCTGGGATCGCTTCATCGAGATCGGAAAGCAGGTCGAAGCCAAGACCGGCAAGAAGATGATGGGTCTCGACCCGACCGACGCCGGGCTCGTGCGCATCATCATGCAATCGGCCGGGCAATGGTATTTCGACAAGGAAGGCAAGACGAACATCACCGGCAACGCGGCGCTGAAGGCGTCGCTTGAGACGGTCGGCAAGATCATGGCCGCCAACATCTACAAGCCCGCCGCCGGCTGGGCCGACTGGGTCGGCACCTTCACGTCCGGCGATGTCGCCACCGTCATCACCGGCGTCTGGATCACCGGCACCGTCAAGGCGCAGCCGGACCAGTCGGGCAAATGGGGCGTGGCGCCGATCCCGGCGCTTTCGATCGACGGCGCGACGCACGCCTCGAACCTCGGCGGCTCGAGCTGGTACGTGCTTGAAAGCTCAGCCGAGAAGGCCGAAGCGATCGACTTCCTGAACGAGGTCTACGCCAAGGACGTCGACTTCTACCAGACGATCCTTACGGACCGCGGCGCCGTCGGCTCACTGCTCGCTGCCCGCGGCGGTGCCGCCTATGGCGAGGCCGATGCCTTCTTCGGTGGCGAAAAGGTCTGGCAGAACTTCTCCGACTGGCTCGCGAAGGTCCCCTCGGTCAACTACGGCGTCTTCACCAACGAGGCGGACACGGCCGTTACCGCACAGCTTCCGGCACTGCAGCAGGGAACGCCCGTCGACGACATCCTGAAGGCGATCGACGCCGAGGTCAGCGCACAGGTCCAGTAATCGCCGCGGCGATTATCTGCATTGCTCCTGGCCGCGGTAAACACGCCGCGGCCAACGGCTCCTGCTATCCATGGGGATGATGATGGCTCTCGCGCGTCGCGGCGGCATCGGCCGATATTACAACGTCAATGGCTGGCTCTTCGTCGCGCCGGCACTCGGGCTGATCGCCCTTTTCATGATCTATCCGATCGTCTGGTCGCTGTGGATGTCGTTCCAGTCCGGCCGCGGCATGATGCTGAAATTCGCCGGCTTTTCGA
Source organism: Ensifer sp. ENS08 (assembly GCF_014852195.1). Taxonomy (NCBI): domain Bacteria; kingdom Pseudomonadati; phylum Pseudomonadota; class Alphaproteobacteria; order Hyphomicrobiales; family Rhizobiaceae; genus Ensifer; species Ensifer sp. ENS08. The sequence continues at coordinate 27,235 of NZ_JACVBF010000016.1, forward strand.
ACATCATCCGCCTCTGGAACGATCCGGTCTTCATCAAGGCACTGACGAACACGCTGACCTATTTCGTCGTGCAGGTGCCGATCATGATCCTGCTGGCGCTGATCCTGGCGTCGCTGCTCAACAATCCGAAACTCGTCGGCCGCGGCTTCTTCCGCACCGCCATCTTCCTGCCCTGCGTCACCTCGCTGGTTGCTTATTCGGTGCTGTTCAAGGGCATGTTCGCGCTCGACGGGATCGTCAACTCGACGCTCGAGGCGATCGGCCTCATCGCCTCGCCGATCCCGTGGCTGACCCATCCCTTCTGGGCGAAGGTGCTCGTCATCCTCGCCATCACCTGGCGCTGGACCGGCTACAACATGATCTTCTATCTCGCGGCGATGCAGAACATCGACAAGTCGATCTACGAGGTCGCGCGGATAGACGGCGTGCCCGCCTGGGCGCGTTTCACCCACATCACTATCCCGCTGTTGAAGCCCGTCATTCTGTTCACGACGATCATCTCGACGATCGGCACGATCCAGCTCTTCGACGAGGTCTATAACCTCACCGAAGGCAAGGGCGGACCGTCCAACGCCACGCTGACCCTGTCGCTCTATATCTACAACCTGACCTTCCGCTTCATGCCGAATTTCGGCTACGCGGCGACGGTCTCCTATGTGATCGTGGTGCTCGTCGCCCTGCTCGCCTGCCTGCAATTCTTCGCGGCACGGGAGCGCGACCGATGAACAACGGAACCACACGTATCGTCGGCACCATCGTCACCTACGGCTTCGTCGGGCTGATGGCCTTTCTCTCGATCTTTCCCTTCGTCTGGATGCTGCTCGGCGCGACCAATTCTTCGATCGACATCATCAAGGGCAGGATGATGCCGGGCAGCGCGCTTGCCACCAACATCGCCACTTTCTTCACCCAGGTGAACGCACCGCTGGTCTTCTGGAATTCGGCCAAGATCGCCATTCTCGCGACGGTGCTGACGCTCGCCGTGTCGTCGCTGGCTGGCTACGGCTTCGAGATGTTCCGCTCGCGCCACCGCGATAGGATCTACAGCGCCCTTCTGTTGACGATGATGATCCCGTTTGCCGCGCTGATGATTCCGCTGTTCATCATGATGGGCAAGGCGGGGCTGATCAACACGCACCTCGCTGTCGTGCTGCCGACCATCGGCTCTGCCTTCGTCGTCTTCTATTTCCGCCAGACCACCAAGGCCTTCCCGTCGGAACTGCGGGACGCCGCCAAGGTCGACGGGCTCAAGGAATGGCAGATCTTCCTGTTCATCTATGTGCCGGTCATGCGCTCGACCTATGCGGCGGCCTTCATCATCGTCTTCATGACGGCGTGGAACAACTATCTCTGGCCGCTGATCGTGCTGCAGTCGAACGAGCAGAAGACGATCACGCTGGTCATCTCCTCGCTCGCTTCCGCCTACTACCCCGACTACGGCGTCGTCATGGTCGGCACCATTCTCGCGACACTTCCCACCCTCGCCGTCTTCTTCTTCATGCAACGCCAATTCGTCCAGGGAATGCTGGGCTCAGTCAAATAGGAATGATCATGCGTTCTGTTACCTCTTTCAACGATACCTGGATTTTCTCCGAAGGCTTCGATGCGGCGAGCGCTGGCCGCCTGCAGGCAGGCAAATCGGTCAGCCTGCCGCACAATGCGGTGGAATTGCCGTTCAACTATTTCGACGAGGCATCCTATCAGCGCGCCTTCACCTATCAGAAGGTGCTTACCTGGCGTCGCGAGTTCCACGGCCGCGAGGTCTCGCTCGTGTTCGACGCCGCCATGGCCGACGCCGTCGTCTATCTCAACGGCGAGGAGATCATCGCCCACAAGGACGGTTACACGCCCTTTGAAGCAAGACTGACGGATAAGCTGCGGGAAGGCGACAACCTGATCACGGTCAAGATCGACGGCAGCGAAAACCCTGAGATCCCGCCCTTCGGCGGCCGCATCGACTATCTCACCTATGCCGGCATCTATCGCGACGTCTGGTTGAAGGTCACCGATGCCGTTTCGATCGCCAATCTCAAGATCGAAACCCGCGATGCGCTCAGCGATGCCAAGTCCGTCTCGATCCGCTGCGATCTCGGCAATCCGCAAGGCGTCAACTTTGCCGGCACGGTCACGGCACTCCTCAAGGACGCGAACGGCAAGGTGCTGGCGGAAGCAGCCGGTGAAAGCCGCGGCGAGAGCGTCACCCTTGAGATCACGGGCCTGAAGGGCCTCTCGCTCTGGGATATCGACAGCCCCGTTCTCTATGAAGTGGAAGCGCAGCTGCGCAGCGATCGCGGCAGCGACCGGCTGTCGTCACGCTTCGGCTTCCGCACCGCCGAGTTCACCACGGATGGTTTCAAGCTCAACGGACGGCCGCTGAAAATCCGCGGCCTCAACCGCCATCAGGCTTTCCCCTATGTCGGCTACGCCATGGGCCGCACGGCGCAGGAGCGCGATGCCGAGATCCTGAAGAACACGCTGCATTGCAACCTCGTGCGCACCTCGCATTATCCGCAATCCAAGTGGTTCCTCGACCATTGCGACCGCATCGGCCTGCTCGTCTTCGAGGAAATCCCCGGCTGGCAGCATATCGGCGGCGAGGGCTGGAAACAGGAGGCGATCCAAAACGTCCGCCGCATGATCGAGCGCGACTGGAACCACCCGTCGATCATCATCTGGGGCGTGCGCATCAACGAATCCCAGGACTCGCATGATTTCTACGTCGAGACCAACCGGCTCGCACGCGAACTCGACCCCACGCGCCAGACCGGCGGCGTGCGCTACATTACCGACAGCGAATACCTCGAAGACGTCTACACCATGAACGACTTTATCCTCGGCAACGAGGAACTGCCGGGCGCAAACCGCCCGCGCACGGCGCTACGTCCGCAGCAGGAATGCACCGGGCTCACCCGCAAGGTGCCCTATCTCATCACCGAATTCGGCGGCCACATGTTTCCGACGAAGATCTACGACCAGGAGCAACGGCAGGCAGAGCATGTGCGCCGGCACCTGGAAGTGCTGAACGCGGCCTATGGCGACCCAAGCATTTCAGGCGCCGTCGGCTGGTGCATGTTCGACTACAACACCCACAAGGACTTCGGCTCCGGCGACCGGATCTGCTATCACGGTGTCATGGACATGTTCCGCCAGCCGAAATTCGCGGCCCATGTCTATGCCAGCCAATGTGAACCGTCGGAGGGCGTGGTGATGAAGCCGGTCACCTTCTGGGCACGCGGCGAGCGCAACATCGGCGGCGTGCTGCCCTTGATCGTGCTCACCAACTGCGACGAGGTCGAGCTGAAATACGGATCGCTCGTCAAGCGCGTCGGTCCCGACCGCGAGAACTTCCCGCATCTGCCGCACCCGCCCGTCGTCATCGACCATCGCCACTTCACCAAGGACGAACTCGGCGTCTGGGGCATGAAGTGGGATGACGCAGCCTTCACCGGCTTTATCGACGGCGAGCCCGTCGCCAACCTCCGCATGGTCGCCGATCCGGTGCCGACGGCGCTGGAAGTCGTCCCCGACAGCACGGCGCTTCGGGCCGAAGGGCGCGACAGCGTGCGGGTGATCGTGCGCGCGCTCGATCAGGCCGGCAACATCCTGCCCTTCCTCAATGACGCGGTCGACGTGACAGTCACCGGCCCTGCCCGCCTGCTCGGCCCCGATCGCCTGATCTTCCAGGGCGGTTCGACCGGCTTCTGGCTGGAAACGACGGGTGCTGCCGGCGGCATCGCCGTCGCGGTGACCTCGACGCGGCTTGGAACCGTGAGGCTGGAGCTTTCGGCGGTGTCGGACGAGGCGGCGGCTGCATGAGCGAACTCCAACTTAAGCACGTCAGAAAGTCCTATGGCAACTTCGAGGTCATCAAGGGTGTAGACCTCGACATCAAGACCGGTGAGTTCGTCGTCTTCGTCGGGCCATCCGGCTGCGGCAAGTCGACCCTGCTTCGGATGATCGCCGGACTGGAGGAGATCTCGTCAGGTGATCTCACGATCGGCGGCGAGCGCATGAACGATGTCGATCCGTCGAAACGAGGCATCGCCATGGTGTTCCAGTCCTATGCGCTCTACCCGCATATGACGGTTCGGGAGAACATGGGTTTCGCGCTGCGATTTGCCGGCGTGCCGAAGGCCGAGATCGCACAACGCGTCGGCGAAGCGGCGAACATCCTGGAACTCGGGCCGCTGCTCGACCGCAAGCCGAAACAGCTTTCGGGCGGCCAGCGCCAGCGCGTGGCGATCGGCCGGGCGATCGTGCGGCACCCGAAGATCTTTCTCTTCGACGAGCCGCTCTCGAACCTCGATGCGGAACTGCGCGTGCACATGCGTATCGAGATCGCCAGGCTGCACAAGAAGCTTGCGACGACAATCATCTACGTCACCCACGATCAGGTCGAGGCGATGACGCTTGCCGACAAGATCGTCGTCATGCGCGGCGGCGTGGTCGAGCAGGTCGGCTCGCCGCTCGACCTCTACGACGATCCGGCCAATCTCTTCGTCGCCGGTTTCATCGGTTCGCCGAAGATGAACTTTTTGAAGGGGATCGTCGAAACAAACGCGGGCGGGGAGAGACATGTCCGCCTGGCGGATTTCGGCAATGCGACGCTGCCGATTGCGGTCAAGGACGTAACGCCCGGCAGCACCGTGACCATTGGCATTCGCCCCGAGCATTTCGGCGACAGCGGCTCGGCGAGCCTCGATTTGACGATCGACATGCTGGAGCATCTGGGCGGCGAGACCTTTGCCTATGCCCGGCACGGCGACGGCGACGGCGAACTGATCATCATCGAAACAAAAAACGGCCGCGGCCTGAAGTCCGGCGACAGCATCGCCGCCCGTTTCGAACCCACAGCCGCTCTGGTGTTCGACGCAGACGGCAGGCGCCTGCGCTAGAAGCTATCCACCATAGGAGGGCGGCGCCACCTGCGAAGATGGCGCCGTTCGTTGTTGTCACGGGAACATGCCCTTCGGTGTCTCACCCTTCAGAAAGGGCTCGATGAAAGCCTCCAACAGTTCCGTCTGGTTGATGACGGCGGTGTGCGACGTCGCCGGCAGGATCGCGAGCCGCGAAGGCGACAGCGGCTTTCCCATGTCGCCCATGGCGCCGCCACCAAGCAGGCGGAACAGTGCCACCGTGTGCTCCAACGTCGCCACATCGGCATCGCCGGCGACGACGAGAACCGGGGTCTTCAGTGCCTTGACATCCGGCTCCCAGGCCATCGGTTCTTTTTCGAGCTGGATCAGCTTCTTGACCAGATCGGGAAACCCATCCGGATTGGCAGCAAGCTTGCGGTAGTCTTCGGCAAAGGGCATGCCGACGAACATCTCGACAGTCATCTGCGGGATGAATGCTTTGAATTCCGGCTGCCAGCCCTCGGCATCGTAGCCGACGGACGCGGCGGCTAGCTTGTTCACCTTGTCCGGATGGCGGATCGCCAGCTGCAGGCCGGCAGCCGCACCCATCGAGTAGCCGAAGACATCGGCCTTCTCCAGCTTCACCGCATCCATGAAGGCGGCGACGTCGTCGGCGAGGTTCGGATAGGTGATCGGGCGATCGATATCGGTGGTGCGGCCATGGCCCTGGAACTCGATTGCATAGACCTTGTGGGTCTCGGCCAGCTTCGGGATGATCGCACCCATCGAGGGAATGTTCATGTAGGCGCCGTGCAGCACGACGAGCGGCTCGCCCTCGCCCGAGACTTCGTAATACATCTTCATGCCGTTGACTTCGACGGTCTCAGCCTCGGCAAAGGCAGTGCCGGACATGAGCAGGGCGCCAGCGATCAAAGCGGTACGAAACATTCTCAATCTCCTTGTTGTCAGCGCGGTTGAGCACCGCCTTCGAGATTAAGACGCATGACGTCGTCATCTCCCGACATCGACAGCCAAGAAAATTTCGCGCATTCGTTGCAGTGCCCAGCAAACGCGTCGCGCCTTGGTCCGCCGGCGCTTCAGCCTGACGGGTTGAGGCTCACCCGCAGGGGCGCGAACTGCGATACGGCAAAATCCATGAGCTTTCGCACCCGCGGCAATTCACGTAATTCCGGGTGAACACCGAGCTTCAGCGGCAGAACCGGCGCGGCAACGCCGAGGTCAAGGGCCACAAGGCCATTCCGGCCGGCGGCGATAAAGTGCGGCAGCGTGGCAAGTGCCTGTCCGGTCTCAACCGCACTCAATTGCGAGCGGATCGAATTCGTGCGCAGCAGCACTCTCGCCTCCGGCAAAAGATCTTTCAGCCAGGTCGAGAGCGATACCCGCACAGGCACCTCCACCAGCTCGACAATCGTCTGGTTCCTGCCTTCGCCCGCAACATCCGGATGGCCGAAACAATCAAGGTAGGCCTCTGTTGCAAACAGGCCGTAGGCGACATCGGCAACCTTGCGCTCGACGATATCGTTTTGGTCGAAACTGCCGAAACGCAAGGCGATGTCTGCGTCCCGCCTGGACAGGTTGAAGCGCCGGCCATCGTTCAAAAGGTGAATGCTGACGCCGGGATGCATTGCTGCAAACTTGGTCAGGATCGGCGCCAGGAGGTAGTCTCCGATCCAGTCGAGGCTGGTCACGGTGATGGTGCCTTCAAGTGCGTCGTCCTGCACCGCAAGGCGCCGCTCCACCGCAAGCGCGTTCGCCTCCATGTGCTCGAGCGCAGAAAGGATGGAGAGGCACACGGCGGTCGGCACGAGGCCGCCCGGTTGCCGCTCGAACAGTGTTTTGCGCGTCTTCTGCTCGAAAGCCTCGAGGCGACGGCTGAGCGTCGGTTGCGTGGTGCCCATCGCACGGGCGGCTGCACTCAGCGAGCCGTGGCGGAACAAGTACTGAACAAGATGGAGTTCTTCCCAGTCCACAGGCACCTCAGGGTTCAGCCGGCCGAGGCGGCTCGCCTCGACGGTAATTCATAGGCACTTTCGTGCCCGCCGTCATGCCCCCGTCGATCGGCAGCACCACGCCGGTGATGTAACTCGCCGCATCGGAACAGAGCCAGAGCACGCCGGCGGCCACCTCCTCCACCCGGCCAAGCCGCCGCATCGGCGTCGAAAGTGCTGCGTGCCGCTGGATGTCCGCGCCGGCGGCCTCGAGATGGTGGGTGAGGATCGGCCCGGGCGCAACGACATTGATCCGGATGCCCTGGTCGGCATAGTCCAGCGCCGCCGCCTTGCTCAGCCCGATGATCCCGGCCTTCGCACCGACATAGGCGGAAAGCCCGGAGGTGCCGTTGATGCCGGCAACCGACGCCATGTTGACGATCGCACCGCCACCGCCCCTCGCCATCGCCTCGATCTGGTAACGCATGCCGAGAAAGGTGCCGCGAATGTTGGTGCGGATGCCGCGATCGAACCCTTCGATATCGAGATCGGCAAGCGGGGCCGGCATGGTTCCATCCGTCGCATTGTTGAAGGCGGCGTCGAGCCGGCCATAGTGCTGCATCACACTTGCAAGCGCCTGCTTCATGGCACTCTCGTCGCCGACATCGGCAGCGATCGCCAGTGCGTCGCCGCCCGCCTGGCGGATGGAAACCGCCAACGCCTCGACCGCCGGCTGCGAGCGGGAAAGAAGGACAACGGATGCGCCGGCCTGCGCAAAGGCGCGGGCGGTGGCCGCGCCGATACCCTTGCTGGCGCCTGCGACTAAGGCGACTTTGCCTGCAAATCCCAGATTGTTTGTGTTCATCAACCCGACTCCATCTGACGTTGTCGCACCGTTTTTAGCGCCGGACGACGACGGCTGCCTCGTGCAGGCGCGTATGCCTCCCATACGGGAACAGACGATCGACTTTCGCTGCGAACGGGCTTTGCCTTTGTCCGGGAGCCCGAATTTCGCCCTGAAGCGTCGACCGGGCCGCAGTTTCGAGGAGCACAGGAGACGAGCATGGATGCGACAAGACAGGGAAGATCGGAGCGCAGAACGCGGCTGAAGGCCGAACTCGACCGGGTGATTGCGGAAGCCCTGGATGAACAGCGCATCGTCGGCACAGTCGTCGAGATCCTTATCGACGGCGAGCCCGGCTACCGACATGCCGCCGGGCTTGCGCACCGCGAGGCCGACCGGCCGATGACCGAGGACAGCATCTTCCTGCTCTCCTCGGTCGCAAAGCCGATCGTCACGGTCGCCGCTCTCAACCTGGTGCAAAGGGGCACCATCGGTCTCGACGATATCGTGTCGGAATGGCTGCCCGCGTTCAGGCCGCAGCTGCCGGACGGCAGCGAGCCTCGGATAACCATCCGCCAACTCCTGACGCACAGTGCCGGTTTGAGCTACGTGTTCATGGAGCGAGGCGACGGCCCTTATCGCCGGCACGCCATCAGCAGCGGCCTCGACGACACCGACGATGATCTCACCGCCCTCATCGGCAAGCTCACCGCCATTCCGTTATCCTATCCGCCCGGACACGGCTGGGGCTATTCGATGAGCCTCGACGTGCTTGGCGCCGTTATCGAAGAGGCGACGGGATCAAAGCTGCCGGAGGCGATTGCTACGCTCGTCACACGCCCGATGGGGATGAACGACACCGCCTTTTCCGTGACCGATAAACGCAAGCTCGTGGTCCACTATGGCGATGCCTCGCCGCGGCCACGGCGGCTCGTTGGCGACGACGCGGTCCCCTTCTTTGGCAATCCCGTACGCCTCTCGCCCGGCCGGATCTTCAATCCTCGAGCCTTTCCCTCCGGAGGAGCCGGCATGGCAGGCACGGCCGGCGACGTGATCCGCCTTCTCGAAAGCCTCAGGACCGGACACTCGCCGGTGCTCGACGCCGCCAGCACCCGCTCGATGTTCGACATTCAGGCAAGGACGGGCGGATTGGCCGCCGGCGCCGGGTGGGAGTTCGGTTTCGGCGGCGCCGTGCTTGTCGAACCCGAGATGGCGGGAACACCGCAGTCGCGCGGCACGCTGCAATGGGACGGCGCCTACGGGCACAAGTGGTTCATCGACCCGGCCCGCGGCCTGACAGTCGTTGCGCTCACCAACACCGCTTTTGAGGGCATGAACGGACGCTTCCCGGACGATCTTCGCGACGCCATCTATCGGAGCCTCTAGCCATGCGGAACGCCCCATTTCCCGTCGACCTCGGCCGCTACTTCGCCCGCATCGGTCATGTCGGGCCGCTCTCGCCCGATCTCACAACGCTTGGCAGGATCGTCGCCCGCCATGCCGCGTCGATCCCCTTCGAGGCCATCGACGTGCTTCTCGGCCGTCGGATCGACCTTTCGCCGGCGGCGGTCGACGCCAAGCTCATCGACCGCCGGCGTGGCGGCTATTGCTTCGAGCAGAACAGCCTGTTGCAGCGCGTGCTCACGTCGCTCGGCTACCGGGTGGATCCCTTGATTGCCCGTGTCCTGTGGATGCGCGCCCCGGGTGCGCCGCCGCCGGCCTGGTCGCACATGGCGCTCCGCGTCTTCGTGAACGATGTCGGCTATCTGGTCGATGTCGGCTTCGGCAGTTGCGTGCCGACCGCGCCGCTGCGTTTCGACCGGACCACGCCGCAACCGACGCCGCATGAGCCGTTCCGTCTCAGCCGAACGCTCGATGGCTACGTGCTGGAGGCATTACTTGGTCGTGACTGGGTACCGGTCTACGAGGTATCGCCGAGCATTTGTGGAGAGGACGCGTATCGGATCGCAAACATCGCGACATACACGGATCCGCATTCGCTTTTCCGACAGACCCTGCTGGTGACGTTGACCACCGAGGAGACACGTAACATCCTGCTTGGAAACCGGCTGACGATCCGTGACAGGAACGGCACCGTGACGCGCCAGGAATTCGATGCACCGGCAATCGAATCTGCCCTTATCAACGTCTTCGGATTACCCCTCGACGGCGACTGGCGCCGGGTCGCTGCGCGCCGGCGGCGCATTCGAGGCATCCATTCCAACGACATGACGTGAACCCGGCGCCTCGTCTATCGATGGGTGAGGATGTAGCCTTTGAGGATCTCCGCATGATTGCGGGCCTCATCCTTCACGCTGTAAAGCAAAGTCACCGGGCCCTCAGCAATGCGCTGTCGCAACAGGTCAACTGCCTCCGGATTGCCGTCGAGCTCGGCAAGGTAGCGCTCGCGAAACTCTTCCCACGTACCTTCATCCGCATGGAACCAGCGGCGCAGCTCCGTGGTCGGCGCTATGTCCTTCAGCCAGAGATCGACCGCGGCTTCCGCCTTGGTCAAACCGCGCGGCCAGAGGCGATCGACGAGGACGCGCATCCCGTCGCCATCGGCCTTCGGCTCATAGACACGTTTCGTCTTCAGCTGCATGAACGCCCCTCATTGGTCTTGATTTGAGGACCATAGCTGCCGCCGATTGGCGATCCAAGCGCGAAGGCGCTTGCCGGCAAGCGGTAAAGGGGCGCCTGCCGCCTACACCCCGCGCCTGTTGCCCCAGAGCAGGACGTGCAGCTGCGGCAGGACGCGGGCCTCGAACCAACGATCTTCCGTCACCTTGCCGACAAGCCAGAGCATGCGATCGATGATGCCGTCGATGTCGACTTTGGCGTCGTCGTCGTCAGGGGGTGGAGGCGTATGGTTGCCAGGCTGCAGGTAGAGCGGCAGATGGGGGTACCGGGCCGCCGTATCCCGGGCATAGGCATAGTCGCGCTCGTCGAAAACGACGATCTTCAGCGCCACCTGCGGCCCATCCGCTGCCATTCGAAGACAGTCGTCGAAGGCCCGCCAGTCCGTTTCCATGCCGCTCGACGGCGGCTTCGGGCTCAGCACCAGCGCGTCGAGGTCCGCAAACCAGTCCTTGGCGATGCTGCCCTGCGTTTCCAGCGCGAAGCGATAGCCATCGGCTTTCCCGCGGGCGATCAGGGGCGCCAGCGGCTGGATCGCCGGATTGCCGCCGGAAAGCGAGACCGTCAGCGGCTTGCCACCGGAGAGCGTGACGACCTCGCTCCAGATCTCTTCGACGCCCATCGGCAGCCATTGGTCGCGATACTCGCTGTCGACCGCGTGCAGCGTGTCGCACCAACTGCAGCGATAGTCGCAGCCGCCGGTTCGCACGAACACGGTCGGAAGCCCGATCAGGATGCCCTCGCCCTGGATCGTCGGCCCGAAGATTTCGCTGACACGGATGCGCGTTTCGCCGGGCCCGCTCATGGCCGGTATTCTGCCCAGGTCTTCGGCGTCTCGCTGACACGCACGGCGGAGGTTTCCGGCAGCCTCGCCTTGCACCAGTCGTAAAAGTGCTTCGCCAGACATTCGGCCGTCACCCGGTCGTGGCCGAGAACGTCGTTCAGATGGCGGTGATCGAAACTCTCGTCGATGTAGCGCTTCAGTGGCGAAAGCTCGTGATAGTCGCGCACGAAGCCGTGCTCGTTGAGCTCCGCGCCGGCAAGCTCGACTTCGACGATGTAGTTGTGGCCGTGTAGTCGCGCACATTGATGCTCGGCCGGCAGGCTCTTCAACTGATGCGAGGCGGAGAAATGGAATTCCTTGGTGATCCGGAACATCACTTCACCTCCTCGGCCGCAAAGGCCGATGTCGCCGCCACCCAGAAATCCGGATCTTCGTAGTCGGTCGGATCCGCAACGCCGGCCAGATGGAAGGCCTCGCGCCGCTCGACGCAGGTGCCGCAGCGCCCGCAATGGAGCGCGCCGCCCTTGTAGCAGGACCAGGTCGCTTCGAAGGGCGTCTGGTGGCTCGCGCCGTCGGTGACGATATCCGCCTTCGAAATCGTCACATAGGGCGCGTAGAGCGTGATGTCGGCGTAGCCGTCGAGCGCGTGGTTCTGCATCGCCTGAAACGCGTCGATGAAGCCGGGACGGCAGTCGGGATAGATGAAATGGTCGCCGCCATGCACGGCGACAGCCACCGCATCCGCCTTCTGCGCCGCTGCCAACCCGAAGCCGATGGAGAGCATGATGGCGTTGCGGTTCGGAACCACCGTCGCTTTCATCGTTTCCTCGGCGTAGTGGCCGTCGGGCACGTCGACATCGTCCGTCAATGCCGATCCGGTGAGATGGGCGCCGATCGCGCTGATGTCGATGACCTGATGCGGAACGCCGAGCCGCTTGGCACAGGCGGCGGCAAAGTCCAGCTCCTTACGGTGTCGCTGGCCGTAATCGAAGGAGAGCAGGCCAATGAGTTCGTGTTCGGCTGCGACCTTGTGGGCAAGCGATACCGAGTCCAATCCGCCGGAGCAGATGACGATTGTCTTCATGATAGGTGTCCTTGTTTTGACCGGGTAGGCTGCGACCGGATTACGGCGCGCCTTCTAGGGCAAAGCAGGACGGATGGGAAGCATTATGTTGAAGTGCGGGAGAACGCAGCCTCTTCCTGCGTGCCATACACGCGACCGGCGCATTCTCAAACTGAGCCAGAAACGCACGCGTCCCACCCTTAAGTGCAAGGGTGGGACGCGCAAGCATCAGGCGCTTTCGGGGATGTTCCGATGACTACTGCTGCAGCCCCGGATAGGCCCATACGCCCGAAACACGCATCAGATCACGGTAAATGACCAACCGCTCGTCCGCCCCGATCTTTGCCGCTTCATCCTGGGTTGGCGCGTCCAGCGCATTCAGCGGCACCACTGCCGATGGCAGGTCGCGCTGCTTCAAGGCATCCTCCATGACCGTGCGCGCGCGGCGCATGTGGCTCGAACTGGTCACCAGGATTACCGTGTCGGCCTGATGCCGCACCAGGAGATTGGCGGCATTGATCACATTGCCGATCGTATCTTTCGACTTGTCCTCAATCATGATGCGATCGCGACTGATACCCTTGTCGACCAGCCACTTGGACATGACGTCACCTTCCGTAACGCCATTTTTCGGCACGCCGCCACTCACCATGACGAGCGCTGTCGGGTTGGCCTCGGCGACCTTCAACGTCACCTCGAGACGATCGAGCAAGGTTTGCTGCGCCTTGCCGTCATCGGCGAGCGCGTAGCCCAGCGCGACGATCACGACCTTCCCTGGCACAGTCGGGACGTCGAAGTTCGGCTTTTCAGCCATGATCTGTTCTGCGCGAACAAACCGCTTGCGATACTCTTCCGCTTTCTCGCGATCGAGACCGGCCAGAGCCTGGTGGGCAAGCGCCGCGCCGGTCTCATCGCCACGGATGCGGGCAATTGCCTCAAGCCAGCTTTGCGCATCAAAAGCGGTCGGGTCCTTGCTGAGGATGCTCTGGAAGGTCGCCTGCGCGTCGTCGAGCTTCTTCTGGATGATCTGGGTCGCAGCAACGGCATATTGGAAATCCAACCGCTCAGGCGCGAGCGTCGACGCTTCCTTGAAGGCTTCCTCCACGACATCATATTTGCCATGCAGCGTAATGCCCTTGAAGACTTCGGCTTCCGCCTTTTTGACGTCGCCGCCCGACCAGTAATACTGCATGCCGGTGTCGACCAGCTGTTTGATACGGGCAGCGTTTGCCTGGTCGAAGGCGCCGGCTGGAACCGCTGAAATGAGACACGCTGTCGCTGTCAACAGTCCAAGGAGGCGGCGCCGTGCGCTACCCGCCTTCACCGAACGCGGGGTGCCCGATGCTGTCACGGTCGACCCCAACGGGGCAAAAATGGAACTCGGCTTCATTTAAATCTCCCAGTTTTCCGGTTGCCCGCCGGCTTGCTCGCCCTCGGGCCGATAGCGTTCCGTATTCACTTCCGATTTGGCCCATCTCCTTGCGGCCAGTATTAGAAATACCAAAACATGACCACCTGTCCAGATCGCGGCGGCGCAACTATCCGTAATGGCGACTGAAGCCGGAATAATTCGTGTTACATTTCTTACAGATAGCGCATACAAGTTGCGTTCACGTTCCGAAACAGTCGCTGATTGGCGTTATATTGGTATTATCCAATTGCACGCCATCGCCCGCGCAGCGTGCGTGCGCAATCGCTGAATGACCAGGATGTCATGAACATTGGCTTGCCGGCAGTGATTTCCATGGTTCGGCAAGAGCAAAGCCTGCTTCAACGATCTCGCTGCCGATGGGTAGCCGAAAACCTACTCCGGAGCTCGGGAGTTCGTGGCGGTCGTTGCGCGCCGCGCTGTCGAAGACACCGTAAGGTGAATCGATGCGCTGGCCCGTTTGGATTGTTCGAAGGGATCTGACCTTTGAACTCACGCAAATCCGAAGACGGACGGTTCCGCACGGTTTTTCAGATTTCGCTCTCGATCCGGCCAGCCGCAAACGCAAAATTGCAACGAATGATGCAAACTGATTGCGGCCCGGCGCTGCGGCGCCGGGCCGCAATCTTCTCTACTCATCGTCATGCATGTGCATGCGGATGCTGCCGTTCGTCCCAGACGGCCCAGATCGCGAGCGCGGTCACCAACACCCCAAGGACGACATGCGTCCACATGGGGTTGGGACTGGTCGAGAAACCGAGCAGCCAGGGTGAAGCGATCAGCCAGAGCCCGACGATGAGGCTTGCCCATTCTTCCCATTCCGCAAACATGGCAAGCGTCGCGATAGCCAGAACGCCGAGCACGACGCCGGCGCCCCAAGCGTTCCAGGCCGGAACGCTTTCGACAACGAAACCCATGATCCAGGGAGAGACGAACAGGCAGACGGCAAGAACCAGATTGATCCAGTCCTGTGCTTTCTTTCCTTCCATCAGTGCCATGACAACCTCCACGAATGAAGCTTGGCCAAAGCGTACGATCGCGTACGATCGCGTGCGGTCGCACGCTCTGAAAACATAATAAATTCAACCGGAACCGCTTTCAAATCTTTTTCGCGTGAGCACGCGGTGGTCGCATGCGCGAAATCAGGCGGCGAACCGACGATCCGCCGCTCTGAATGGGTGTCGAGGGCGCAGCTTTGCGCCGCTTCGCGTGCGTCTAGTAACCGCGCGCAGCACCCGCGCCGATGCGGCTGTCGACTGCGCCATTGTAGCGGGCGCCGCCGCCGGCCTCGATGTCCGAAAGGCTCTCGCCGCCGACGAGGATGCCGGTCGCCTGTCCCCAGATCGTCCAGCTTTCATCGATCTGGACATTGTGGCCCATGGCCGACAGCAGCTTGCGGGTATCTGGCGAGAGCGCATAGGGCTCCATGAACACCTTGTCCGGCAGCCACTGGTGATGGACGCGCGGCGCGTCGACCGCTTCCTGGATGTTCATGCCGTGGTCGATGACGTTGAGTATCGCTTCGAGCGTGATGGTGATGATGCGTGCACCGCCGGGGCTGCCGATCACCATGAAGGGCTTGCCGTCCTTGGAGATGATCGTCGGGCTCATCGATGACAGCGGCGTCTTTCCGGGCGCGATCGCATTGGCCTCGCCCTGCACCAGACCGTAGAGATTGGGCACGCCTGGCTTGGCGGTGAAATCATCCATCTCGTTGTTGAGCAGGATGCCGGTTCCGGGCGCCACGACGCCGGCGCCGAAGGAGCCGTTCAGCGTATAGGTGACGGCAACCGCATTGCCCTCGTCGTCGATGATCGAATAGTGCGTCGTCTCCTTGCTTTCGCCGAAACCCTTGGGGATCAGCGTGGCGGAAACGCCGGCGCGGAACGGATCGATCTTGTCGCGGATGTCCTTGGCATAGGCCTTGTCGGTGAGCTTGGCGACGGGGTTCTCGACGAAATCAGGATCGCCGAGCGACGTGTTGCGGTCGACATAGGCGTGGCGCATGGCCTCGATCATCACATGCACGGTGTCGGCGGCGCCATAGCCCATGTAGGAAATGGGGTAGCCTTCGAGAACGTTGAGGATTTCGCAGATGATCACGCCACCGGAGGATGGCGGCGGCGAGGAGACGATGTCATAGCCGCGGTAGTTGCACTTGACCGGCTCCAGTTCGCGCACGGCGTAGCGCTCGAAATCTGCCTTGACGAGCACGCCGCCTTTCTCCGCGCTCGCCTTGACGATCTGGTCGGCGATCGCGCCCTTGTAGAAGGCGTCGGTGCCCTTCTCGGCGATGCTCGAAAGCGATGCGGCAAGATCGGCCTGGATCAGCTTCTCGCCGGCGACGAACGGCTTGCCGTCCTTCAGGAAGATCGCGGCCGCGGCCGGGTCCTTGGCGAGCCTGTCCGTTTCGCCCTCGAAGGAATCGATATCGCCCTGCTCCAGCACGAAGCCGTCTTTGGCAAGCGCGATCGCCGGAGCGATCAATTCGGCAAGCGGCTTGGTGCCATAGCGGCTGCGCGCCATTTCGAAGCCCAGGACCGGACCGGGAACGCCGACGGCGAGATAGCCCTCGGTACTCAGGCCGTCGACGACATTGCCCTTGGCGTCGAGATACATGGTCTTGGTAGCGGCTTGAGGCGCCCGCTCGCGGAAATCGAGGAACGTCGTCTTGCCGTCCTTAAAGCGGATGGTCATGAAACCGCCGCCGCCGATATTGCCGGCGGTCGGATAGGTGACGGCAAGCGCATAGCCGACGGCAACGGCTGCATCCACGGCATTGCCACCGCTTTTCAGCACGGCAACACCGATATCGGATGCCAGGTGCTGGGCGGTGACCACCATGCCGTGCTCCGCCTTCACGGGCTCGGGTGAAGCCGCCTGCACCGCCCAGGGCGTCAGGCTCGATGCAAAGAGCAACGTAATCGACAGGGTCTTCAAGCGGAAACTCGGCATGCGTCTCTCCCTCGCAGGCTCGCGGCGCATTGCCAGATTTCAATGACCGTGGTCTCGCCGCGTCGAGCGCGGTGGCAACGATCGTTCGGTAGGGGCAAGCACCTGATATGGACGGCTATGAAGTGCGGGAAGTATAGTCACGCTCAATCGACGATGGCAAATCACGCCTGACGTTCAACGACACCCCTACGCCTGACCGGCCACTGCGTCGGGTCCCCCAGTCGACAGAAAAGCCGTGCCGCTCAGGCGGCATCGGCAAGGATCAGATCGGCACCTTTCTCCGCAACCATCATCGTCGGCGCGTTGATGTTGCCCGCGGTGATGTTGGGGAAGATCGAGGCGTCGACGACGCGGAGACCGGGCACGCCGTGAACCTTCAGGCGGCTGTCGACCACCGAACTCTCCTGCTCCGGCCCCATCGCGCAGGTGCCGCAAAGATGGTAGATCGAGCCGGAGTTTTCGCGGAAATAGTCCATCAGCGCTTCGTCGCTTTCCACGCGCGGCGCCGGCGAAATCTCTTCCGCCGTCAACGATGAGAGTGCCGAGGCCGACGCGATCCGGCGGACAAGCCGGCTTCCCTGCAGCACTTCGTCGATGTCGCGATCGGTCGTCAGGTAGTTCGGCCGGATCAGCGGTTTCACCGAGGGGTCGCCGGACGCAATCGAGATGCTGCCGCGGCTCGTCGGCCGGCAGGAATTGAAGCAGATCAGGTAGCCGGGATAGGGCTCCGGCTTCAGCCCGGCCTTCGGATCCGTCGGGATGCGGTAGGAGAGCGGGTTGAAATAGAGCTGGATGTTCGGCCGCTCTTCGTCGGGCCGGCCGCGGAAGAAACCGCCCGCCTGGTTGACGCTCATCGAGAACGGTCCTTTGCCGGTCAAGAGATACTGCAGACCGAGACGCATCTGGCCGAACAGACTGCCGAACTCGTCGTTGAGCGTCGGGATCGTCGCGCGATAATAGAAGCTGGCGCAGAGATGATCCTGCAGGTTCAAGCCGACCGACGGCAGATGCCGGCGCGTTTCGACCCCGAGCAACGACAGCTGCTTGCCGTCGCCAATGCCCGAGACCTGCAGCAGCTGCGGGCTACCGACCGCACCGGCGGCCAGGATGACCTCGCGCCCCGCCGTGAAGCGACGCCGCGTCCCATTCTGGATGACATCGACACCGGTCACGCGTCCGTCTTCGCCGAAGACCAGCTTTTCTGCCTGCGCGTAGCGTTCGATCGTGAGATTGGGACGCTTGAGGGCGGGCCTCAGATACTCCGCGCTCGAATGCGAGCGGCGGCCGTTGTTGGTGTTGACGTCGTAGACGCCGGCGCCCTCGATCGAGGCGCCGTTGAAATCCTCGTTCAGCGGCAGCTGCAACGATCCGCAGCTTTCGAGGAAAGCGTCGGTGATCGGGTGCGTCATGCCGCGCATCGGGGTGATGTGGATC
The DNA here is from genome assembly GCF_014852195.1 of Ensifer sp. ENS08. Classification (NCBI taxonomy): domain Bacteria; kingdom Pseudomonadati; phylum Pseudomonadota; class Alphaproteobacteria; order Hyphomicrobiales; family Rhizobiaceae; genus Ensifer; species Ensifer sp. ENS08. Next base: position 45,186 of record NZ_JACVBF010000016.1, read on the forward strand.
GGGCCTTCGCCGCCGTGCCATTCGGACGATCCGCGCGCATGGGTTTCGAGCCGGCGGAAATAGGGCAGGACATCGTCATAGCCCCAGCCCGTATTGCCGGCGTTTTTCCAGTCGTCGAAGTCGTCGCGCGCGCCGCGCACATAGATCATCGCATTGATCGAGCCGGATCCGCCCTGGACCTTGCCACGCGGCACGTAGATGCTGCGATCCTGAAGCTCGGCCTCCGGCTCGCTCGAATACATCCAGTTGACCTGGGGATTGTAGTAGCTGCGGGCGTAGCCGACCGGGATCTTGAACCAGAAGGAATTGTCGTTGCCGCCAGCCTCGATCAAAAGCACCCTGTGGCGACCATTTTCGCTGAGCCGGCTCGCAAGAATGCAGCCGGCCGACCCGGCGCCGACGATGATGTAGTCGTAGATCATCTGCATGTCCTATAGTCGGAGTTATCCGCGTGCCGGCGCGAAGGCCTTCACGTCCGCCGGCCGGCTGTCCATCTGCAGGTGCAGGCGCTCGCCGGTGTACGGCGTGTGCTTTTCGACGACGTCCATGTTGAGCTCGATGCCAAGGCCAGGCTCGCGCGACGGGATGATGTAGCCATCCTCGACGGCGAGCTTGGTCTTCAGCACATCCGCATGAAATCCGCTGAAATCGAGGATCGCCTCATGGATGAGGAAGTTCGGCGACGCAGCTGACAGCTGGATACTGGCCGCAGCCCCGACCGGGCCGTTATAGAGATGCGGGGCGATCTGGGCGTAATAGGCTTCTGCCATGCCGGCGATCTTCTTCGCTTCGAGAAGCCCGCCGACGCGTGCGACGTTCATCTGCAGGATCGAGGCAGCCTTCAGTTCGAGGACGCGCTGGAACTCGTACTTGGTCGTCAGGCGCTCGCCGGTCGAAATCGGGATCGAGGTCGCGCGCGCCACCTCTGCCATCGCCGCTTCCTGTCCGGGAGGAACCGGTTCTTCGAACCAGAGCGGGTCGTATTTTTCGAGACGCCGCGCCAGCCGGATCGCCGAGGACGGCACCATCTGGCCGTGCGTGCCGAAGAGCAGATCGGCGCTGCTTCCAACGGCGTCACGGATCTTGCGGCAGAATTCCTCCGAGCGGTCCATCACGCCGAGCGAAAGCTGGTGGCCGGAATAGTTGGTGTAGGGACCGGCCGGGTCGAACTTGACGGCGGTGAAGCCCATCTCGACCATTTCGACGGCGCATCCGGCGGCGAGATCCGGATCGTTGAAGTCGAACTCTCCAGCCGCGTTCTTCGGGTAGAGATAGGTGTAGGCGCGGAGCTTCTCGTGCACGGTGCCGCCGAGCAGGTCCGCGACGGGCCGGCCGGCGGCCTTGCCGATGATATCCCAGCAGGCGATTTCGAGACCCGAGACGATGCCCATCATCGTCGGGTCGGGGCGCTGGGTGAAGCCGCTCGAATAGGCCGAGCGCCAGAAGCGCTCGATCTGGTGCGGATCATGGCCGAGCAGATGCCGCTCGAAGACGTCTTCGATCAGCGGCGTCAGCGCCTTTGGATGGAACGAGGTCGCGTAGATCTCGCCGATGCCCTCGATGCCGCAGGCGGTCGTGAGGCGCACGAAGATCCAGTACATTCCGCCCACATGCGGCGGCGGGACGGCGACGGCATAGGTCTTGAGAGACGCGATCTTCATTTGTGTCATCCCTTTTTCTTGAGGCGGGCCATCAGCACCAGGGTGGCGATGGCGCCGAGGACGCAGATGGCGGCGATGTAGCCGAAATAGAACTGGTAGCCGGCGATGCCCGGATAACGGTCTGAGAGGTATCCGTTGACGAGCGGCAGGTAGGTGTCGGGCGCGTAGCCGACGAGCGAGATGATGCCGATCGCAAGGCCGGTGATGTTGGCCGGCACGTGGCAATCGTCGAGGATCGCCCAGTAGAGGCCACGGATCGTATAGGTGATGAGGCCGACGAGCAGCACCAGCCCGACGAAGAGGACCGTCGAGCCGATGCCCGGCAGGGCGATCATCGCCACGAGGCTGGCGGCTGCCACGATGAAACTCAGGAGCAGGATCGCGGTCTTGCCAAAGCGGTCGCCGAGCAGGCCGCCGCCGATGCCCCCGACCGGGCGCAGCCACAGCTTGATCGTGACGATCAGGCCGGCCATGGCGGCGGAAATGCCGAAGCCGCCTTCCTGCAGATAGGCCGAGAAGCTGTAGGTCGCGAGGAACACGTGATAGCCGCAGAAGATGATGGCGGCGACGAGCCAGACCTCGGGGATACGGAGCAGCGTCTTGATGTCGGCAAGCAGGTTGCCTTCGCGCTTGCGCGCGCCTTTCTCGACAGCGACGGGCTGCGACACGGCGAAATAGGCGATGCCGACGACGATGCAGAAAACGGCATAGAGCAGCACGACATCACGGAAACCCATGGCAAGCCCGGCACCGCGCGTTTCCGTCGTGAAGACGAAGAGCGCGATGGCGACGCTGGCAAGCAGCGCCTCGACCAGGCCACGGCCGCCGTCGAGAATGCCGAAGAAGCGTCCCTGCTCATTGGCGCCGGCGATCAGGTTCACCTGCTTCAGCGTCGCCGCCCAGAACGTCAGGCCCGTCGTGACGCCGAAGCCGCAATAGATAACGAGAAGCGATGAGTAGCCGGGCAGCGTCGCATACCAGAGGCCGAGCAGTCCCGTGCCGACCATGGAAACGAGGATCAGGATGCGCGGCTGGACGCGGTCGGCGAGCCAGCCGCTCGGCAGGTAGCCGACCAGGAAGCTGGTGCCGAGAATGGAATAGAGAACGCCAAGCTCGGTGTTGGTAAGCTTAAGCACCTCCAGCATCGTCGTCTGGTAGGACTGGCGCAGGTAGAGGATCGGATAGATCGCGCCGGCGGCGATCACGATCAGCGCCAGTTGCAGGTAACGGCTGCGGGCCGACACGGACGGCGCAGCGATTTCTGTTTCGGAAATTGAGCTCAAGGGTAGTCTCCTCCCCGACCGATGGCGGGAGCATGCCATCGGCCCGGTCTTGATGTTGATGTCCGAACAATTCCGGTTCCCGTCCGGAATTGCGTCATTTCAAATGATCAGTGTTTCAGGACGACGAGGCGCGTCTGGGTGAATTCCAGCATGCCGTGCTTGCCGTCGTCGCCGCCGAGGCCCGAGCGTTTCCAACCGGCGTGGAAGCCCTGATAGGGGTCCGCCGGGAAACGGTTGACGTAGAGTTCGCCGGCCTCGATGGCGTCGCTGGCCCGCATGACGGTGCGATAGTTCTCGGTGAAGAGTACCGAGCTCAGGCCGAACTGATGGTCGCTCGCCAGCGCCAGCGCTTCCTCGAAGGTCGAGTAGCGGATCACCGCGAGAACAGGCCCGAAGACCTCCTCGCGCACGATCTCCATCTCTTGGCGGCAGCCGGAAATCAGCGTCGGCGGATAGAAGTAGCCCGGTCCTTCCGGCAGGTAACCGCCGGTCTCGACCGTTCCGCCTTCCGCCCGCGCCTGCTCGACCATTTCATGCACGCGTTTCTGCGCGGCGGCGTTGGCGAGCGGGCCCATGCGGGTCGCATCCTCGGCGCGGTCGCCGAAGGCGCGGGCAGCGAAACCTTCGCGCAGCTTGGCGAGCAGCGTGTCATGCACGCTTTCGTGTACATAGAGCCGCTCGGCACTGGTGCAGACCTGGCCGCAATGGGCGGTCTTGGCGGCGATGATCGCCTGTGCCACAGCATCGAGATCCGCATCCGGCTCGACGATGACGGGGGTCTTGCCGCCGAGTTCGAGAGAGGGCTTGGCGATGTTTTCCTTGCAGTAGTCGAGCACGATGCGGCCGGCCGAAACGCTGCCGGTCAGCGTGATCATGCCGACGCCGGGATGGGTGCAGAGCGTCTTCGCGACGTCATGCGACATCGTCAGGATGTTGACGAGACCTTCCGGCAGGCCGGCCTCGACGATCGCTTCGGCAAAAACGAAGGCGGATGTCGGCGTATTGTTGCTCGGCCGTACGACAACGGCGTTTCCTGCAATCAGCGCCGGGGCGATTTTGCGCACCAGTGTGTAGATCGGATAGTTGAACGGGATCAGCCCGGCAACGACGCCGATCGGAACGCGCTTCAAGAGCAGCGTTTCACCGGGATTGTCGCTCTCGATCACTTCGCCCTCGATGCGGCGCGCCCATTCGGCGTGGTAGCGCATCAGTTCGGCGCCGTAGATGACTTCCGCGGTCGCGTCGGCGAGGCTCTTGCCCGACTCTTTCGCCAGGGCAGCGCCGATGGTCTCAGCCCGGCTTTCCAGCACCGTCGCCAGTCGACGCAGCGCATCGCCACGCTGGATGGCCGGCAGTGCCGCCCAGGCGCGCTGCGCCTTCATGGCTGCCTCGACCGCTGCTGTTGCCTCCTCATCCGTTGCTGCCGGCACCGATGTGAAGACCTGGCCTGTCGCCGGATTACGGACGTCGATCGTCACCGCAGACGTGCTTTCGATGAAACGACCGCCGGAAAAATTGCGATAGGGGCTCATGGCATCTCGGATGTGTTGGCCGCAGCTCCCGGCGCCAAAGGCGCGCAGGACAAGCGGACTGCGCGGGAGAGAGCACAATGAGCGACGGCCCGTCTCTCTCCCCGACCGAGACCGTCACGAAACTGTTGCGACGATAGGGCCGGAGGCACAAGCGAGTAATTTTCAGCGAGAGCATTCCAAAATGGAATGCTTGGCTCAGGCAGCCCGGTCGGCCGAAACTTCCGTAAGCAGCCAGGCACGAAACGCGTCGACCTTGCGGTCGTTTCCGGCCTGGGGCCGCGTGACGAACCAGTAGGATTCATGCCCTTCGACTTCGACGTCGAAAAGCTGCACGAGCTGCCCAGTTTCCAACTGACCGCGCACCATCGAACGGTCGGCGACCGTGACGCCGAGGCCCGCACAGGCCGCTTCGATCGCAAGATCGAGCAGGTCGAACTCTAGCCCGCCGCGGGTATCGACATCCTGGAACCCCGCCGCGTCGAGCCAGTGCCGCCACGTCAGATAGCGCCGGTCGGGTGAAGCGAGCACGTGCAGGAAGGTAAAGCGCTGCAGGTCCGTCGGACCCTCGACTTTCACCCCTTCGAGCAGTGATGGCGCACAGACGACCACATGCCGCTCCGTCATCAGGATGCTGGCATCCAGCATCGGCCACTCGCCATCGCCGAAGCGGATGGCGCAGTCGAGAAGACCGCGCTCGGCAATCGTGTCCGTGGCTTCGGTGCTGAGGCTGATATCAACATCGGGCAGAGCCTCGCGCAGCCGCGGCAGACGCGGCAGCAGCCAGCGCTTGGCAAAGGTCGGCGGAACGTTGATCCGCAAGCGGTTCTGGTTGCTCTTCTCGGTGATGCTGCGCAGCGAAACCTCGATACTATGGAACGCTTCCTGGATCGTCGCCAGCAGTTCGGCACCGGCCGGCGTCAGCTCGAGATGGTGGTGGCGACGGATGAGCAGGTCTTCGCCAAGCTCATCCTCGAGGTTGCGAACCTGGCGGCTGACCGCACTTTGCGTGAGGTTGAGCCGCTCGGCCGCCCGCGTGAAGCTGCGGGTCTGCCCGACCACTTCGAAGACCTTCATCGCCGACAATCCAGGAAGTCTTCGCATCGATAACTTGGCCTCAGGAAACGCTGCATCCCGCGGGTCGTCGCGGGATCGATGCGCACCTTTGCGTGTCACGCTCCGGCGCACAAGCACGAAAATCCAAATCGTATCCAGCAAAGCGGAAGCGCACGCCTGGCTAGCTCCGAACGACGAACGGCGGCTCTCGCCGCCGTTTGCCTATCCAATCCATCGCCTGGCCAAGCCCAGACGAAAACTGGAAACTTAACCGCGCCTACTCCGCAGCATAAAAGCCGTAGAGCACGGGCATCAGCCCGACCAGCGCCTCGAAGCGCTTGAAGGACTTACGTTCGGGTCGCGTCCATCCGGTTTCGGCGAGCGCCGAAAGCCGCGGGAAGACGAGCCGGTCGAAGACGGCGCGGTCGGTCATCGGTTCGGACCAGATGCAGCACTGCACGCCGAGCAGGTGCTTTTTCTGTGCGTCGGTCCAGCCTTCGACCGGGTCAAAGGTGTAGAGCTTTTCCGGGTCTGACCAGCCGGCCCAGCTGCCGCCGGGCTCCGACCAGGCCGGGCTGTTGGCCATGTCGAGATAGTAGACTTGGCCCGGGCAGACGACGATGTCGTAACCTTCCTCGGCAAGCGCGGCCGACGCCTCGACCGTGCGCCAACCGAAGAGCAACGACTTCGCCTTGTCGATGACGTTGCCGTGGGCCGCCTCCTGCCAACCGCCGGTAACGCAATTTCGGCTCGCCAGGAACGCCTGGACGCGCGCCAGGAACTCGCCCTGCAGCACCGCCGCACCCGAACCGTCGATCTCGTCGGCGCCATGGGTGTTGGTGACGACGTTCAGGCGCTTGGCGTGGGTTTCGGCGACCTCGTCGCCGGCAAGTGCACGAAGCCGCGTGAGCGCTTCCGGCGAGCCGGACCAGGCACCAAGCGGCACCTCGTCGGCGCCGACATGAATCGCCCGCATCGGGAAGAGTTCGATCAACTCGTCGAAGATGACTTCCAGCACGCGATAGGTCTCTTCGCGCGCCGGGTTCAGGCAGTTGTCCGGGAAGCCCTGGACTGAATGATAGCTTCCCTTTTCCTCGGGATCGCGCAGTTCCGGGATTGCCTGCAGCATCGCATAGGAATGGCCGGGGATGTCGATTTCCGGCATCACCTCGATGCCGAGGCTGGCGGCAAGCGCTACGATCTGACGAACCGCCGCCTTGGTGTAGTAGCCGCCGGTCGGTTCAGGACCGGAGCCGAGCAGCGGCGGGATTTTGCGACCATGGCCGCGCCAGGCGCCGATTTCGGTGAGCGCCGGATAGGCGTCAATCTCCACGCGCCAGGCCTCGTCGTCGGTCAGGTGCCAGTGGAAACGGTTGAGTTTGTTCCAGGCCATCAGCTGCAGGAAACGCTCGACCTCGGCGGTGCTATAGAACTGCCGGGCGACGTCGAGATGGGTGCCGCGCCAGGCGAGCGCCGGCTCGTCCTTGATCTCCCCGCCCGTCGGAAACACGAAGGTGCCCGGATGCGACCGCGCCCCGCGCAGGACCTGGCCGAGCGTGATCAGGCCGTAGAGAATACCCGTCTGGCTACCGCCCGAAATGGCGACGCCGGCAGGCGAGAAACGGATCGTGTAGGCCTCCGGACCAAGGTGCGACGCCTTTGACAATTCGACCGGGAAACCGCCCTCCGCCGCCGGCCGGACAATGCCCTCGACCGGAAACAGGCTGGCCGTGAGATCGGCAAACGCCTTCGCCGCGGCGGACGCTTCACTGCCTTCGGCCTTCAGATCGAGGCCCGGAGGTGCCAATAGCTGACCGGAGACCGCAACCGCTTGCGGCCACGGCACGATCGAGACTGGCACCGGAGCCACCTTCGGCACCGGATAGACGGCGGCGCCACGCTTCAGCTCGGCATTGTCACCGTGCGCCCGCGAGGCAAGCACGGCAACCGGCGCATTCGTGCCATCGGACAGGACGAGGAAGGCGGCGTTTGCGCCATCGGTCCAGTGGCGCGGCTCGAAGCTCATGCCGTGAGCCTTGAGCGTCCAGGTCGCGCCGGGCTTCAGCTCAAAACCTTCCGGCGGCGCGAATTCCGCATAGTTGGAGAGCCGGACAAGAAGCTGCCCGCCCTCGACCTCAGCGGCAGGATCGATGCGCGCCGGGCCCGAGACGCCGAGGCGAAAGCCCTTGATCGGCCGGTCCGAATTGTTGGTGAGCGTCAGCGCATAGACCGACCTGTCGGCGGTGCCGACGGGCACCCAGAGCGTTTCCAGAAGATAGTCAGATTTGGCGGCAAACGTCATCAAATGGCTCCATGAGTGATTGGTCTCTGCGGCCGGCCGGGGGCCAGCGCGTTTCTTGGGGAATGCGGGTCCTCGGTTCACATAGCTCACGCCGGCGTTCGGCCAAGGGCACGGACGAAGTGATTCACGGTAACTTCTTCCACGTTGTCGGAGGCCGGACGGCTCTTTCGCCGCACGTCGTCGGCATGGGCAAGGAAGCGGGCGCTTTGCCCTGGCACAAAGGGGCGATCGGGGTCGGGGACCGCGGAAAGAAGCAGTTGCGTATAGGGATGGCGGGGATTGCCGATGACGGCGCTGGTCTCGCCCCACTCGACCATCTGCCCGGCAAACATCACCACGACCTCCTCGGCGATGTGGGCGGCCGTGGCTATATCGTGGGTGATGTAGAGCATGGCGAGGTTCCGCTCGCGCTTGATGCGCGCGAGCAGTTCCAGGATGTCGAGGCGGATCGAAACGTCGAGCATCGATGTCGGCTCGTCGGCAACGAGCACATCCGGCCCAACGGCAAGCGCCCGGGCAATGTTGACGCGCTGGCGCTGGCCACCGGACAGTTCGTGCGGAAACTTTCGTGCCGTCACATCGGCGTCCAGACCGACATCGGCGAGCAGACGCGCGACGGCAGCTTTCGCCTCGCCCCCGTTCTTGGCGTGACCATGCAAAAGCAGTGGCCGCGCGAGGTGATGGTAGACGGAGAACACCGGGTTGAGTGAGGCGAAGGGATCCTGAAACACCATCTGGATCGCCCGCCGACGCGTCTTTTCGTCGGCCCTTCCTCCGGCCTGGGTAACGTCGGCGCCGCGAAACGCCATCGTCCCCGATGTCGGCGCATCGAGCCGCGCGACGATGCGGGCGCAGGTGGTCTTGCCGCAACCGGATTCGCCGACGAGCGCCAGCGCCCGGCCGGGCTTTAAGGCAAGCGAAATGCCGCGCAAAGCCTCGACGGTACCGAAGCTGCGCCTGATGTCCTTGAGGCGCACGATCGCGTCGTCTTCATCAGCCATGGTCGTCGTTAGCGGCATCACGTTCATTCGACGACCCCCAGGCTGCGGACGGATGAGGGCAGTTGCGGGATCGCGCCCCAGAGTTTCCGCGTGTAGTCGTGTTCCGGCGCACGGCTGATCTGCTGCGTGTCGCCGACCTCAACCAGTTGCCCTTTGAGCATAACACCGATGCGATGGCAGAGCTGCGCCATCAGGTGCAGGTCGTGGGTGATGAACAGCACCGAAAAACCGAGGTTGCGCTGCAGGTCGACGAGTTGCTCCAGGATTTCCCGCTGCACGACGACGTCGAGCGCCGTCGTCGGCTCGTCCATGATGATCAGTTCCGGCTTCAGCGCCAGGCAGATTGCGATAACGATGCGCTGGCGCATGCCGCCGCTGAACTGGTGCGGATAGTCGTCGAGGCGGTTGATCGGGATTCCAACGAGCCGGAACATCTCCTCGGCCCGTGCACGGGCCTGCGGCCTGGTCGCGCCGGTGTGCTTGCGCAAGACGTCGAAAAACTGCGCCTCAACCCGCATCAGCGGGTTGAGCGAGTTCATTGCGCTCTGGAACACCATGCCGATCCGCCGCCAGCGGACGTTTTGAAGCGACGCTTCCGGCATCTTCAGGAGGTTTTGACCATCGAGCAGGATCTCGCCGCCGGCGACCCAGGCCGGCGGTTTTGACAGCCGCGTGATCGCATAGGCGATCGTGCTCTTGCCGCAGCCGGATTCGCCGGCAAGGCCGAAGAGTTCGCCGCGGCGCACCTCGAAGGAGACATCGTTAACCGCGCGGAAAGCGCCGTCGTCAAGCAGGTAATCGACGTTCAGGTTGCGGATTTCCAGGAGTGCATCGCTCATCGGGCCGCCTCCAGTTCGCGACGGCGCAGCCGCGTGAGACGCAGCCAGCGGCTGAGCGCCGGACCGGAGCGAAGCTGCGGATTGGCGATCTCGTCGAAGGTGAAGTTGATGAGCGCGAGACCAAGACCGACGAGCGCGATGCCCGCGGCCGGAACGGCGATGTCCCACCACGCGCCGACGATGATCGCCGAGGAGTTTTGCGCATTGTAGAGCATGGTGCCCCAGGTCACCCGGAGCGGATCGCCGAAGCCGAGATATTCGAGCGTCGTCTGCGCGACGATCGCATAGATGATGCTGCCGACCACGTTGATGCCGATCAGCGGCACCAGATTGGGCAGGATCTCGACGAAGATCACCCGCCAATGCGGCTCGCCGACCATGCGCGCCGCCACCACGAATTCACGCTGCCGGAGCGCCATGGTCTGCGACCGCGTCATGCGCGCGCCCCAGGGCCACGAGGTGAGCGCGATGATCGCCATGATCGCCATCGGCCCGACCGTGCCGGCAAAAGACGCAAGCAGGATCAGCAGCGGAATATTCGGTATGACAAGGACGGCATTGGTGGCGAGATCAAGCGTCGCATCCGTGCGGCCGCCGAAGTAACCGGCGACGAGGCCGACGATGGTGCCGAGCGCGGTAATCGCAAGGCCGGTGGCAAAGCCGACGGCAAGCGACGGCCTGGCACCCCAGACGAATTGCGAGAAGACGTCGCGGCCCATCTTCGTGGTGCCGAAGACATGCTCGACGGTTGGTGGCTGATGCGAACGACCGACACGCTCGCTCGGATCACCCGGTGCGAGAACCGGCGCGAGCAGCGCCATCAGGCAGAGCGTGAGAATGATGACAAGGCCGGCGACGGCTTTCTTCTGCCGCCAGAACAAGGAGACGGCCGCATTCATGCCCTGCCCTCCCTTATGCGCGGATCGACCACGCCATAGATGATGTCGACCAGAAGATTGGCGCCGAGCGTGGCGATCGTCATCAGCAGCAACTGCCCCTGGATCACGGGATAGTCGCGGGCAACGCTTGCCGTATAGAGCGTCAGTCCGAGACCCGGATAGTTGAAGACGATCTCGGTCACGATCGAGCCGCCAAAGACCGCCCCCAGCATCAGCGCCAGGTTGGTGAGCACCGGCAGCATGGCGTTGCGCGCCGCGTAGCCGAACATGACGGCTGCTTCCGAGAGGCCCTTGGCTCGCCCCATGGTGACGTAGTCCTCACCGAGCACCGAGATCATGCTGGAGCGCATCGTCGTCTGAAACTCGCCAATCAGATAGGGCGAGAGCGTCAGCACCGGCATGATTGCATGCAGGAAGACGCTGCCGAAGAAGGTGAAGTTGAGCCCCGGGTCGAGGCTCGGATCATAGGCGTAGCCGACCGGCAGCAGCCGGAGCGTCACGCCGAAAGTGAAAAGCGTCGCAAGCGCGATGATGACGGGCGGAACGGCAATCAGCACCACCGAGAACGGCGAGACGAAACTGTCGAAACGCCCGCCACGGCGCCAGGCGGCGACGGCGCCGAGCAGCACACCGATGCAAAGAGAGAAGGTTATGGCGGTGACCACGAGAAACGCCGTCCACCCGGCCGAGCGGCCGAGAACTTCAAGCACCGTCTGCGGATAATACTTGACCGAGACGCCGAGATCGAAATGGGCGAGCCCGACGACATAGTCGACGAACTGCTGCCAGATCGGTTGCTCGATCGCACCGAAACGCGCCTTGATCGCCTCGATGGCCGCGGGCGTTGCCCGCGGTCCGAGTTGGGCGATCATGCTGTCGACGGGGGACCCCGGCATCAGCCGGGGAACCGCGAAGTTCATGACGATCGCGAAGAGGAACGCCACGCAGTAGACGGTAAGCCGTCGACGGGAAAGTCGCATCGCTGGAACCCGCTGCCACTTATTGTACGGGCTTCAGGCGGAGCAGATGCACCAGCCGCATCCGGTTGTTGTCGTGATCCTCGGGGTTCATGACAGGCTCGTCCTTCGTCACCCAGCCGGTAAAGCGCTTGGTCGAGAACTGATACCAGGTCGGACCGTTGAAGACGGGAACGACGGGCAGGTTGTCGGCGACGATCACTTGCACCTGATCGAACAGCTTCTTGCGGTCGTCGTCCGTCGCCGCCCGGCGGTAATCATCGAAGACCTTGTCGAGTTCGGGGTTGGAATAGCGTGACGGCGCGCTGGTGATACGCCCACCGAAGCCGGTCGACAGCGACTGGAAGTAGCCGCGGAAAGGCGTCGGGCCGTCGGCACGCGAATTCATCACCGCCTCGAAGCTGCCGTCGAGGATCTGTTTCTGCCACTGCTCGTATTCGGGCGTTGCGACAGAGGCGTTGATGCCAATCTTGCGCAAGCCTTCGGCCGCGATCTGCACCGCGTCGATCCAGTCGGTCCAGCCGTTCGGCACGATGATCGGAAAGGCGATCGGTTTGCCGCTCGGCGTGGTGCGGAAGCCCTCGCCGTCCTTCTTGTAGCCGGCATCGTCAAGCAGCTTGTTGGCCTTGTCGATGTCATAGGCGAGCCACTCGTCCTGAGCACCCTCGGCGGCCTTGTTGCGCCAGCTGTCGAAGCGCGGCGGCAGACCGCTCGCATGGGTGTTGACGACGGGATAGCCGAAACCGGCGATATCGACCATCGCGGTGCGATCCATGGAAAGGCTGAAGGCGCGCCGGAACGTCATATCGTTGAAGGCCTCGGCGTTGCCCGGATTCGACGACTTGAAGTTCATCTGGAACGAAACGGTTTCGGCTGGAGGCTGCCAGTAGCCATTATGGTCAGGGTCGAGGCCGACATAGGTCTTGTCGATCTGCGGCAGGAACGAGCCGAACCAGTCGATCGAGCCCTCCGGCAGGAGCGCCAGCATCTGGTCGTTGCCGGAAATCTGCGGCAGCTTCAGGCAATCGACCTTCAGCGTCGCCGCGTCCCAATAGTTGGGGTTGCGGCACTGCTCGTAGACCTGGGGCGTGAAGCGGCGGATCTCGGTCATCGGGCCGGAGCCGACGGGCGTCTCGTTCTTGAAGGCCAGCGGATCCTTCACGTCCTTCCAGATGTGCTCGGGCACCACCGGGAAATCGGCAAGCGACTCCGGAAAATGCGTGTCGACATCCTTGAGGTTGATCTTCACCTCGGTCGTCGACGGCGCCTCCACCGAAGCGACGGTTTCGCCAACGCCGACGGTATCGACCGCCGGGTTCTTCAGCATCAGCTCGAGCGTGAATTTCATATCTGCCGAGGTGAGCGGCTTGCCGTCCGACCATTTCACGCCGTCGCGCAATGTATATGTGATCGACTTCAGATCGTCGGCAAATTTGTAGGCGGTCGCAAGCCGAAAGACCGGCTTGCCGCCGTCGTAATCATTGAAGATCACCAGCGGCTCGTAGACGAAATCCATGGTGCTCTGCCGCCGACCGCCGAGGTCGAACGGGTTGAAATTCTGCACCCAGCTCGTCTGCTCCTCGATGTGCATGGTGAGCACGGATTCAGCGCGGGCCTCAGCGGCGCCGATCATCATCAGCACGGACGCGACGCCAACAAAACGCCGTGTCGTTCCGCTCCTTCCGCCCCCCGGCGCGTTGCGCAAAGGCCGCATTTCCTCGACTGCCGTCATGACGAATTCCCCCTCAGGTTTCGTTGATCGAACTATTAAGTCAAGTAATTTGACTTAACGATAAGTCCGTCAAAGTCGCGCTGTCAATCGGGGTATTTTCGCCGAGACTAAAGTTATGGTCCGAACCGCCAAGTGGTATTTCGAACGAGAATACCACTTCCGAAATCTTGCGATTTGGCGGCTCTTTCAGGCGGCGGAATTTGGTCGGAAAACGACTTGGCCAAGCATCGCGAGCAGAATCACCGCGCAGCCCAGGATCTGGGAAAGGCTCAAGGGTGACCCCAGAAACGCCAGCGCGAAGACGAGAACCCATACCGGTTCGCAGCACATGATCACCGATGCCCGCGCCGCAGAGATCATCTGCTGGCCGCGAAACTGCAGGACGAAGCGCAGGCAGGTCGAGATCAGGATGCTTGCCAGAAACCAGCCCCAGATCGCGATCGAAGGGACTGCCGCGGGCATCTGTTCGACAGGCAGCGAGACCGCGAGGATGACCACCCCTGCGGCCACCAGCTGGATCGCGGCTGTGGCCACCGCGCCTACTTCGGTGGAATTGCGTTTGACCAACGCAATGCTCGCCGCCCAAAGCAGGGCCGAGACCACAAAATAGAGGTGAGCCACCTCCACCCGAGCGCCGGGGCCAAGAAACAGCAAGCCCATCCCGGCAAGCGCGACGGCGATCGAGATCCCGAGCGCTCGCCCGACCGGCCAGCCGAAGAACAGCAGACCGAAAACCGGCACCAGCAGGTTGCCGGTCGAGGTGATGAAGGCCGCAACGCCCGGGTTCGTCGTCTGTTTCAGGCCGAAAATCCAGGCCATCATGGCGACCGCAAGGGCGAGCGCGGCGGGAAGCAGCAGGCGCACCGCCCTGCCGAGTTCGGCAAAGGATGCGAACCTCGCCAAGAGACCGATCAGCAGACCGGCGATGACAAAACGGCTGCTGAGGAAGAGCAGTGGCGGAAACTCGGCAAGAGCGTGGATCGAAAACAGCCATCCGGCGCCCGCCACAAAGGCCGCGATCGCGATCTGCAGATCGGCAATCGGCTGGGAAGGGGGCTGGGCGGAACGATCAGGGGTCATCTGTTGGACACCAGAGAAGCCGAAAGGCCGTAGCGAGCGGCCTGCCGGCTTCTCTGTCGGTTACAACCGAGATCTACCAGTGATTGTTCGGATTGTGACAAGAACGGCCGTCTACTGGTTCGCCTTGGCGTAGTCCTTCATGTTCTCAGGTGTCACCAGTTCGAACGGAACCCAGATATGCCGTTCGGTCTTTTCCTCCCGCGCCAGGGCGACGGCGGCATCCATCGCGGTCGCGCCCTGCGCGATTGCGTTCTGGAAGACGGTGACGTCGAGATCGCCTGCGGCCATGGCGGCAAGCCCGTCCGGCGTCGCATCGATGCCACCGACCACCACCTTCGACATGTCGGTGCCCGCCGCTTTCATCGCCTGGATCGCGCCGATCGCCATCTCGTCGTTGTTGGCGATGACGGCATCGAATTCCCGTCCTGTCGAGAGCCAGTTGGTCATGATGTTGCTCGCCTCGAGGCGATCCCAGTTGGCGCTCTGTTCCTCGATCACGCTCATGCCCTTGCAGTCATCGGTGGCGATGACGTCGTGAATATCCTTCGTCCGGGTCAGCGACGAATGATTGTTGAGCGGTCCCATCAGCACATAAACGGAACCCTTGCCGCCAAGCAGCCGGCACACTTCCTTCGTTTCCAGCGTGCCGGAATCGATCTCGTTCGAACCGACGAAGGCGGCAGTCGCCGGGAGCCCATCGGCATCGGCCGGCGGGTGGTTGGCGTAGACGATCGGAATACCGGCGGCACTCGCCATTTTCGTCAGCGCCGGCGTGCCGTCGCCATCGACGGCAACCACGACGATCGCGTCGACGCCGGAGGATATGAAGTTCTGTACCTGGTCCAGCTGCTTGCTCGGATCGTTCTGGGCGTCCTCGACCTGAACCGAAACGCCATCGAGCTTGGCGGCGCGGTCTTCCATGCCCTGACGCA
This sequence comes from Ensifer sp. ENS08, assembly GCF_014852195.1. Classification (NCBI taxonomy): domain Bacteria; kingdom Pseudomonadati; phylum Pseudomonadota; class Alphaproteobacteria; order Hyphomicrobiales; family Rhizobiaceae; genus Ensifer; species Ensifer sp. ENS08. The sequence goes on from NZ_JACVBF010000016.1 coordinate 60,477, forward strand.
GGATCGTCAGGAACGCGCTATCGGAACGGGCAATGGTGATGCCGATGTTTTCGGCGTGAGCGGTACCAGCCAGCAGAACCGACATGGCGGCAAACAGCAACTTCCTCATTCGAAACCTCCCAAAGGAACAGATGACCTGTGAGTCATAAACGGAATACATGGTCCATTGAAAGTCAATAATGAAACATGCATTTCATTATTGTGCAGCAATGGAATGATCGAAACCCCGCGAAACTCGGGATTTTCGGCATGCAAAATCCTGATAAGATCTACCTATGAGTGCATCATCTTGATACGAGCACCGCGTATCCGGGGAGATTTCGACTGCGCCTTCGGGAAACGAGGGAGCCGCTTTCGGCTGTGTCTCACCGGAAATGCCGGCGGCGCGCGACGCCTGTGACATCACGCCTTACCCTCGCTGTCGGCAGGAGATCCCGATGACCGTACAGGAAGCAATCCTCAACTTCGGCTATGATCCCACGATCAAGGAAGATGGCCCGACGCTCCGGCCGCCGATACCCGCATCACTGCCGAGCGCGGCAACCGTCAACGCGCTCTACCTGCCGCCGCCCAAGGCGCAGGGCACACCGAGCCATGTCGGCAGCCCCGGCAGTTGCGCCGCCTGGGCCACGACCTACGGGCTTGCCACCTATTGGGCGGCCGTTTCGACCGGCGAAGCGCCGTTGCAACCCGTGCGGCAGGCAAGTCCGGCCCATATCTACATCGAAGTGATGAAGAGCTACGGGAAAACGGGTTGCGCGGGATCACAGCTGGCCTCCTATCTCAATCTGCTCAAGCAGGGCGGCACCCCAAACTGGGAGACGGCTCCCTATTTTCCGAATTGTCCCGAGCTGTGGTCGCGCTACGATCCCGGCGCCCTTCCCGACGCCAGCTTCCAGATACCCGGCTGGGCGACGGTCGAGACCAGCGATCTCGACGCGATCAAGGCCGTCATCGTCGCGGGCGGAGCGCTCTGCTACGGCACGTCACTGAACAAGAGCTTCATGCAATATGAAGGGCCGGGCCCATTGAGAGGGCCTCTGGAAAAGTTGCCGAACACCGGCCATTGCATGTTGGTCATCGGCTATGACGACGAGCAGCAGGCCGTCCTCATCCAGAACAGCTTCGGTGAGAATTGGGGCTGCGAATGGAACGGGCGTCGCGGCTACATCTGGATGGGTTACGAGTTGTTCCAATGCCTCGCCCAGGGCCAGGCGATGTACATCACCGGCTGACGTCGGGCGGCTTGCCCGCCGCCCGATCTACCATCCCTGAACGGAGCCGTGGCCCTACTCCGCCGCCACGGCTGCGGGATAGGCTACGGTCTTCGTGTCCTCGGCCTCAAGGCTTGCCGGCGTCTCAGGCTCGACGGAGCTCTTCTTCGGTTCGCGACCGAAGAAGAGCGCATAGCCCGCCGGCAGAACCAGGATGGTCAGCACGGTCGCGACCAGGATGCCACCCATCATGGCGTAGGCGAGCGGCCCCCAGAAGACACCGCGCGAGATCGGGATCAGCGCCAGCACGGCCGTCAAGGCGGTAAGCGTGATCGGCCGGAAACGCCTGACGGCGGAGCCGATGATCGCCTCGGCGCGGTCCATGCCCGCGGCGATATCCTGGTCGATCTGGTCGACGAGGATGATCGAGTTGCGCATGATGATGCCGAGCAGCGCAATGACGCCCAGGATCGCAACGAAGCCGAAAGGCGCACCGCTGATCAAAAGGGCAGCAGCCGCACCGATGATGCCGAGCGGACCGGTCGCGAGAACCAGCATCGCCTTGCCGAAATGCTGCAGCTGGATCATCAGCAGGATGACGATGACGCCGAGCATGATCGGCGCCTTGGCGGCGATCGAGGCCTGGCTTTCGGCAGAGTCCTCCGCGCCCCCTTGGATGGCGATCGAGTAGCCGGCGGGCAGGCTGTCGCGCAGCGGCTGCATTTCGCCAAACATCTTCATCGCCACGTCGTTCGGCTGCACACCATCCGGCAGGGTGCCGCGCACGGTGATCGTCGGCAGGCGGTCGCGGCGCCATTCGATGCCCTGCTCGAGCACCGGCACGACCTTGGCAACCTGCGAAAGCGGTACGAAGCCACCGAAGTCGGTCGGGATGTATATGGAGTCGACCGAACTCAGCAGCTTGCGGCTTTCAGCGGGCTCGCGGGCAACGATCGCCACCGTCTCCTCGCCATCGCGGAAATTGTCGAGCGGCGCACCCGTGACGCTTGCCTGCAGTATCTGGCGAATGCGCTGCGAGGTGACCCCGAGCGCGCGGGCGCGGTCCTGGTCGATCACCAGCTTCATGCCCGGCACCGGCTCCAGCCAGTCGTCGTGCACGGCGCCGAGCAGCGGGTTCTCGTGGAACTTCGCCTTGACGCGATCGGCAATACGCCTGACTTCGTCGCGATCCGGCCCCATGATGCGCATCTGCACCGGCCAGCCGGTTGGCGGGCCCAGGAACAGGCGATCGACCTTGGCGCGGATCGAGGGGAAGTCGGCAGCTAGAATTCCGCGCATCTTGGCGATCAACCGTTCGCGCGCCGGCTCGTCCTTGGCCATCACGAGAAGCTGGGCAAAGTTCGGATTGCGAAGCTGCTGGTCGAGCGGCAGGAAGAAGCGCGGCGCGCCCTCGCCAATATAGGTGGCGATGAAGCGCTTGTCCTCGTCGTCCATCATGCGGGCTTCGAGTGCCTTGGCCTGCTTCTCGACTTCCTTGATGCTGGTGCCCTCGGGCAGCCAGAGATCGACGAGGATCTCCGGCCGCGACGACTGCGGGAAGAAGTTCTTCGGAATGAACTGGAAGGCCCAGAGGCTGACGAAGAAGAGGGCGAGCGTCGTCGACAGCACGATGATGCGATGGCGCACGGCCCAGGTGACCGTCGTGCGCAGGCGACGGTAGAAGCGCGTGTCGAAGACGTCGTGATGATTGCCGGCGTGGCTGCGCTGCTTCAGGAGCATATTGCCGAGCCAGGGGGTGAAATAGACGGCAACGAACCACGAGACGACGAGCGCGATGCCGACCACGTAGAACAGCGAGCGCACATACTCCCCGGCGGTCGAAGCGGCAAAACCGACGGGAATGAAGCCGGCCGTGGTGATCAGCGTTCCGGTCAGCATCGGGAAGGCAGTGGAGGTATAGGCGAAGCTCGCAGCCTCGACCTTCACCAAGCCCTCTTCCAGCTTTCGTTCCATCATCTCGACCACGATCATGGCGTCGTCGACCAGAAGGCCGAGCGCAATGATCAGTGCGCCGAGCGAGATGCGCTGCAGGTCGATGCCGAGCTCGTACATGATGGCGAAGGTTGCAGCCAGCACCAGCGGAATGGTGATCGCGATCACCAGGCCCGAGCGCCAGCCGATCGACAGGAACGACACGACGAGCACGATCGCCAGCGCCTCGCCGAGCGCCTTCATGAATTCGCCGACGGCTTCCTTGACCACTTCAGGCTGGTTGGAGACCTGGTCGACCTTGACGCCATAGGGCAGCGACGCTTCGAAGTGCTGATAGGTCGCCTCCACCGCGTTGCCGACATCGGTCACCTTCAAGCCCTTGGCCATGACGACGCCGATCTGGACGCTGTCTTCACCGTTGAAACGGAATTTGCGCGAATAGGGATCTTCGAGACCGGAGCTGACCGTGGCGATATCGCCAAGTCGGGTGATCTGGCCGCCGGCGCGAAGCCTCAGGTTCTTCAGGTCCTCCACCTTGTCAAGACTGCCTTCGACCGAGATGCGCACCGAGCGCGTGCCGGTATCGACCGCGCCGGCCGGGTCGATGTTGTTCTGGCCGGCAATCGTGCTGCGCAGGTCGTTGAGCGTCAGCCCGCGCTCGGCCAGCGCATTGGATGAGACGTCGATATAGATCTTCTCCGGCTGGTCGCCGATGATGACGGCCTTCTCGACGCCGGGCGTCGTCAAAAGCATGTCACGCGCCTGGATCGCGAACTTCTTCAGCTCCGGATAGCTGTAGCCTTCGCCGCTCAGCGAATGCAGTGTGATGAAGGTGTCGCCGAACTCGTCGTTGAAATAGGGACCGAGCAAACCTTCGGGCAGTTCGTTGGAGATGTCACCGACCTTCTTGCGGACCTGGTAGAAGGCATCCGCCACCTGTTCGGCATTGGTGTCGCCTTCGACCTGCAACGTGATGATCGCGCTGCCGGCACGCGTATAGGAGCGCACGAAATCGAGATGCGGCGTTTCCTGCAGCTTGCGCTCGATCTTGTTGACGACCTGGTCCTGCATCTCCTCGATCGAGGCCCCCGGCCAGAAGGCCTGCACGACCATCACGCGGAAGGTGAAGTCCGGGTCTTCCTTCTGCCCCATGCGCATCAGGCCGAAGACGCCGGCAAGGATGATGAGGCCGAACAGGAAGCGCGCCATGCTCGGGTGCGCGATCGCCCAGCGCGAAAGGTTGAAGGGCCGTTTTTCGTCGGAAGAGGAGGTGGTCATCGGCTCGGTTCCGCGGTTTTCGAGTGTCAGCGCAGGAGCGGGACTTCGGCCTGGGCCGAAGCGGAGTGCTGCGTCGTCGCGTTCGAGATCGTCACCTTGAGATCGTCGGCCATGAACTGCGTCCCGGCAGCAACGACAAGGTCGCCGACCTCAAGCCCATCGGTGACGCGCACGCCGTCAGCGGTGAAGTCGGAAAGCGTGACGGGACGGCTGCTGACGGTTTCGGTGCCGCGATCGACAACCCAGACGATGGTGTAGCCGTCCTTCTGTGCAAGCGCGCTCAAAGGGACCGAGACGTAAGGCTTGCCGTTGCCGGCCGACGCCTCGACGGTCGCGGTCATGCCGAGCAGAACCCGCGGATCGTTCGGCAGGCTTACCCGCACGGAAAAGGTCCGCGACTGCGGGTCGGCGCTGCCCGCCACCTCGCGTACCGTGCCGTCAAGCGACAACCCGGTGTCGGACCAGAGCCCGACCTTGACCGGCAGGCCGGTCTTGAAATTGGCGATCTCCGTCTCGGGCACGGCGACCTGCACTTCCTTTTCGCCTTCGACGGCGACAGTCGCGACAGGCGTGCCCGAACCGACGACCTGGCCGACATCGGCATTGATCGTGGTGACGATGCCCGGCCGGTCGGAGACGAGGTTCGTATAGGTCACCTGGTTCTCCACCTGCGACAGCGCCGACTTCGCAGCGTCGCGCGTCGCCACGGCCTGATTGTAGCTCAGCACCGACTGATCGAATTGGGCCTGCGAGGCAAATTTTCGGGCGAGCAGTTGTTCGGCGCGATCGCGCACCAGCTTGACTGTCTCGACCTGACGCTCGGCCGCTTCCAGATTGGCCGAAGCGCTGCGCACGGCGAGCTCATAATCGGTGGCGTCGACGCGGGCGAGCAGATCGCCGACCTTTACGCGGTCGCCGACATTGACGACCCGCTCGACGATCTTGCCGCTGACGCGGAAGCCGAGGTTCATTTCGGTCCGTGCCCGCACGGAGCCGGAATAGCTGAGCTGGCGGGCCGTGTCGGCCTCAGCAATCTCGACGACCTTGACCGGGCGCACCACCGCAGTGGCTTCGGTCTTTTCCTGCGAGCAGCCGGCCAGTGTCGCCGCGAGCATCGAGAGGAGTGCAGCAGTGGCAAAAAATGAAGTACGGCGGCGAAATTCTATGAGCTTAAACATGTTCGCACTCCCAAAACAGGCTGGCGCAGGCCGAAGCCGCGCCGGAAATATTTCTGCTAAATTTTCAATGCGTTGATCGCGAACTCGACCAGCTCTTCCGGGCTTGCGCGGTTCGTCTTGCTCAGACACTGGGCGACCATTTGCGGGTGGCAAAGCGTGACGGTCGCCGCCCCAAAGCAACGGGACGCGGCATCGGCGTCCTGGTCGCGAAACTCGCCCGCGGCAATCCCCTCGCGGATGACGTCGGCGAGGAGCGCGTCGATCCTGTCGATGTGCTTGTCGATGACGTGCCACTCGCGTTCGATGGCAACGATCACCATCTCGTGCACCTTCGTGTCGTCGAGCATCAGTTCGACCGTCATTTTGTGCTGTGCGTGGACGTAGCGGTGCAGGCGCTCGCTCGCGCTCAGCGGCAACTGGCAGATCTCCTGCGCCATCTGGTAGCTGGCCGCGAGCATGCGCGCGCAAAGCGCCTGGTGGATCTCGGTCTTCGAGGCAAAGAAACGGTAGATGTTTGCCGGCGACATGCCGAGCTCGCGGGCGATGTCGGCAACATTGGTCTTGCTGTAGCCGAAGTGCCGGAACAGCCCCTCCGCTGCATCGAGGATGCGCGTGATGTTGTCCTGCCGTGTCTGGTCGACGACGATATCGTTGCTCACCGGCATCGCTGGCCTTTCGATTTACGACTGACGAATTTCGTATTTCGTCAGTCGTAAATCGAAACGAGGTGTGCGTCAATGGCACAGTCGGGCGTGGTTGATCACGTTTTGAAGAACGAGCGAGACGCCCTCCTCTGGCACACGAGGGCCTCCGCGACGCAGACTGGGTGACGGGGTGCAACCGCGGCGCCGTTGACTCGACACGCTATGGTGGTTACTGGCGACTTAACTGCCGTGTTTTTCGGATTTCTCTCAAAGGGTTCAGCCATCGATGGCCACAGGTCTCATCGCCCTCCTCGACGACATCACTGCGATCGCCAAGATGGCTGCGGCCTCGCTTGACGACGTTGCCGCCCAGACGGTGAAGGCCAGCACCAAGGCCGCTGGCGTCGTGATCGACGATGCGGCCGTGACGCCACGCTATGTCGTTGGCCTGACGCCGGAACGGGAACTGCCGATCATCGCGCGGATCGCCTTCGGCTCGCTCAAGAACAAGCTGCTCTTCCTTCTGCCGGGAGCCCTTCTGCTCGGCTACTTCGCACCCTGGGCGATCACGCCGCTGCTCATGCTCGGCGGCATCTATCTCTGCTACGAGGGCGCCGAGAAGCTCTATGGTGCCCTCTTCCCCCATGCCGCCCACGCACATGAGGAAGCCGTGCTCGGCGCGACGAGCGATCCGGTAGCGCTCGAAAACGAGAAGGTTGCGGGCGCCATCCGAACCGACTTCATTCTTTCCGCCGAGATCATGGCACTGACGCTCTCGACCGTTGCCGACGCCAGCATCTACACACAGGCAGCAGTTCTGGCCGGGGTCGGCATCCTCATCACGCTTGCCGTCTACGGAGCGGTCGGCTTGATCGTGAAGGCCGACGACGCCGGCGTCGCGCTTGCCAAAAACCCCGTCGCGCTCCTGCGGCCGCTCGGCCGCGGACTGGTGCTCAGCATGCCCGTGTTCCTCAAGGCTCTCGCCGCCATCGGCACCGCCGCCATGCTGTGGGTCGGGGGCAGCATTCTCGTGCACGGCATGGCGCAACTTGGCGAGGCCGGGCCTGAACATTTCATCCACGACATCTCCGAGCATGTCGCGCAGGCGCTTCAGTTCGCGCCCGGGCTCGTCGGCTGGTTTGCGACCTCGGCACAGCAGGCACTGCTCGCCCTCGTCGTCGGCGCCATCACGATCGTCGTCTTGGGTAATGTCGTCGCGCCGATCTGGGGGCGTCTGCGCCCGGCAAAGCGCTAAAGGCGTTCGAAAGGTTTTCGGAAAGGAGGCCGCCTCCGGCCTCCTGCCAATCCGCAATCAAGCTTGCCGGAGCCGTTACCGCTTGTACTTCACCCCCGGCAGCACGCAGAGCATTTCATAAAGCAGGTTCGCCGCGGTGATCGCGGTCGTTCCAGTCGTGTCGAAGGGCGGGCTCACCTCGACGAGATCGGCGCCGACCAGGTTGAGACCGCAGCAGCCGCGGATGATCTCGAGTGCCTGGATGACGGTAAGGCCCCCGATCTCGGGCGTGCCGGTGCCCGGCGCATAGGCCGGATCAAGGCTATCGATGTCGAAGGTCAGGTAGGTCTTGTGGTTGCCGATCTTCGCGCGGATGCCTTCGATCAGCGGCACCAGCGACTTGTGCCAGCATTCCTCGGCCGGGACGACGGTGAAGCCCCTGTCGCGCGACCAGTCGAAATCGTCGGAAGCATAGCCGGTGCCGCGCAGGCCGATCTGGAAGACGAGATTGGGATTGAGGCAGCCGTCCTCATAGGCGCGACGGAACGGCGTGCCGTGCGCGATCTTCTCGCCGAACATCGTGTCGTTGATATCCGCATGCGCATCGACATGGATGAGGGCGACCGGCCCGTGTTTTTCGGCAATCGCCTTCAGGATCGGGTAGCTGATCGTGTGATCGCCGCCGAGGGTCAGCGGGATACAGTCATGCTTAAGGATCTCGCGGATGCCGCGGGTGATGATCTCCATATTGGCCGGCAGGTTGAAGGTGTTGATGGCGATGTCGCCGATATCGGCGACCTGCAGGCTTTCGAACGGGGCGGCGCCGGTCGCCATGTTGTAGGGACGGATCATCACGGATTCCGCGCGGATCTGGCGCGGTCCGTAGCGCGTACCAGACCGGTTGGACGCGCCGATATCCATGGGGATGCCAACGAAGCAGGCGTCGAGGCCTTCAGCCGAGGTCGCGGTGGGAAGACGCATCATCGTGCCGGGGCCGCCGAAGCGGGGCATATCGTTGCCGCCCAGCGGCTGGTTGAATTTTTCGTCCATGGAAGTTCTCCCTTTCTGTCGCCGGAACCCTAGCAGCCATTGCCACCCGAGAAATGCCCTTCGATCGAACGTTACTTCGATCGCGGTCAAACAAACATGCCCGATGCGGCAAAGGCCGGCGTCGATTGCCGTTTACGACGCCGCCGCGTCTCCCACACCTAGCCAAAGGGAGTGTTGCCCTCAAAGGACCCGCCAATCACTTTGGCGAAAACAAAAATACGCTGTTCTTGGGAGGAACCATGCAAAAGTTAACCCGCACCGCCCTGCGCTCCATGTTCGCCGCGTCGCTCGCCGCCATTGCGGCCTCAACGACCGCCCAGGCGCAGGACAAGCTGTTCATCTACAATTTCTCCGACTACTTCGCCGAAGACACCGTTTCGAATTTCCAGGCGAAGACCAGCGTTGAAACTCGGGTGGACTTCTACGATTCCCTTGAAGTGCTTGAAACCCGGCTGCTTGCCGGCGGCAGCGGTTTCGACGTCGCCTTCCCGAGCGCCACGGTCGGCGAGCGCCTGATCCAGTCCGGCGCACTGAAGCCGATCGATGTCACAGCGCTCAAGAACTACGGCAATCTCGACAAGGACCTGTTGAAGCTTGTCGCCGAGCACGACCCGGAGAACAAGTATCTCGTTCCCTACATGTGGCTGACGACGGGCGTTGCCTACAACGCCAAGCTGGTCAACGAGCGCCTGCCCGAGGCACCGGTCAATAGCCTCGACATGTTCTTCAAGCCCGAGATCGCCCAGAAATTCCAGGACTGCGGCATCGGCATCGTCGATGCGCCGAACGAGGTGATCCCGATCGCGCTCAACTATCTCGGCCTCGATCCCTATTCCACACAGGCGGAGGATCTCGACAAAGCCAAGGAACTGCTGCTGAAGCTGCGCCCCTTTATCCGGCACATGCAAAGCGGCCAGCTCGTGGCCGACATGGCCTCCGGCCAGCTCTGCCTGGCGCTGATGTGGAGCGGCGACGCCGGCATTGCAGCGGCCCGCGCCGAAGAGGCGGAGACCGGTGTTGCGGTCGCCTACTCGATCCCGAAGGAAGGCACGATCATTTCCTTCGACACGATGGCGATCCCGGCCGACGCACCGGATCCGGAACAGGCGCTGGCTTTCATCGACTATATCCTCGAGCCGAAGACAGTCGCCGCGATCAGCAATCGCGTCTTTTACGCCAACGCCAATGCCGCGGCGACGGCAGAGGTCGACGCCGGCATCCGAGACAACCCGAACATCTATCCGCCTGCCGAGGTCCGTTCCAAGCTCTTCGTCGACAAGTCGCTGCCACCGCGCCAGACGCGCGAGCGCACCCGCGTCTGGTCAGCATTCCGGGCCGGCCAATAGGCCAACCGTCAACAGCAGGACCAGATCCCGTGCCATCCTATATTTCGATCGAAAACCTGGCGAAGTCCTATGGCGTCGTCACGGCCGTCAACAACATCAACCTCGGCATCGAGAGGGGCGAATTCTTCTCGCTCCTTGGGCCCTCCGGCTGCGGAAAGTCGACGCTGCTGCGGATGATCGCCGGCTTCGAGACGCCGACCTCGGGCGCGATCAGGCTGGAAGGCGCCGACGTCACCGACGTTCCGGCGCATCGGCGTCCGACCAACATGATGTTCCAATCCTACGCGCTCTTTCCGCATCTGACGGTCGGCAAGAACATCGCCTTCGGATTGCACCAGGACGGTCTCGACAAGAGCGAGATCAGGAAGCGGATCGACGAGGTCTCGGAAAAGCTGCAGCTGACCGCACTGCTCGATCGCAAGCCGGCGCAGCTTTCCGGCGGCCAGCGCCAGCGCGTGGCGCTCGCCCGCGCACTGGTCAAGCGGCCGAAGGTGTTGCTGCTTGACGAGCCCTTGGGCGCGCTCGACAAGAACCTGCGCACCGAAACCCAACTCGAACTCGTCCGCCTGCAACGCGAACTCGGCCTCACCTTCATCATCGTCACCCATGATCAGCACGAGGCGATGACCGTTTCCACCCGCATCGCGATCATGAAGCAGGGACAGGTGCTGCAGGTCGGCTCGCCGTCAGACGTCTACGAGGCGCCGCGGTCGCGCTACGTCGCGAAATTCCTTGGCGAAACCAATGTCTTTGCCGGCGGACGATCGGAACGCGATGGCGAAGAACTGCGGATCGAAAGCGATGAGGCCGGCGGCGGTGTCCGCGCCGCCTTCACCGACCGGGTGGCGCTCGACCGGCCGTTCTGGGTTTCGGTCCGCCCTGAACGGGTAGAGCTTACAACTTCGGGCAGCGGCCTCGAAGGCACCGTGGAACAGCTCACCTATACCGGTGTCGAGAGACACTACCGCGTGCGGCTGAAGTCGGGCGCGACGCTCGACGCGCGCCGGGTCAATCTCGGCGCCGAGAGCGATCTTCGCGTCGGCGACCGCGTGTTCGCAAACTGGCCGCCGCAGGCAAGCCGGCTGCTGGCCGAATAGGAGGTCGACCCTTGTCTTCCATCGCCCATTCTTCCGCAGCCGCCCCCTCCGCAAAGGCGAACTGGGGCAAGCGCCTGCTGATCGCCATCCCCTATGCCTGGCTGCTCGTGTTGTTCCTCGCGCCCTTCGCGCTGGTTGCCGGTATCAGCCTTTCGACCGTCCGCCTCGGCATGCCGCCATTCGAGCCGCTGACCGCCTGGGACGGCTCGATCCTGAACCTTAGGCTCAATTTCGAGAATTTCCTCTATGTGCTGACCGACGACACCTATCTTCTGGCGTATCTGACGAGCCTCAAGATCGCGGCGATCTCCACGGCTGCCATGCTCTTCATCGCCTATCCCCTCGCCTATGGCATCGCGTCCTGCTCGCCCTCCTCCAGGTCCCTGCTGGTCTTTCTGGTGATCGTGCCGTTCTGGAGCTCGATGCTGATCCGCGTCTATTCCTGGATGAGCATTCTCAGGAACGACGGTCTTTTGAACGCGCTGCTTTTAAAGATCGGGCTGATCAGCGAGCCGCTGCGAATCCTCAACACCGAGACGGCGATCTATATCGGCATCGTCTACACCTACCTGCCCTTCATGGTGCTGCCGATCTATTCGACCTTGAGCAGCGCCGATCGGACTTTGATCGAGGCGGCGCGCGATCTCGGCTGCTCGCGCATCTCCGCCTTCTGGCGGGTCACCTTCCCGTTGAGCCTGCCCGGCGTGCTCGCGGGCTGCGCGCTGGTCTTCATCCCGGTCGTCGGTGAATTCGTGATCCCGGATCTCTTGGGTGGCGCCGACACGCAGATGATCGGCCGCGCCATCTGGCTCGAATTCTTCAACAACCGCGACTGGCCGATGGCCGCTGCCGTGACCATCGTCTTGCTCGCTCTGCTGGTCGTACCGATCGTCTATTTCCAGTCGCGCCAATCGCGTGAACAAGGCTGAGGAGCAAGCCATGACAAAACCAAGCTGGTTCAATCGGCTGTCGATCCTGTTCGGTCTTGCCTTCCTCTATCTGCCTATCGTCGTGCTCGTCGTCTACAGCTTCAACGGCTCGAAGCTCGTGACGGTCTGGGGCGGCTTCTCCACCCAATGGTATGCGACTGTTCTCAACAATCCCTCGATCATCGAGGGCGCGAAAGTCAGCTTCCTGGTCGCGGCGGTCTCGGCCACCGCCGCCACCCTTCTCGGCACGCTTGCCGCCGTCGTCATGGTGCGGCTGCGTCGCTTCCGTGGCCGGGCACTGCTGAACGGCATGCTGCTCGCCCCGATGGTGATGCCCGAGGTGGTGATGGCCGTGTCGATGCTTCTGATGTTCGTGACGCTCGGGATCGACCGCGGGCCGCTCACCATCACGCTGGCGCACACCACCTTCACGCTCTGTTTTGCGACTGTCGTCCTGCAATCGCGGCTGGTCGAACTCGACCCCTCATTGGAGGAGGCGGCGCGCGATCTCGGCTGCCCTCCGGCAAAGGCGTTCGTCAGCGTCGCCTTACCGAACATGATCCCGGCGCTCGTCTCCGCCTGGCTGCTGTCCTTCACCCTGTCGCTGGACGACCTGGTCATCTCGAGCTTCACGACCGGGCCGGGTGCATCGACCCTGCCGATGAAGATCTATTCACAGATCAAGTTCGGCGTGACGCCGGAGATCAACGCGATCTCGACGATTATCCTCGGCATCGTCGTGTTTGGATTGGTGGCCGCTCAACTGGTCTCGCGGCGCTCCGAACAACGGGTGAGCGCCGCGGCTTGAGGTAACTCTGAGGAAGATAGACTTCCCCGGAATTCCCGACAAATGCGCCGGATCAGTGCGGCCTCAGCGCGCCAGCCGGCGAAAGATACGTGGCCAGCGGATCCTCGAAGGCATTGCTTGCCGAAGATACGGCATCGATAAACAGCGAGAATAATGCCGTCTGCGAAGTGATGTCGAGCTTGGCGTAGAGGTTGCGGCGATGCAGCTTGACGGTCGCCGGCGAGATGCCGAGCTTTTCGGCAGCACCCTTGACCGAGTAACCGCGCAGGATCATCTGCGCCACCTGGCATTCGCGATCGGTCAGCAGGCTGCGGCCAAAATTGCGCACCGCCTGCGCCAGGGCGCTTTGAAGCGGCGAGCCGTCGTCGCCCAGGCCTTCGGGTCTGAGGTCGCGATAATGCCGAAGCACGGCCATGCTGATAAGCGGCGCCGCATTCTGCAGGAAATCCTGATCTTCGCCGCTGAAGGCCGCGTGCGCATGGCGGCGCGCCAGAGAGATTGCGATCTTCGTGTCGGCATCGATGCCGATGAAGACGTTGAATTCGTCGTGCAGGCCCGAATGCCGGTAGTAGTCGCGGTAGTACTGCGACCGGTCGAAGGACGGATCGATTTGCCGAAGGCGATAAAGCCCGTCGTCGCCATTGTCGAGCGCCAGCCGGTAGAACGGATCCATCCGGTACGGCCCCTGCAGATAGGCGCGAATATCCGACAGCCCCCTGTCCGTGCGCCAGTCGTTAAACAGGATCTTCGGCGCGGCGTCGCGTCGATAGAGGAGCATCAGACCGGCATCGATCGCAATGTGCCGCTTGAGCGAATGTGTCAGCCGGTCCTGGAAATCCGAACGGCCCACCCCCTCCATCAGCGACAGCGCCAGATCGCCTACACCGGACACCTGCTGCGCCGGCGCGCAGACTTTGATGATCGTATCGTCGTTCATATTGTTCTCCTCCAAGCGCAGACTAGGCGAAGGTTGGGTTGGTCGCAAGTAACGGAATTTCACTACGGGATTTCCAAAACTATCTTTTGGGGAACCAAAACAACGGCATAGGTGGCCGACATCCGGCGGGGCAAGGCCTTGCGGCGCGGCACGGATGGCCCGCCTCGGAGCGAACCTAGCCCTTTGGCGTATTCCGAGCAGCGATATCGACGCCTAGAAAAATGATGCAAGCCGCACAGTAGATCCGCGGCAGGCAAGGCGGCACGTGACTGTCGAGACGGCATATTGATCTCGGACATCCCGTCGTTCCGTAGAAGAATGAAACAACGAAACCCTGGCGCGCGGCCGATCGACTTGGCGCTCGTCTTTCTGAACTGGAGTGAACATGTCGAAGGTCATCAAACTCGGGCGCGATGGTGTCGGCCTCAACGCGCTTGAAAAATGCAGCGTCGTGCCGCCGGAGGCGATCCTTTCGGGCTTTGCGGACGAGCTCGGCGACGTTCATTTCGAAAGCCCCGACAAGGCCGTCGTCATCGGCACGTGGCAGTCGACGCCCTATGCGGAAATGCTCTCCTATCCCGATGGCAATGAATACAGCGTCATCCTCTCTGGCAAGGTCGCGATCACCAACCCGGATGGCTCGGTCGAGACCTTTTCGGCGGGCGAAAGCTACGTGCTTCCAGCCGGCGTCGAAGTGCGTTTCGAAGTGCTGGAGACGATGCGCAAGGTCTACGTCCTCTACACCGCCCCTGCCGCGAAGTGATGTGAGCCGTCCTCATGACCCAGGTAAGAAACAAAGCCCTTGCAGACGTGACGATGACGCCCTTCTGGCTCGACCGGCCGGATGCGCCCGAGCCGCGAGAGCGACTGACGCGTCATCTGAAGGCCGACCTTCTCGTTGTGGGTGGCGGCTTTACCGGGTTGTGGGGCGCCATCCAGGCAAAGCAGCGCCAGCCCGAGATCGACGTCATTCTGATCGAGAAAGGCTCGGTCGCCAACGGCGCCTCGGGTCGGCCGGGCGGTGTCGTCTCAACCTCGGTCATGCACGGGCTGTCGAACGCCGTGCGCATTTTCCCGAAAGACATCGCAGCGCTCGAGAAGCTCGGCCAGGAGAACATGCACGGCTTTCTCAAGACGCTTGAGGAGCATGCGATCGACTGTCATGCCGAGTGGGGCGGGGAGCTAACGGTCGCGGTCGACGACGCCCATATCGAAGCGCTGCACGAGGAGCACGAGCTTCACCTGAAGTACGGCCACCAGGCGGTCTTCCTCGATCAGAGCGCCGTCCGCGCCGAAATCAATTCGCCGCGCTACAAGGCCGGCGTCTGGTCGAAGCATATCTGCGGCACGGTGCATCCGGCGCTGCTGGCGTTCGGACTGAAACGGGTCGCGCTCACGCTCGGCGTACGGATCTTCGAAAACACCGAACTGACAGGCCTTGAAGACCTCGGCGACCGGATGAAGGCACACGCGGCTTCCGGCAGCGTGACCGCGCCGAAGGTGCTGCTCGCCACCAACGCCTTTGCCGCCGGCCACAGGAAGATCAAAAACAGGGTCGTCGCCGTGCGCGATCGGGTGCTGGCGACAGAGCCCCTGTCAGCGGAGCAGATGGCAGCGATCGGCTGGAGCCATCGTCAGGGCGTTTACGACACTCGCACCCAGATGAACTACATGCGGCTCACCAAGGACAACCGGATCATCTTCGGCGGCCGCCTCGCCTATGCCTTCGCCGGCGATCCGTTTCCGTCGATCGACCGGGAACTCGATACCTATGAGCCCCTTGCCGCCGCTTTCTTCGACACCTTTCCACAGCTCGAAGGCCTGCGCTTCAGCCATGCCTGGAGCGGGCCGATCGACCTCAGCACCCGCATGGCCGTACACTTCCAGCGTTACCATGACGAAAAGGTCGTTTATGCCGGCGGCTATTCTGGCTTCGGCGTCTCGGCCTCACGTTTCGGCGCGCGCATAGCGCTCGATATCCTCGACGGCTCGAAGACCCCGGAGAGCCGGCTGGATTTCGCCACCAGCCTTCCGAATACGATCCCACCCGAGCCGTTCCGCTGGCTCGGCGCCCAGATCACCATGTATGCGCTCGACACCGCCGACAAGTCCGGTGGCTGGCGCAGGCCGTGGCTCAAGATGGTCTCGGCCATGGGCTTCCCGCTCAGTTGATCATGCGTTTCCCGGCGGCTTCAAAGGGCAAGCGGAGCCGAGACTTTCGGCTCTGCCACCGGGCGATGGCGGTGGCCCATCCGGCCCGGGAGCAACGGTGGTAGTAAATCGTTAACCATGATTAGATAGCCAAAGCTACCCATTCCGCTGGCTGATTCGCGAGCGTTCGTAGCACCGGCGGCACCCATGCGACAAACACCGCTCGCGGTCCTTTCCAAACGCCTCGGCCTTTTCACGGCACTAGCCTCTCTTGCCGTCTCGACACCGGCGCTTGCCCAGTCCGTTTGGACCGGGGGAGACGACAACGAATTCGGCAACGGCGCGAACTGGGCGCCCGCCCTGCCCGGCGCGAGCGACGCAGCGGAGGTCAACACCGGCTCTCCGCAGGTCAACGACGGCCGTACGATCCGCCAGCTTGGCGTCGACGGCGGCAATGTCACCATCTCCAACACCGGCGCGCTGACCGTCACCAACGGTAGCACGATCAATTCCGGGAGCGTCAGCATCAACGCGGGCGGCGCACTCACCTCCAATGTCGAGCTGAACGGCGGCAGCCTGTCGATCGATGGGGACCTCAACGGAAGGCTGACGCTGAACAACGGCAACGTGTCGGTGAACGGAACGCTGGACAGCGCCAGCGTCGGCAGCGCCACGTCGCTTTCCAACAACGGCGAGGTTGGTGACGTCAAAGTCTCGGCTGGGGGCACTTTCGTGAACAACACCGGCGCCGTCGCCGGCGCGACGGTGAATGCCGGCACCGCCTCCAACGCCGGAACCATGGGCTCGCTGACGAACACCCAGGGGAACTTCACCAACAATACCGGCGGCACGATCACCGGGAAAACGACGGTGGCGGGCGGAACCGTCACCAACAACTTCGTCGTCACCGACGCGGATGTCGCGGCAGCGGCCGCCTTCGTCAACAACAATGGCGCAACTGCGGGCGCGATTACCAACGCCGGCACGGTCTCGAACGCTGGCACCATCGCATCGGTGCGCAACGACGCCGGAAGCTTCACGAACAATTTCGGCGGCGAAGTGACCGGCGAAACCACGGTCTCTGGCGGCGCCGTCACCAACAACGCGACCCTCGGTACGGTCACCGTCGGCGCGGGCGGCACCTTCACGAACACGTCGGGGGCAAGCGCCGGCGCGGTCACCAACAGCGGCGCCGCGTCGAATGCCGGCACGATCGCCGGACTTACCAACACAGCCGGAAACTTCGCCAACAATGCCGGTGGCACAGTCACCGGCAAGATGACGGTTACAGGCGGCACCGTGACGAACAATTTCGTCGTTAGCGACGCCGACGTCGCGGCCGCGGCAGCCTTCGTCAACAACAGCGGCGCCGTGGCCGCCAACGTCACCAACGCCGGCACCCTGTCCAATGCCGGAACCATCGCTTCCGTGCGCAACGATGGCGGATCCTTCACCAACAACGGCAACGGCACGGTGACCGGAAAGACAACCGTCGCCGGCGGCAGCGTCGTCAACAATGCGGCGCTCGCCGACGTCGAGATCGGTGCCAACGGCACTTTCACCAATAACAGCGGCGCGACTGCCGGGGCAGTTTCCAACGCCGGCACCGGGTCGAACGACGGAACCATCGCTTCGCTCGCAAACAGCGGCGGCCTCTTCCAAAACACCGGCACGATCAGCGGCGCGGCGAACATCACGGGCGGCGCTCTCGTCAACCAGGGTACGGTCGCCGGGACGGTCGAAATCTTCGACGGCGGTCTCTTGTCCGGCAGCGGCATCGTCGGCAGCCTGACGGTCAATGCCGGCGGCGTGGTCTCTCCCGGCCCGGGCATCGCGGTTGCCACCGTCAACGGCGACCTGACGTTCCGTTCGGGCTCGATCTATCAGGTGGATGTGGATGCGGCGGGGCAATCCGACCGCCTGGCCGTTTCGGGCGCGCTTTCGCTTGAGGGCGGCAGGCTAGCGGTCCTCGCCGGCAGCGGCGTCTATGACCCGTCGACGAGCTACACGATCGCTTCCGCCGGCACTGTCAGCGGCCGGTTCGATGCGGTGACAAGCAATCTTGCGTTCCTGTCGCCGACGCTGACCTATGGCGCCACCGGCATCGATCTGAGGCTCGACCGGAACGACGTTGCGTTCGCGGACCTCGCAGAAACCGCCAATGGGCGCGCAGCAGCAAGCGCTGTCGAAGCGCTGGGCGTCACGAGCCCGCTCACGCTGGCCGTGCTCTCGCTGGATGATGCAACGGCCGCAAGCGCCTTTTCCCAGCTGAGCGGCGAGGTACACGCCTCAGTCAAGAGCGCGCTGATGTGGGACAGCCGTTTTCCGCGGGACGCCATTCTGGAGCGCGCGGGCTCGGCCGTCTCGACCCTTCAGGAAACCGAGGACGCCGTCTTCTGGACGTCGGGTTTTGCAGGCGCGGGCCATTTGTCCGGTGACGGCAACGCAGCCGCTATCGGTAACCGCACGGCGGGTGTCCTCGTCGGCGCTGATACGGCGGTTTCCGACGATTGGCGCCTCGGTGGGATCCTCGGCTACAGCCATCTCACCGTTCAGCCGCAGGCGCGTGTCGATGCTTACCATGCGGGCCTCTACGGATATGGGAACATCGGGGCGCTGAACCTTGCAGGCGGCGCGATCTATAGCCACAACGAGGTTTCGTCGGAGCGTGACCTCGCCTTCGGCTCGTTCACAGACCGCCTGACCGCCGACTACGACAGCACTGTTGCCCAGGTGTTCGCCGACCTTTCCTTCACGCTCAGCGCAGACGACATCAGGCTTCAGCCGTTCGCAAACCTGGCCTATGTCTATCTCGATACCGATGCGTTCAAGGAAAACGGTGGTTCGGCGGCGCTCTCGGCAGAAGGTGCCACTGACGACGCCATGCTTACGACCATCGGCGTGCGCTGGTGGGCGAATCTGCCGATAGACCAAATGCCGATCTCAGCCTCCGGCATGCTCGGCTGGCGCCATGCGGAAGGCGACCTTTCGCCGTCCGCGCGCCTTGCCTTTGCCGGTGCCAGCCCCTTCACCATCGCAGGCGTGCCCATCGCGCGCGATGCGCTGGTGGTGGAAGCGGGCATTTCCGCCCGGCTCTCCAAATCCGCGCGGCTGGCAATCACCTATCTCGGCGAATTCGGCGACGGCGCGCGGTCGAGTGCCGGCCGCGCAAACCTGATCGTCGATTTTTGACGCGCATGTCTCCGACCAGGACGTTCAGCAGCCGGTCGCGCTAGCCTCACGGCTGGACCTTGGCGACCGATCCGGCTCCGGCGAAGAGGTCCGGATAGGAGCGTTCCAGCGTTCCGGCGATCGCGGCGGCGAAGCGCTCGTTGGCGATCCGGTTCGGGTGCGCATCCGATGGCGATACCCACAGCGTTTCGGGAACGAGATCCTCGACCGAGGGGCGAAGATCGAGGAAGGGAACCCCCTCGCTTTCGGCGATCTTCTCGACCGCGCCGGTGACTTCCGGGAACGGATACTGCTTGACTTCATGCAGTTCGGGATAGTTGACGAGCACGAGCTTGATGCCACGTTCGCGGCAGAAGCTGATCAGCCGCCGCATGGCATCCTGCCCTTCCGTCCAGCCGGGCTGGTCGTCTTCATAGAGGCCCCGGTAATAGGCCTTCCAGTCCGCCCGACCGAGGAAGATGCGCGAGATTTTGTCGACCGCCGAGGCGAGTACGACATAGGCCTGCGAATACTCGCCCCAGCCGACCTCGTGACGGCGCGGCGTCGGCTCGGCATCGTTGATGAAATAGTTGAGGACGACCACGTCCGGCTTGAGCTCGACGCCCTTGGTCATGAAATAGGCGACTTCCATCTGGGTGTTGTAGTTGCCGACACCGGTGTTGATCACCTCGTATTTCGGCGCCCCCTGGCTGCCGCCGTTGAGGACCGTTTCCAGCAGCCTGGAGGGCGTATCTTCCTCTTTGACGCCCCAGCCGAAGGTCAGCGAATCCCCGAGCATCATCACCCGCGTCGTCCCGGCGGCAACCGGGCCGATTTCGCGGTTGCGCAGGCCGATCGAGTTGATGCTGACCGGCACACCCATGAAGACGCCGCTCGAATTGGGAATATGCTCGTGGCCGATCGCCGGCTCGGCGCTGACCCGTTTCAGGTCGCGGGCGTATTTCCACATCTCGAGGTCGAAATCCATGCCGTTGTCGAAGACGGTGCGCGCCATGCCTTCGATCATGAGGCCGCAAAGGGCGAGGCTGAAAGCCGTCGCGAGAACCGCAAGCAGGGCTCGCTTGAGAATGGAGGATTTCCGGACGCTGTTTTGTTCCATTTGAACGACGCGTGTTACATTGGAATTCATCGGATCTTCCTTTCAGGTCCGCCGATTACTGTCCGACCTGAGAAAACTTCAGGCAATCTGGCTCCACCGGAGCGGTTTTTACGAACTGGTGCTCGCCGACCGTCAGGCCCTTGCCGCCGCTCCAATCATTGACCAGCCACTGGTCGATCGCCTCGGCCACAAGAAAATGTCCGAGCGGAGAAAGGTGCTTGTCGCCGATGCCATAGGTTTTCATCGGATCGTTGGCGGAGAGCTTTTCGGTCGGATCGACCACGTACACTCCGGGCGTCGCAGCGGCGAGCGCCTTGATCATTTCGCGCTGCTTTTCCGGCTGCAGGCCGTCGTCGCGACCAACCAGTTCCGCCCAGCCCGGGAGGATGACGACGAGCAGCTCGGCGCCGTTGGCGCGGGCATCGTCGGCAAGCCGGACGAACAGGCGCCGCGTCAGCTCGATCGCATGGCCGATGTCACGCCGGGACGCCCGGTCGCCAACATAGGGTCTGAGCAGGGTCGAGTAGAACCAGTTGTAGAGCTTGCTGTTCTGCCACAGGTACAGATGTGCCTGCAAAGCGAGGCTGGGCTTCTTGGTTCCGCTACCGGCCGGCTCGACCGTGATATCGATGGACGAGGGCGTCAGAACCGCACGCTCGGCATTGTCCTCAAGGTCGGTGCTGAGCGAGAGCCCGACGACGACGAGGTTATGAGGGATGCTGTGGCCCTTGTCCTCATAGACCCGGATCTCGTTCGGCTGGCCGTAGCCGCCGGTGCCGTAGTTCTTGAGCAGCAGTTGCGGGTGCCATGCGTTCAGGAGCGAGCTGAAGGTTTCGCTTTCCTTGACGAGCGAGCCGCGCACCATGGAATCGCCGAGGACGAACACCGGCGAACCCGTGCCCGTCGCATTGTCGCGGAAACCGTCGCGGTTGATCTGGACGCGGTTCCAAGGATCGAGCGGGCTGAAACGCTCGAAGTAGCTGTTGCCCGGTATTTCCGTATAGCCGTAGAGCGCGTGCGACTGATGCCGCCCCCGCGGCACGCCGCAATAGACATATTCGCCCTCGCCGACCGGAAGCTGGAGGCTCGGCACCAGACGCAGCAGCAGTTCGCACAGCAGAATGGCGACAAGTCCCGAAACGAGAATGATCAGCCCATCCATGACACCGCCGAAATTGCGCGAACGGCGCATGCGTTGCAGGATTCCGCTCGATTGAGGCTTGTTCTGATCGATGAAATCCGCAGGCGTCGCCGTCGGATTGTTGTTGTTGAGCGCATCCTGACGTTCGGCTTTTCGGGGCATGTCAGCTGACACCTTGATTGTGCGATCTGTGTTGAAGCATTTCGGATGATTGCCGCATCGCCCGGTTCAGGCGCTTCCGGCCTCGCGCCAATAGGACCGTGCCAGGCTGGCGAGATAGGTGGTCGTGCGCCTCGATGTCTTTGCGACGGAGGGACGCTTCGGTTCGTCGGAGCCTGCGTGTTCGCCAGTATCTGCGAGCCGGATGCGCTTGGAGGAATCCGGCCGCAGGAGCTCGATCGGTCGAAGCAGCCCGGGCAAAGTCCCGTAGCCGGTCAACTGATCGCGAAACAGGCTGGTCGCGGCATAGACGACATCCGCCGTCTCGACCGCTTCCCGCACGCGGGCATCATCCGAAATCTTGACGTAAAGCACGCCAGGAATGAAAAGAGGCAACGTCGGCACCACGGGATCCAGGATCCGGTTGACCGCGGCCGGCGTCACCTCGTTTAAAACGAAGACGGTAAGCCGCTTCTGGCTCAAACGATAACCCTTTATGATTATCTCGACCGGAAGCCGACCGTCTGTTTCAGCTATTTCAATAACACTTTGAACATGCATAGTGGCTCTCCGGAACAGAGAAGAACACCGTCAATATCTTCAGAATACGAAAACATGAACTTATTCGTTATATAGCGACATGAGCTTCGGAGGTTTCACTTCTCTGCCGGAGACGCCTTACAATTCCGAACTCTATCCTAGGATTTTCGTTCTGAATATATCCAGATGGATATACTCCGGCCCTGTTTCTTACAGTTCGCTTGCGGCAGAAAGCGCCGGTCGCGGCGTCTCGTCGCGGGCTGGATGTTTTCGAAAGGGGAGGCTCAGGCCAGAAGCAGGGGGCCTGCAAGCGCGGGCGACGCCGTCATAGTGGGCTCTTCGGGAGCCGGTTCGCCAGATTGGCCAGCTCGACGCGCGTCGAGATTCCGAGCTTGCTGTAGATGCTGTGGAGATGCAGCTTGACCGTGCCCGGCGATATGCCGAGCCGGGCACCGATCTCCTTGCTGCGGATCCCCGAAGCCGCCAGCCGCGAGACCTCGATCTCGCGCTGTGTCAGGAGGTCGACGCCCCGGGTCTCAACGGCCTCCTGCGCGCGTATCCGCTCGATCGCGGACTTCAGCGCCTGATCCTGGAAATAGGTCTTGCCGCTGGCCACGACATTCATGCAGTCGAGCAGGGTGTCCGGGGCCTGTTCCTTGAGGACGATGCCGTTCACTCCGAGCCGGATCGCTTCGGCAACCTGATCGTCACCGATATCAGCCGTCAGGATGACGATCGCGATCTGCTGTCGGTGGGCGCTGCGCACCCGGCGTATGAATTCGAGCCCGTCCATATGCGGCATGCGAAGATCTGCGACGACGATATCGGCGCCCCGCTCGGACAGAACCTGCAGCGCATCGGTCGCACGCTCGCAGGTCGCCACCACCTCCCAGCCGGGCACGGTCTCGATCAGCCGGCGAAGCCCGTCGAGCACGATCAGATGATCGTCGACGACGACCGCGCGCAACGCTATTGCGGCATTGGCAGCATGACGACCACTCGAGTCCATTCCGCTATCCTTTCGATCGCAAGTTTTCCGCCACGCGCTGCCGCCCGTTCACGCAGGCTCCGCGGTCCGATTTTTTCTCGTTCAAGCTCGGCATGGTCAAGACGCTCACCATAACCGAAGCCGACCCCGTCGTCGTCGATCGTCAGCACGATCGATCCGTTGTCGATGCTGAGCGTGATCCTGACCTTCTGCGCGCCGCCGTGCCTGACCGCGTTGGCGGTCGCTTCGGACGTCATGCGCGCAAGCTCGTAGGTCAGCGCCAGCGGCAGGTCGATGCCGGACGGCGGGTCGAAGGCGATCGAGACGTCGATCTGCCATTGCTGCCGCAGCCGTGCGGCCACCGCTTCCAGTTGACGCTCGAGCTGCATTTCGCCGGTAGCCTGGAGATTGCCACCCGGCTCGAGCGCGCGGATGAAGCCGCGAAGCTCCCGCTGTTCTTCGAGCAGCATCGCCTGGATGGCCTCGAGGCGTTCAGCAAGCACATCCGGCCCCGCATCCTTGAGCTTGCGCAGCGACTGAAGCTGCAGTGCTGTGCCCGCAAGCGCCTGAAGCACCCCGTCGTGCAGGTCGCGGCCGATGCGGATGCGCTCGTCGACGGCCGCCTCGTCACTCAGGCGTCTAACCAGGATCGCCTGTTCGAACAGCGCCTTGATCCTGTCGGCGATGATCTCCGCGATCGCCACGTCATCGAGCGTGAGCGCAGGCGGCTCCAGAACGAAGAGGCGCGCCTGCAGATCGTCGACCTGGAAGAAGGTCGAGACCGCGGCGTTGATGTTGAAAGCTTCCACAAGCGCTGGCGAGATCGGGGGATCGGGATCCGACCATTGATGAAACCGCCCCTCGCCGATATGCACGAGAACGCGACCACGCGCGGCCTCGGTGACAAGCAGGCTGCTGCGCAGCAATTTTTCGTCCGTCCAGGTACCGAAGGCATCGGGCGGCATCTGCATGACCTCGAGCTCGCCTTCGTTCCACAGGGCCGCATAGGTCCAGGGCTCCTCCGCATCGGTCCACAACAAGAGGGCCCGCGGAACCAGCATGACATGGGCGGCATAATCGAGGGCCGCGCGCGCCGGCCACTCGCGTCCCCGCGGCTGGCTCGGTGTTCGCTGCACCAGCCGAAGAAGCTCGGCCCGGACCGCCTCCTGGTGTGCGCCCAGCCAGACGAGCAGCGCAGCCGCAACGAAGATGAAGAGGATCCGCGAGGCGTTCGTCGTCGTATCGGCATCCGGATCGAGCATATCGCCGGCATCGAAGTAACCGAGGTAGAGCAGGGCCGCCAGGCAGACGAGACCGGTGTAGAGCGCCCCGCGCCAGCGCCAGTGCAGCGTCGCGGACAGCAAAGTGAACGGCATCAGCATGAAGAACGGGCTTGCCGGGCCGTCGGTCATCGACATGAAGATCGCAAACGCCGCGACATCGATGATGTGACGCACCAGCGTGCCGCGCACGCGCGAAATCTCCGTGCGCCAGACGAGGAAGGCGGCCGCGATGGCATAGAAGAGATAGCCGATCAGCAGGAAGTAGATGGGCTCTGGCGGCAGCGGCACGTGAACGGAATCGAGCCAGGCGATCCAGACGCTGCCGAGCGCCAGCAGAATGCGCCCGACGGCGATCACCTTGTCGGAACGAGCTCGGAAGGTGTTCGTCCAGACCTTGCGGCCGGACGCCTGGTCCAGATCCATCGGCGCGCCGGCACCGTGTGGTGGAGCGGCCGCCGTCGGGCTCACGCGGCGGGCGCTGAAACGGTTTGACGGCTCTAGCTTCATGCCAAGTCTCCGCTCTGCGCCGCCCCTTTGAAAACAACCCTGCGCGTGACGAGCGAGAATAAATCAAATCGCGGCCACCGACCGTCGCCGACCGCATCTTCGACGACGAGGACGGCACGGCCCTGGCAGCCGCTGCAATCAGCATATTCAAGTGTCGCCAGCATACGCTCGTCTCTTCCAGCGCTCAAATGCATTCGCCACCAGTATAGCCAAGGTTACGCACGCGCGCCCGGACCACACGAACCTTGCACTGCTGCAGGCAAGCCCTGGAACAGGGCCGACCGGCGGGCATCAACCCGAGTATCAGAAGATCGCGCCAAGAATCGTAAGCCGGATATGATCCTCTATATCCATTGGCATATTGACCTACCCCAGTATTTGCCGCTCATATTCTCCCAATATAAATGACTAAAGAGTTTTTCATTCGTCGGCACAATGAAAATTGTGCGTTTTTTAGCTAACCGCTTTGAGGTGGATAGCAATGAGCATTTCTCACGGACCACTGAACGAGAAGCCCCCGGAAGGACCGTCGAACAGAAGTTTCGGCTACACCGTCGGTGGCATCCTTACCCTGATCGCGCTCGTGAAATGGTGGCGGGCTTCCGAGATTACGACCGTAACGGCTGTGCTCGCCCTGATCGGCGTGGTTCTGGTCGTGCTGGCCCTGATCGCGCCTTCGACCCTGACACGCGCCAACCATCTCTGGATGCGGCTCGGCCTTGTGCTGTTCAAGATCGTCAATCCGGTCGTGATGTTCCTGATCTACGTCACGACCTTCGTGCCGATCGGCATTTATCTCAGGCTTCGCGGCAATGACGCGCTGACCGAACAGTTCGACAAGAACGCCAAGACCTACTGGATCGACAAGCCGCAGGGCGAAGCAGCCCAGGCAACGATGAAAAACCAGTTCTGAATTTTGAAGAACCTATCCCTTATTGTATCGGACAGAGGACACGAAAATGGACCTTGCTAGGGAACTCCTGTCTTACATGGGCAACCGGAAGAAATACTGGTTGCTGCCGATCCTGGTCATGACGACCATCTTCGGAACCCTGGTGGTACTGACGCAGGGAACGGCCGTCGCCCCCTTCATCTATACGCTGTTCTAGGCGGCACCATCGTGCGTATCCTCGGTATCTCGGCCTTTTACCACGATAGCGCGGCCGCGCTCGTCGAAGACGGGCGCATCGTAGCCGCTGCACAGGAAGAGCGCTTTACGCGCCGGAAACACGACCCCGATTTTCCGGCGCGGGCAATAGAGTACTGCTTGTCGGAAGCAGGCTGCACCATGAACGACATCGACCATGTCGTCTTCTACGAAAAGCCGTTCCTGAAGTTCGAGCGGCTTGTCGAGACCTATCTTGCGACAGTGCCGCACGGCTTCAGTTCGTTTCGCGTGGCGATGCCGGTCTGGATCAAGGAAAAGCTCTTCCAGAAGAAGATGCTGCGCAAGGATCTCGGCAAGCTTGTCGGCAAGAAGGAATGGGATGGCTCGCTGCTTTTCACCGAGCACCACCAGTCCCATGCAGCGAGCGCCTTCTTTCCCTCGCCCTTCGCCTCAGCCGCAGTCCTCACCATGGACGGCGTCGGCGAGTGGTGCACCACATCGCTTGCCCATGGCCATGACAATCGCCTCGACTTCCTGAAGGAGCTGCATTTCCCGCACTCCCTTGGCCTGCTTTATTCGGCCTTTACCTATTACACGGGCTTCAAGGTCAATTCGGGCGAGTACAAGGTGATGGGGCTTGCGCCCTACGGGCGGCCGCGTTTTGCGCAGACGATCCTCGACAACCTGATCGATCTCAAGGACGACGGCTCCTTCCGTCTGGACCAGCACTATTTCGGTTATTGCACGGGCCTGAAGATGACCTCGCCGGCCTTTCACGACCTCTTCGGAGGCGAACCCCGCAAGCCGGAATCGCCGCTGACCCAACGCGAGATGGACCTTGCGGCCTCCGTGCAGGTCGTGACCGAAGAGGCGGTCATGCGGCTCGCCCGCTATGCCCGGCGCCAGACAGGCGAAAAGAACCTCTGCCTTGCCGGTGGCGTCGCGCTCAACTGCGTGGCGAACGGCAAGTTGCTGAAGGCCGGGATCTTCGACGATATCTGGATCCAGCCCGCCGCAGGCGATGCGGGCGGCGCCCTTGGGGCGGCCCTCTCGGTCTGGCACGAATATCTTGGAAGCGCGCGTGTCGTGAAAGACAGCGATTCCATGTCGGGCGGCTATCTGGGACCGGCCTTCGCGCAAGGTGAAGTCGAGCAGCGGCTTGCCAACGCCGGGGCGAACTTCGAGGTCCTCTCGGACGAGGAGATCACCTCCTCCACGGTCTCGGCGCTGACCGAGGAAAAAGCGGTCGGCTGGATGCAGGGGCGGATGGAATTCGGACCGCGGGCTCTCGGCGGACGGTCGATCCTCGGCGACGCCCGTTCGCCGACGATGCAGAAGATGCTCAATCTCAAGGTCAAGTACCGCGAGAGCTTCCGCCCCTTCGCTCCGTCGATCCGGCGTGAAGACCTGTCGGACTGGTTCGATATCGACACGGACAGCCCTTACATGCTGCTTGTCGGCGACGTCCTGGAAAGCCGCCGCCTGCACGCCAATCACCCGCAGGAAAATCTGTTCGGCATCGATCTGCTCAACGTGCCGCGCTCGGAAATACCGGCGGTGACCCATGTCGACTACTCCGCCCGTATCCAGACGGTGCACCGCGAGACCAACCCGCGTTACTGGGAGCTGTTGACCCGGTTCAAGGCGCGCACCGGCTGCCCGGTGCTCGTCAACACCAGCTTCAACGTGCGTGGCGAGCCGATCGTCTGCAATCCCGAAGACGCCTATCGCTGCTTCATGGGAACGGAGATCGAGCGCCTCGTCGTCGGCAATTGCATGCTGAAGAAGGAAAACCAGCCGGAGCACCTGAAGCAGGACTACAAAGAGAACTTCGAGCTCGACTAGAACCGGTCACGTAATCTGTTCCTTCAGAACGCCGGGCTGCAGCAGCGACCCGGCGTTCTAACGTCCGGCACGCAGACGCGAGGCGCTTCGGCCGGAGGGCGCGACGCCGAACTCGCTCGTCAGCAGCTTGACGAAAAACGGCACCAGCCCCGATTTCGCCCGCGATTTGTCGAAGGCTGCCTGGAAAGGCGCCCTGTAGCTGAAGAGATCCGGGCGGATCGGCCGCAGCAACCCTTCGCTGACATAGCGGCTGGCGAAATGATCGGGCAGATAGCCGAGATAGCGCCCGGAAAGGATCAGCCGCGCCTCCGCCTCCATGTCGCTGACCGTCGCGCGCGGATTGGCGATCGAGAAGATCTTGAGGTCGCGCGCATTCCAATAGGAGCGACCGATCAGATTGTAGGACCGGATGTCGTCGATTTCGATCGTGCTGTCATCGCGGGAAAACAGCGGGTGCTCGGCCCCGCAATAGAAGCGCTGCGTCTCCTCGTAAAGATCGACATATTCGAGCCCCAGCGTCGTGCGCGGGAAGCTCGCGATCGCGATGTGGAGCTCGCCCGTTATCACGTCGCGCAACAGTTCATGCGGCGGTCGGGTGACGATCGAAAGCGCCACCTCGGGCGCTTCATCCGTCATCCGCGCAAAGACGCGGGTCAGACGGGAGGCCGGGTCGGACAGGGTGTTGTCGATCAGACCAACGGAAAGCGTGCCGTTCAGCCGGTGTTGCAGCCCCTTCATGCGGATATCGAACTGGTCGATCGTGCCGAACAGGCGCTTGGCCTCCTCGTAGACTGCACGCCCCTCCTCGGTAAGACGGAAACCGGACCGGCCCCGCTGGCAAAGGATCAGACCCAGGCGACTTTCCAGCGCCGAGATATGGTTGGAGATCGTCGAGAGCGACAGGTTGAGCTCGCCCTGTGCAGCCGCAAAACCACCCGCCTCCACGATCGTCACGAAGATCCGCAGCAGCCGCACGTCCAACGAGTCCAACGCCATTCCATCGCGTCCTTAGCTTGATAAGCTCCAAAGTGAAGCGCAATTATTATGAATTTTCAGGCACTAAGCTAGTGCACCATGGCCCTGAACGGCAAATCGGCCGGCGCTGGTAGCGCCGGCCGAGCGTGATCTGGATCGGTGGGAAGGCTGCCGATCGACGTGTCCTCGCACGGCGACCGGTAGGAGACGGACGCTGCCGCCCCCGATCAGGGCCGGCGATAGACCTCGTTTCCGGCGAGATAGGTCGCCTCCACCTTGCGCTCGCGGATCGAACGGTCGAGTGGATCGGACAGAGTGCCGTCGATCACGACGAAATCCGCCCACTTTCCGACGCTAATCGAGCCGATCTCACCGCCCCAAGGCGTCATGTCGGCACCCGCCTGGGTGAGACCATGCAGGGCCTGGTCGAAGGTGACCGCTTGCTCGGGGTGCCAGGGACCATCACCCAAGCCAAAGGGGCTCTCGCGGAAGACGGCATCGTTGATCTGAGTCAGCGGGCTCAGCGGCGATGTCGGCCAGTCCGAACCGAACACCAGCGGTACGCCGGCGTCGAGCATCGAATGCCAGACATAGGCCCGCGGCTCGCGATCGGTACCGATGCGTTCGGTGATGTACTTACCGATCGTGCCGGTCGCATGGTTCGGCTGCATCGAGGCGACGACACCGAGATCCTTGAAGCGCTGGATGTCCTTGGTCTCGACCACCTCGATATGCTCGATACGGTTCGGCTGCGGCCGCGGCACGGAGGCTTCGGCGAAAGCGTCGAGAACGAGGCTGACGCCGCCATCGCCGATCGCATGCACCGCCGTCGGGAAGCCGTTTTCGTTGGAGGCCTTGATTGCCGCCGCCAGCTGCTCCTTGGTCTCGAAGGGTTTGCCTTTCCAGCCGTGCTGGTCGGAATAGTCCTCATGCATATAGGCGGTGCGGGTCGAGAGCACCCCGTCGATCACCGACTTGGTGTAGCCGAGCTTGAGCATCGGCCCCTTTACCTCCTGCTCGCCGGAACCGGCGGCCGCTTTGTCGACCTCGTCGCGATCCTTGACCGCTGCGGCAATCTTCTTCGGATCTCCTTCGAAGAAGCCGTACCAGACGCGAAGCGGCATCTTCTTTTCCGAGAGGATCGCGGCATAGTCGTGCACGGCGGCGAGATCCGACATGTCGTTGACGCCCGTGATCCCCAGGCTGTTGGCAAACTTCATCGTCTCAAGCAGCGCTGCCCGCCGCTCGCTGTCGGTCGCCACCGGACGATGCTTCTCGACGAGGTCGCCGGCCTTTTCGAGCAGGATGCCGCTCGGCTCGCCCTTGTCGTTCAAGAGCACCTGCCCGCCCTCTTCGACTTCCGACTTCGCGGTAACGCCGCCCACTTCGAGCGCCTTGGAATTGACCCAGACGGAATGGAAATCGATATCTCGCAGGACCACCACGCGATCCGGCACCACGGCGTCGAGGTCTTCCTTTGTCGGCAGCTTGCCCTCACCGAGCGTGTAGTCCCAGCCGCCGCCCATCAGCCAGACGCCCGTCGGCAGGCGCTGATCGGCTTCCTTGATCTTTTCGAGCCAGGTCTTCTTGTCCGGGATGTAGGAGAGGTCGACACCGGTCACCATGTCCATACCAGATGTGAGGTGCGTATGCCCGTCGATGAAGCCAGGGGTCACGGTCTTGCCGCCGGCGTCGATCACCTTGGTCTCGGCATCGGCCAGTGCCTTGATCTCGTCGTTGCTGCCGACTGCGGTGAACTTGCCGTTCTCGATTGCGAAGGCCTGTGCCTTCGGCTTGCCCTGGTCCACCGTGCGCACGTCGCCGTTGAGCACGATCAGATCGGGTGCGGCCCAAACCGGCTGCGCCGTGCCGACCAGGATCGCCAGCGCGGACGTTGCACCCAGAGCCCGGGTTACTGCTGCCAATGTCATGAAATCCTCCTCCCGCGGCTGCATCCCTCCACCCCCGGCGAGCCGCGCGGCACCGGCGTTGAGGGGATGATGCTGCAAGTGGGGAGGATCGCGATATACTCCCTCGGGCTAGGTTTGCGCCTTGCCGCGCGACGACCACACTGTGTCCGTTGCGACGCGGTGCGCATCGGTTCGGGCTGAACAAAACCAGGTTTGCCACCCAGCCGGGCGCAATATCCTTACCCGGCGCGAAAGCGAGGCCGCGCCGCTCACAAGAAACAGGAGGTTAGGGAAGCTTCCGGCTGGCGCCCTGGCTTCCCCCGAGGCTGGCCGATGGGCTCAGCCCTCAGCTAAAGAGCGCCTTCAGACGCGGCCAGAGACCAATGGCCGCGCGAACCCGACGGGCGGCATAGGCAGCCCGCACCGAACTACCGAAATTGCAGTCGCAGACGATGTCGTGCAGCTGATGATCCGATATTTCGAAAAAGCGTTTTGCTTCGCCGTAGCTGTCGTCTGCGAGCCCCGCGAGGCGCAATTGCGTATCCTCGAAGGCGACGGTCATGGGCGAACCGTTGACCTGCATGGCCTGACGCACGGCAGCAGTCGCACGTTCAGTACCGGAAAGCGTGCCAAGCCGGCGATCGGGATTGCTTTCCAAGAGTTCGGCCCAACGCTGAAGCCGTTCCGTTCTCGTCATGACGGGATCGGGACGAATTTCGGCGAGCGCCTGCAACTGTTCTATTGTTTGATGCTTCATCGTCGTCTCTCCTAGTGCGAAGATGCGACCGCGATACGCGCCCCTGCACACCGGGGTCGCCGATCCTCAAACTCGCCAGAGGGAACCCCAGTTCCCTGGCCAGAGAAAAAAAGAGGGCTTGCCAATACCGCTGCGCGAACAGCGCCCCAAGACCCAACTTCCGCTGGCGAAAACACGCGAAATGCCGCTTCGTAGAGACACCCTCGCGACTGGAAGCACGCCCCTGCCCCTATTTCGGTTGCCGCTAACGCGGCGTATGTTTTCTCGGGAACGTTTTTGCCCGATCCGCATCAAACGGTGGTTTGGAGGTGGATGATGAAGGATGCCGTGCAGACAAAACCCGCCACGGCGGAAGCGGACCATTTGACGGACGAGACTCTCGTCGAGCGTGCGCTTGCGAGGGATCCGGAAGCCTTCCGGATCATCATGACAAGGCACAACCAGCGGCTTTTTCGCATCGCGCGCGCCGTCGTGCGCAACGACAGCATCGCCGAGGATGTGGTGCAGGAAGCCTATCTGCGCGCGTTCGAACACCTCGAAACGTTTCGTGGCGATGCCAGCCTCGCCACCTGGCTGCATCGGGTCGTGTTGAACGAGGCGCTCGGACGCCTGCGCCGGTCGGCGACGCGACGGGAGGTTCCGCTTCCGACGGACAACGCCGGCGCCGAGATCGTACCCTTTCCCAATGCTGCGAACGCCGACGATCCGGAACGCAGCCTCGCGCAGCGTCAGATCCTTCGGCTGGTGGAAGAGGCCGCCGACGCTTTGCCGGAAGCCTTCCGCCTGGTCTTTACCGCCCGCGTCATCGAAGCGATGAGCGTCGAAGAAACCGCCGCCCTCCTCAGCATCAACCCAAAGACGGTCAGGAGCCGCCTCTACCGGGCTCGTCAGCTCGTCCGTCAGCAGATCGATCGCCAGGTCGGGCCGGTGCTCCTGAATGCCTTTCCCTTCGCTGGACGTCGCTGCGCGCGATTGACGGAGGCGGTCATGCACCGGCTCGGGCTATCAGGCTGACATTTTCGGGAACCTTTGACTGCGGCGCGCATCCAACGGGTGTCATCCATCAAGACCGGTGCCACTTGCGGCCGGAAAAGGAGTTCCCGATGTATGCCCGTTTCACTTCAGCCCTCGCCGTCGCCTGTCTCATCAGTGGCGCTACCCATGCAGCCGACACGAAGGTCACAGATCCGCAAATCGCCCATATCGCCTATACCGCCGGCGTCATCGATATCGAGGCCGCCAAGCAGGCCCTGAAAATCTCGAAGGACAAGGAGGTCATCGGCTTTGCCAACGACATGCTGCGCGACCACGAGGCCGTGAACAAGCAGGCCCTCGATCTCGTCAAGAAGCTCAAGGTGACGCCCGAAGACAACGACACCAGCCGCGCGCTGACGAAAGCGGCTACGCAAGAGCGTGAAAAGCTGGCGAAGCTGAGCGGCGCCGACTTCGACAAGGCCTATGTCGCCAACGAGGTGGCCTACCACAAGCAGGTCAATGGCGCGCTTGAAACCCTGCTTATTCCCTCCGCGAAGAATGCCGAGCTCAAGGACCTGCTGGAGACCGGGCTCAAGCTGTTCCAGGGGCACCAGCAACATGCCGAGCATGTCGCCGGGATGATGAAGTAGGCCGCGCGATGATGCGGAAGCGAAGCCTTGGCGCCATTTCCGGCCTGGCTCTGATGCTGGCTGCGCCATCGGCGTGGGCGGAG
This sequence comes from Ensifer sp. ENS08, assembly GCF_014852195.1. Lineage (NCBI taxonomy): Bacteria > Pseudomonadati > Pseudomonadota > Alphaproteobacteria > Hyphomicrobiales > Rhizobiaceae > Ensifer > Ensifer sp. ENS08. The sequence goes on from NZ_JACVBF010000016.1 coordinate 93,508, forward strand.
ACCATCCGGGTGACGATCGAAAAGCTCGTGTTTTCGCCCGCCGAAATCAGCGCCGCCGTCGGCGACGTGATCGAGTGGGACAACAAGGACGTCATGGCGCACACGGCAACGGCCGAGGGTGATTTCGACGTGGTGATACCACCGAAAAAGATGGCGACACTCACCGTCACCAAGGCCGGAACCTTCGACTATACCTGCCGCTTTCACCCGAATATGAAAGCGCGCCTGCAGGTGCGATGAAAGACTTGAGGACGGCGGTGCGAGCGCATCCCCACGCGCCGCCGTTCACGGCGAAGTCACCGGACACCGGCTGTATCCGGAAACCGAATTATGCCATGGAAGCGGCTGGTTCCATCGAGGAGGCGGCACGGCCATGAAGAAGATCGGTTTTCTTTCCTTCGGGCACTGGACGCCCTCGCCGCAGTCGCAGACGCGATCGGCGGGCGACGCCCTGCTGCAATCGATCGATCTCGCCGTTGCGGCCGAAGAACTCGGCGCAGACGGCGCCTATTTCCGCGTTCATCACTTCGCCCGCCAGCTCGCCTCGCCGTTTCCGCTTCTGGCGGCGGTCGGTGCAAAGACGAGCCGGATCGAGATCGGCACCGCCGTCATCGACATGCGCTACGAGAACCCGCTCTACATGGCCGAGGATGCGGGTGCGGCCGACCTCATCGCCGGTGGTCGGCTGCAGCTCGGCATCAGCCGCGGCTCGCCGGAACAGGTGATCGATGGCTGGCGCCACTTCGGCTACCAGCCGTCCGAGGGCGAGACTGAGAGCGACATGGCAAGAAGGCACGCGGAAGTGCTGCTCGACGTCCTGCGCGGCGACGGCTTCGCCGAACCCAATCCGCGGCCGATGTTCCCCAATCCTCCCGGCCTGCTGCGCCTCGAGCCGCATTCCGCGAGCCTCAGAGAACGCATCTGGTGGGGCGCAAGCTCGAACGCCACGGCCGTCTGGGCCGCCAAGCTCGGCATGAACTTGCAGAGCTCGACGCTGAAGGATGACGAGACCGGGCTGCCGTTCCATGTCCAGCAGGCCGACCAGATCCGCGCCTACCGGGAAGCCTGGAAGGCGGCGGGGCACATGCGCGAGCCGCGCGTCTCGGTCAGCCGCAGCATCTTTGCGTTGGTGGACGATCGCGACCGCATGTATTTCGGCGGCGGAAACAAGCAGGAAGACCAGATCGGTTTCATCGACGACAAGACGCGGGCGATTTTCGGGCGCAGCTACGCCGCAGCACCCGACGTGCTGGTCGAGCAACTGGCAAAGGACGAGGCGATTGCCGAGGCCGACACGCTGCTCCTGACGGTCCCGAACCAGCTTGGCGTCGAGTACAACGCCCATGTGATCGAGGCGATCCTCAAGCATGTCGCGCCGGCACTTGGTTGGCGCTAGCGACAGGCGACGCCTCAAACTCCAGGCATCTGAATTCAGGCACCCGGCCGAATCAGGGAGCGCGGAGGTACGGCCGCGCCCCTTCGCTTAGCCGGTTCTTCAGGGAACCTGCGGCGGATGCGCGACGCCCAGATAGTAGTCGCCCTGTCCGCCGCTCTGATACTCGCCCGTATAGCGCTGGCGGGCATCACCCAGCGTGCGGGCCGGCGGGCGGTAGACATAACCCGGCGCCGGATCGACATACGGATCGACATAGATGCTGCCAGTCGGCATCGGATCGACATAGACTTGCGGCTCTACAGGCTCGACATAGACCGGGCCGGGCGCGGGTTCGACATAGTAGGGTTGCCCGTAGAGCACCCGGTTCTGGGTGCCCGGCGGATTGTGCGGATCGATGCCGGTGTAGAAGCCGTTGGCGAGCGCCGGTGTTGCCGTGCCAAGGGCAAAAACGATTGCGGCGAATGACATTCCGTTCGAAAGCTTCATGGCGTTGCTCCTGTCTCGGCTGAGCATCCGACCATCTGGCAGCATCGCCCCCGGTGGATGCGAACGTCGAGAGAGAATAACGCGTAATCGCTGCAACCGTTCCGCACGCGACCTTAGTGCAGTCCGAAGATGCCGAGCAGTTCCTCGCGCTGGCGCACGAAGGCGCTGGCGCTGCGGTCGCGCGGCCGCGGCAGGTCGATCTCGATCAGCCGAGGTTCGCCGCCCTTTTCGCGCGGCAGGATGAGGATACGGTCGGCGAGATAGATCGCCTCCTCGAGATCATGGGTGACGAGCACGGTTGTCACGTCCTCGTCGCGCCAGATCCGCGCCAACTCCTGCTGCATGCTGATCTTGGTCATGGCGTCCAGCGCGCCCAGCGGCTCGTCGAGCAGCAGGATTTCCGGCTGGACCGCAAGCGCCCGGGCAATGCCGACGCGTTGCGCCATACCGCCCGACAATTGCCGCGGATAGGCGTCTTCGAACTGTTGCAGGCCGACCAGTTGCACGTAGCGCCGCGCCCGGTCTCGTGCCTGCCCACGGGAAAGACCACGCGTCTCCAGCCCGAAGCCGACATTGTCGAGCACCGTCAGCCAGGGCAGGAGCCGCGGCTCCTGGAAGATCACGGCACGGTCGGTGCCGACACCTCTCGTCAGCTTTCCGTCGATCAGCACCTCTCCGGCATCCGGATCCTCAAGACCCGCCAGCACCCGAAGCAGGGTCGTCTTGCCCGAACCGCTGGCGCCGACGATAGCGAGCGTCTCGCCGGAGCGGATATTAAGGTTGATATCCCGAAGCACAGGCAAGGGCGTGCCGTTCAGGCGGTAGGACTTGGAGAGGTGACGGATCGTCACCTCTCCCCGGCGAGGGTTCTGGGTAACGCTCATGGAACGTCCTCAGTTGCTGGCCGTTGCGCCGTCGACGGCCAAGAGAACGTCCTTTGGCGCCAGTTGGCCCTGCTTGAGCTTGCCTTCGCGCACCAGCACGTCGATCCAGAATTGGAGGTCACGCTCGACCGGCAGGCCACCGGCCCGCACCCCATAGCCGCGGAAGTACTGGGCGATCTCAGGATTTTCCCCGCGGGCCTTCAGGGCCTTGGCAAGGATTTCCTTTGTTTCCTGCGGATGTTCGCGGGCATAGTCGAGCGCGCGGGCCGACTGCAGCACGAAGGTCTTTGCCGCCTCCGGATGCTCCTTCACGAAGTCGCGTCTGAGCACGACGAAGCCGCCGGCGATCTCGCCGAGCACGTCGGTGTCGTCGAAGATCGCGCGCAGACCACCATTCTTACGAGCCACGCCCTCGAAGGTCGTCTGCCAATAGCCGAAGGCCGAGATATCCACCTGGCCGGAGCGCAGGACCTGTTCCAGTTGCGGACCGGGCACGACCACCTGGTTGGCGGCATCTGTCGGCAGGCCGACAGAGTGCAAGGCCTCGCGGATCGTATAGTCGAGGTGCGCACCGAGCGTGTTCACCGCTATGCTCTTGCCGGCGATGTCCTTGATGCTTTTGATCGGGCTGTCTTCCAGCACGTAGAAAATCGACTGCACTTCGTCATTGATGCCGTTGGAGGGATAGGCGGCCACGAAATCGTTGCCGCTGATAATCGAGTTCAGCACGGCCGATGTCGCCGCGCTGCCGATCTCGACGTCGCCGGAGGCCAGCGCGATCAGTGATGCCGGGCCGCCGGTGGCGTAGCCGACGCTCTCGATCGTGATGCCGGTTCCATCAAAATAGCCGAGTTCCTGCGCGAGTTCATGTGCCGACAGACCGCCTTGGCTGGCGAGATAGCGAAGCGTGACCGCGTCGGCAGCGGCCGCCGGTGAAACAAGGCCAAGTGTGACGGCTGCCGAGAGAAGAAGATTGCGGGGGTGGAAGGTCATCTCGATATCCTTTCGAAGGGGAACTGGTAAGGCGGTCAGGCGTTCGGCGCAGACCAGCGGCAGAGATTGCGTTGGATGAGAACGAGCAGCGCATTGGCGGCGAGACCGAGCAGGGCAAGCAGCAGGATCGATGCAAACATCAGCGGGATCTGGAAGTTGTATTGGGCGTTCATCACCTGGAAGCCGATGCCCTTGTTCGCTCCGATCATTTCGGCAGCGATCAGAAGCAGCAACGCGGTCGTGGCCGAGAGCCTGAGGCCGACGAAGATCGCAGGCACGGAGGCCGGCAGAACCACGCGGCGGAAGACGGCGAGCGAGCCGGCGCCGTAGGTGCGAGCCATCTCGATCAGCTTCCTGTCGACCTCCTTGACCCCACCGATCGTCGACAGGAGGATCGGAAAGAGCGTCGCCCAGAAGATCACGAAGACCTTCGACGTTTCGCCGAGACCGAGCAGCAGAATGAAGACCGGGTAGAGCGCCAGGGCCGAGGTCTGGCGGAAAAGCTGCAGGACGGGGTCGAGTGCCTGTTCGACAAGCCGGACCTGGCCCATGAACAGCCCGAGCGGGATTCCCACCGCGACGGCGGCTGCAAAGGCAATGCCCGACCGCTGCAGGCTGATGGCGATGTCGTCGAGCAGCGCGCCGCCGGCGATACCGTCCCAAAGGGCCGACAGGATCACGTCGAGCGGCGGAAACACCGCCGCGTTGACCCAGCCCACGGTGCTTGCAACCTGCCAGAAGGCCAGAAACGCAAGCACGAGGCCGTAGCGGGCGACGATTGCGCCGAGCAGGCGGCGCCAGCGCGGCACGGAGTTCGGCCGGGAATGCGCGGCGGGCGAAGTGGAACTCTTGGCCAGAGCCTCACGGCGCGCCGTTGCAAAGCCTGCCGCAAGCGAGGGGTTGATGGTTTCATAGGACATGGCAACACCTCACTCCGCTGCTTGAACGACCGACCGGGCGGCAGTCCAGCGGTTGACGGGTACGGGCAGGCCGAGGTTTTCGCGCAGCGTCCTGCCCTCGTAGGCGGTGCGGAACAGGCCGCGACGCTGCAATTCCGGGATCACCAGCTCGACGAAGTCGTCGAGCGCCGTCGGGAACCATGGCGGCAGGATGTTGAAGCCATCGGCGGCTTCGTTCTCGAACCATTCCTGCAGGGTATCGGCGATCTGCCCCGCCGTACCGACAATCGTGTAGTGGCCGCGCGCCGACGCGATCCATTGGTAGAGCTGGCGAATGGTGAAGTTGTTCTCGTCGGCGATCTGGCGGATCAGCGCCTGGCGGCTCTTCATGCCCTCGGTCGGCGGCGCCGGCGGCAGCGGCCCGTCGAGGTCGTAGCCACGGAGATCGAGCGTTCCGCCGGTCAGGCCGTTGAGCAGGCCGATGCCGTCCTCCTCGACGATGAGCGAGGTCAGCCGTTCGTATTTCTCCCGCGCCTCGGCTTCCGTACGGCCGACGAAGGGCGAGACACCGGGCATGACCAGGATGTGGTCCGGGTTGCGGCCCAGGCCTCGGGCGCGGGCCTTGATATCGCGATAGAATTCCTGCGCCGTTTCGATGTGCTGGTGCGCCGTGAAGATCACCTCCGCAGTGGCGGCGGCAAGGCCCCTGCCATCATCGGACTGGCCGGCCTGCACGATGACGGGATGTCCCTGCGGCGAGCGCGATATGTTGAGCGGACCGCGGACCTTGAAATGCTCGCCGCGGTGATCCGTGTCGTGCAACTTCGCCGGATTGAAAAAGACGCCCGTTTGCTTGTCGCGGATGAAGGTATCGTCCTCGAAACTGTCCCAGAGCTTCTTGACCACATCGACATGCTCGGCGGCGCGCCGGTAACGCTCGGCATGCGGAAGCTGCGTGTCGCGGTTGAAATTCTGGGCGGTCGGATCACCCGTGGTCGTCACCACGTTCCATCCGGCGCGACCGCCGGAAATGAGGTCGAGCGACGCGAACTTGCGCGCTGTCGTATAGGGTTCCTCATAGGTCGTCGACGAGGTGGCTATGAAACCGAGATGGGTGGTGAGTGGCGCCAGCGCCGAAAACAGGGTCACCGGTTCGAAGCCGGCAACACGGGCATTGCCGCCCTCTCGCGCGCCACCGAAGCCGATCGCCAGCCCGTCGGCAAGAAAGTAGGCATCGAACAGACCACGTTCGGCGGTCAGCGCCAGCTGCTTGTGAAACTCGAAACTGGTCGCCCCGTCGGCTGGCTGGTCGGGGTGGCGCCAGGCGGCAATATGCTGCCCGCCGCCGGGAAGAAAGGCTCCAAGCCGGATCTTGCGTGTCATCTCAATCCTCTCCTGTTCTCGCTTTAAACTCGAGGAGATCACCCTGCCGAAGGCGAAGCGCACAAGGCGCTCCGCAACACGCGGCGAACTCCGGCCACGACAGACAGGTTACATTATACACTAATTTTATAGAGAAAGAGGATTTCAACGAGACGTGCCGGGATTGAAATGTTTTTCGTCAGTTCGCCCGGTTTAGAGATCGATGACCGCTTCGCCGCCCTCAGGCGCAATCCGGCCGGAGCGAGAGTGCGCGGTTGATCCGGGAAAATATTCCACTTGGAATAGTTTTCGAGCCAAAGGTTTTCTTATCTCGACCAGAATACTCGACTATTTTTCGGGCACTTGCGGCGGCCATTGCCTAAAAATGTGGCCGCCGCCACACAATGAGAGTGAAAGACGTGTCCCAAGCAACCACCCAATCCTCACCAAAGCCGATCTATGCTTCCTTCGGGTTCCAAGTCCTGGCGGCCATGGTCATCGGCCTGCTGCTCGGCCTCATCGCCCGCAATATGGGCGTCGATGCCAGCGGCAATGCCAACTGGCTGACGGTCACCCTGCAGACGATCGGCTCGATCTTCGTCCAGCTTCTGCGTGCGCTCGTGCCGCCGCTCGTCTTTACCGCCATCGTCGCCTCGATCGCCAACCTGGCGACGCTGCAGAATGCCGCCAAGCTCGTGTGGCAGACGCTGCTCTGGTTCGCGATCACCTCTCTCATCGCCGTCGTCATCGCCATCGCACTCGGCCTGATCATCCAGCCGGGCATCGGTTCGGCCGTTTCGCAGGAAGCTGCCAAGGCCCCCTCCTATTCCGGCTCGTGGCTCGATTTCCTGAAGGGCCTCGTGCCCGCCAACATGCTCGGCCTTGAAGCCAGCACCAAGGTCACCGACACGGGTGCGAACACCTCGCTCAATTTCAACGTGCTGCAGATCCTCGTCGTTTCGATCGCCGTCGGCGCCGCGGCGCTGAAGGTGGGCGATGCTGCCAAGCCGTTCCTCGCCTTCAACCAGTCGCTTCTCGCGATTGTGCGCAAGGTCCTCTGGTGGGTTATCCGGCTGACGCCGATCGGCACGATCGGCCTGCTCGGTCGCGCCGTTGCCCAGTACGGCTGGGAAACGCTGGCGCAGCTCGGCTGGTACACCGCTGCCGTCTATATCGGCCTTGCGATCGTGCTCTTTGTCGTCTACCCGGCGCTGCTCGTCGGCCACGGCCTGAGGCCCTCGCGCTTCTTTGCCGGCGCCTGGCCGGCGATCCAGCTCGCCTTCGTTTCACGCTCCTCCGTCGGCACCCTGCCCGTTACCGAAACAGTGACCGAAAAGAGCCTCGGCGTGCCGCGCGAATATGCCGCCTTCGCCGTGCCGCTCGGCGCCACCACCAAGATGGACGGCTGCGCCGCGATCTACCCGGCCATCTCGGCGATCTTCATCGCGCAGTTCTTCGGCCTGCCGCTCGGCATCCAGGAATATGTGCTGATCGTCTTCGTCTCGGTGCTCGGCTCTGCCGCAACCGCCGGCCTCACCGGCGCGACTGTCATGCTGACGCTGACGCTTTCGACGCTCGGCCTGCCGCTCGAAGGGGTCGGCCTGCTGCTCGCCATCGACCCGATCCTCGACATGGGCCGCACGGCGGTTAACGTCGCCGGTCAGGCGCTCGTGCCGACGATCGTCGCCAAGCGCGAAGGCATTCTCGACGAGACCGTCTACAACGGCGACAAGGTGCTCGACGACCTGGAACCGCTTGGCGCCGCTGCACGCGCTGCCTGACGGCGTGAAACGACGCATGCGGGCCGCAAGGTCCGCATGCCGTGTTATACTTCAGGCGTTCCGCCTGTTGAGGGATCGGCGATGTCGTCGACCAACTTTCATCTCGTCACCGAATGGACGATCGCCTCCCAGCTTGAAGACGTGTGGCATGAACTCAGCACGCCGGAACGCTGGCCCGAGTGGTGGCCATCGGTGAAGCAGGTTACGCTGCTAAACGAGGGGGACGAACATGGTGTCGGCGCCGTCAGGCGCATGCGCTGGTCGACGGCACTCCCCTACGAACTGGTCTTCGACATGGAGACCACCAAAGTCGAGCCGCCTCTCTTCATCGAAGGCCGGGCCTTGGGCGAACTCGACGGCATCGGCCGCTGGACCCTGCAAGGCGAAGGCAGCGCTTGCCGCGTTCGCTATGACTGGATCGTGACAGTCACGAAGCCCTGGATGGTCCGTCTTTCCTTTATCCTCAGACCCGTCTTTCGCTGGAACCACGGGGTGGTGATGGAGCGCGGCCTCTCGAAGAGGCTGGCCTAAAGCAACGGCGGGCACATTCCGGAAAGACGCGCAGACGGACGACTATTGCGCCAGGCGCGTGCCTCGTGCCTGATGATTTCGCCCAGGCGCTGGGCACCCGGTCCCGCCGCATCTGGATCCGGATAGACCAGATACATGGCGCCACAACGCCCGCCTTCGGACACCGCAGCAACCATCGAAAATCACTCCCTTGAAATATCCTATCCAGGGGGATAGGATATTGATATGAGCGAGCACAGACACGACACCCATCCCGAGATCGTCAAGCGGCTGAAACGCGCGGAGGGGCACCTGAAGAGCGTCATCACCATGATCGAAGGCGGCCGCTCCTGCCTCGACATCGCCCAGCAGCTCCACGCAGTGGAGAAGGCGATCAGCCAGGCGAAGCGAACCCTGATCCAGGATCACCTGGACCATTGCCTTGAAGACACGATCGGGGCGCTTCCGCACGAGCAGCGCCACTCCATCGACGAGTTCAAGGCGATCACGAAATACCTCTGAGCAGCAAATCCGCTGCCACAAACCGCCACCGAGCGAGGCCCAATCATCATGCTGCAGATCCTCGCAAACCGCACCTATCGCCACCTGTTCCTGGCGCAGGTGATCGCGCTGATCGGAACCGGCCTCGCAACCGTCGCGCTTGGCCTTCTCGCCTATGATCTGGCCGGCGCCGAAGCGGGCGCGGTGCTCGGGACGGCGCTCGCGATCAAGATGATCGCCTATGTCGGCGTGGCGCCGATCGCCGCCGCCTTCGCCGAACGGCTTCCACGCCGTGCCATGCTCGTCAGCCTCGATCTGGTGCGCGCCGCCGTCGCGCTGTTCCTGCCGTTCGTGACCGAGATCTGGCAGGTCTATGTGCTGATCTTCGTGCTGCAGTCGGCCTCGGCCGCCTTTACCCCCACCTTCCAGGCGACCATTCCCGACGTGCTGCCGGATGAAAAGGAATACACCCGCGCCCTGTCGCTCTCGCGGCTTGCCTATGATCTCGAAAGCGTCGCAAGCCCGATGCTCGCTGCGGCACTGCTTACCGTCGTCAGTTTCCATGACGTGTTTGCCGGCACGGTGATCGGCTTCCTCGCCTCGGCCGCCTTCGTCGTGTCCGTCGCGCTGCCAAGCCCGAAGGCTGCGGAACGGCGCGGTATCTACGACCGCACGACACGGGGTCTGCGCATTTATCTCTCGACGCCACGGCTGCGCGGCCTGCTCGCGCTCAATCTCGCGGTCTCGGCGGCGGGTTCGATGGTCATCGTCAACACGGTGGTGCTGGTTCAGGCCGGCTTCGACCTTACCCAGACCGACACGGCGATCGCGCTTGCCGCCTTTGGCTGCGGCTCGATGATTGCCGCGCTGATGCTGCCGCGCCTGCTCGACAGGACGCCTGACCGTTTCGCGATGTTTTCCGGGGCGACGATCCTCGTCGCCGGCCTGTTCATCGGGCCCCTCGTTCCAAATTTCGCTTCGCTGCTGCCGCTGTGGCTCGCCATCGGTATCGGCTACTCGCTGACCCAGACGCCGTCCGGCCGGTTGCTGCGCCGCTCCGCCCAGCCCGAAGACCGGCCGGCGCTCTTTGCAGCGCAGTTCGCCCTTTCGCATGCCTGCTGGCTGATCACCTATCCGCTGGCCGGCTGGCTCGGCGCTACCGCCGGGCTCGGCACGACCTTCATCGCGCTTGGCCTCATCGCCATCGGCGCTGTCGCCGCGGCCGCCCGGCTCTGGCCCGCGCCCGACCCGGACGAAATCGAACACACCCATCATGCGCTGGCGGGCGATCACCCCCATCTTGCCGGTGCGACGCGCGTCGGCAGCGGCCACCGCCACACCCATGTGTTCGTGATCGACAGCCATCACCCGGACTGGCCAGCCCAGCGGTAGGCAACGGCCGCTACTTGGAAGCGGTCCTGTTGCCGGTAAAAGACAGGATCGCCGCATCGGCGATCTCGGCGAAACGAGCACTTGGCCCTTCGGCGCCGCTGCTCTGCTGCGCGGCGCGCGCGCCATCGATCAGCAGCAGCAGCGTGTCGCCGAGCAGCTCTGCGTCGGCGATGCCGGCCCGGCGGCACAGCTCGACGACCCGGTCGCGCTGCGCATCCTTGAAGAGGCGGATCACCTCGCGGCCGGGGTGATCCTCATCGGTCAGCTGCACGGCGGCGCTCATCATTTCGCATTGGCACTTGTCCTCGCCGAGGTGCTCGGCGATACGCCGGACCCAGGCCCTGAGCTGACCGAGACCGTCGCCCGGGTGCTGGTCTTCCAGTTCGCGCCAGAAGCCATCCATCTCCATTCCCGCATGGCGCAGGCATTCGACGATCAGCTCGTCCTTCGAACTGAAGTGGCGGTAGAGCGTCATCTTGTTGCTCTCGGCAGCATCGGCAATCGCATCGACGCCGGTTCCGCGAATGCCGCGGCGGCGAAAGAGATCACGCGCCGCCTCGACGATGCGATCGCGCGGCGAACGACGGGATGGTTTGCAGAAATCCGTTGTCATCGCAGTGGCCCGGCGTGAACGGCGCGGAAAATCTTGCCCCTTGACGCCCTGTCATTGGTCGATAACATGCGACGATGTTACCGACCAGTAACATTTTCGCCACCGTGGCAAATCGAGGAGCATCCGCTTGCGGCAAAGACCTCTTCCGGAAACGGCGGCGGTAACTGCAGAAAAATTTCATGCGCAGTGTCGGTGAGCGCGGTCGCCAGGCGTCTTTTAGCCAGAGCGCACACCGCAGAGACTTTTTAGATTCGATAACGCTCGTGATTTGGTCGTCGTGATTAGGACCGGATCGGCCCGTCATGATCTCGTGCTGGAGCCTTATGATGCGCATGCTGGATGGGCTGAAGGCTGGGGAGACCGTCGCTGACCGCAAGGTCCGCGCGGCGGGCGTGCCGGTGCCGAGTTTCCGCCACGCCGCCTGCTGCGATGGTGGCGCTCCCAAAGGATCGGCCCCATGATCGACTTCTTCATCCACCGGCCGATCTTCGCATCGGCGATCGCCATCATCATGACGCTCGCCGGCGGCATCTGCTATTTCCTGCTGCCGATTTCGCAATTTCCCGACGTCACGCCGCCGCAGATCGTCGTTGCCGCCAACTATCCGGGCGCCAGCGCCCAGGTGGTCGCCGACACGGTGACGACGCCGCTCGAACAGCAGATCAACGGCGTGCCCGGCATGCTCTACATGACCTCGACCAGCTCGAACGACGGCTCGTCGCGCATCATCATTTCCTTCGAGGTCGGCTATCCGATCGACGTCGCCGCGCTCGACGTGCAGAACCGCGTCTCGCAGGCCGCCTCCTCGCTTCCGGCCCTCGTCAACCAGACCGGCGTGACCATCGCCAAGCAGATCCCGAACTTCACCGTGCTCGTCAGCCTGGATTCGCCCGACAATTCGGTCGATTTCGCCGCGGTCAGCAACTACGCCTACCTGCAGATCCTCGATCCACTCAAACGCCTGCCGGGCGTTGGCGACGTCCAGCTTTTCGGCGAGCGCCGCTATTCGATGCGCGTCTGGCTCGATCCGGATCGCATGGCCAATCTCGGCATTACCGCCGTCGACGTCCAGAACGTCATTGCCGAGCAGAACATCCAGGTCGCCGGCGGCAAGATCGGGCAATCGCCGGCACCGGCCGGCACGCCCTTCGAGATGCAGATCAACGCGCTCGGACGCTTGAGCGACCCGTCCCAGTTCGGCGACATCGTGCTGCGCGCCGACCAGACGACGGGGGCAACGACGCGGCTGCGCGATGTGGCGCGCATCGAGCTCGGCGCGCTGCTCTATTCCTCGTCGGTCACCTTCAACGGCAAGGAAAGCGTCGTGCTTGCCGTCTTCCAGGCACCGGGCTCCAACGCGCTCGACCTGCAGGCCCGCGTGCAGGCGAAGATGGACGAGCTGTCGCAGCGCTTCCCCGCGGGCATCGCCTACCACATGTTCTACGACACCACGCGTTTCGTCTCGGCGGCGATGAAGGATGTCGTGTTCACGCTGCTCGAGGCGCTCGCCCTCGTCGTCTTCGTCGTCTTCATCTTCCTGCAAAACCTGCGCACGACGATCATCCCTACGATCGCCATTCCGGTTTCGTTGATCGCGACGCTGGTCGTCATGTATCTCTTCGGCTTCTCGCTCAACATGCTGAGCCTGCTCGGCATGGTGCTTGCCATCGGGCTTGTGGTCGACGACGCGATCGTCGTCGTCGAGAACGTCGAACGCCAGCTGGAGGCCGGGCTGCCGCCGCTCGAGGCCACCAAAAAGGCGATGCAGGAGGTGACCGGCCCGATCATCGCGACGACCGCGGTGCTGCTGGCCGTCTTCATCCCCGTCGCCTTCATTCCGGGCGTCGCCGGCAGCCTCTACAACCAGTTTGCGCTGACGGTCGCGATCTCCGTCGCTTTTTCCGCCTTCAACTCGCTGACCCTCAGTCCGGCGCTGAGCGCCGCGTTCCTACGCTATCGCGGCGAGCCGCGTTTTGCCCTCTTCCGCTGGTTCAACAGCGGTTTTCACGCCCTGTCGCACGGTTATGCGCGCAGCGTCGCCGGGCTCGTGCGCTGGCGCTGGGCGCTGTTTGCTGTCTTCCTCGCCGCGATCGCCTCGACATATGCGCTATGGCAGCGGATCCCCTCGACCTTCCTGCCGGTCGAGGACCAGGGCTATTTCTTCGTCGTCATCCAGTTGCCCGATGGTGCCTCGCTCGAACGCACCGAGGCGGTCGCGCGGCGATCCGAAGAGATCCTGCGCGGCACCGCCGGCGTCGATTTCGTCGGTTCGGTCGTCGGCTTCAACTTCCTGTCCTTCGCCGCCCAGTCAAACTCGGCCGTGCAATTCGCCGTATTGAAGCCATGGGACGAGCGGCCGCCCGAACAAGGCGCCTCGGCGCTGCGTGAAGCGGTGATGCCGCAACTGCTGCAGATCCCGGACGCGCTGGTGCTCGCCTTCGACCCGCCGTCGATCCAGGGGCTAGGTGCTACCGGTGGCTTCGAGTTCCAGGTGGAGAACCTTGCCGGCCGCAGCGCCGAGGCGCTGAACGACGCGACGCAGGCGCTGATCGCCGAGGCGCGCAAGCAGCCGGAAATCAATCCCTACCAGCTGTTCACCACCTTCAGCACCTCGAGCCCACAGTTCAACTATGACCTCGACCGCGACAAGGCAAAGCTGCTGGGCCTGAGCCTTCCGGATATCTTCAGCACGCTGCAGATCTATTTCGGCTCGCTCTATGTCAACGACTTCAACATCTTCGGCCGCACCTTCCGCGTGACGCTGCAGGCCGATCAGGGCGCACGCGCCTCGGCCACCGATCTCTCTCGTCTCTACGTGCGCAACACTGAGGGGGAAATGGTGCCGCTCAATACGCTAGGAACCTTCAAGCCGACGGTCGGCCCGGAGACCATCACCCACTACAACAATTACCCCTCGGCGCTGATCAACGGTGCGGCAGCACCCGGCTTCAGCTCGAGCCAGGCGGTGGCGGCGATGGAGCGGGTGGCAAAAACGACGCTGCCCAGGGACTACACATTCGAGTGGACCGGCATTACTTATCAGGAGATCCGGGCAGGCTCGATCGCCGCGCTCGTCTTTGCGCTCGCCCTCGTCTTCTGCTTCCTGATCCTGGCCGCCCAGTATGAAAGCTGGTCGATGCCTTTCATGGTGCTGTTGTCAGTGCCGCTCGCGCTTTTGGGCGCGCTCTCGGCGCTGTGGCTGCGCGGTATGCAGATCGACGTCTATTCGCAGATCGGTTTCGTGATGCTGGTCGGACTTGCCGCCAAGAACGCCATCCTGATCGTCGAGTTCGCAAGACGCCGACGCGAGGAAGGGCTCGACGTCGTCGCAGCCGCCGCGGAAGCGGCGCGTCTCCGGCTGCGGCCGATCCTGATGACGGCCTTCGCCTTCATTCTCGGCGTGCTGCCGCTGATGTATGCCAGGGGCGCAGGTGCTGCCAGCCGCCAGTCAATCGGCACCACCGTCTTCGGCGGCATGCTGGCGGCGACGATCCTCACACTCATTTTCGTCCCGGTCTTCTACGCGGTCATCGAAAAATGGCGCGAAGGCACGTCCTCGCAGCCGATCGGCCAGCGTCACGAGCCGGAGGCGGCGGAATAGGAATTGGAGCCTGACATGCGTGGTTCGAGACTGGTCCTTGCCGCAGCGGTCGTGGTCGCCGCCCTTGCTGCGGCCTATCACTACAAGAACGGCGGCTTCGAGCTGAAGGGCGGCGACGCCGGTGCGGCGGTGGGTCCGCCGCAACAGGCTATGCCCGTTCCCGTCGCCTCGGTCGTCAAGAAAACCATTCCGATCTATCTCGACTATTCGGCACGCACCGAAGCGATCCGCAACGTGACGCTCCGCGCCAAGATCACGGGCTATATCGAGTCGCAGGCGGTGCCCGACGGTTCGGATGTGAAGGAAGGTGATCTGCTCTATCGGATCGACCCGCGCGATTATCGGGCAGCGCTCGATCAGGCAAAGGCCCAGGTCGAGCGCGACCAGGCGTCGCTCGCCTATCTCCGCTCCAATCTCAACCGCGGCAACGAACTGGCCACGACGGGTTACCTCGATAAGGACAGCTTCGATCAGCGCCAGAGTGCTGTGCACCAGGCCGAAGCGGCACTGGAGATGTCGCGGGCGGCGGTGCGCACCGCCGAGATCAATTTCGACTACACCGAAATCCACGCGCCCTTTGCCGGCCGGCTCGGCCGCGACCAGGCGCCGGAGGGAACGCTTGTCAGCAACACCGCCGGGACACCGCTCAACAACCTCGTGCAGCTTTCGCCGATCTATGTTTCCTTCAACCCGAGCGAAACAGAACTCGCCGACATCCAGAAGGCCCGGGCGAAGGGGAAAGTGCAGGCGGAAGTGCTTTTGCCTGGCGACAAGGAACCGCGCTATCGCGGCGACCTCACCTTCATCAACAACACGGTCGAGGGAAATACCGGAACGGTGGTGGCGCGCGTGACGATCGACAATACTGATCTTTCCCTGCTGCCCGGCCAATATGTCCGCGTCCGGCTGAAGATCCGCGACGAGCCGAACGTGCTGATGGTGCCGGAAACGGCGCTCGGCTCGAGCCAGCTCGGCAAATACATCTATGTCGTCGGCAAGGGGGAAACGGTCGAGCAGCGGCTCGTCACCCTCGGGCCGACGAGCGGCGACCTCATCGGCCTGACGTCAGGGGTTTCGGAGGGCGACCAGGTAATCGCGGGAAACCTGCAGAAAATTTTCCCGGGCGCACCGGTCAAACCGATGCCGGCCGAGCAGGCGCAGAAATAGGCCGGTCGCCGGCCCGGCCTACGCCCTTTTCAGGATCGGGAAGATCATGCCGAACGTGATGACGGCAATGGCAACGACCTGAAGCAGCGTCGGAACTTCACCGAGAACGACGACCCCCGCCGCGGTCGTCGTTACCGGAACGCACGGCATGAACAGCGACGCAGGCTGCGGACCCAATTGACGGATGACATAGGTGTAGAGAACGCTCGCGAGCGCCCCGGCGAGAAAGCCTTGGATGACGAATTGCGTGGCAATTTCGGTGAAAGAGGCGGCAGCGAGCCCGCTGGGCGCCAGAATGTGCAGCAAGGGCAACGGAAGACAGGAGAAGAACACCACTGCGATCGTCGCCGTCACGGCGTCGACGGACCATAGCCGCACCAGCACCGCAAAGGTGGCAAACATCAACCCCGAAACGGCGAACAACAGATCACCGCGCAATGTCCCGGCGTCGGCGACGCCCGATTGGAGCACGAACAGCAAAAGGCCGGCAATGACCGTGGCAACGCCAGCAAGGCGCGTGCCGGAGGCCTTGTCCTTGAAGACGAGACGGGAAAACAGGAACGAGAAGAAGACGATTACGGCGGGAGAGAGTGCTGCCGCATGGGCGACCGGTGCCAGCGAAAGTCCCTGGTTGATGATCAGCGGATAGGGCAGCCCCGTCAGCAGCGCCAGCACGGTTGCCTTGCGCCAGCCAAGCTGCATCAACTTCGGCAAGCCAACGCTGAGGAACACCGGCAGGAAGGCCAGGGCGGCGCCAGAGAACCGCAAGGTGACGATGTCGGCGGCGGTCAGATGCTCGCGCAGACTGAACCGGGCAGCCACGAACTGTAAGGTGGTGATTGCGACGACCGCCACCCCTGCCCATATCGCCAGCCGCCGGCTGCGGTCGCCCTCCCCTATCGTAGCACTTTGCACGCCCGTCTCTCCACATTGCGGAAGCCTTACCCGCGGCTTCGACAGAAGCACCGTATTGCGCAAAGGGCCGCGTCAAAATACACTGATTTCAGTGAATCTAAGCGATTATCACTCTTTTATGGACCAAATAGCGTGATGAACGAAATTGCAGGCCTCGACACCATCGATCGCACCTTGTTGAGATTGCTGCAGGAAGATGGCCGGCGGACCACACTGGAGCTGGCAGAGCGTGTCGGCCTGTCGCCAACGGGCACGAGCCAGCGCGTGAAGCGCCTCTTCCGCGAGGGTTACGTGAAGGCCGTGCGAGCGATCCTCGATCCGAAGAAGATCGGCCGGGGCACCGTCGTCTTCATCCAGGTGCGCCTCGACCATACCGCCCCGCATATCTTCGAGCGCTTCTCTGACGCGGTTGCAAAGGCGCCGGAAGTTCTGGAATGCCACATGGTGATCGGCGGCTTCGACTATCTGGTGAAGGCGCGCATTGCCGACATGTCGCTGTTCCAGGATTTTCTCGAACGGGTGATTTTGCCCCTGCCCGGCGTCAGGGAGACGCACACCTACGCCTCGGTCGGCGACGTCAAGCCGGACGCGCTGCTGCCGATCTGATGCTCAGGCGGGCTCCGGCCACGGCCAGGTTCGCCCCCGGCAAAGCGGCGCAACCTCAAATCGGACGTGAAGTAGCAGGCCGCGGCGAGTCATTGGGGTGCCGGGCGTTATTATTCCTCGAGCGACTGGCGACCTAACGCGCACGGGCCGCCAATCCCTTCGTCACAGGGTGCAATCTTCGCCCGGCAACGCTGCCCGGAAACCCAGGAGCACGCCGAGCGTCGAGCGTTTTTCGACGAGATCCGCAAGCGTGTACTTGTCGAAGACCGCGGCGAAGGCGGCCGTCGCTTCCGAAAGGACGGACGGTAGGCTGCAGGCCGGCGCGATGCGGCAACCTCGGCAATCGATCAGATCGGACAACTCCTCCGTGTGCCGGAGGAGAGCGCCGAGATTGATTTCGTTCGCAGCCCTTGCGAGCCTGATACCGCCGTTCCGGCCGCGTACAGCCTCCAAAAACCCCGCATTCGCGAGGTCTTGAACCACTTTCATCATATGGTTCTGCGAGACCGAGAAGGTATCGGATATCTCCCGGATGGAGCTGAGCCCAGTGGGCTGGGAGCCCAGATAGATCATCAGGCGCATCGCATAGTCGGTGTATTTCGTGAGCCTCATCGCGGGATCTGCGTCAAAAAGTCCGTTCAAAAAACATGCATTTGATTAGCATCTTTGATCGCAAGCGAATAGATGCATTTCAGATACATCTTTAAGGGTCATTTGCGATGAACGCGCGAACGGTAGCCGGAGCTGAGATCAGGATGATCGTCGAATGCTTCCAGGGCGAAGTCCGCATTAACAGGATTTTGAGCGCGGGATTCGCGGCCGCGAGAGATTGGGACACAGTTCCCGATCACCGGGCCCGGTGAATTGCCGGCTGCATTTCCAGGATCACCAACCTGCCCCCACTGATACGTCCCACCGAAAGGAAAAAATCATGCCGAAACCACTCTCCCCCGAGACTGTCCAGATCGTGAAAGCCAGCGCTCCGGCGCTCGCGGCCCACGGAACGGAAATCACGAAGAGCATGTATGCCCGCCTCTTCCGTGACGATCATATCCGCGCGCTGTTCAACCACGCCAATCAGGGCGAAGGCGGTTCACAGGTTAACGCGCTTGCCGCCGCCATTCTCGCCTATGCGCAGAACATCGATAATCTCGGCGTGCTTGGCCCGGTGGTCGAACGGATCGCCCACAAGCACATCGGCTACCATATCCTTCCAGAGCACTATCCCTTTGTAGCCAAGGCTCTTCTCGCCGCCGTCGAGGATGTGCTCGGGAGTGCGGCGACCCCTGAGCTCCTCAACGCATGGGGCGAGGCCTATTGGTTCCTGGCCGATATTCTCAAGGAGCGCGAGACCGCCATACGCGGCGAACTGATGGAGCGCTCGGGCGGTTGGAACGGCTGGAGAGATTTCGTCATCGCCTCAAAAGTTCGCGAGAGCGACGTCGTCACCTCGTTTATCCTGAAACCCAAGGACGGCGGTCGCGTTGCGCGCCACAGACCCGGCCAATATCTGACGTTTCGCTTCCAACTGGACAATGGCCTGGAGATGAAGCGCAACTACTCGATCTCCAGCGGGCCGAACGACAGCTTCTACCGCATCTCGGTAAAGCGCGAGGCGCACGGGCAAGGCGGATCCCGATATCTCCACGATCAGGCGACCGTCGGCACGGTCTTGAGCGCGACCCCGCCGGCCGGCGACTTCTTCCTCCCTGAAGCGCCGGAAGCACCTGTCGTATTGCTGTCGGGTGGCGTCGGCCTGACCCCCATGGTCAGTATTCTCGAGACGATCGCCGAGGAACATCCGAACCTCGAGGCGCACTTCGTCCACGGCGCGCTGAACAGCGGCACGCATGCCATGGATCGGCATGTTCGCGAACTCGCCGATGCACATGGCAAGATCACGATCAGCAGCTTCTATAGCGCGCCTGCAAACGGGGATGCCGTGGGGCTGTCGCACGACTTCGATGGCTTCATCACCGCGGAATGGCTTCGCAAGCACACGCCGATCGCCAATGCCGAATTCTATCTCTGTGGCCCCAAACCGTTCCTTCGTGCGCTCGTCCCGGCTCTTGCCAGGGAAGGCGTTTCCAGCGAGCGGGTCCACTATGAGTTCTTCGGCCCATCCGACGAACTCATTGCAGCCTAAAATGCCTTCGGTCGGCACTTTCACGGACCGTGGAAGAGCTTGATCTCCTCATTGCCGCGGCGCGGCGCTCGCGCCGCGGCATGTCGATCTACGCCGAGTATCTGGCAGTCCCGCCTGTGCGTGAACGCCATCCGAAAGATCACCCTTGCTTTCGGACCCGCCATGCTGCATTGCAAAAAGAGCCGACACGGCAGGTCAAGCTTGGTCAGAATGCGGTCGTGGCATGCAGCACAGCAGACTAAACGTCCTGGTCATCGACGAGAATCGCATCCGCGCCGCCATCATCGAGGACGGGCTGCGCGACGCGGGCTATGACCATGTCACCGTCATCGACAATATGCACGGCCTGGCGCGACGCATCGCGGACCTCAATCCCGACGTCATCGTGATTGATCTCGAAAACCCAAACCGCGACATGCTGGAAAGCATCTTCCAGCTTTCGCGCGCGGTGAAGCGCCCGATCGCGATGTTCGTCGACAAGTCCGACGAGGCCTCCATCGAGGCGGCTGTCGAGGCCGGGGTCTCGGCCTATATCGTCGACGGTCTGAAGCAGGAACGGGTGCGCCCCATCCTGAAGATGGCGATCAGCCGCTTCAACGCATTCTCCCGCCTCAACCGCGAGCTGGAAGAAACCCGCGGCGAGTTGGAAAACCGCAAGGTGATCGACCGCGCCAAGGGCCTCTTGATGCGCTCGCGCGGGCTCTCCGAGGAAGAGGCCTATGCGCTGCTGCGCCGCACGGCGATGAACCAGAACCGCAAGATCGTCGACATCGCCCAAAGCCTCGTCACGGCGGCAAGCCTGCTCGATCCGGGAGGAAAGGAATGACGACGCGCCACGCCATCACCGCCGGTTTCGTGCCGCTCCTCGACAGCGCCTTGCTCGTTGTCGCCCGCGAGATGGGCTTTGCCGAAGAACAGGGGATCGACCTTACCCTGCTGCGCGAACGCTCCTGGGCAAGCATCCGCGACCGGCTTGCGGTTCGCCATGTCGATGTGGCGCATATTCTCGGTCCGATGCCGATCGCCGGCAATCTCGGCCTCAATGTGCCTGCCCCTGAAATGATCGTGCCGATGTCGCTGGGTCTCGGCGGCAATGCGGTGACGGTGTCTCCGGCGCTCTGGCAAAGGATGGCGGAAAACGGCGCGACCACGGATCTCGATGCGCGCGCGAACGGTGCAGCCCTGCGCAAGGCGATCGATGCGCAGGCGGGCGCGCCGCTGCGTTTTGCCGTCGTGCATTCCTATTCCGGGCACAATTACGAACTGCGCTACTGGCTGGCAGCGAGCGACATCGATCCGGACCGTGATATCGAGATCGTCGTGCTGCCGCCGCCCGACATGGGCGATGCGCTCGCCGAAGGCGTGATCGACGGCTATTGCGCCGGCGAGCCCTGGAACACCTTCGGCGTGCTTCGCCGCGGCGCACATCTCGCGACCGTCAAGGCGGCGATCTGGCGGTCGAGCCCCGAGAAAGTGCTTGGCGTCAACGCACAGTGGGGGGAGGCCAACCCGGAGGCGATGGCCGCCCTGCTCGTGGCGCTTCATCAGGCGTCAATTTGGTGCGCCCGCCCGGATAACCACGAGGCACTCGCGACCCTTCTGGCAAAGCCTGCCTATGTGGGGCGCGACGCCGAACTGCTTCTTCCCGCCCTCAAAGGCACGCTGCCGGTCGGCGGCGGTGAGGTCCGGGTGGTCAGAGATTTCTTCGTTCCGAATGCCAAGGCGGCGACCTTCCCCTGGAAGAGCCATGCCCTCTGGTTCTACACCCAGATGGTGCGCTGGCGGCAAATCGAGCATACGGCAGAGCGCCAGCGTATCGCCGCGGAAACCTACCGGCCGGACATCTACCGCGCCGCATTGAAGCACCTTGGTATCGCCATGCCGTCGGCAAGCGCCAAGGTGGAAGGCGCCTTGACCGTCGAAACCCCAGTCGGCTCATCGGGCGCGCTGACGCTCGGGCCGGATGGCTTCTTCGATGGCGGACGCTTCGATCCCGACGACCTCGATGCCTACATCGCTGCCCAGTCTGCAGGCTGAATGCGCGACGCCTAATTTATGCGCATTGCACAAAAAATGGCTTCGCACTGCACCAAGGAATGTCACCCACCGGGATGACGCCAGGCCGACGATTTCACTTTTTCTTTTAGATCAATAGCTTGCCAAAACTGGCACGCTGATTGCTTTTATATTCTCAGGCCCTCGGGCCAAGAGATCGGTGTCCAACGACGGGCGCCCTACCAGCAAAGCCGCTGATCAGGACTGCGCACACGGAGCGAACCGTGTCGGGCATACCTGGCCAGCGGCTTTTTGTTTTTCACCCCCAAGATGGAGCGGCACGACCTTGTCGGGCCTCGGAGAAGCCATGTCTGAGAACAAGCAGCCATTATCCGCCAGCGAACCCGCCACGGCTTTGTGGATGTCCACTTTTGCCTTCACGATCTGTTTCGCCGTCTGGACGATCTTCGCCATCATCGGCATCCGCATCAAGCAGGACCTCGCGCTCACCGAAGCGCAGTTCGGCCTGCTGGTTGGCACGCCCATCCTCACCGGTTCACTGGTGCGCATCCTGCTCGGCGTCTGGACCGGGCGCTACGGCGGGCGCCTCGTCTATACGCTGACGATGCTGGCCGCAGCCCTTGCGACTTTTCTGCTCACCTACGCCACCACCTATCCGCAGATGCTGCTCGCCGGCCTCGGCATCGGTCTTGCCGGCGGCTCTTTCGCGGTCGGCGTCGCCTATGTCTCGCCCTTCTTTCCGCCGGAAAAGCAGGGCACGGCGCTTGGCATCTTCGGCGCCGGCAATGTCGGCGCGGCGGTGACGAAATTCCTGGCGCCCTTCGTCCTCATTGCCTGGGGCTGGCAGACGGTTGCCGAGATCTGGGCGGCCGCACTCGTCGTCACGGCACTCGTCTTCTGGTTCACGACAAGCGACGATCCGGCCTTCCGCAGCCGCCGCGAGCGCCAGCTGCCAAAGCGCAGCCTGCTCCAGGAGTTCGCACCGCTGAAGAACGCCCAGGTCTGGCGTTTCTCGCTCTACTATTTCTTCGCCTTCGGCGGTTTCGTCGCCCTCTCGCTCTGGCTGCCGCGTTATCTCGTCGGCGTCTACGGCTTCGATATCGCCGTGGCGGGCATGGTCGCAGCCGCCTACTCCATCCCCGGCAGCGTCTTCCGTGCCTTCGGCGGCGTGCTTTCCGACCGCAAGGGCGCGCGTAGCGTCATGTACTGGATGCTCGGCATCTCGGCGGTGGCAACACTGATCCTGTCGCTGCCGGCCGCCGGCGAGGGCCACGGCTTCGGCATTACGCCTGCCGTCTTCATCGTCACGGTCTTCGTGCTCGGCTTCGTCATGAGCCTTGGCAAGGCCGCCGTCTACAAGCACATCCCGGCCTATTACCCGGAAAACGTCGGGGCGGTCGGCGGCATCGTCGGCATGGTCGGCGGGCTCGGGGGCTTCGTGCTGCCGATCGCCTTCGGCCTGCTCAAGGACGCGACCGGCCTGTGGTCGAGCTGCTTCCTGCTTCTCTTTGCCGTCGTCGTCGCATCGCTCCTGTGGATGCATCTTTCGATCCGCCAGATGGAACGCCGCGCGCTCACCCTGCCGACGGCTGCTGCCGCGTAAACAGACAAGGACAGACCATGACCGAGAAACTCGTCATCATCGGCAATGGCATGGCGCCGGGGCGCATGCTGGAGCACCTGCTGGAAAAGGCGCCCGGGCACTACGACGTGACCATTTTCAACGCCGAACCACGCGTCAACTACGACCGCATCATGCTGTCGCCGGTGCTGTCGGGCGAAAAGGATTACGAAGAGATCATCATCCACGGCGACGGCTGGTACATCAAACACGGCATCACGCTTTACAAGGGTCATCGCATCGTCGCGATCGACCGCGATGCCCAAACCGTGACCTCCGACCATGGCGTGACCGAAAGCTATGACAAGCTGGTGATCGCGACCGGTTCGGTGCCCTTCATCCTGCCGGTGCCCGGCAAGGACCTGCCCGGTGTCATCACCTATCGCGATCTCGATGACGTGCAGGCCATGCTGCTCGCCGCCCAGTCGCGCGAAAAAGCCGTCGTCATCGGCGGCGGCCTGCTCGGCCTTGAAGCGGCCGCCGGCCTTGCCGGTCGCGGCATGGACGTCACCGTTCTTCACGTGATGCCGACGCTGATGGACCGCCAGCTCGACCCGGCCGCCGGCTATCTCCTTGAGAAGGAGCTGGAAGGCCGCGGCATCAAGATCATCTGCAAGGCCAACACCAAGGCGATCGTCGGCAACGGCAGGGTCGAAGGCATCGAGCTCGACGACGGCCGCATCATTCCGGCGACGCTCGTCGTCATGGCCGTCGGCATTCGGCCGAGTGTCGGCCTTGCGAAGGAGGCCGGCCTTGCGATCAACCGCGGCATCGTCGTCGACCAGGGCATGCAGACCTCGGATGGCCGCATCTGGGCGCTCGGCGAATGTGCGGAAGTGGGCGGCATGGTCTATGGCCTCGTCGCGCCGCTTTACGAGATGGCCCGTGTCGCCGCCTCGCATCTGGCTGGCGACCGCTCCGCCGCCTTTGTCCATTCCGACACGCCGACCAAGCTCAAGGTCACCGGCATCGAACTTTTCTCGCTCGGCGACTTTGCCGATGGCGACGACCGCGAGGAGATCGTCCTGCGCGACGCCACGGCCGGCGTCTACAAGCGGCTGGTGCTGAAGGGCAACCGCATCATCGGCACCGTGCTCTATGGCGAAACATCCGACGGCGCCTGGTTCAACGATCTGAAGAAGAAGGAGACCGACGTCTCCGAGATGCGCCAGACCCTGATTTTCGGCCAGGCCTTCCAGGGAGGCGCTCCGCTGGACCCTATGGCGGCCGTTGCAGCCTTGCCGGATGATGCGGAAATCTGCGGCTGCAACGGCGTTTGCAAGGGTAAGATCGTTTCCACGATTGCCGACAAGGGCCTGACGTCGCTCGACGAGGTGCGCGCCCATACCAAGGCATCGGCCTCCTGCGGCTCCTGTACCGGCCTTGTCGAACAGCTGATGACGCTGACGCTCGGCGAGAGCTACAGACCGGCCGCCGTCCAGCCGATGTGCGGCTGCACCGATCTCGGCCACGACGACGTACGTCGGCTGATCAAGGCCAAGGGCCTGAAGACCATTCCCGCGGTCATGCAGGAGCTGGAATGGAAGACCTCCTGCGGCTGCGCCAAGTGCCGCCCGGCGCTCAACTACTACCTCGTCTGCGATTTCCCGGACGAATATGCCGACGACTACCAGTCGCGCTTCATCAACGAGCGCGTTCACGCCAACATCCAGAAGGACGGCACCTATTCCGTCGTGCCGCGCATGTGGGGTGGGGTCACCAATTCCGGCGAGCTGCGGGCCATCGCCGACGTGGTCGACAAGTTCGAAATTCCGCTGGTGAAGGTGACCGGCGGCCAGCGCATCGACCTGCTCGGGATCGAAAAGGAAGATCTACCGGCCGTCTGGGCCGATCTCGGCAAGGCCGGTTTCATCTCGGGCCAGGCCTATGCCAAGGGTCTGCGCACGGTGAAGACCTGCGTCGGCTCGGACTGGTGCCGCTTCGGCACGCAGGATTCCACCGGGCTTGGCATCCGGATCGAAAAGTTCATGTGGGGTTCCTGGACGCCCGCCAAGCTGAAGATGGCGGTTTCCGGCTGTCCGCGCAATTGCGCGGAGGCCACCTGCAAGGACATCGGCGTCATCTGCGTCGACTCGGGCTTCGAGATCCATTTCGCCGGTGCTGCCGGGCTCGACATCAAGGGCACCGAGGTACTTGGCCTGGTGAAAAGCGAGGACGAGGCGCTGGAACACATCGTGGCGCTGACGCAAATGTACCGCGAGCAGGCCCGCTATCTCGAGCGCATCTACAAGTGGGCGAAACGAGTCGGCCTCGACGAGATCCGCCGCCAGATCATGGACGATACGGACAAGCGCAAGGCCTATTTCGACCGCTTCGTCTTCAGCCAGAAATTCGCCCAGGTCGACCCTTGGTCGGAGCGCGTCTCCGGCAAGGACAAACACGAGTTCCGGCCGATGGCGACGGTCGGCTTCCCCCAAGCTGCGGAGTGAGATGATGAACATGACCTGGCACCCGATCGGCGACATCTCGGACATTCCGCTGCGAGGCGCGCGCTGCGTGAAGACGCCTCAGGGCAAGATCGCCGTCTTCCGCACAGCCGAAAACGAGGTCTTCGCGATCGAGGACCATTGCCCGCACAAGGGCGGGCCGCTGTCACAAGGCATCGTCCACGCGAAGGCGGTCACCTGCCCCTTGCACAATTGGGCGATCTCGCTCGAAACCGGCAAGGCGCTCGGGGCCGACGAAGGCGCGGTGCGCACAATTCCGGTGCGTATTGACGGCGGCGCGCTGTTCATTGCGCTCGAAAGCCTGCTGATTGCGGCGGAATGACCATGGAAAAGGAGGTCAAGACCACCTGTCCCTATTGCGGCGTCGGCTGCGGGGTCATCGCGACGGTCGATGACAACGGCGCCGTCGCCGTGCGCGGCGATGCCGACCATCCCGCCAATTTCGGCAGGCTGTGCTCCAAGGGGTCCGCACTCGCCGAGACCCTCGACCTCGACGGTCGGCTGCTGCATCCGGAGATCGACGGATGCCAGGCTGGCTGGGACGAAGCGCTCGACCTCGTCGCCGCACGCTTTGCGGAAACGATTGCCGAACACGGCCCGGATTCGGTCGCCTTCTACGTCTCCGGCCAGTTGCTCACCGAAGACTACTACGTCGCCAACAAGCTGATGAAGGGTTTTGTCGGTTCCGCCAACATCGATACCAATTCACGTCTCTGCATGTCCTCGTCGGTTGCCGGTCATCGCCGTGCCTTCGGTTCGGATACGGTACCCGGGACCTATGAGGATCTGGAGCTGGCCGATCTGGTCGTACTCACCGGATCGAACCTTGCCTGGTGCCACCCCGTCCTCTACCAGCGCCTTGCCGCCGCCAAGGCGAAACGGCCGGGCCTCAAAATCGTTCTCATCGATCCGCGCCGCACCATGACGGCCGATATCGCAGACCTGCATCTCGCGATCCGGCCCGACGCCGATGTGGCGCTCTTCGTCGGGCTGTTCTCACATCTGGTTTCCAGCAATGCCGTCGACCAGAACTATGTCGCGGCGCATACGGCCGGCTTCGGTGATACCTTGCTCGCAGCGGGCGGTGTTTCGTTCGACGACGTGCTCGAGCGGACCGGTCTTCCGGCGATGCAGTTGCGCGAATTCTACCGGCTGTTTTCGACAACCGAGAAGGTCGTGACCTGCTACAGCCAAGGCGTCAACCAGTCGTCTTCGGGCACCGACAAGGTCAACGCGATCCTCAACTGTCACCTTGCGACCGGCCGCATCGGCCGGCCGGGCATGGGGCCGTTCTCGCTGACGGGGCAGCCGAATGCGATGGGCGGCCGCGAGGTCGGCGGGCTTGCGAACATGCTCGCCGCACACATGGCGATCGAAGATGCCGGTGATCGCGATCGCGTCCAGCGCTTCTGGCGTTCGCCAAAGATTGCCGAAAATCCGGGGCTCAAGGCCGTCGATCTCTTCCGGGCGGTGGCAGACGGTCGCGTCAAGGCGCTCTGGATCATGGCAACGAACCCCGTCGTCTCGATGCCGGAAGCGGACGCCGTCGAGGCCGCGATCAGGGCCTGTCCCTTCGTCGTGGTTTCCGACATCCTGAAAGAAACTGATACCGCCCGCCACGCGCATGTGCTGCTGCCGTCGCTCGGTTGGGGGGAAAAGAGCGGCACGGTCACCAATTCCGAACGCCGCATCTCGCGCCAGCGGGCGTTCCTCGCCGCACCGGGAGAAGCCCGGGCGGACTGGTGGCAACTGGCCGAGGTCGGTCGCCGCCTGGGCCATACCGATGCTTTCGCCTACGAAGCGCCCGCCGCGATCTTCCGCGAACATGCCGCGCTCTCGGCCTTCGAAAATGCCGGCAGCCGCGATTTCGACATTGGAGCCTATGCCGATCTTGCGCTTGAGGACTACGACGGGCTGACGCCCTTCCAGTGGCCCCAACGGGAAGGCCAGAAGCGCGCCGAAAGCCGTTTCTTTGCGGCGGGCAACTTCTATCACGCTGACGGCAGAGGCCGGTTCGTGGCCGTTCGCCCGGCAGAGACCGACCGCACCAATGCCGATTACCCGTTCACGCTTAACACCGGCCGCATTCGCGACCAGTGGCACACGATGACCCGCACAGGCAAAAGCGCGCGCCTCTCGGCCCATATCGCCGAACCGTTTGCGGAACTGCACCCGCGTGATGCGATGGAGATCGGCGTCGGCAACGCCGACCTTATCGAGATCGAAAGCCCTGAGGGCAAGGCGTTCGTACGTGCGCTCATCACCGACCGCCAGGCGCGCGGCAGCATCTTCGCGCCGATGCACTGGAACGACCAGTTTGCGGCGAAGGCACGCATCGATGTCCTC
This sequence comes from Ensifer sp. ENS08, assembly GCF_014852195.1. NCBI lineage: Bacteria > Pseudomonadati > Pseudomonadota > Alphaproteobacteria > Hyphomicrobiales > Rhizobiaceae > Ensifer > Ensifer sp. ENS08. The sequence continues at coordinate 121,211 of NZ_JACVBF010000016.1, forward strand.
GTGCCGCCGATCACCGATTGTCTTTCCGGCCAGCCGGCATCGAAGAACATTGCGGTCGCCGCGCGAAAGTTCAAGGCGACGCACTACGCCTTCGCTGTCTCGCTGGCAAAGCCGGTCGATCCGGATGCTGCCTATTGGGCGCTGGCGAAGGCGGCTGGCGGCTGGCGATTGGAACTGGCTTTTGCCGAGCCGGTGGACGACTGGGCCGGCTGGTGCCGCCGCGTTCTTGCGATCCCGCAAGGTGTAGAGCCGCTCGGCTATGCGGATGCACAGACCGGCGACATCAGGCTCGCCTTCTTCGATGGTCCGCAGCTTCTCGCGGCCTTCTTCCTCGCGCGCGAACCGGTCGCCGTCGCGCGCAACTGGGCGATCGCACAACTCGGCGCTGACCACGCCAATCTGCGCAAGCGCTTCGCGCTCGTCGCGGGCCGTCCGGGGGCGGACAAGCCGGATCCAGGCGCCACCGTCTGCTCCTGCTTCGGTGTTGGCGTCAACCAGATCGTCGCGGCCGTACGCGGCGGTTGCCACAGCGTCGAGGCCGTCGGCGTGGCGCTCAATGCCGGAACCAATTGCGGCTCGTGCCGCGCCGAAATCAGGGGGATCATCGATGGATGTCTTGCAGCAGCCGCAGAGTGACGGACCCGCCCGCATGGAGGCGCTCGCCAAGCTGCCCGTCTTCTGGGCGCTGGAGGGGCGGCGCGTCGTGGTGGCCGGTGCAACGGACGGAGCGATGTGGAAGGCCGAGCTTCTGGCCGCCTGCGGCGCCCGCGTCGACCTTTACGCTGAAGGGAACGACGAGGCGCTCGCGGCATTTGCCGGCCGTACCCCGCAACACCCCACCGCCAGCGTCACGCTAAACCGCAGGCTGTGGGCGCCCGCCGATCTTGACGGTGCCGCGCTCGCCGTCGGCGATTGCGAGGACCAGGCGGAGGCGCGGGCATTCTTCGCCGCCGCCCGCGCGGCGGGCGTTCCGGTCAACGTCATCGACCAGCCGGACTTCTGCGAGTTCCAGTTCGGCTCGATCGTCAACCGCTCGCCCGTCATCGTTGCAATCTCGACCGATGGCGCCGCCCCGATCCTCGCCCAGACGATCCGCCGCAAGATCGAGACGCTGCTGCCGAAAAGCCTGAAGGCCTGGGCAGCGCTGGCCCAGTCTCTTCGTGGAGCGGTGAACCGCGTAATCGAACCCGGTCCCCGGCGCCGCCTCTTCTGGGAACGTTTTGCCGATCGCGTCTTTTCGACCATGGATACGCCGGAGGAGGGCGTAGGCGGGGTGCTTCTTGCTGATGCCGAAAGGCTCGCGGGAGCCCCCGCCATCGGTCACGTGACTTTGGTCGGCGCGGGACCGGGCGATGCCGAACTCCTGACGCTGAAGGCCGTGCGCGCGCTGCAAGCGGCCGATGTCATCCTTTTCGACGACCTCGTTTCTTCAGACGTGCTCGAACTCGCCCGGCGGGAGGCAAAGCGCATGCTCGTCGGAAAGCGCGGCGGCCGCGAAAGCTGCCGGCAGGAAGACATCAACGCCATGATGGTCAAGCTCGCCAAGGCTGGGAAACGCGTGGTGCGACTGAAATCCGGCGACCCCATGGTTTTCGGCCGGGCCGGCGAGGAAATCGCCCATCTCGACCGCGAGAACATTCCCGTCGACGTTATCCCCGGCATCACTGCCGCAAGCGCCATGGCCTCCCGTCTCGGTCTGTCGCTGACCCATCGCGACTATGCACAGTCGCTTCGGCTGGTGACCGGCCATTCCCGCCACGGCGGCCTGCCCGATGATGTCGACTGGGCAGGCATTGCCGATCCGCGCAGCACGGCGGTCTTTTACATGGGTGGCCGAACGGCGGGGCTGATTGCCGAAAAGCTTATCGGCGAAGGCCGTCCACCTGAAACACCGGCCGTGATCATGAGCGATGTCAGCCGTCCGACGGAACGCAGCTGGCGAGGCATGCTCGCCACAATCCCGGAGGGCATAGGGGAGATCGGCTACGACAACCCGGTCCTCATCGCTGTCGGCGACGTGTTTTCGGCCCGAGACAACCAGGCCGGATCGATCGAGCGCACTCTCGCAGGAGCATGCTGATGGGCATGTCCCTGGTGTTCCTCGTTCTCGCCATCGGCCTCAGCTGGCCGCGTTTCAGGCTCATCTTCCTGGCTCAATCGAACGCTGCGTTGGCCGCAGCGCCCCTCACCATGGTTGCGAGTGCCGTGAACCTCTGCGCCATCGGCCTCGCTGTTGCAGAACACGGTCTGCTTTTCGGCGGATTGCTCATCGCCGGCGGTATGTTCTTCGCGAAAATAATGCAAGCCGTGCCTTCAACGCCGGGCATCTTGGCTTCAGCCCTGTGCCTTGCCGCCTACATCGAAATGACGATGACGGTCGTAGCGTGACGAGCTCAATGCTGCCCCTGAACAGACACCAGCGTCTGCTGACGCGCCAAGGGATATTCGAAGGCGTCGCCTCGTATCGACGTCCCGAATATCCCAAGGTCGCCACCGTAGGCTGGTTCTAAGCGCGCAGGCAGATCACGGCCATCCCCCAATTGAGGAATGAATGCCTGTACCGAACAAGTAAAGCCGCTGCCCCGCGGCCGACATCAGTCGACTGCCGTTTCCGATCCATCGCCGCTTTCGTCGAGTACGACCGTTTCGCCGAGCGGGGTCGCTGCAATTGACCTGATCTCTTGGGCGAGCGACGCCAGCTTGCGCGCAATCTCCTGCAATTCGGCGGTCGAGCCGGTGGCCTCGCAGGTATTTTCAACGCTCCGTTCGTCCATGTGCTCTTCCTCTTTCGAGTGGACGCAGGAGCAGAGCATATTTCTAATCTACTATATAAGGCCACAAGCCGTCGCGCGTTCTTCGTGCGGCGCACAGCCATAGGTATAGGCCGATCGATAAGCCGGCGATCACCCGCGACAGATCTCGATCCAGGGCCGATTGGCCTTACCTGCAGCAATCAAGCCCATCGGCGATCTCGCAGGTCATCAAAACCTTGGAAGAGTGACATTCCGACGTTGCAGGAGGGAAAACTCGGCGACGTCAGGGTTTTCATCTGGATGCTAAATTGCTAGTTCTTTCTTTGTTCCTGCCCGTCTCTTGGATGCAAATCGATGCGGGCAGTGACTGAGTGCGACGAAAACGAACGGGAACGCATGAGCGCCGCCTATCTCGAAAAACTCAATGACCGCCAGCGTGAGGCGGTCGAGCACGGTATCGGCTTGCCGGAAGGACAGGTCGGCGGCCCGCTTCTCATCATCGCCGGTGCCGGCTCCGGCAAGACGAATACGCTCGCCCACCGCGTCGCGCATCTCATCGTCAACGGTGCCGATCCGCGCCGCATTCTTCTGATGACCTTTTCTCGACGCGCAGCAGCCGAGATGACCCGCCGGGTCGCGCGCATCTGCCGCCAGGTCCTTGGCGACAACGCTGCAGTCATGACGGACGCGCTCTCCTGGGCCGGCACCTTCCATGGCATCGGCGCCCGGATCCTGCGCATCTACGCCGAACAAATCGGTCTCGGCCCGGATTTTACGATCCACGACCGGGAGGACAGTGCCGACCTGATGAACCTCGTGCGCCACGAGCTCGGCTTCTCGAAGACGGAAAGCCGCTTCCCGACGAAAGGAACGTGCCTTTCGATCTATTCGCGCGTCGTGAACTCCGAAAGCTCGATTGCCGACGTATTGAAGTCGGCCTATCCCTGGGTCACCGGCTGGGACGAACAGCTCAAGGCGCTGTTTGCGGCCTACGTCGATGCCAAACAGGCGCAGAACGTGCTCGATTATGACGATCTCCTGCTCTACTGGGCGCAGATGGTTTCCGATCCGGAGCTTGCCGAAGATATCGGCGGACGCTTCGATCATGTTCTTGTCGACGAGTATCAGGACACCAACAGGCTGCAGGCGTCGATCCTGATGTCGCTCAGACCCGGCGGCCACGGATTGACGGTCGTTGGCGACGACGCCCAGTCGATCTATTCCTTCAGGGCTGCGACGGTTCGCAATATTCTCGATTTCCCGAACGCCTTTTCGCCCGAGCCTGCCGACGTCATCACCCTCGACCGGAACTACCGCTCGACGCAGCCGATCCTCGCCGCTGCGAACGGCGTGATCGGCCTGGCGCGGGAGCGATTTACCAAGAACCTCTGGACGGACAGGCAATCGGAGCAGCGCCCGTTGCTCGTCGCCGTCAAGGACGAAGCGGATCAGGCCGCCTACATCGTGGAGCAGGTTCTCGCTGGCCGCGAGATCGGTATCGCCTTGAAGCAGCAGGCGGTGCTTTTTCGCTCGTCCAATCACAGCGGAACGCTCGAAGTCGAACTCACCCGCCGCAACATTCCGTTCGTGAAATTCGGTGGCCTGAAGTTTCTCGACAGCGCCCATGTGAAGGACCTGCTCGCAGTCCTGCGCTTCGCGCAGAACCCGCGTGATCGCGTCGCAGGTTTCCGGTTGCTGCAGATGCTGCCCGGTATTGGCCCGCAGACCGCTGGAAAGATCCTCGATGCGATCGCCGCCGATCCGGAACCGCTCGCGGCTCTTGCTGAGATCCCGCCTCCCGCCAAGACCGGCGAGAACTGGACCGGCTTCGTCGACCTGGTGTCCGGTCTGCGACGGGCCGAGCCCGGATGGCCGCAGGAGATTGGCGCTGCGCGCGCCTGGTATGAGCCCCATCTTGACCGGATCCATGAAGACGCCGACACGCGCAAGGCCGACCTGCTGCAGCTCGAGCAGATTGCCGGCGGCTACCAGAACCGCGAACGTTTCCTGACCGAGCTGACCCTTGACCCGCCCGATGCCACGAGCGACCAGGCGGGCGTGCCGCTGCTCGACGAGGACTATCTGATCCTGTCGACCATCCATTCGGCGAAGGGCCAGGAATGGCGCTCGGTCTTCATGCTCAACGTCGTCGACGGCTGCATTCCGTCCGATCTCGGCGTGGGCACAACTGCCGAACTCGAAGAGGAGCGGCGGCTGCTCTATGTCGGCATGACACGGGCACGCGATCATCTCTCCCTGGTGACGCCGCAGCGCTTCTTCACCCACGGCCAGAACGCCCAGGGCGACCGGCATGTCTACGCCTCGCGAACCCGCTTCATCCCGGCGACATTGCTTCAGTTTTTCGAGACGACGAGCTGGCCGAAGATCTCGGCAAGCGCCAGCGAGCGAAGCGCCAAGCAGATCCGCATCGACGTCGGCGCCCGCATGCGCTCCATGTGGAAGTGAGCGAAGGCGGTGGCGAGCTCGCGAATTGTGCGCTTGTGTCTGCAGACAGACCAAGCGAGGAGCGCGTGCCGCTCGCCAACCGCCGGTCTGTAGCGTTGTTAGCCTGGCAAGCTCGGCGGCGCGATAAACTGATAGTACGACCACACCGCAACCAAGGCGGCTATCAGTGCCAGCCAAATCAACGCCTTCCGCGGCACAGGGTTGGCCGGCTTCGCCTCCTTTTTCGGCTTTGGTCGTTCAAATTTGATGATGTTGTTGTCGTCCATTCGCTCCCATCCCGACTAAACTCATACATGTCCCGGTGCGTTCAGCCAGCGCACCGCAATGACATATGCCGCCTAACGTCCTGATTTGGCATCAATAAGATGTGAACGCAGGTTCGCGCCAATCCCAAGCAACATGGCATTCCAGCGCCGTCGTCAAGCCTTCAGGCCCAGTCGTGGCAAGCAAGGGACGTCTGCATCAAGCCGCGCCGTCGCGGCCGAGCCAGGGATCGGGGCCTGGATCGCGGCCCGACGCAACCTGGCCCAGCCGCTCCAGATAATGCGCCCAGCCTTCCGCATGGCCGGCGCATTGTTCGGCGCTGGGCAGACCCGTTTGCGTAAGGCGCAGCAATGTTCCGGGCGGCTGCTCGATCAGGTCGCTCTCGATCAGGCTCGAGCCGGGCGGGACAATGTCGCTGCCTTCCCAGCCGAAGCTATAGGCGAGCCGATGCACCGGCACGACCTCGCGGAAAGACCCGCGGGCAAAACGGGCCCCGGTCACGTTGACGAGATAGAGACCGCCGGGCTCCGCCTTGGTGTCGGCCTCCGTTCCCATCCAGCGCAGGATCTTTTCCGGGTCGGTCAAAAGAGCGAACACTGCGGCGGGTGGCCCCGGAATATGCGCTTCGCGGCGGACGACGAGGGCTTCTGGCATCGGTCTTCCCTTTGCTGATTGGCCTGCCTGCGGCTTGAGAGTCCTTCTGCAGGCTGCCGCAATCATAGACCGCAGGGGCGGACGGCGCCACCGTCCGCCCCTGACTTGCGCGCAGCGCGGCGGCGGGAAAGGGCTTGTCCATAGGGCGCTCGACCCTATCCTCTTCGGCATGGATTTGTCCGCCCCCCTTGCCTGGCTCGTGGACGAGGCAAGCGCCTCGCAGGAGCCGGACCGATTCCTGTCCGACCTTGGCCGCCAGCTCGTCGCCGACGGTCTGCCGCTCTCGGGCGGCGCGCTTACGCTCGCCGTGCCGCATCCGATCATCGCCCGCCGCACCTGGCTTTGGCGAGCCGAGACCGGCGTGGTGATCGAGAGCCTAGGCTTTGCCGGCGCCGTCTCCGACCGGGCGGGAGAGGAGTGGCTGGCCGGGCTCGGGCCACTGCTGCAACAATCGACCGGTTCGGGGAATGAACGCGCGTCGCTCGGCTGGGCCGGGACGCGCCCGTTCGGCCCGGAAGAGACGGCGCGGCTTGGTGATGTCGCGCGCTTTGCCGTCGCGCCCTTGGCGGTTCTTGCCGAGCGGGCCGCGGCACCGGCGAAACCATTCGCGCGGCCCTACTCTATGCCGATTTGCGCAACTTCACGGCGCTGTCCGAAACATCGGAACCCGCCGTGGTGATCGCGGCCCTCGACGCCTGGTTCGATCGCCTCGCCGGCGCGATCCATGCCTTTGGCGGCGAGGTGCTGAAATTCATCGGCGACGGCGTTCTGGCGATCTTTCCAGTGAGCGGCTCGCCGAGCGAAGCCTGCGACGCAGCCTTGCGCGCGGTCACCGCCGCGCGCGCCGGCATGGCGCATCTCGACCAGGCCCGGCAGGCCGAGGGGCTACCGCCGCTCTCCTTCGGCGTCGCCCTGCACCTCGGCGACATTCTCTGGGGCAATATAGGTGCCGCCGATAGGCTCGACTTCACAGCCATCGGCCCGGCGGTCAATCTCGTCAGCCGCCTGGAGGGTGGCCTGTGCCGGCAGTGCTCGACAAGCCCTACATGACGATGCCGGTTGACGAGATCGATACCATCCGATCGGTATTGACCCTGCTTGGCGGCAAGGTCGTGTACGATGCCGGCGCGCTCCGGTCTGCCGAGCAATAGCCGGGGTAAGAAGCGCACCCCAACCGTCACGGCGTGGAGAGATCGTGCCTCCGCATCCATCTTGTTGCGGCCGACACAGCCCGGCCGCAATACAACGATCATCGCCGGGACCAACCCGTCCCGACGAAAGACGTTGCGACCACTCTGGTCGACGCGAGATTTGGCTTAGAGAGACGCAGCCAAGCTCGGCAGGGCCGGGTAAGCGCCAAAGGCTACGCGATCACCAATCCCGCCGGCCCGGCCACAGTTTCCCCGATCACCGCCGCGCCGAAACCGTGCTTGTCGAACAGGTCGAGCACCGCCTGCGCGGACGACCGGTCACAGGCGACGAGCAAGCCGCCGCTCGTTTGTGGATCGCAAAGCAGCGCCTTGTCGATCGCGCCCATCTCGCGGGCAAAGGCCACGTCCTGCCCATAGCTTGCCCAGTTCCGCCCGGAGGCGCCGGTGACAAAACCGGCGGCAGCCAGATCGAAAGCACCTTCCAGAAGGGGAACGGCGGACCAGTCGACCCGGACCTGGCAGTTCGACCCGCGCGCCATTTCGAGCGCGTGGCCGGCAAGGCCAAAACCCGTCACGTCCGTCATGGCATGCACGCCGGAAAGCCGCGCGAGATCGGGTCCGGCCGTGTTGAGGCGCGTGGTGCTTTCGATCATCCTGATATAGCCGGCTTCATCGAGCGCGCCCTTTTTCAACGCCGAGGAAAAGATGCCGACGCCGAGCGGCTTGCCGAGGATCAGCACGTCACCCGGCTCGGCTCCGCTGTTGCGCTTGAGATGGGCCGGATCGACGAGCCCGATCGCGACGAGACCGTAGATCGGCTCGACGGAATCGATCGTGTGGCCGCCGGCGATCGGAATGCCGGCCGCCCGACAGGCCACCGCCCCGCCGTCGAGGATGGCGCCAATGGTTTCCGTCGAGAGCGCGTTGACCGGCATGCCGACCAGCGCCAGTGCGAAGATCGGCGTTCCGCCCATGGCGTAGATGTCGCTGATGGCATTCGTCGCGGCGATCCGGCCGAAATCGTGGGGGTCGTCGACAACAGGCATGAAGAAGTCCGTGGTGGCGACCACCGCCTGGTGATCGTTTAGGCGATAGACCGCTGCATCGTCCGAGGTCTCAATGCCGACCAGAAGTTCCGGCGGGACCGGCAGTTGTACCCGTCCGCGCAAAATGTCCTGAAGCACGCCCGGGGCGATCTTGCAGCCGCAGCCGCCGCCATGGGCAAGCGAGGTCAGGCGCGGTTCGGCAGAAGCGGAAATACTGCTCACGGTTGGAACTCCCTTCATACGGTTGCGTCAAAGGCGGCCCTGTCGCAGCTCGCGATCATGACCGATGATCCCGGGCAAGACCATGACTTTTCGGGGCAAATGCCATTCAATTCCTTCTTGACACCAGGGCCTTGAGGTTCGACCATCCCGGTAAGACCGATACGCATGGAAGAGGATGACCTCCAATGAACATCGATCTTTCCCGCCGCAGTTTCCTGAAGCTCGCTGGCGCAGGAGCCGCGGCCACCACGATCGGCGCCATGGGCTTCGGAGCGGCCGAGGCCGCAACAGCCGCCCATGTGCGTGCCTTCAAACTCGCAAGCACCACCGAGACCCGCAACGTCTGCACTTACTGTTCGGTCGCCTGCGGCATCCTGATGTATTCGAAGGGTGATCTTTCCGCCGGCGAGAAGGCGGAGCTCATCCATATCGAGGGCGATGCCGATCATCCGACCAACCGCGGGACGCTCTGTCCCAAGGGCGCGGCGCTCAAGGACTTCGTGAAGTCTGAGACCCGCGCCACGAAGCCGCGTCACCGCGCTCCGGGCGCCGACACCTGGCAGGACATCTCCTGGGAAGATGCCTTCGACAAGATCGCCCGAGCGATCAAGGACGACCGCGACAAGAACTTCATCGAGAAGAACGCGGCCGGCGTGACCGTCAACCGCTGGACGACGATGGGCTTCCTTGCGGCGTCGGGCGGCACCAACGAGACGGGATGGCTGACCTACAAGACCGTCCGGTCTATGGGAGTCGTCGGCTTCGACAACCAGGCACGCGTCTGACACGGCCCCACGGTAGCCAGTTTGGCTCCAACATTTGGCCGCGGCGCAATGACGAACGCCTGGACCGACATCAAGAACACCGACCTCGTCATCGTCATGGGTGGCAACGCGGCCGAAGCTCATCCCTGCGGCTTCAAATGGGTGACGGAAGCCAAGCATTATCGCGGCGCCCGGCTGATCGTGGTCGATCCGCGCTTCAACCGCACGGCCTCGGTCGCCGATGTCTATGCGCCGATCCGCCCCGGCTCCGACATCGCCTTCCTGATGGGCGCGATCCGCTACTGCATCGAGAACGACAAGGTGCAGTGGGACTACGTCAAGAACTATACCAACGCCACCTATCTGGTGAACCCGGAGTTCGGCTGGGCCGATGGTCTCTTCACCGGCTATGACGAGGAGAAGCGCGACTACGATCGTACCGCCTGGGACTACCAGCTCAACGAGGACGGAACGGTCAAAACCGATCCGACTCTCACCGACCCGCGCTGTGTCTGGAACCTCCTGAAAGAGCATGTCGCAGTCTACACACCGGAATTCGTGGAAAATATCTGCGGCACGCCCAAGGATCGCTATCTGAAGATCTGCGAGATGATCGGCGCGACGTCGGCGCGCGACAAGGTGATGACCTCGCTCTATGCGCTCGGCTGGACGCAGCATTCGAAAGGCGCCCAGAACATCCGCGGCATGGCGATGCTGCAGCTCATCCTCGGCAATGTCGGCCTGCCGGGCGGTGGCGTCAACGCGCTGCGCGGTCACTCCAACATCCAAGGATTGACCGACATCGGCCTGCTTTCCAACTCCCTGCCGGGTTACATGAACCTCGCGACGGAAAAGGAGACGGACTACACCACCTACATGTCGACGCGCGGCAACAAGCCGCTCGTTCCCGGCCAGACAAGCTATTGGCAGAACACCCCCAAATTCATGGTCAGTTTCCTGAAGGCCATGTGGGGCAGCGCTGCCACGAAGGAAAACGACTGGGGCTTCGACTGGTTGCCGAAGCTCGATGTCCCCTACTACGACATCCTCAGGATGTTCGACATGATGAGCCGCGGCGAAGTGAACCTCTACTTCTGCCAGGGCTTCAACCCGCTTCTGTCCTTCCCCAATCGGGCGAAGCTGACCGAGGGTCTGTCGAAGCTGAAACTGCTCGTGACAATCGACCCGCTGCAGACCGAGACGGCGCATTTCTGGGAAAACCACGGTATCTACAACCAGGTGGACTCCGCCAAGATCATGACGGAGGTCTTGCAACTCCCGGCGACCTGCTTTGCCGAGGACGAGGGCGCCACTGTCAATTCGGGCCGCTGGCTGCAATGGCACTGGCCGGGGGCGACACCGCCTGGTGACGCCAAGCACGACACCTGGATCATGGCCAACATCTTCCTGCGGGTGCGTGAACTCTACCGCAAGGAAGGCGGGGTCTGTCCCGAGCCGATCCTGAACCTTGCCTGGGATTACAAGGACCCTTACGAGCCGGAACCGGCCGAGCTTGCCCAGGAGATGAACGGACGGGCGCTGCAGACGCTCTATGACCCGACCGATCCGACGAAGGTGCTGGTCGAGGCGGGCAAGCTCCTGCCGAACTTCGGCGTGATGCGTGACGACGGATCCACCATGTCGGGCTGCTGGATTTACGCCGGCTCCTGGACGGAAGAAGGCAACATGATGGCCCGGCGCGACAACAGCGATCCGGGCGATGTCGGCACCTTCCTCAAATGGACCTTCGCCTGGCCGGCCAATCGCCGCATCCTCTACAATCGCGCGTCCTGCGATCTCCAGGGCAAACCCTGGGATCCGGCGCGTAAACTGATCGAATGGAACGGCGAGCGTTGGGCCGGCTTCGACGTGCCCGACATAGCGGTGACGGCAAAGCCCGAGGCGGTGATGCCGTTCATCATGACGCCGGAGGGCACCGCCCGCCTCTTTGCCCGCAAGCTGATGCGGGACGGGCCGTTCCCAACACATATGGAGCCGTTCGAAAGCCCGGTCGAAAATCCGTTCAACGCCAAACTTCGCGGCAATCCCGTAGCGCGCATCTTCCCCGGCGACCTGCAGCAGCTGGGCACGAGCACCGACTTCCCCTTCGTTGCCACATCTTACCGCCTCACCGAGCATTTCCACTTCTGGACCAAGCACAGCCGGGTCAACGCCGTGCTGCAGCCGGAATTCTTCGTGGAGATCAGCGAGGAGCTGGCGGCTGAACGCGGCATCACCAAGGGCGGGCGGGTGCGCGTGTGGAGCGCACGTGGCGAGGTCTGGGCGAAGGCAGTGGTGACGAAGCGAATTCGTCCGCTGATCTGCAACGGCAAGCCGGTCCATGTGGTCGGCATTCCCTTGCACTGGGGCTTCATGGGTGCGGCCCGCAAGGGCTTCGGCCCGAACAGCCTCACTCCCTTCGTCGGCGACGCCAATATCGACACGCCGGAGTTCAAGGCCTTCCTGGTCAACATCGAACCGGCGGCGGAAGAAGGAGCTTCGGCATGAGCGAACGCGCACCGGAACCGGTAACGGCCGCCGCCAACCCGCCGCTGCAACCGCTGGCGTCGAACCTGTTGCCGAGCGACGTCGTCAAGGCTTCGGCAACAAGCAACGTGCCGGCACCCGAACGACAGCTGACCCCGGTCGCCAAGCTGATCGACGTGTCGAAATGCATCGGCTGCAAGGCCTGCCAGTCCGCCTGCATCGAATGGAACGACACCCATCCGGACCTGGAGGAAAATGTCGGCGTCTACGAGAACCCGCATGACCTGACAGCTGATATGTTCACGCTGATGCGGTTCACTGAATACGAGAACCCGGTTACCAACGAGTTCGAGTGGTTGATCCGCAAGGACGGCTGCATGCACTGCGCCGATCCCGGCTGTCTCAAGGCTTGCCCGGCACCGGGCGCCATCGTGCAATATTCCAACGGCATCGTCGATTTCATCTCCGACAACTGCATCGGCTGCGGCTATTGCATCGCCGGCTGTCCCTTCAACATTCCGCGTATCTCGAAGACCGCGCATGTGTCGAAGAAATGCACGCTTTGCTCGGACCGCGTGGCGGTTGGACAAGGACCGGCCTGCGCCAAGGCCTGCCCGACCAAGGCGATTTCCTTCGGCACGAAGGAAGACATGGTCACGCTTGCCAACGAGCGTGTCGAGGACCTGAAGTCGCGCGGCTACGATCATGCCGGCCTCTATGACCCGCAAGGCGTCGGCGGAACGCATGTGATGTATGTGCTGCACCATGCCGATCAACCGTCGCTCTATTCCGGGCTGCCGGAGGATCCGCAGATTTCGCCGGTGGTGCGCGGCTGGAAGGGTCCGGCCAAAACCGTTGGTCTCGCCGTTGCCGGACTTGCCGCCGCCGGCGCCGTGCTGCACGGCATCTTCGCCCGGCCGAACGAGGTGACCGCCCATGAGGAAGGCGAGGCGGAGGAACTCGTCGAGGATCGCAACCGCCCGCAAGGCGGCAGGGAGGCGTGATGGCTGACAAACGTATCTATTCGGCCCCCGGCGACAGGATCGAGACGAAGCATCCGGTCACCGTCAATCGCTATCGTGGTTATACCCGTCTCAACCATTGGGTCACCGCCGCCTGCATGATCGTGCTTCTGATCTCCGGACTTTCCTTCTTCCACCCGTCGCTGTTTTTCCTGACCGGCCTCTTCGGCGGCGGCCAGACCACGCGATGGCTGCATCCGATCGTCGGACTTATCCTCGTCGCAAGCTTCCTCCTCCTGTTTGCGCAGATGTGGAAGCTCAATCTGCCGCGGCGCGAGGATGTGGAATGGAGCCGCAAGTTCGGTGATCTACTCCAGGGCAACGAAGAGAGCTTGCCCGAACTCGGAAAATACAATGCCGGCCAGAAGATGGTCTTCTGGGGCATGTCCGGTCTGATCGTCGTGCTCGTGACGACCGGCATCATGATCTGGGAGCAGTACTTCCCGGACCTCGTTTCCATCCCCGTTCGCCGCATCGCGGTCGCGGTGCATTCGCTGGCGGCGCTTTTCACGATCCTGATCTTCATCGTCCATGTCTATGCGGCAATCTGGACGCGCGGCACGATAAGGGCCATGACCCGCGGCACCGTCACCGGCGGCTGGGCCTTTCGGCATCATCGCAAATGGCTGCGCGAACTGGCTGGACGCCAGGGCTCCGACCCGTCAAAATGAAGGTCTCCTACAGCGCCGCGCGTCCTGTCAGGCGCGCAAAGGTCGCTGTAGCACCGTGAATGCTGCTTGATCCGGCGTCTCTGTCGGATCGCCGGAGATGCGATGGCAGAAGACGTACAACCCGATCCCTCCCTCATTGGCGGCGTGCCGAAACCGCCGCTGGCTTTCCTGCCCGAGCCGGTCAAACTATTCCAGACACGCGCGCGCCGCTTCGCGTTTCTCGCCGAAAGCAACGCGCTTGCGCCGTATCTCACCTTCCTCGCGGCGCTCTCCAAACTTCAGGCTCGCTTGGTCGTGACCCTTCCGCCCGTCGCGGCGCCCACATCGGCGCGCCTCGCCGAGGCCGCACGCGCCGCCATGCCGCCGTTCGACCGAATGGCGCTTGTCGATGACCCCGGCCTTTCCGCAACCCTCGACGCGCTTCTCGAAGGCGCTGCCGATCTCGCCATGCCCGACCCCGCCCGCCTGGCGCTCGATGCGGTACGCGCAGCAGAGGACGGCGACCGGCACTGGTTGCTCGCCAACATCCTATCGGATCGGGTTCCGGAAGACAGCGCCGCTCCCCATCTCTTCGTCGCGGCCGCGGTGCAGGTGCACATGGCGCGGCTCGCCGCGACGCTCGATGCGGAAGCGCTCGTCCCTGTCAGCCTCGGCGTCTGTCCCGCCTGCGGCGGCCGGCCGGCGACGTCGTCGGTCGTGGGTACGCAGGGCGTCGAGAACGTGCGCTATGCCGCCTGCGCCTGCTGCGCCACGCAATGGAACGAGGTGCGGGTGAAGTGCCTCTGTTGCGGTTCGACCAAGGGCATCAGCTATCGTTCGGTCGAGACCTCGGAGGCGACGGTAAAGGCTGAGACCTGTCGGGAATGCCATGCCTGGGTCAAGATCTTCTACCAGGTGAAAAACCCGAGCCTGGAGCCGATCGCCGACGACGTCGGCAGCCTTGGCCTCGATATCCTGATGAAGGAGACCGAGTTTCGCCGCGGTGGCTTCAACCCCTATCTCGCGGGGTATTGATGCAGGATTTTCGCGTGCTTCCCTCGGTCGACCAGATGCTGACCTCGCCAGAGGGACTGGCGCTGACGGAAGAACATGGCCGTCTCGCCGTCGTCACCGCCGTCCGCGCCGGGCTTGAGATCGCGCGGGAAAAAATCCGTGCGGGCGACGATGGGGCAACGCTTGCGGCCGACCTACCGCGCCGCGTCGCCGAGGAGCTGGCGGCCGCCGCCCGCTCCGCCCTTCGCCCGCTCATCAACCTCACGGGCACCGTGCTGCACACCAATCTCGGCCGCGCCATCCTGGCCGAAGAAGCCGTCAGCGCCGCAACCGCCGCGATGGCCAACCCGCTGGCGCTGGAGTTCGACCTTGACGGCGGCGGGCGTGGTCAGCGCGACGATCATCTGCGTGGCCTGCTCTGCGAACTGACCGGCGCCGAGGACGCCACAATCGTCAACAACAATGCCGCCGCCGTGCTGATTGCGCTCAATACCCTGGCCGACGGACGCGAGGCGATCGTCTCGCGCGGCGAACTGATCGAAATCGGCGGCGCCTTCCGCATGCCCGACATCATGGCCCGCGCCGGCGCCAGGCTGGTGGAGGTCGGCACCACCAACCGCACCCATCCGCGTGACTATGAGGGCGCGATCGGGCCTGAGACCGGCGTCATCCTCAAGGTCCATACCTCCAACTACCGGATCGAAGGGTTTACCGCCGAGGTGCCGGCGCCAAGACTGGCCGAGATTGCCCGCAAGGCCGGTGTGCCGCTCTTGAACGACCTCGGCTCGGGCTCACTCATCGATCTCTCCATCTTCGGATTGCGACGCGAGCCCACGGTGGCGGAAGCCGTCGCCGAAGGCGCGGATCTCGTCACGTTTTCGGGCGACAAGCTGCTCGGCGGGCCCCAGGCGGGCTTCGTGGTCGGTCGGCGCGATCTCATCGCCGCCATCAACCGCAATCCGCTCAAACGCGCCGTTCGTCTCGACAAGATCCGCATTGCCGCGCTCGAAGCGACACTGAAGCTCTATCGCGATCCCGATCGGCTTAAGGAGCGGCTGCCGACGCTGCGCTTTCTTTCCCGACCGGAGGCCGACATCGGCGCACAGGCGGCCCGTCTCGCTCCGGCAATCGATGCGCTGCTCAAGCCGCACGGCTATTCGGCAGCAGCTTGCACGTGCCAGAGCCAGGTCGGCTCCGGCGCCTTGCCGGTCGATACGATCCCGAGCGCCGGCCTGCGGCTGACAGGCAGCGGCGGCGACGCGCCGGAACGGCTTTCCGCACGGCTTCGCGCCCTGCCGATCCCGGTCGTCGGCCATATCCGTGATGGCGCGCTGGTCCTCGATCTGCGTTGCCTGGAAAGCGACGAGATGCTCATCGCGGCCCTGGCAGCACTATGATCGTCGGGACGGCAGGGCATATCGACCACGGCAAGACGGCGTTGGTGAAGGCCCTGACCGGCACGGACGCCGACCGCCTTGCCGAGGAAAAAGCCCGCGGCATCACCATCGACCTCGGTTTTGCCTATGCCGACCTCGGCGGCGGGACGGTCACCGGCTTCGTTGACGTGCCGGGTCATGAGCGGCTGATCCATACGATGCTTGCCGGCGCTGGCGGTATCGATTTCGCGCTGCTGGTGGTCGCAGCCGACGACGGCGTCATGCCGCAGACGCGCGAGCATCTCGCGATCCTCGACCTGCTCGGCATCACCAGAGGTTTCGTCGCGCTCACCAAGGCCGATCTGGCCGGGCCTGAGCGGCGCGCGGAGGTAACCGCGGAGATCCAGACCGCCCTCGCCGGCACCGGTCTGGAAAAGGCGCCCATCCTTGCCGTCTCCGCCCTTACCGGCGAAGGCATCGAGGTCCTGCGCGCGGGGCTCGCCGCCGCCGAAGCGGAAACCGCCGCACGCAACTATGCCGGCCTGCTGCGCTTTGCCGTCGATCGCAGTTTCACGCTTGCGGGCGCCGGCACGGTCGTGACCGGCATGGTGCTCGGCGGCCGTGCGAAGCTCGACGATAGCGTCACGGTCAGTCCGTCCGGCCTGACCGCCCGTATACGCGGGATCCATGCGCAGAACCGGAAAGCAGCGGAGGGGCTTGCCGGCCAACGCTGCGCGCTGAATATCGCCGGCGAACGGGTGACGAAGGACGCGATCCGGCGCGGCGACGTGGTCCTCGCCCCGGCACTGCATGCACCGACGGACCGGATCGACGCGGAGGTCCGCGTGCTTGCCTCGGAGGCCAAGCCGATCGGCATCTGGTTTCCCGCACGCTTGTACACCCATGCGACAGAGGTCGGTGCGCGGATCGTGCCTCTTGCCGGCCCGCTCGATCCCGAGACACAAGGCCTCGTGCAACTGGTCCTCGACCGCCCCATCGCCGCGACCATCGGCGACCGCTTCATCCTGCGCGACACCTCGGCCATCCGGACCATCGGCGGTGGCCGTTTTCTCGATCTGCGCCCGCCGGCGCGAAAGCGTGGCACGCCGGAGCGCCTGGCCTTCCTTACCGCTTCCCGCAACGAGGACCCGGCAGCGGCCCTTTCCGACCTGTCCGACCTGGCACCGATCGAGCTTGCGGCCTTCCAGCGCGACCGTGGCCTGGGCGAGGACACGCTTTCCCGGCTGCTGATTGCCGCCGGGGCGAGGGCCATCGGCGACCACGCGCTCTCGTCCGCAGCAGCGGACGGATTGCGGGCGAACCTGACTGACACACTCACAGCCTTCCACGCAGAAAACCCGGAGCTTGCCGGGATCGGTCGCGAACGGTTGCGGCTCCTGCTCAAACCGCGCCTGCCGACGACAAGCTTCCTCGCGTTCCTCCGAGACGAAGCCGCGGCAGGTCGAATCGTGCTTGACGGCGCCTTCCTGCGCCTGCCGGGCCACGAGGTTCGGCTGTCGCCGGCGGACGAGGACCTGTGGCAGCGGATCCATCCGCACCTCGTCGACGATAGCCGCTTCCGGCCACCGCGTGTGCGCGATTTCGCGGCCCTTCTCAATGCCGACGAGCGCGACATACGGCGCGTGCTGAAGCTCGCCCAGAGGCTCGGGCAGACCCACGAGATCGCGCACGACCATTTTTTCGCCCGCGCCGTCGTTGAGGAGATGGCGGCCATCGTGCTCGATGTGGCGGCACAGGCGGAAGACGGCTGGTTCACCGCGCCCAGCTTTCGCGACCGGGTCCACAACGGCCGCAAGGTCGCCATCGAGGTCCTCGATTTCTACGACCGGCTCGGCCTGACCTTGCGCAGGGGAGATCTGCGTCGCATAAATCCCCATCGCAGCGACCTGTTTGCGCGCTGAGGAAGGGAATCGTCTCCGGTGGGACGGCCGGACTTCAAATCCGGTTGGGGCAGCGAGCCTGTCCTGGGTGGGTTCGACCCCCACTCCCCTCCGCCAGCGCTCACGCATTGGAGCTCAGGCTGCGGGATGCGCGGACGTTCAGGGATCGCTTCGCCTTCAATGCGCGATTGCACGCCCCGTCCCCGCCGTACAGCGACTGTCCGCCGAAGTGAGAAGCGCAAGCGCGGCTGGGCTAGTTGCCCAGCCCCTGGATGGCTAGATCGACCTGCTCAGCTGTTGGAAGAGCCACGTCGACGACGACGCCATCCTCGTCCGGACCGAGCGGCTCGAGGGTCGCAAGCTGAGTGTCGAGCAGGGAAGCCGGGAAGAAGTGTCCCGCCCGATGCGAGAGTCGGTCGGCCAGCACGGTGCGGTCGCCGTGCACATGCACGAAGCAGACGCGCGGCGCGCCCGTGCGCAGGATGTCGCGATAGGACCGTTTCAGGGCCGAGCACCCGACCACCGAAGGGCTGCCAGCCGCCTCGTCCTTGGCAATTTCTGCGGCCAGCGCCCGCAGCCAGGGTTCACGGTCATTGTCGTCGAGCGGAATGCCCGCGGACATCTTGGCGACGTTCTCCGGCGGGTGAAAGCTGTCGCCCTCGACAAAACGCCAGCCGAGCCTTGTGGCCAGCGCCTCGCCGACAGTGGTCTTCCCGCTGCCGGATACGCCCATCACCACGACATGCTGAAGGTCCTCACTCATAGCAGCCACCATCCCACAAGCGCGAAGGCGAAACCAATCACCCCGAGCAGGGTTTCCATTACCGTCCAGGTCTTGAGCGTCGTCCGCTCATCCATCTGAAGGAAGCGGCCGACGAGCCAGAAGCCGGAATCGTTAACATGGCTCAGCACCGTCGCGCCGCAAGCGATGGCGATCACGAGGAAGCACAGGTCGAAGGGGCTGAGCCCCGTCGTTGCCGCGACCGTTGGAGCGAGAAGGCCCGCCGTCGTCGTCAGTGCCACGGTCGCCGAACCCTGCGCCACGCGCAGGGCCGTGGAGATGAGGAAGGCGGCGACGATCAGCGGCATGCCGATCGCCTCGAGGCTGCCGGCGAGCGCCTGGCCGATGCCGCTTGCTCGCAGCACGCCGCCGAACATGCCGCCGGCTCCGGTAACGAGAATGATGCCGCAGATCGGGCCTAGCGCCCCGTCCATCAGCTTTTCCATGTCCTTGAGCGTACGCTCGCCGCTGAGGACCCACATGCCGACGAGCACAGTGATCAGCAGGGCGACGGGCGTCTGCCCGGCCATGCGCAGGATGCTGACCCACAATGCGCCGCCGTCGATCATCTTGGCGGCGGCCAGCGTCGATAGGCCGGTATTGAGGAAGATCAGCACGAGCGGCAGCAGCAGCACCAGCATCACCGTGCCGAAAGACGGGGGCACTTCGTCGTGCGCCGCCTCGTTCGGCGACCCGAGAAGGGTTGGCACCGGCAGTTCGAAGCGTTTGCCTGCCCATAGGCCGAAGAGATAGCCGCCGAGATACCATGTGGGCAGCGCCACGACGAGGCCGACGAGCACGAGCAGGCCGATATCCGCCCCCAGCAATTCGCTGGCGGCCACCGGGCCTGGATGGGGCGGGAGGAATGCGTGCATGACCGCAAAGGCGCCTGCCGAAGGCAGCGCATAAAGCAGAACCGAGCCGCCGAAGCGGCTTGCGACGCTGAAAATGATCGGCAGCATGACCACGAGGCCGGCGTCGAAGAAGATCGGAAAGCCGAACAGCAGCGAGGCGACGCCGAGCGCGAGAGGCGCGCGCTCAGGTCCGAACTGGCCGATCAGCCGATCCGCGAGCACCTGCGCGCCACCGGAGACCTCCAGCATCCGCCCGATCATCGCGCCAAAACCGACGAGCAGCGCCACCGAGGCAAGCGTCGAGCCAAAGCCCTGCAGGAGGGTCGGGACCACGTCCGCGAAGGAGATGCCGGTCACCAGCGCCGTCAAGAGGCTGACCAAAACCAGAGCGACGAAGGCATGCAGGCGCAACCGGAGGATAAGAAAAAGAAGCAGGCCAACGGCTGCCGCCGCGATCAGCAGGAGCGTCGCGGTTCCGTAGGCGGGTTCGATCGAAGTCATGTGTCCTCCTTGTTCCGGAAGTGAGGTCAAGGGCCATATAGTCTATGGCCCTTCACAGCAACCTACCTGAAAGAGGTGGGCACAGGAGATACGGCCGTATGAAGAAGGGCTTGTGGCCTGGCGCTAACGATCGCCTTCGACAGGCGATCGCGCGCTTGAGGCGCGGCGCATTGCCATAGGCACACATCGCCACACGCGCTCGATCATACTCCACCGGGCGTGTTAGGTATGGCAGCAACTCGGCAGCCTCTGTCGTGATCATTCAACTGAAAGGTAGAATAAATGCGCGCTACAATCCTGTTGGCAATGGTTCTCGCCCTCGCCGGATGCTCCCAGACCGGCGGCGGCGGCGGTGGCGGTGGCGGCTACGCCGCCGATTATGAAGCTGGTGACGGCGACTACTATCACGGGATCGTAGCGCCGAGATAAGGCCCGACCTTCTGCACGAAAGACCACCTTTCGTGTTCCAGCGGGATGGACGCTCGTTCAAGTCCATCCCGGCAATACCCCCTAGGCACACGCGCAGCCGCCTCGGCTATGATCAATCGAGGGCCTGCCGACTCATCCACCCGAAATCGCGAGTGCTGCGACGCGACGTCCGGACCCGTTTCATCGCCGCGGAGCATGCCGATTTGTGCAATCAGAGCCAGCGCCTGACGCGCGCCTTGTAGACCCGATAGACGTCGCCGAACTTGCGCTCAAGATAGGCCTCCTCGCGCGCCACGACGCCATAGCGGATGACGAAGTAGAAGGGCACCAGCAGGATCAGCAGCCACAGGCTGTCGAAGATGATGGAAAAGCCGATCAGGCCGAGAAACATGCCAGTATAGATCGGGTTGCGGGTGAAGCGGTAGGGACCGGCTTCGACAATCGCCGATGTCGGGCGATGGATCTGGATTTCGGTTCCCGCACGCCTGAAGCTCACCGCCGCCCAGATCAAAAGCGCGAGACCGGCGAGAAAAATGATGCCGCCGACGAGGGCGTCCGGCACGGTCGCGGGCACGAACGGCAACGGGTAGAGCCGGTCGAGCACGAGGCCACCGCCCACCGACATCACCCAGGCGATCGGCGGATGGATCACGGCGCCGGAACGGTCAGGCGCATTTCCCGTCGTCTCGTTCATCAAAACACCTTTGGTCTGGTTTCCGCGCCGTCCGTCCCCGCACCGATGGCGCTGGCTGCCATTTTAGAGGATGCGGGCCATTTGCGAAAACCCTCCAAGACGCTATGTGAACGGAGGATCATCGGCTCTGTCTGGGTCCGTGATCATGCCATGGCTACAACAGGACGAGACACATGAAAGCACGCGTCAAATGGGTGGAAGACCGGACCTTCGTCGGAGAGTCTGGTAGCGGCCACAAAGTCGTATTGGGAACCGCCTTCGGCGAAGAGGGGCGCACCCCGGGACCGAGCCCGATGGAACTGGTGCTGATCGGCACCGGTGGCTGCTCGGCCTATGACGTCGTGCACATTCTGGAGAAGGGCCGCGAGCCGGTGGAAGACTGCGTCGTCGAACTCGACGCCGACCGCGCCGAGACGGAACCGCGCGTCTTTACCCGCATCCACATGCACTTCATCGTCAAGGGACGCGGACTTGCGGTCAACAAGGTCGAGCGCGCCGTTTCGCTCTCGATCGAGAAATACTGCTCGGCCTCGGCCATGCTCGCCAAGACCGCGACGATCACCCACGATTTCGAAGTGGTCGACACCAGCGCCGGCTGAGAGCCGACCTGGCGCTCGCATCCCCAGCGGTGCGAGCGCATCGACGACCCGCGGGCGCGCGGGTCGCTATCGTCGCGCGGGCTGAAACAGTTCGACAACATTTCCGGAGGGATCGATCAAAAGGATCTGCGCCCCTCCGGGACCGGTGACGATGTCATTGCGGAACATGACGCCGGCACGGCGCAGCCGCTCCACTTCGGCGTTGAGGTCATCGACGAGGAGATGGATGCGGTTCCAGCCGCCCGGCCCCGGCTTCTCGCCGTCCGGCATCGGCCGGCCGGCCGAACTCGTCGGTCCGCTCAGCAGCAGCCGCAGCGCACCGCGCTGCACATCCGCGAAAGCCGGTGCATAGCTCGACAGAAGCGAAAAGCCGAGGTGGGTCGTGTACCAGGCGATCGCCGCCTCGACGTCGTCGACCATGTAGCGGACATTGACTGTTTCCGACATTGCTTTTCCTCCAAGTAAACCCGGCCGGCCGATGCGGCTCCCTCACGCCGTTCCGAACTCACTCCGGCAGTCCGGCCAGCCGCAATCCTTCAACGTAACGCGCAAGCAAGGCCTTATCCCGGTAGGGTGCACGGGAACCGTATCGCTCGATCGAGAATTCCGGATTGAGTTTCAGGAGCTCCGCCGCGGCGCGACGTGCATCCTCAAGGCGCCCGAGTTGCGCGTAGGTCGCCGCCAGCAAACGGTAGGCCGAACCAAGATCGGCCATCTTCTCCAGCAGAGCCAACGCTTCGGTGTACTGGCCGGAGAGATACCTGGCAGCCGCGATGTTCCAGAAATACCAGTCCGGACGACTGGGGTTCAGCCGCAAGGCCAGTTCCCCGATCCTGATCGCGTCCTCCAACAGACCGAGATACCCCAGGGCATCGCAATATTCCGCAAGAAGATCGCAATTGTTCGGCGCCAGTTCGCGCCCACGCTCGTAACAACCGATGGCGCGTTCTGCCTCTCCCCTCCACAAATGGGCGACGCCGAGCGCCCAGTGAACATCGGCGTCACAGGGACTGAGCTCCAAAGCCTTGCTTGCCGATGCGAAGGCACTGGCAAGCGTCGCTTCCATGTCGGCACGCTCGTTCCATTTCAGTTTGCGTATATCCAGCCAGGCCAGCCCGAGATATCCGCGGGCGTAGGCTGGATCAGCGTCGACCGCGGCCAGGAACATCTCCTTTGCCCGCCTGACCTCATCCGGTTTCAGGCTTTTTTCAATGTGCCGGCCACGCAGATAGAAATCGTAGGCGCTTGATCCTTTGAGCGGCTCGGCGAGAATCCGGTATCGTTCGGCCTCTTCGATTTTGACATTCAAGGCAGCCGGAATGGAACGGGACAACTCGTCCTGGACATCGAACATGTCGACAAGGTCGAAATCGTATTTGTCCGCCCAGATGTGTTCGCCAGTGGCATTGGTCAGACTGGCATTGACCCTGACCCGGTCGGCAGCGCGTCTGACGCTGCCTTCGAGCGTGTAGTAGGTTGTGCGTGCCTGGGGTTGCGGCTCGGGACGCGGCAACCGAACGATCACGTTCAAACCGGAGAACCGCGACAATGCCGCGACGACGTCCTGCGTGATGCCGGCCGCGAAATAATCCTCATCGGGATTGCCGCTTAAATTCGCAAAGCGCGACACATAGAGAAGCGTCCGGCTCGACTTGACGGGGGGATTTTCCCGTACCTCCTGTGTCGGTGGCGCCATCAGCGCCGCCCCCTCCGATCCGCCGTCGTCGATGACGATATTGTAGATGTGGACGGGGCGGCCGATGTTCTTCAACGCCTGCGCGCCCGTGTCTTCGAAGCGGATGTCCAGACGACCGCCCAGCGTGTCGTGAACCGAGGCGGAGACGGATATACCACCCGGCTTGGCGAGGCTCTCGATGCGAGCCGCCACGTTGACGCCGTCACCGTAAACGTCGCCGTCTTCAAACAGGATATCGCCGAGATTGATCCCGATGCGAAATTCGATCCGGCGATCCCGCTGCGTACCCGCGTTCCTCGTCTGCATTCCCCGCTGGATCTCGACCGCGCAGAGAACTGCGTCTTCCACGGCACGAAACTCCATCAGCATGCCGTCACCGATGAGCTTTACGATGCGCCCGTGATGCGCGGCGACCGCGACGTCCCACAGCTCCTGCCGATGAGCCATGAGGGTCGCAAGCGTGCCCTTCTCGTCGAGCTCCATCAGCCGACTATAGCCGACCACGTCCGCGGCCATGATGACGGAGAGCTTTTGTTCCATCGGCGCCCCCAGGCTCCAGCACCCCTATGGATAGCATATCCGGACGGGCGAGGCACTGAAGACGCGGCCACGCAGCCGACAGATCCCTGGGAGCGTCGATGACAGGCGGCGAAACGGCGGCTTCAATCCCGATAGAAGTTGCGCCGCCAGCGGTGGGCGGTCAGTTTCGCCCGCTGCGCATCCGGCAGGCCGGCACCGTCGCCGATGGCGCAGTTGCGCTCGACGTTGCGCACCGAACGCATGCCGGGAATGACCGTCGATACGGCCGGGTGGCTGAGAACGAAGCGCAGCGCCGTCTCGGCCAGTGCGTCGGGCTTGATTTCCAGATCCTTGACGATCTTCTGCGTTCGTTCCTCGACCTCGCGCTTGCGCTCGCCCCGGAAGTAGGTTTCCCGGAAGTCACCCTCGGGAAAGACGGTATCGGCGCGGATCTGGCCGGTCAGACCACCTTCGTCGAGCGCCACGCGGACGATGACGCCGACATTGTGCTTCAGGCACGCGGGCAGCAGTTTTTCTTCCGGCGCCTGCTCGAAGATGTTGTAGATCACCTGCACGCTGTCGACGACGCCGGTCTCGATCAGCCGGAGCGCATTGTCCGGCTCGTAGTCGTTGATCGAAACGCCGAAGAAGCGGATCTTGCCGTCGCGCTTCAGCCGCTCGACAGCCTCCAGCCAGTCGCCGCGGCCTACCCACTCGTCCGACCACACATGGAACTGCTGCACGTCGATCGTCTCGACACCGAGATTGCGCAGGCTCGTCTCGGTGCAGGCGATCACGTGGTCGGCCGGGAAGGTCTGCTCGGCCGGGATGCCGGCGTGCGCCGGCCATTGCATGTTCTTAGGTGGGATCTTGGTGGCGACATGGATCGTCTCCGACCGCTCGCGCAGCAAGGCGCCGATCAGCTTCTCGCTGTGGCCCTGGCCGTAGCCGAGTGCGGTGTCGATGAAATTGAGGCCGAGGTCGACTGCGCGGTTGAGGGCGCGGGCGGACTCGTCGTCGCGCGCGCCCTGCCAATGGCTCTTGCCGATGCCCCAGGCACCGTAACCGATTTCGGAAATGCGCAGGCCCGTACGGCCGAAGGTTCTGTAGTGCATGGCGCTCTCGCTGGCATTGGGGAAGGAGGACGGGATACCGCCGGTTATCTAGGCTTCAGCGATCGACCGTCAACCGGGAAAATGTCACGGCCACGGCGGCTTTGTTGCCTCATACGTCCTAGGCAAGAAACCAGAAGAAAACGGCCGACAGGAAGATGAAGGCGAGCACGAGCCCCATGAACTGCCGCATGCCCTCGCTCGTATTGTCGCCGAGCAAGGCGACCCAGATCGGCCCGCCGCTGCAGTCTTCGTCGCGCATGTCGCGGATGGAAGCCAGCGCATCGCGACCGACCGCCGGACGGCTGTAGTCGTGCGGCGGCGGCTGCCGGTTGCGATGAGGGGCGAGAGATCCCGAAAGATCCGGCGCCACCAGGCCGCCGTCGCCGGCGTCGACCACGGGAGACAACCGTTCCTGCGTCGTCGACCCGTCGCGGGTCGCGTCTCCTGCCCGCAGGCGCCCTGCGCCATGGTGAAACGCCCAGCGCTGTGGTTTCGACTGCGGATCGGATTTCACGTGCCGGATAGACATCACGCACCTCCACAGGCGTAACCGCTAACCGGGCACTTTGGTTCCGTGCGCGGGCATGCATTGTTGATCACGGGGGCGTGGCGTCGACGAATTCGACACTTGAAGGACGCAATTGCCGGCAGCGTCTGCCGAAAAACAAAAGAGCCCGCCGCGGGAGGAGCGGCAGGCTCTCTAAAAATCGATCAGCAGCCTGGGAGGAGGAGTGGCGCTGATCTCGTGAACGATCCATGGGAGGAGGAGATCGTTCACCGCATCGAAGCTCTGCGGGAGGAGATGCATTGCTTCGATGAGGTGAATATACAGGGTTTCTGCCCAAATCGTAGGCGGATTTTGCGCAAGCCAGCTATGCGCTATGCGCGCAGCGCAATACCGGCGCATCGGTCCAGAGCCGCCGTAAATGCGATCGAACGGCCGGTGATGCCGGCGAAACGCGGGCAGGCGGAAACGGGTTTCACGCCGCCCGTATTCCGACGTCGTAGGCGCTTCTGCCGCGCGAAACCGTCAGTTTTCCATGAAGGCGCGCGCCATGCTGTCGCGGATCGGCTTGGTGAGATAGTCGAAGAAGGTCCGCTCCGCCGTCTGGATCAGAATTTCCGCCGGCATGCCGGGGGTCACGACGAAATTGTGAACTCTTGCAAGCTCGCTTGCCGGAAGGCTGACGCGCGCCAGGTAGACCTCGCGCGTGCCCTCATGCGTCTGCACCGGCAGGGCGTCCGCCGACACGTAGAAGACCTGCCCATTGAGGACCGGCGTCGTGCGCTGGTTCAGCGCGGTCAGCCGCACCGTCGCCTTCTCGCCGACCCGGATATTGTCGACGTCGGTGCGCAGCACCTGCGCCTCGATGATGAGCGGTACATCGGCCGGCAGGATTTCCATGATCGGCTTGCCGCTCTCGATGACGCCGCCGGACGTATGAAAATGCATCCTGATGACCGTGCCGGTCACCGGCGCGTTGATCGTCGCGCGGCGGAGCACATTGGTGGCGCCGCGCAATTGTTCACGCACTGTGTCCAGTTCACCCTCGGCCTTCTGCAATTCGTCGAGCGCAGCCTCTTGGTAGCTCTGTTCGGTCTGGTTGACCTGCTGCTGCTGCTTGAGGATCTGGGACCCGGTCTCCGAGACTTCGGACATCAGACGGCCAATCTGGCCCTCTGCATCGGCGATCGCGCGCTGGATGGTCTTGATCTCCGTCTTGCGGATCAGGTCCTTGGCCAAAAGCGTCTTCTTGCCGATGTATTCCTCCTCGAGCAGGACTCGTTGCTCGCGCACCGATTTCAGCTGCTCCTGAAAACCTTGCGAGCGGAACTCCAGGCTCTCGATATTCCGCTTCAACAGTCCGATATCGCTGTCGAGCTTGCTCCTCCAGGTCTGAAAATTGAGCTCCTGGCTCTGCACGATCGGGACAATCTCAGGATCTTTCTTGACGTGCTCCGTGAGAACCGCGGGCAGCACGATCTGCTTCAAACCGTGCGCCTGCGCGGTCAGCCGGGCGACGATCGCCTCCAGCCGCGCCCAGCGCAGAAAATACTGCCTCTCATTCGCTTGTGCGGCCGTTTCGTCCAGCCGCACCAACGGCTGATCCACGGTTACGCGGTCGCCCTCGCTCACCAGAATATCCTTGATGATCCCGCCTTCGAAGTGCTGGACCACCTTGTTCTGCCCGGTTGCGACAAAGCTGCCCTGGGCGATGATGGCTGCCGCCAGAGGCGCGGTGAAGGCCCAAAGGCCAAAGCCGCCGAAGGTCACGACGATCAGCACCAGGCCGATCATCGTATGCTGCCAGATTGAACGCGGAACCTCTGCGTACCAGGTCAGATCCTGTACTTTGGCCATGTCGCTCATGATCGCCTACGGAAGCTGGTTTTGTTCGAGCGGGTTGCCTTCGGTATTCACCCCACGCGAAGCGAGTGCCTTGAGAACGTCCTGGCGCATGCCGAAGAGCGCCACCGTGCCGTTGACGAGCAGCAGAACCTTGTCGACGCTGTTCAAAAGCGCCGGTCGCTGAGTGATGGTGACAACCGTGATCTTCTCACGCTTGGCATGCGTCAGCGCCCGCGTCAGCGCCGCCTCGCCGGCGGTATCGAGATTGGAGTTGGGCTCGTCGAGCACAACCATGCGCGGGTTGCCGAAGAAGGCGCGGGCAAGGGCGACGCGCTGCTTCTGGCCGCCCGATAGAGGCGAGCCGTCGGCGGCCACCACGGTCTCGTATCCGTGCGGCAGCATGGCGATCATGTCGTGAACATCGGCAAGCTTGGCAGCGGCGTAGATGTCGGCGTCGGTGGCATCCTCGCGCATGCGGGCGATGTTGGCCTTGATCGTGCCGGGAAACAGCTGCACGTCCTGCGGCAGGTAGCCGATGCTTTCGCCGAACTGCCGCTGGTCCCAGTTCCTCAGGTCCATGAGATCCAGCCGGACGTTGCCCGACGTCGGCAGGATGGATCCAACCAGCATCTTGCCGAGCGTCGTCTTGCCGGCACCGGAACTGCCGATCACGGCAAGCGAATCGCCGGGCTCCAGCGCAAAGGTAATTCCGTTGAGCACCACGCGCTTGGTGCCCTGCGGAACGAAAAGCAGGCGCTCGACATCAAGGCGCCCTTCGGGCCGCGGCAGCTTCAACCGTTCGAAATTGAGCGGTGACGTCTTCAGCAGCGCGGAAATGCGCCCATAGGCAGCACGCGACTGGATGACCTGGCTCCATCCCTCGATCGCGCCCTCGATAGGTCCAAGCGCGCGGCCCGCGATGATGGAGGCCGCAATCACCATGCCACCGGTGAGCGAGCCATTGAGGGCGAGATGGGCGCCCCAACCGAGCATCGTCACCTGCGTCAGGAGGCGCACCGCCTTGGACAGCGACGCAAAGGCGATGTTGCGGTCCTGCGCCATCACCTGGGCCTTGAGCGAACCGGCCATGTCCTTGCCCCAGATGTGCACGGCCTCCGGGATCATCGCCAGTGCGTTGATGATCTGGGAGTTGCGCGACATCGAATCGAGGTGAAGGTTGGCCTTGGTCTGGAAATTGGTCGCTTCGCCGAACGCCGCAGCCGTCGCTTTCTGGTTCAACAGCGTAACGATGAGGAGGAGAACGGCTGAGGTGACGACGATTATCCCGAGATGCGGATGGATGAGGAAGACCGCCACCAGAAAGAGCGGCGCGATCGGCGCATCGAGAAACGAAAGCAGCGTGCCGGAGACGAGGAAGGAGCGAAGCTGCTGCAGGTCGCCAAGCGTCTGGTACTCGCGCCCGTTGCTATGCAGGGCGGCTCTCGCTGCCGCGCTCAGGATCGGCGCGCCGAGTTGCGCGGCCACCTCCACGGCGGTGCGCATCAGGATCATGCGGCGAATGGCGTCGAAAACCGACTGCAGCAGCACCGCGCCGACGATGATCGCCGTCAGCATCACCAGTGTGTCGACCGAGCGGCTGGTCAGCACCCGGTCCGAAATCTGGAACAGATAAACAGGGATCGAAAGCACGAGGATGTTGGTGACGATCGTAAACAGCATGACGATCATCAGGTTCTGCCGGATCGCCTTGAGACCAGCGCTGAGGCTCGCCGAAAAATCGACCGGGCCAAGGCGCTTGTGGAACACGCCCCCTCCACCGCCTCCGCCGCCGCCCTTGTCGGACGATCCGCCACCTTTGTCGGGCGACCGCGGCTCGGCCTTGATCGGCCCACGGTCGGCTTCGATCACCACCATGCCCGAAGGCGAATATCTCTCCTTCATCTCCGCGGTCGGCCAGGCAACCGGTTTTCCGACCGGCTTTTCGATGCAGGGTGCCGGCTTTGGTTCCTCCTGCAACGGGCGGCGCTCGACCGTCGCCTCGCCGCGCAGAGCCGGCTCGGGTCTGGCCACGGGCTCGGTCTTTGGAGGCCACGGCCGCGACGTGACGTTGACCGTCTCAGCGGCATCCGCCCGTGGCGTTCCCATCTGTGCGCGTGACGCCTGCGCTGCCCCGATCGGTGCGGCCGGTGCAGCAGCGCGCGCCGGTGCGAGGCCGGGTGTCGGACCGGTGATCTGTACCGGCCTTGCGGCAACGCCCGATCCGGGAAGAGGCGAAACGGGTGAAGGGGTCCAGTTGCCATCCTCGCCGGCGCCGTTTGCCGCCACTCTTCTTATTTGGTCCGCCACCCCGTCGATCTCCCTAACAGCACGGTCCAGAACGTGTTCCTGATGATTGAGCTTGCGCAGAAACTGCCGTCGCGCGGCGTCGGCGCCGGATGCTTCCGGCCGTGTTCCGTTTTCCTCCGCACGCGAAGCGGCATCGGCGCCGGTTTCGGCAGACACTGGCCGAGACGGATTCGTGCGGTCGGTCATGACTATCCTCCCGCACTCCCATCAGGCGACCATGCTGTGCATGGGGTCGGCACTGGCCGTATCGATGCCGTGCCCATGGCTCGGCGAGATCTGATCCTGCGGCTGGTGGCCGAAATCCGGAGTGAGCATGTCGTCGCCGAGAAAGACGACCGCTTCGCTGACCAGCGCATCCGGGTTCTGACTACCGAGATAGGGATCGTTCTTGACCAGCTCCGCCTGGATGAGCACCTCGTCCGAATAGGCGCCGCCGCCGGCATAGATCGTCTTGCCCGTATCGACATCGACGATCCCGGCATAGTTCAGCAGGGCATTCGAGCCCGTGGAAATGGTCCAGTCCGCGTCCGGGCGCGCCTCGAGCGCGTTCATCGCCAGCGTCACCTGATCGCTGTCGCCGAGAATGTTGGTCTGCTGGATGTAGTTGAGGCTGATGAGGTCGCCGGAAATGTAGAGCACCCTCAGGCCATTCAGCCCGGCAAAGGCGGGATCATGCAGAAAGTCGTCGCCCGACGGCTTCTTGCCTTCCGACAGATCCTGCAGCGCGGACAGGTAACCGTCCGACATCGGATTGACCGGGCCTGCACTGCCAGCTTCGACGATTCCGGCATAGTTCCAAAGCAGGTTTCCGCCGGTCGAGACCGAACCGGCGCCGCTGGTGTGAAAGCCGCCGACGGCACCGATCAGATCGTTGTCGAGCAGGATGTTCGTCTGCTGGATGATGTTGGCGTCGAAGACGCTGCCGCCGACGAAGATCAGGTCAAAGCGGTATCCGAGCTCCAGCAGCGATATCTGGTTGGCCGCCGTGTTGTCGCCACCGACGATCGAAAGCTTCGAGCCCGAAGCCGCGAGGATCGCCGTGTCCTGGTCCGACATGAAAGTGAACTGCTGGAGCCAGTTGACCATCATCAGGTCGCCCTTGACCTCGGTGATGGCCCAGACCTTGGGGAAGTCGGCGGTGTCGGCATGCGTCGTCTGCGCCGGCTCGACATGTTTGAACATGGCGATGTTGAACGCCTGGGTAGCATGCTGCTCAATATTGTTGCCGCTCAGCGCGGAACTGACGAGGTCGCTGTCATAGTGGGTGTTGACCTGAACGATCGCGTTGAGTTCGACGTGGTCGCCGGCCACCGCCAGCACTTCGGCCTGCAGCCAGTCGCTGGTGATGACGACGGAGTTGACCAGCGTGTTGCTGCCCGCTTCCAGCTCAACCGAAGTGTCGACCGAGACGGCACCCTCGCCATAGGCGATGCCGCCCTCGACTTCGACCCCGTCGTTCGACAGTTCGGGCTCGTCCGGCGCATCGGAAGCCTCGTCCGGGTCCGGCAGGTGATCCTTGAGAACCGGCGCTTCCTCAACGATCACGCCGTTCACATAGATGCCTTCGAGCGTGCTGGCCCTGGCTGAAAAATGGGTGACGCTCAGCCCCCCGGCCTCCGCTTCGCCGCCGGTGGAGAATGCCTCAAGCCTCTCGGCCGTGCCGACAACGAGGCTGGCGATCGCGTCACTGGAGCCGGCGACATCCGTCTCGCCGAGCAGCGAAATACTCTGCGTCGCGTCGATGAGCTCGGCCATCGTCGCGCTGTTGTCGATCTGCAGGCCGGACTTCAGGCCATGCCCGCCGACACTGACGAAATCATTGTCCGAAAGCTCGGCGGTCTGGTTGCTGTAGACCACCACCGAGCCCGGCGGGTTGATGTGCGGCTCGACCACCTGCGAGGCCGATCTCGGCGATGCGCCCTGCAGGAAGGCTTCCGAGCTGGCGCGGCCAAGGGAGCCGCCAAAAATCGGGTATTCGGGGAAGGACACCCCAGCATAGCCGTCCGGTATCGGCATGAAGATGTCCGGTCCGACCGGCTTGTACGGGACGTCGGGGTTGAAGTCGTCGAGATCGTAAGGTGCGTGCACCTTGACCGGCGCAGAAACGAGCTCCTTCGGATCCTTGTGGACGTCGCGATCCGGGTCGAACTTCTCATGGATTTCACGCAGACGCGCCTCTTCGGTAGAGAGTTCGAAGAGACCGATGAAATGGGCAATGGCCTCGGTGATCTTTGCGGAATACAAGGTCAGGCCCTCCTCTTGTCGTCGGCAGTCCCCGCCGGCTTGGCGGGTCGTGCCTGACTGCGCGAGAGCTTCCCGCGCAGTCATTCTCGGGTCGATCCCGCGAGACGCGGATCGACGCCCCCTCACCGATCAGGTGTTGTCGTCGTCGCCGACGGCAGTGGTCGTGTAATCACCACCGACGACCGTCATGTCGATCGTGTTGCCCTGCAGGTTCGCGCCGAGCACGATCTGCTGGTTGAAGGCGTTGGTGTCGATAACTGCGTCTGCCGAAGCCGAGGAGAGCCCTTCGACGAAGCTGTCGTCACCATTGTACGAGCCCCACATGCCGGCGCTGCCACCCGCACCGCCATCACCGTTCGTCGCGAAGCCACCCGCGCCGCCGGCACCGCCGGCACCACCGAGTGCATGGCCACCGTAGGCATCGCCACCGTCGCCGCCGGCTGCCCACGAACCCGTGAGCGCGAGGCCGCCGAGGCCGTGACCACCGGTCGCTGCACCACCGGTACCGTCACCACCGGTCGAGTCACCCGTAGAGCCGCCACCGGCATAGGCATCGCCACCACCGCCGCCGGCACCGCCGACGCCTGCACCGGCGCCGAAGCCAGCACCCGCGCCAAGACCAGCACCCAAAGCGCCGCCGCCGTCGCCGGCATCGCCGGCATCACCACCGTCAGCACTGCCGGTATCGCCAACCGCTACGCTGTTGCCACCGTTGCTGTCGCCACCGTCGCCACCGAGGTTCAGGATTGGAAGGATGAAGCCGCCGGCATCGCCGCCGTCACCTGCATCCGAAGATCCTGCCGGGCCGCTCGTGACGTCGCCACTTGTGCCACCGTTGCCGGCACCATTGCTGCCGCCGTCGCCGCCGGCTGCCGCGCCGACACCAAGGCCGACACCGAGACCGAGGCCGACGCCGAGGCCGGCACCACCGGCACCACCGGCACCGGCTGTCGCCGTACCGCCATTTGCGTCACCGCTGGAGCTGCCGCCGCCAACGCCAACACTGGCTGCAATGCCGCCAAGGCCGGCACCGCCGGTCGCATCGGCATTGTTGTCTGCGTCGCCGCCATCGCCGTCGCCAGCGCCCGCGAAGCCACCAACGCTATGGCCGCCATCGCCGCCGTCGCCACCGTTGGCATAGGCCTTGCTTCCGCCTTCACCACCGTCTGCGCCGGCCTGAATGCCGTCGCCCGAGCGGGCGTCGCCGGCATTGGCGTTGCCGTTCTGGTTAAGCGTGCCGCTGTTGTTGATGTCAGAGGCGCTGTCGTCATCCGACATGATGGCGTTCTGGCTGAACACGTTGGCAACGTTGCTGTTGCCGTTCATCGAGCCGTTCAGGATGTCCTTGAAGCTCGTGTTCGCCATGCCGTGGATCGAGGAGTTGTCGATATCGGCAAAGTCGTCGTCGGACGGCTTGTAGCCGCTCAGGTCGAGATCGACGTCCACGTCGACGGTCGTCTTGCTGTCGACGTCGACATGGGTGCTGTTTTCGTTGAGGTTGGCATTGAGGTTGGCGTTGCCATTGCCGTTCAGGTTGGCGTTGCCATTGCCGTTCAGGTTGGCATTGCCGTTGCCGTTCAGGTTGCCGTTCCCGTTGGCATTGGCGTTGCCGTTACCATTGAGGTTGCCGTTGCCGTTGAGATTGCCGTTGTAGGACTCGCTGTACTGCGATTGTCCCTGATCCTGGCCCTGACCTTGGTCCTGGCCCTGTCCCTGGTCTTGCCCCTGGCCCTGGCCTTGTCCCTGAAGCTGGCCTTGCAGCTCCGCCTGCAATTGTCCCTGACCCTGGCCCTGTCCTTGTCCCTGGTCTTGATCTTGAGACTGGCTGTCATCCCATGGCCACAGGATATTCTTGTCCTTACTCATGACGATTACCTCGAGTTGAGGCCGCGACAGCCGAGCCGCATTCTTCTCTTACGCGGATTTGGGCCATGCGCGGGCTACGTGTTGGACTTGTTGAACTCAGTAACGGTGTTTTCCTCCGGGCGCCTAGTCGCCCATCTGTCGATACTTTGATCGCTTTTGTTGCCTCTCCCCTTACTTGGTCGAGAGGACCGGAACAGGTTCCCAACTGGGTATTCCATTCGATGCAGAGCTTGCCCAAAGGGGGCCTGAGTGCGTCCTGCTCGCCGGTTGCAGAGGAGACTCTGTCTAAAACCGACACGCATTGTAAGTTGTCAGTTCGGGCTAACCTTCGCGGGCTAGCGACGAGACGCAGAAACCTTCACCCGTGGGCTAGGCAAAATATGGCCGTCACCCGACGGCTGGCCACGCGCCGGAGAGGGCCCGAGCGCCGCATTTCCGGGCCTGCGCGACCATCGTCAGAACGAATTTACTGGACGCAGGAATGCAGTATTCTGACGAGCAGTGGTGTGGCATTTGGCAACCGGCGAGCACTGGAAGGCCCATGGCAAGATTTCACGAAATCCTCCTCTTAATCGGACAACTCAACTACACGTGGACGAATACGGAGAGTTTGCTCATCTACCTCATCGCCGGCCTCGCCCGGGTCGACAAGGAAACCGCGATCGTCATCTTCCTGACGCTGAACACGACGCGGGCCCGCATCGAACTCGTCGAGCGGCTGACCAAGATGGGAAAGACGCCTGCCGCGCAGCGGCAAGAAATTCTTTCGATTACCCAACAGCTTGGCCGGCAGGCAAAACTCCGCAACAAATACAGCCACTGCATCTATTCCTTCGACGAAACCGGCGATCAGGCGAGCACGCAACTGATGGCGATCTTCGACAGCAAGGACACGATCAAGTACGGCAAGATCGAGCAGATCAACGAGGCGGAGATCGCGCGGATCAACGAGGTGATCGAGCAGCTGCAGGAGGTCAACCGGGAAATCTGGGCGATCGTCGACCGCTACGCCTTCCCGCGCTGATCACCCGCCACGAGCGCAGACGACGGCATGCCGCAATCCTGCTGCCGCCGCTGGTGGCGGATGCGCGGCAGCCACCTCCACACGGCCCGGTTTCCAGCCATCCACAATTCAACCGCATTGTCAGGCCATCGCAGCAGCGACGGCAAAAGGAGGCGATGCGGATGGTTGGACAACCCGAGGAGAGGCGGTTTACGAGCCTTGAGGCGCGCATCGACGCTGCGGCGCATGGCGTGCTCGACCGGCTTCCGGCAAGCGGCTTCCTTGGCGGCCTGACCGAATTTCTGGTGTTCGGCATCAAGCAGGCCTTCGCCTGCCTCTTCGGCGGCGCGATGCTGGCCCTGATGCTGGCAACGAAATTCTACTGGCCCGAAGGTAGTGGTCTCGCCCGCTACGACTTCCTGTTCCTGAGCGCCATCGCCATCCAGATCTCACTGCTCGTCTTCAAGCTCGAGACCATCGCCGAGGCCAAGGTCATCCTGATCTTCCACGTCGTCGGCACGCTGATGGAAATCTTCAAGACCTCCGTCGGCTCCTGGATCTATCCGGAGCCAAGCTTCTTCCGCATCGGCGGCGTGCCTTTGTTTTCGGGCTTCATGTATGCCGCCGTCGGCTCCTATCTGGCGCGCGTGACCCGCATTCTCGACATGCGCTACAGCAACTATCCGCCGCTCATCGCGACCCTGCTTTTGGCCCTTGCCATCTATGTCAACTTCTTCAGCCACCACTACATCATCGACCTTCGCTACGCGCTGTTCGGATTGACCGCGATCCTCTTCCTTCGCACCACGGTGCATTATCGCGTCTTCCGCTTTCGCCACCGCATGCCGCTGCTCGTGGGCTTCCTGCTGGTCGCCCTCTTCATCTGGTTCGCCGAAAACATCGGCACCTGGTCGCGGGCCTGGATCTATCCCTCGCAGCATGCCGGCTGGACGCTGGTCTCCGTGCAAAAGCTCGGCGCCTGGTATCTGCTGATGATCCTGTCGTTCGTGCTGGTCACGCTCGTGCATCGTCCGCGCGCGGTTGCCGCTCCGGCAGCCGTGGCCGAGAGTACAGCCGTCGAGATGGGCGATGCAGCCATCGCCGGAAAGGGTGTCGGCGCGCGATAGCGCAACCGTACGACGAGAAGGCAGATCGCCCCAGGAGTTGCAAAACGGCGCGCGCTGGAAAACGATACCGAATCAATCGCTTTCGCAACGAGGGGAAACATGCGGCGTTTCTTTCTTTGCCTGCTGGCGCTCGGCGTCCTCGCTGTCGTTTCAGTCATGATCCTGCCCAGCTTCGTTTCGAGCGACTGGATGCGCGCCGAACTGGGACGGCAACTCTCGAACGCGACCGGCAGCGCGATCGCGCTCAACGGCCCGGTCAGACTTTCCGTCGTCCCGCATCTGGCGGTGGTGGCCGAAAACGTCTCGCTCGATGCCGACGGCATGACCGCCGAGATCGGCGAAGTCGCGGGCTCCGTGACGCTCTCCTCGCTATGGTCCGACCGCCTGCACGTGAGGGAAGTAAGGCTTGTACGCCCTGTCGTGGCGCTGCGGCCGAAGGCAGAGGCCGCAGCGGTTGCGCAAGACGGGGGGGCTGAGGCGGGACAGGCGAGCACGGGCGAAACGCGCGATCCGCTCGCCGCCCTCGTCGCCTTCCTCGAGAAAAGCGCCATCGACAAGATCTCGATCAGCGAGGGAACGCTGCGGCAGGAGGGCGCCGGCGGTTCGGTCGACGTCGTCAGCGATCTCGATCTTACGCTCGCCGTTCCGGATATCGATGGCGAATTGTCGCTCTCGGCCGGCGCCGGCGTCGATGGCCGGCGCTACGATGTCACGCTTGCCGTTTCGCCTTTGCGTCCGCTGCTCGAGCACAAGCCTGCCGAACTCAGCCTTTCCCTGGAGGCCGAGCCCCAGCTTGCGGCCGGGCTCACCGAACTGACTGCCAGCGGCCAGGTAGCGCTGAATGCCAATGGCGGTTACCAGATCCGCGGCGGCAAGCTTACGATCGGCGACGAAGCGCTCGGACTCGACGCGCTGTTCGTGCCGGGCAGCCGCCCGCGGTTCCTCGCCGACCTCAACGCCGAGCGGCTGGATCTGAGCGCATTTCTCGATGACGGCGAGACGGCCGCATCCTCCTCGCAGCCCGAGGAACCGGCAGGCCGGACGGACAAGGCCAAGGCAGCTGCAGGCCTGCAGGCGCTGGCCGGTTTTGACGCCGATATCAGCGTCAATGTCGGCGCCCTTGCCGTTGGTGACATTTCCGCATCCGACGTCGCGCTGACGGCGACCCTCAAGGACGGGCAGTTGACCGGGCGGCTCGAGCATCTCGGCATCGACGCCGGCAGTGTTGCCGCCGATCTCGCCGCCGACGTCGGCGCCGCCGAGCCGATTTTCCAGGGCCGCGTCGTCAGCAACGGGCTCGACGTTTCCAAACTCGCGGCTCTGGCCGGCCAATCGGTACCGCTGTCGGGAACCGTGACGATGGACACGGCCTTCGCGTTTCGCGGACTGAGCGCGAACTCTGTGCGCAAGACGATCAACGTGACCGGCGGCGCAAGCCTGCGTGACGCGACCATCGTCATTCCCGGCATCGCCGATCCGGCCATGGCCGAGGTGAAGGCAAAGAAACTCGCCCTCAAGATCGAGGGCCTGGCCAAGCCAATGCGTCTTGCGGGCAGCCTTGAGTGGCGCGGCAAACCGGCCGAGATCGATCTTACCCTACCGATCCGCGACCTGCTCATGGACGCCAATGCCCGTGCGGGCGACATCCCGCTGAAGCTCGACCTGCGCTCGAAGGAAGCGACGCTTGCGCTGGATGGCAAGGCGGCGCTTGCGGGCAGCTACGTCGGCAAGCTGAACTTCGCGGCCGCAGACCTGCGAGCGCTTCTTGCCTGGATCGGTCAGGCCGACGCGGGCGGCATCACGCAATTCGCCTTCAATGGCGACGTGAAGGCAAGCGCTGCGGGCGTCGCATTCCAGAAGGCCACGCTCTCGGTCAACGGGGTCGAAGGAAGCGGCAATGGCGCGGTCGAACTCGGGACACCGCTCAAAATTTCGAGCGCGCTCCATTTCAAGGAACTAGACCTCGCGCGGTTGGCCGGCGCGCCTTCGGCCGCGCCGCAGGCGAAGGCCAAAAGCAAAGCGAGTGGTGGCCCTGCCCCGGATGGTCCGCTGGATCTGTCCGCACTTCGCTCCATCGATGCCTCCATCAAGGTCGATGCCGAAAAACTCGCCTACGGCCGCGTCGTCGTCGGGCCGGTCGCAACTTCCCTGAAGATCTCCGAGGGCATCGCGAACCTCGACATTCCGGATAGCCCCTTCTATGGCGGCCAGGTGGCCGCGAGCCTGACCGCCGACGGATCCGGCACGGAGCCGTCTATCGCCGTGAAGGCCTCGATATCGGGCGCCTCGGCCGCACCACTGCTCACCGACCTTGCAAACTTCAAGCATCTCGAAGGCGCGCTGCAGACGACGTTCGACATTGCAGGCGCCGGCGGCACGACCAGCACGCTCAAGCGATCGCTCAAGGGCACGGCTGAGGTCCGTTTCTCCGACGGCGCCATTCGCGGGATCGACGTTGCCGACGTCTACAACAATCTCGTCGGCCTGATGTCCTCCGGCTTCAAGCAGAACGACAACAAGGCGACCGGCTTTACCGAACTCGGGGCATCCTTTGCCATCGAGAACGGCGTTGCGCGCACCGACGACATCAAGCTCGTCGGCCCGCTCGTGCGGATGAGCGGCAAAGGCGAGGCAAACCTGCCGGAGGACCAGTTGAACTTCCGCCTCGATCCCCGCGTGGTCGCATCCTTGCAGGGCCAGGGTGCCGACATCGCCACCGAAGGCATCGGCGTGCCCGTCGTCATCGAAGGGTCGTTTGCCGCTCCGCGCATCTATCCCGACCTTTCGGGCCTTCTGAAAAACCCCGATGCCGCGCTTTC
This sequence comes from Ensifer sp. ENS08, assembly GCF_014852195.1. Lineage (NCBI taxonomy): Bacteria > Pseudomonadati > Pseudomonadota > Alphaproteobacteria > Hyphomicrobiales > Rhizobiaceae > Ensifer > Ensifer sp. ENS08. The sequence goes on from NZ_JACVBF010000016.1 coordinate 159,885, forward strand.
GACCTTGAAGAAGCTCGGATTGCCGACCGGCAAGCTGGGGCTCGATGAGCTTCTGTCCGGGGACGGCAAGGGAGGAAAGCTTCGCGACATCCTCAGCGGTGCGATCGGCAAGCAGCCGAAGGACGAAGGCAGCGAGCTCTCCATCGAGCAGATCATCGGCGGTGGCGGCACCGAGCCCGAGGCGGCACCGCCCGTCGATGGGCAAGCTCCGCCCGACACGGCTGCCGAACAGCCGGCGCCGGAAACGCCGCAGCCGGAGCAGCAACCCGCTGCAGAAGCCGAGCAACCGGCACAGGACAGCGGCACTTTGGGAAAGCTGTTCAAGCTTCTTCAATGAGCGAGCGTCTCAGATGATGCAGCCCAAAACCTGAGGCATGTCCACAAGACCACACGTGCCGGCTTCCAACCACGGCCGGCAATGCTAAAGCTGTCGGCGATTGCTTCGAGGACAGAAAGACCATGAGACACGACCCGTTGTTCGAGCGTCTGTGGGACGGCACGGCTCAGATGGAAGAATGGACCGCCGCGGTCTCGCACGGCGCCATCACCCATGTCGCCGACAACATCATCACCGTCCACACGACCTACTTCTGCGGCAGCGTGACGGCCATCCGTACCAGCGAAGGTCTGGTCCTAATCGACACCGCGAAGCCGGAAACGGCAAAGCAGACCCTCGACGTCATACGCTCCTGGGACGACAGCCCCATACACACCGTCATCTTCACGCATGGCCATATCGACCATACCAGCGGGATCACGGTCATCGACCAGGAAGCGGATGCGCGTGGGCTAGCGCGCCCGCGGATCGTCGCCCACCGCAACGTGAAGCGGCGGATGGAGCGCTACGAGGCTTCGCATGGCTACAACAGCATCGCGCAGAGCCAGCAGTTCAACAAACCGGGCTACATCTACCCAATCGGTCAGCGGCGACCGGACGCGGTCTATGACGATACCCTGTCACTGTCCGTCGGTGGCGAGCGGATCGAACTTTTTCACGGCAGAGGCGAAACCGACGATGCCACGTTCGTCTGGCTACCGGAACGACGTGTCCTTGCGAGCGGCGATTTCGTCATCTGGGTGTTTCCGAACGCCGGCAATCCGCGCAAGGTGCAGCGTTATGCAGCCGATTGGGCGACGGCACTTCGGCGGATGGAGGCGCTCGCTCCGGCGGTCCTCATTCCCGGTCACGGTCCGGTCGTCTTTGGCGAAGAGCGCGCGGCCGAGATGCTGCGCCACGGGGCAGAGGCGCTCGAGCATCTCGTGCGTGAAACGCTCGCGCTCCTCAACAGGGGCGCCAGCCTCGACGCGGTTCTGCATGCGGTGAAGGTGCCCGAGGCATATCTGGGCAAGCCCTATCTGGCAGCGAAATACGACGACCCGGAATTCCTCGTCCGCGGCATCTATCACTTCTATGCCGGCTGGTTCGATGGTGACGCGGCCCATCTCAAGCCGCCGAGGACTGCCGATCTCGCATCGGAACTGGCCGCTCTTGCCGGCGGCGCCGAAAAGCTTGCGGAGCGGGCCACGCACCTATCGGAGGCTGGGAATTTTCGCCTCGCGGTGCAACTCGTGGAATTCGCCAGCGCAGCCGCACCCGACGACCGGGCCATTCAGGCAACCCGCGCCGCGGTCCTGCGAAAGAGCATCGAGAACGAGAATTCGCTGATGGGGAAGGCCTTCCTCGCGGTTTACGCACGCGAGGCCGAGCAGCGCTCCAAAGGCTAATGCATGTCGCGCAAAACTGTGCATCGGTTTTGCGGCAACGAGACGCATAAAAACAAGAGCTTACAGTCTGGCGTGTGAATCCTTTGTGACGCGACAGGCTTTAGGCGCCACGCGCTGGAGCAGCCTCACCTCAGAAGCCGAAAGACTGCTGTGCGGGCTTGGCCTGTTGCTCCTCCAAATGGACGCCTTCCAGTTCGAGCATGCGCGTCTTGGTGGTCGAACCGCCCGGCGCTGAAAACCCGCCGATCTTGCCGCCGGCGGCCAGCACCCGGTGGCAGGGGATGATCAGCGATACCGGGTTCTTCGCCATGGCCTGGCCAACATCGCGTGCTGCTTCCGGCCCGACGCCCAGTTCCTTGGCAAGCGCGCCATAGGTCGTGGTCTGGCCCCAGCGCAGCGCCCGCGCGGCCGCATAGATGCGCAGGAAAAATTCATCCTGGCCTTGCAGATCCACCGCGAAGCCGGAGAAATCGACCTCCCTGCCCTCGAAGTAGTGCCGCACGGCTTCCACCGCCGCCCGGATTACCGGCGTCGGCTCCGACGCCTCGCTGGAAGGCAGCCGCCGCAGCAACAGCCGCTCGGTCGCCTCTAGCGTGCCGGTCGGCAGTTGAAAGCGCGTGATGCCGACATCGTTCCAGGCGATGCCGCAGAAACCGGCCGCGGTCTCAAAGATGAAATAACGATGCATCGCCTGACCCATCGGCCTCGCCTCCACTTGTACGCCTCCCTCAAAAATCGTGCAGGACGCCGCCGAATTCAACCCGTTTCCTGCCTACGCGACCGCCGTTTTGGCACAGATTGCCCGGAGCCGCGCACGCCACCAAATGCCGTCATTTGCGAAAGCTTTACGCTTGTCGGGCATGGTTTCGCGCGAACATCAGGAGACGATGGTGGACATCCTGCATACCCCGACGATCATGCTCAGTTCGTTCGTAACGCTGGTGATCTTCGCCGCTTTCTTCGGTTTTGCCTGGCGGCAGGAGCGCAAAAGCCTCGAACTGCTTCTGTGGTCCTTGGCCTTCGCCATCGGCGCAGTCGGCTTCGTCCTGTTGACGCTGCGCGGCGACGGCTACAACTTCATCACCATCTCGCTCGGCAACGCGCTCGCGGTGCTGGGGCTCGCGATGATCTGGCTGGGCTTGCGCGCCTTTGACAATCAGCCGCTCAAGATCGCCTCCGCGCTCGTCGGGCCGCTCCTGTGGATCGTCGTCACCTATTCTTCAGACTATGTTCGCGAGAGCGTCACAAGCCGGATCGTGCTCTACTCGATCCTGATCTTCGCCTATTCGGCGCTGATCGCGCACGAGATCTTCCGCTCGGAGAATTTCCGCAAGCTCCCGAGCTCCTACATCGTCGCCTTCGTGTTCGCCACCCATGGCCTGCTCTATCTCGCCCGCATCCCGCTGATCCTGATCTGGCCGCTCGCCGGCAACACGGCCGCGGGAACTTCGCAGCCGCTCTGGTACCAGTTGCTGACCTTCGAGCTGTTTTTTCACAGCCTCGCCGGTGGTTTCGCCTTCTTCGCCATGGTCAAGGAGCGAACCCAGCAACGCTACAAGCTCGCCTCGGAGACCGACGCGCTGACGGGTGTGCCGAACCGCCGTTCGTTCCTTGCGCAGCTGGAGACCCATCTCGCCACGCAACCGGCCAAGGGAGCACTGCTCTATCTCGACATAGACCACTTCAAGGTGATCAACGATCGCTACGGCCATGCGGTGGGCGACCAGGTGCTCGTGGAATTTGCCGGGATCCTCTCGAAGGCCGTGCCGCGTGACGCCCTGATCGCGCGCATGGGCGGGGAAGAATTCGCCGCCTGCCTCCCGCAGGCGGATCGCGCCGACGCGATCGCCATTGCCGACAGCATTCGCACCGCGCTCGAAGCGCGCCGGCTGAGCACGACCAAGGGCGCGCTGTCGGCAACGGTCAGCATCGGCATTGCCTTTGCCGACCGGCAAAAGGATGTGCACGCGATCATTTCCGCCGCCGACGCCGCGCTTTATGCCGCGAAGGCCGCCGGCAGAAACAGCGTTTGGTCGGATGATCCGTCGGGCGTGCCGCAGTTTGCAGCGGGCTCGATCGCACCCGCCGGAACGGCGGCGACGCTTCTATCATTAAGCCCTGCCAGAAGCAGTGCTGCGACACGGCGGCCCACCGGCTCCTGAACCTTCCGCATCCCGAAAACGAACGATCGGCCGGGCACCCCGTTATCGCGACCCGCCGCCTATCCGTTGACGCGCTTTACCAGCGCGAGCGAGGCAGCCGAGACAAGCAAGGCGCCGCCGCAGCCTCGTTCCATCCAGCGCCGCATCGACGAGGCGGCAAATTGCGTCGTCTTGAAGCCGACAAGGGCGTAACCGAACATGACGGCAAACTCGACGACGGTGAACACGGCGGTAAGCGCCAGGAACTGCGGCAGTTGCGGCGCGGCCGGGTTGATGAACTGCGGCAGCAGTGCGGAGAAGAACAGGTAGGCCTTGGGGTTGGTGATGGCCACGATCATGCTGTGGCGGCAGATCGCAAGCGCGGATTCCGTGCGAACGAGATCGCCGTTTTCGGCGTCTTGCGTTTCCGCTTTCTCGGCTCTACCGGGCCGAAGCATCTTGTAGCCGAGCCAGGCTAGATAGCCGGCACCCGCATATTTGACGACCGAGAACCAGAACTCCGACGCGGCAAGGATGGCGCCGAGGCCGGCTGCCACGGCGGCGATCAGGAAGAAGTCGGAAAGAAGCACGCCGATCATCCCGGCAACCGCCTTTTTCATGCCGAAACGAGAGCCATTGGCCATCGCCAGGATCACGTCCGGGCCGGGCGTGACCACCGCGATGAAGGTGACGGCCGCAAAGGCAGCCATGGTGCTGATGTCCATGAACGGGCTCCTCCCGTGAGCGGCCTATCTTTGGCCGTTCAGATCGAACGTGTAAAGCACCGCCCGCTCAACCACGCATCGGTTCTCACCTGGCGAATTGCGCGTTGCGGGAAGGAACACGCCCGTCGAAGGACAGTTGAACAGCCTTTCCGGATCCGGCATCGACGGCATGAATGTGCAGATGCGGCTCCGTGCTGTTGCCAGAGTTGCCGACAGCGCCGATCGGATCGCCGGCGAGAACCCGCGCCCCGATCAAGGCGGTCACGCTCCCCTTGCGCAGATGCGCCAGTTCCACCCGCATGCCGTCGCAGGCAACGATCACGTGGTTTCCAGCCGGGTTGCCCCGATCCGCCTCGGGCGGGGGCAGGTCGGGCAGCCCATCCACTGCCGCGACGATCTCTCCCTCGCACGGGCTGACGACGGTCTTGCCGAAGATGGCATAGTCAGCGGGATCCCTAGGTAGCAGGCCGAACGCCCGGAAGCCGGCGTCGCCGATCGCCGTGATGTCGAGGGCATGCCGTTGCACCGGGTGATCGCTGTGATGATTGAGCACGCCGATGCCGCCGCCCTGAGCGACGACGAAGCGACCACCGGCCAGCGGAAACGATAGCCCGCGCGGACCGTGCTGCGAGCCGATGCCCCAGGCGACATAGGCGAGTGCTGCACCGAAGACGAAAAGAGAGGCTACGGTCGGCACCAGGCTGCGCGCCAATGCTCCGCGATCCAGCGACAGCCAGGGCCGGCGCCAATGTCGGGGCAACGAAACCAAAGACGCCGCGACCGCGAGCGCGGCCAGCGCCGCCCGGGTCCAGAAGCCGGCGATGTCCCAGCGGTTGAGAAGTCCGATCAGGGTGAGCAGCACGACGGTCTCTGCAAGCGCCAGCAGCCAGCCAAGCCGCGTCGGTTCATTCAGCCGCCACAGTCGCCAGATGAAGGCAAGCGGCAGCAGGATGCTGAGAACAAGCAGAAAGCCGACGACAACGACCATGATCCCTCCTGTTGCACATGACGGCGCTGTTTACACAGGGAAAAAATAGGGATATTTTTTGTCCTTAATAGATGCGGGCGGCATCTGCCGGACGAAAAAAAGATCGTTAGAGCGTATGATCCTTAAGAGCCAAGTCGAATGGGCGTTGCACTGTTGCGCCATTCTCGCCGGCCTGCCCGAGGGCCGCTACCTATCGACCAAGGCGCTGGCCGAATTCCACGGACTTCCGAAGGAGTATCTGTCGAAGGCGCTGCAGAGCCTGTCACAGGCGGGCCTCGTCCACACGACCCTCGGTCCTTCGGGAGGCTACCGGCTGGCGAAAGCGCCGGCGGAACTGACTTTCCTCGATATCGTCGAGGCGGTCGAAGGCCGGTCGCGCACCTTCGTCTGTACCAATATCCGGGCCAACAATCCCTGTCGGGCGCCTGGTTACTGCGACGAGACCCCCTGTGCGGTGGCGCGCATCATGTGGGAGGCGGACGAAGCCTGGCGCGACAAGCTGCGAAGCGTGCGCCTGTCCGACCTGATGGAAATCCTCTCGAAGGAAATTCCCGCCGATCTCTCGAAGCGAAGCTTTGCCTGGGTGCTAGAACGCGCCGGATGAGCGGCGCCGGCCGCGGTTTCAGCAGGCGAAGCGTAGAGATAGGCCTGCGCCGGCAGATGCTCGGCAAACTTGGCTGGCCCCAACGGTTGGGCCGAAAGAAGGGCCGGCTGCGCGATCGGCAGTCGGCCCTTGGCATGGCGTCACTTCGTCATCGGAAAGGTCAGTTCCTTTTCGGCGGTGTCGACGACGAAGACCGCCAGCAGCTTGGCGGGCGCGGTCTTGCTGCCGTTGGCGCTGACGCCGTGACGGTCGCCCGGCATCTCGGAGAAGCTCTCGCCGGCCTTGTATTCCTTGACTGGACCATCATTGACCTGGCTGAGGATCGAGCCTTCGAGCACCGTCGCATAGATGAAGGCCGTGCTCGCATGGGTGTGCGCATCGGACGAGCCGCCAGGCCCATATTCCACCAGAACGCCCTTAATGCTCTTGCCCGGAACGTTCGGCAATTCATGCTCATAGACGAGCGTCACCTTGGCAGCGTCACCGGCGACGGCGGTCCCGAACAGGGTTGCGGTAACGGCGAGGGTGGTGAGGAGAGACTTGATCATGTCGAAAATCCTTTCAGATGAGGGAGATGCGCGACGCGCGCGCCTCCGGTTCGGTTACTTGCGGGGTGCCGTTGCGAACCACTCTTCGAAGGTGATGCGGCCGAGGCGGGGATTGTTGTCGGAAACAAGCGAGCCGTCCTCGAGCAGAGCGCCGAAATAGCGCGCCTCCCGGTCCGGCTCGACCTTGCGATTGTCGCCCATCGCCCTGAGATAGCGGGCGACGAGATCGCTGAGGCGCGAGCGCTCCGGACCCGCAATCTCGATCGTGCCGTTGACGGGATCGGCGAGCGCCACGTCGGTCATGGCATCGGCAACATCGTCTGACGCGATCGGCTGCACATAGGCCGGCGACAGACGCACGAGGTCGCCGACGGTTCCCGATTGCGCGATCCCGCTCAGGAACTCCATGAACTGGGTCGAGTGCACGATCGTGTAGGGGATGCCACCGGCCTCGATCAGCTTTTCCTGCGCAAGCTTGCCGCGGAAGTAGCCGCTTTCCTGCAGCCGCTCGGTTCCGACCACGGAAAGCGCGATATGGTGTTTGACGCCGGCAGCCTTTTCGGCGGCAAGCAGATTGCGGCCCGACGTCTCGAAGAATTCGAGCACCGCCCTGTCCTCGAACGAGGGGGAGTTGGCGAGGTCGACGACGACCTCGCAGCCGCTGAGCGCTTCGGTGAGCCCCTCTTCCGTGATCGTATTGACGCCGGTGTTCGGGGAGGCGGCAATCACCTCGTGTCCGCGCTTGCGCAGGCGTTCGACCGTCTTCGAACCGATGAGGCCGGTGCCGCCGATGATGACGATTTTCATGGGATCCTCCATCGGCGGCGCCCATCGCGCCGCCGTGCATGACGGTTGCTGCGGGCTCAGTTGAGCCCGGCCTTGTCGAGCCCATAGAGCTTGTCGGCCGAGCCGGGCACGGACTTGAACGCGACGCTGACGCGGTTCCAGGCGTTGATGGCCATGATGGAGAAGGTCAGATCGGAGATCTCCTTTTCCGAAAGCTGGCCGCGCACGCGCTCATAGAGCTCGTCCGGAACGCCGCCCTCGGGCAATTTCGTCAGCACCTCGGTCCAGGCAAGTGCTGCGCGTTCGCGCGGCGCAAACAGGTTCGATTCCCGCCAGATTGCCACGTGGTAGAGGCGCAATTCGCTCTCGCCGTGGATCTTCGCCTCCTTCACATGCATGTCGACGCAGAACGCGCAGCCGTTGATCTGCGAAGCCCGCAGATTGACGAGATCGCGGATTGTCTGCTCGATGACGCTGTCCTTCAGGCTGTGGCTGAAGTCGGAGATTTTCTTGAAGAACTCGGGTGACTGCTGGGCGTAGTTGAGGCGCTGGGTCATGGCTTTGCTCCTAATTAAGGACATCTGTTATCCTTATGGATACAAGATATCCTTAATCGATGGACAGTAAAGCGCGCCGGGGGTAAACTCGGCGCATAAGGCTTATGTCGAAACGTTTGGGGGAAGCCGGATGGACATCGTTTCTGCGCTCAGAGCCTTCCTGCGGGTGGCGGAGACCGGCTCGTTTTCCGCGGCTGCCAACGATCTCGGCCTGACCCAGCCGGCGGTATCACGCCAGGTCTCGGCACTCGAGGAGCACCTGAGCATGCGTCTTCTGCACCGGACGACGAATGCGCTGGCGCTGACCGCCGAGGGGGAACACATGATCCCGATGGCGCTCAAAGTTGTCGAGGCGGTCGATGCTCTGAACGAGGCTTCCTGCGGCGAGGCCGGCCTCGTGGCGGGCCGCGTGCGGCTCACCGTGCCCGCGCCGCTCGGCCTCTATCTGAGCGATCGCCTGGCCGCCCTGCTCGCCCGTCATCCGGGGCTTTCCGTAGAGATGTTGTTTCGCGAGGAACCATCGGAACTGATTGGAGAGGGCATCGATCTGGAGGTTCGCTTGGGTCCGGTGTCGGAGGCCGGCCTGATCTGCCGGCGGATCGGCTGGACGACCGCGTTTCTGGTGGCGGCACCCGACTATCTGAACCGGCGCCCCGCGCCAAAGATTCCCGACGACGTCGGGAAGCATGAATGCATCTGCTACAGCCGCGCCGGCGACGGCCGCCAGTGGACGTTTTCCGACGGGTCCGGCGACGTTTTCGTGCGCATCGCGCCGCGGCTCGTCGCCAACAGTGCCGTGGCCGTGCATCGCGCGGTGCTCGCCGGCAACGGCCTTGCGATCCTCTCCCATATCCTGGCCTGCCCGGACATCGAGGCTGGCCGCTTGGTCAACGTGATGCCGGCATTCCCGCCGGCGCGCCTGCCGATCAGCGTCGTCTATCCCTCGCGCAGAAACGTGCCGCTACGCGTGCGCACCGTTCTCGATTTCCTTGTCCAGGTGGTCCGGGAAGACCCGCTGATGGCCTCCGCCTCCTGACCGTCGTTTGGGTCAGCGCTGGCCGGCCGAGGCGCGCAGGGGCAGCCCGCCATAGGCCTTGATCTCCTTCAGCACGAAGGTCGTCTGCATCTCCTTGATGCACGGCAGGCGCCGCACGACCTTCATGGCAAAATCCGAATAGGAATCGAGATCGGCAGAGACGACCTGGAGGAGAAAATCCGCATCGCCGGCAATGCTGTAGCAGGCAACGACGCTGTCGAGTTTCATCACCTCCTCGGCGAAGGCGTCCGCCTCCGCCTCCGTATGGCTGTCGATCTTTACCCGGATGAAGGCGAGCACCCCAAGGCCGATTTCCCGGCGATTGAGTACCGCCATGTAGCCCTGGATGACACCGTCGTCCTCCAGTTGCCGTACCCGCCGCCAGCAGGGCGAGGTCGACATGCCAACCTCCTCCGAAAGCGCCTGGTTGCTCAGGCGCCCGTCACTTTGCAGCGCGGTCAGGATCTTTACATCGGCGGGTGTCAGGGTGGCGGGCATCTTCTATCTCATTTTCTGCTCTATCGGGATGAATCTACCCCATCTTGGCAATTTCTCGCAACATCAGAAAGATACTGCCTCGCCACACGGTCTATTCTCCCGGCCGACCCAGCCTTTGAGAAACAGAGAGGAAACAGACCACGTGCTTCAGGACACCCGCCTCGCCATCATCGTCAATCCCGAACTGACACCCGGTCATCTCGCCAACACGATCGCCGCGATCTGCATCGGCATCGGCTCGGCGATGCCCGGTCTCGGTAACCAGCGGCTGACGGACAGCAGGCAGAACACCATCGACATCAGCTCCAACCGGCCCGTGCCGATCCTCCAGGCCGATGGCGCGACGATCCGTGCACTGCTCCTGAAGGCACTGCCGAAAGAAGACGATCGTGTCGTCGTGCCGTTTCCAGCCTTCGCGCGTTCGCTGCACAGCTATGCCGACTACGAGACGCAATTTCCGGAACGGGATCTCGCGCAGGAGACGATCGACGGCATCGGTCTTGCCGGCGACGTGAAGTGGGTCAGATCGCTGACGGGATCGCTGAAATTGCTGCGATAGGACAAAAGCACGCGCAACGGCACGGCGGGTCGGAGCCCGCCGCTTCCGGTATGTACATTTTTTTCACCGGAACCAGACCAATGCCAGGATTGGTGGCGACACATTCGCAACACCAACAGCCATTCGCTCGGAAAGGCCGCGCTTTCCGACTTGACGGCCTCTTCTCGCCTTGACGGGACCCGCCCCGCGCGACAAGCTCTGAAAACAATTTTCAGAATATCAGAATTCCTTCACATACCGCATCGGCTCGACGGCTCCCGCCCGCTGCCGAGGGTGCATCGCGCGACACGCTATCCGGGGAACAATGCGCATGACCAACCAACGGCTCATCATGCTGATCTTCTTCCTGCAACCGATCGCCTTCGGCGCCTGGCTGCCGCGTATTCCCGACGTGCAGCAAAGGCTCGGCCTCGGCCCGGCGGAACTGGCGATCGCGCTGCTCGGCATGCCCGTCGGCATTCTGCTGACCCTGCCGTTTGCCGGCCGTTTTGTCGCCTGGATCGGCGGCCGTGCGACCATCCTCTACGGCTTCGTCGTCTTTCTGGCGCTCGTCTGGCTACCGACATGGGCCCCGAACATCGAGGTGCTCTTCGTGGCGCTCGCCATCGTCGGCGCAGCGTTGACGACGCTCGAACTCGGCCTCAATGTCGAGGCCGACGCGATCGAGAAGCACTCCGGGCAGCTGATCATGAGCACCTGCCACGGCTTCTGGAGCCTCGGCATCATGACCGGCAGCCTGGTTGGCGTCGGCTTCGCGGCGCTGCACGTGGCACCGGAATGGGCGGTGCCGCTGACGGCGGCAGGCATGTTGCCGATCAGCGTCTACTTCGCCCGGAAGCTGCCGCTCCTGAAGACCGGCGAGGCCGCGGCTGCCGAAGCGGCGCCCTCCAGACGCAAGCTGCCGGGCTGGGCATTGCTTGGCGTCTGCTTCTTCGTCTTTGGCATCACCATGACCGAAGGCGCCGTCGCCGACTGGTCGGCGGTCTTCCTGCGCGACATCTTCGGGCTTTCCAGCGCCAGCGCCGGTTTCGGCTACTCGATCTTCGCCTTCATGGTGGCTGCCGGGCGCTTTGCCGGCGACCGGCTGAAGGCGAGCTACGGCCCGGTTGCGGTGGCACGTGCCTGCGGTATCGCCAGCATTAGCGGGCTCATTCTCGTGGTGGTAAGCCCCGCCGCCTGGGCAGCGCTTCTCGGCTTTTCTGCCATGGGCTTCGGCGTATCCGTCGGCTTTCCCTTCGCCGTCACCGCCGCTGCCGACCAGAAGGACCGGCCGGCGGCCGCGAGTGTCGCCATTCTGTCCTTCATCGCGCTGCTCGGCTTCCTGCTCGGGCCGCCGCTGATCGGCCTGATCGCCGAATACAGCGACATGCGCTTCGGTCTTGGCGTGCTCGTGCCCTTCCTCGCCGTCAGCCTGCTCTTGACCGGCCGGCTCAAGCCCGCGGCCCGTCTGGACGTGCAAGACGACGCCCAGCAGGCCGCCAGCCGCGCATAAAGGCCACGGCAACAGACAACACGAAAAGCCCCGGCCATCCGAGGCCGGGGCTTTCGTCGTTCATCGTCTGGCGTGTCTTACTTGCGCGCCGCCATAGTATTGTAGCTGGTGATGAGGTTGCGGTAGTCCGGGATGTGGTTCGAAAACAGCGTGCCGAGACCCTCGATGTCGTTGCGCCAGTCGCGATGCAGCTCACAGGCAACGCCGAACCAGGTCATCAGCTGAACGCCGGCGGCGGTCATGCGCGACCAGGCGGAATCGCGTGTCACCTCGTTGAAGGTGCCGGAAGCATCCGTCACCACGAAGACCTCGAAGCCTTCCTCGATCGCCGAAAGCGCCGGAAACGCCACGCAGACCTCGGTCACGACGCCGGCGATCAGCAGCTGCTTCTTGCCGGTGGCCTTCACCGCCTTGACGAAATCCTCATTGTCCCAGGCGTTGATCTGGCCCGGACGGGGAATGAAGGGCGCATCGGGAAACTGTTCCTTCAGCTCCGGAACCAGCGGGCCGTTCGGGCCATCCTCGAAGCTGGTTGTGAGAACCGTCGGCAGCTTGAAGTACTTGGCGAGATCACCGAGCGCCAGAACATTGTTCTTGAACTTGTCCGGGTCGAAGTCGCGCACCAGCGACAACAGGCCGGTCTGATGGTCGACGAGCAGGACGGCAACATCATCCTTGTTGAGGCGTACGTAGGGCTTGGTCATCGGAAGTCCTTTCCTTCGTTTGGTTTTCATCACCGCCAGCGGCCTTCGTTGCCGATCTGCTGTGATTGAACGTAAGCTACTGCAGGACCGTCGCCGCAAAAAGATTGTGAATTTCGACGCAGCGTCCTATGAATAGAACGATGCAGGACCTGAACGACCTCTATTATTTTGTCCAAGTCGTGGATCATGGCGGCTTTGCGGCTGCGGCACGGGCAACCGGTACGCAGAAATCCCGGCTGAGCCGGCGCATTGCGATGCTGGAAGACCGGATCGGGGTTCGGCTGATCCAGCGTTCGCCGCGCCGGTTCTTCGTTACCGATGTCGGCCGCGAATATTACCAGCGCTGCGTCGCGGTGTTAATCGAGGCGGAAGCGGCCGATGCCTTCATCGCGCAGCATCAGGGAGAGCCGCAGGGCATCATCCGGGTGAGCTGCCCGACCGCATTGATCTCGTTCCAGTTCGGCCGGCTCTTTGCCCGGTTCATGACCGCCCATCCGCGGATCGGCCTGCAGCTGGAAAGCACCAACCGGCGCGTGGATGTGATCGCCGAAGGTTTCGACGTTTCGATCCGTGTCCGGTTCCCGCCGCTCGAAAAAAGCGAGCTGGTGATGCGCAAGCTCGACGACAGTTCGCAATATCTCGTCGCCAGGCCCGGATTTCTGAAGGCGCCGATCGCTGAGCCCGCGCAACTGACGGGATTGCCGAGTCTTGCCTGGACTTCGGCCACGCACACCTATGAATGGCGGCTGGAAAGCGCCGATGGAGAACGGGCCGTCATCCGCCACGAGCCACGTTTCCTGACCGACGATATGGCGGCGCTACGCGAAGCGGCGCTCGACGGCGCCGGCATCGTGCAACTGCCGACGATGATGATCTGGAAGGACCTGGCAGCCGGCACGCTGGTGCCCGTGCTGCCGCAATGGCGCCCGGCGTCCGGCGTCGTGCACGCCGTCTTTCCTTCGCGGCGCGGGCTACTGCCCTCCGTTCGCACCTTCATCGACTTTCTTGCCCAGGAATGCGCCGCCGATCGCCTGGCGATCGACGAAAGCCTGGCATGGCCGGCAAGGCCACCCCATATCACGGCCTAACGCATCCGGCGGTCAACGGGCTCCCTTGACGTGCTACCCCGGCGGCCGCCCTCCGCGGACCCATGCGCTGGCCGCATAGTAGCCATTCCTTGCATATCGCGCCGCAACGCACGATCTTATTGGAGAAGCCGCGTTCGACGCCGGCTCCCCTCCTGGACTCACCCCAGTCGTAGACTTTTCCCCCGGCTTCGGCCGGCGCGGCCATTTCGGCTTGAACAATAGGGAAGGTAATCATGCAGACAACTGCCAAAACTCCCGACGCCAAGACACTGGATGCCATGACGCTGGATGAACGCTCGAACATGATGGCGCTGGTAGCGGAAGCGCTCGAGGCAACGGCCGAGAAGGCCTACGAGATCGGCGACGACCGGTTCGCCGAGAACTCGATCAGCCTCGCCAACATCATCATCGGCTGTGCGGACGACCTGGTGGTCGGCGACTTGCCAGCCGCCGAACTGCTTTTGCAGCAGGGCATAGCACTTCTCAGCCTGTTTCCGGGCGAACCCCGGGAATTCACCTTGCACTAGCCCTTGCAACCACGGCCGACGGCCAGTCGGCCGTGGTCAGGCGTCCCCGAGCGCGAGGTCGACCGCAGCAAGCGCGTGGATCTCGGTCGTATCGAACACCGGGACCGGGCTATCAGCCTGTGAAATCAAAAGCATGATCTCGGTGCAGCCCATGATGATCGCTTCCGCGCCCGCATCGACAAGCCGCGCGATGATGGCGCGATAGGCGTCGCGCGAGCTGTCTTTGACGATACCGGCAACGAGTTCGCGGTAGATGATCTCGTGCACCTTCGCCCGGTCTTCCACCTCCGGCACCAGCACATCGAGACCGAATTTTTCCGCCAAGCGACCTTTGTAGAAGTCCTGTTCCATGGTGAAGGCCGTTCCGAGCAGGCCGACTTTGCGAAGGCCCGCCGCCTTGATCTTCTCCGCCGTCGGGTCGGCGATATGCAGCAGCGGAATGGAGACGGCTGCCGAAACGTCCGCCGCCATCTTGTGCATGGTGTTGGTGCAGATCATCAGGAAATCGGCGCCGCCTGCCTCGAGACGTCGCGCTGCGGCGATCATCTCTCCCGTCAGGGCCGGCCAGTCGCCGTGATGCTGCAGGCGCTCGATCTCGCCGAAGTCCATCGACCACATCAGCGATTTCGCCGAGTGCACGCCGCCGAGGCGCGCGCGAACCGTCTCGTTGATGATGCGGTAATACTCCGCCGAGCTCTCCCAGCTCATGCCGCCGATCAGGCCGATGACCTTCATTCTCTTCTCCCTTTTCAATCCGGACTCCGGGCTAACAAATCCCGCGCCTTCGCGATAGCTCCCGCCCACTTATGCACCCTCCAGGACAAGGGTTCCGGCCCGCCGCTGCCGGCGGTTGTGACAAGACGACGACAGCCGGTTGACATTTCCGGCTTCGTGCCTTTTTATATTCCAAAATAAAGAACGACATAGCATAACTATGGAATATGAGGAGGAGCAAATATGAAATCGACTAAACTCGCATTGCTTATTGGAACCGCATTGGTGGCATCGGCAACTCTCGCCTTTGCGCAGGAAAAGGGCGGCGTGATCAACGTCGCGACGGTCGGTGAGCCGCCGACCCTCGACCCGATGGCATCGACGGCCGACCTCGTCGGCATAGTCTCGCAACACATCTTCGAGACGCTCTACACCTTCGACAAGGACTGGAAGCCGACCCCGCTTCTGGCGGCAGCACTTCCGGAGATCAGCGCCGACGGCAAGACCTACACGATCAAGCTGCGCTCGGGCGTCAAGTTCCACGACGGCACCGATCTCGACTCGAAGGACGTCGTCGCCTCGCTCGAGCGCTGGACCAAGGTCGCCTCGCGCGGCAAGCAGACGGCAACGACGATTTCCGGCATCGAAGCGATCGACCCGCTGACGGTGAAGATCTCGCTCACCACCCCTTACGCGCCGCTCGTTTCGCTGCTCGCCTTCAACAACTCCGCGGCGATCGTGCTTCCTTCCGAAACGCAGGCCGAGCCGATGACTGATTTCGTCGGCACCGGCCCCTACCAGCTGAAGGAACGCAAGGCGGACCAGTACATCCAGCTCACCCGGTACGATGCCTACAAGTCGCCGGAAGGCGAAGCCAACGGCTATGGCGGCGCCCGCCACCAATATGCCGACGAAATCCGCTTCGTGCCGGTTCCGGACCCGAACACCCGCGTCGAAGCGGCCGTTTCCGGCCAGTATGACTATGTCGATTCTCTGCCGGTCGAATCCTTCGAACGCGTCAAGGGTTCGAGCGCTTCCGAACCCGTCATGCTGCAGCCCTTCGGCTGGCCTGTCTTCGTCTTGAACTCCGGCAACGGCATGACCAAGAACCTCGACCTGCGCAAGGCGATCCGCGCTTCGCTCAGCATGGAAGACATGATGGCGGCAGCCTTCGGCACCACAGACTTCTATGCGCTCGACGCCGCTCTCTACCCGTCGCAGTTTACCTGGCGGACCGATGCCGGCACCGAAGGCGCCTACAACATCGCCGATGCGGAAAAGGCTGGCGAACTCCTGAAGGCCGCCGGCTACAAGGGTGAGCCGCTGCGCATCCTGACGAGCCGCCAGTATGAGTTCCACTACAAGATGGCGCAGGTCGCGGCCGAGTATCTGAAGCTCGCCGGCTTTACCGTCGATCTGCAGGTGGTCGACTGGGCGACGCTGACCCAGCGCCGTGCCGACCCGACGCTCTGGGACATCTACATCACCCACAGCCCCTTCCTGCCGGAACCGGCCCTCATCGGCATGATGTCGACCAAGGCGCCCGGCAACTGGGATACGCCGGCGCGCGCCAAGGCGGTCGATGCCTTCAACGCCGAATCCGACTCGGCCAAGCGCGTGGCGCTCTGGGCAGACGTGCAGAAGGTGATCTTCGAGGAAGTGCCATTCATCAAGATCGGCGACTTCAACGCGCTTTCGGCGAAGTCGAAGTCGCTCGACGGCGTCTCGCCGGCCCCGTGGCCGTACTTCTGGAACGCTTCGATCAAGAAGTAAGCTCCCCCTCCCAAGGGACTTCGGCGGGCAGCCGGGCCATGCGCCTGGCGCCCGCTCGAAGGGGCGCGTCACTCCACCCTTGCGGCGGAGCGCACAGGAAAGGTTCGAGGCCACCATGTTACGCTACATCTTCCAACGGCTGATGGGCATGATCGTCGTCATGGCGATTGTCGTCACGATCGTCTTCGTCATCGTCCGCGTGACGCCCGGCGATCCCGCCGCCGTCATGCTCGGTCCGGAAGCAACCCAGGAAGACATTACGGCGCTGCGCAGCCGGCTTGGCCTCGACCAGTCGCTCGGCCTGCAATATGTTTACTATATCGGACAACTGCTGCAGGGCGATCTCGGCCAGTCGATCTTCCTCAACCAGCCGGTCACGTCAGCACTGGCGGAGCGTGCCGAGCCGACCTTCTTCCTGACCCTGTTCTCAATCGTCATCGCCTGCGCCATCGCGCTGCCGATCGGCATCTATGCCGCCTACAGGCGCGGCTCCTTCGTCGACCAGGCGGCAACAACGCTTGCCATGCTCGCCGCCAGCATACCGAGTTTCTGGCTTGGCCTGATCCTGATCCAGGTCTTTGCCGTGCGTTTCGGCTGGTTCCCGGTCTCCGGCTATGGCGGCCCCGGATCCTCCTTCACCGAGCGCATGTATCACCTGACCTTGCCGGCGATCGCGCTCGGCGTCGTCTCCTCGGCGCTGATCCTGCGCTTTACCCGTGCATCGATGCTCGACGTGCTCGGCGACGATTTCATCCGCACCGCCCGCGCCAAAGGCCTCGGCGAACGCAAGGTGGTGATGAAGCACGCACTGAAAAACGCGCTGATCCCGATCCTGACGATCATTGGCCTCACCGCCGCCGTGCTGATCTCGGGTGCGGTTGTCACGGAAACCGTCTTTGGCCTGCCCGGCGTCGGCAATCTCGTCGTCTCCGCCGTGCTTCGCCGCGACTATCCCGTCATCCAGGGCGCGCTGCTCGTCATTGCCGCGCTCTACGTGCTGATCAATTTCGTGATCGACATGCTCTATCTCCTCGTTGATCCAAGGGTGCGCTACTGATGTCTATCACCGTATCTGCCCCCACCGAGAGCGAAGGCCGCAAGTTCGTCCGCCGGCTGTTGAAGCGCAAAACCGTTGCCTTCGGCCTGATCGTGCTCACCGTCTTCGTGCTGCTTGCCGTCTTCGCGCCGCTGATCGCACCCTATGCGCCCGGCAAGCTGTCGATCGTCAACCGGCTGCAGCCGCCGAGCCTGCAATGGTTCTTCGGCACCGACGAGTTCGGCCGCGATGTCTTCTCCCGCACCATCTATGCCGGCCGATTGTCGCTGCTTGTCGGTGCGGCGGTCGTCACGCTTGCAACCGTGATCGGCGTCGTGCTCGGTCTGCTCGCCGGCTTCTTTCCGAAGCTCGACACGCCGATCGCCCGCGTCATCGACGCGATGATGGCCTTCCCGGACATCCTGCTTGCGATCGCGCTGGTCGCGGCCTTGGGCCCCTCGCTGACGACCGTCATCATCGCGCTCAGCATCGTCTATGCGCCGCGGCTCGCCCGCGTGGTGCGCGCCTCGACACTGGTCATCCGCGAGCTTCCTTATGTCGAGGCGGCCCGCGCGCTCGGGATCTCGACGCCACACATCATGACGCGTCACGTGCTGCGCAATCTGCTTTCGCCCGTCCTCGTGCAGGGCACCTTCCTCTTCGCCCATGCGATGCTTGCCGAAGCCGGGCTTTCCTTCCTCGGCGTCGGCGTCAGCCCGGAAATCCCGACCTGGGGCACGATGATCGCCTCGGGGCGTCAATATATCGGCCAGGCCGACTGGGTAACGCTCTTCCCCGGCATCGCCATCGTGCTTTCGGTCTTGTCGCTGCAGATGGTCGGTGACGGCCTGCGCGATATGCTCGATCCCCGCCTCAGAAAGGACCTGTAAGTCATGACGACCGCAACATCGAACGCCGGTCCGGTGCTGATCCGGCAGGTGAAGCCCGTCGCCTTCGGCATGGCCGCGCCGGCTGAAACCACCGACATCCTCGTCGACGACGAAGGCCGCATCGCAGCCCTCGGCCCGAACCTGGAGGCATCAGGCGACGTGCGTCGCATAGAGGGCAAGGGCGCCTGGATCTCGCCCGGCTGGATCGACCTGCACGCCCACGTCTGGCACGGCGGCACCGACATTTCTGTGCGCCCGCAGCTTTGCGGCATGGAGCGCGGCGTCACCACGATCGTCGACGCGGGTTCGGCCGGTGAAGCCAATTTCCACGGCTTTCGCGAATACATCATCGAGCCGTCGCGCGAGCGCATCAAGGCGTTCCTCAATCTCGGCTCGATCGGGCTTGTCGCCTGCAACCGCGTCAGCGAACTCTCCGACATCCGCTCGATCGACATCGACCGTATCATCGCCTGCTACCAGGAAAACCGCGAGCACATCGTCGGCCTGAAGGTGCGCGCCAGCCACGTCATCACCGGTTCCTGGGGCGTGACGCCGGTGAAGCTCGGCAAGAAGATCGCCAAAATCCTGAAGATCCCTGTCATGGTGCATGTCGGCGAGCCGCCGGCGCTCTATGACGAGGTTCTGGAAATCCTCGGGCCCGGCGACATCGTCACCCATTGCTTCAACGGCAAGGCCGGTTCCAGCATCATCGAGGACGAGGACCTGTTTGAGCTTGCCGAACGCTGCGCCGGCGAAGGCATCCGCCTCGACATCGGCCACGGCGGCGCCTCGTTCTCCTTCCGCGTGGCGGAAGTGGCGATCGCCCGCGGTCTGCTCCCCTTCTCGATCTCCACCGACGTGCACCTGCGCAGCATGAACCAGTCCGTCTGGGACCTGGGCACCACCATGTCGAAGCTCTTGAGCGTCGGCATGCCTTTCGAAAAGGTGGTCGAGGCCGTGACCCAGGCGCCCGCCTCGGTCATCCGCCTGCCGATGGACAATCTGCTTACCGTCGGCGCCCGCGCCGAATTCACCCTCTTCGACCTCGTCGATAGCGAGCTTCGGGTCTTCGATTCACTCGGCGCCGAAGCGCACCTCAACCGCCTCTTCGAGCCGCGCTACGCGGTCATGGGCACCCACGTGGTTGCCGCCAATCGTTACCAGCCGCAGCATATCGAGTGCCCGGACCACAGCCACGGCTTCAGCTACCGCTAAGCCAGGGCGACAGAATACAGAAATGACAGGACAACGCGTGAACAGTATGGACCCGAAAAACGACAGCCCCGTCGCTGTCTCACCCTACGAACGCCTTCAGGCCCTCGGCATCAACCTGCCGCCTGCGCCACCGCCGATCGCCAATTTCGTGACGCATGTGCGCGAAGGCAACATCCTGTATCTCTCCGGCCAGGGCCCACGCGAGCCCGACGGTCATCTCTACGCCGGCAAGGTCGGCGGCGATGTCGACATCGACAGCGCCTATGACCACGCACGGTTAACCGGCATCAACCTGCTTGCGGTCATGCATGATGCGCTCGGAGACCTCGGAAAGGTCAAGCGCATCGTCAAGATCCTGGGCATGGTCAATGCCGTTCCGGATTTTGCCGAACATCCGCGCGTCATCAACGGCTGCTCGGACCTGATGATGGACGTTTTTGGAGCGGCCGGCAGCCATGCGCGCTCGGCGGTGGGTTTCGGGTCGTTACCCGGCAACATCACCGTCGAGATCGAGGCGATCGTCGCTCTGCACGAGTGACGACGGGAGGTCGGATCAGTGGCTGCGCCAGCCCATCATTTTTTCGATCCGCTCGGCGGAAACCCTGACGTGATCGGCGTAGAACGCCCGGTCGTCGAGGATTTTCTGCTCGGGCAGGACGATCGAGATCGTGGCAGCGCAATTGCCCTTATCGTCGAGGATCGGGGCTGCGACGCAGGCGACGGCATAGTCGGATTCGCCCGCCTGGATCGACAGCCTTGCGGAAAGCGCGCTTTCAGCCTGGGCGGAGAGCGCGGCCGGATCGATATCGGCGCGGCCGGTCGGCGAGGTTCGTGCGCAGCGGCGGAACAGCTCCAGCCGTTCGTCGGCGGGCAGATGCCCCACCAGAAGACGGCCCGACGCCGTCCAGTTGAGCGGCACGCGGGTACCGACGCGCGAGGTCACCTGGAAATGGCCGGGACCATCGGCCATGGCGAGCACCTGCATGTAGTCGCCGTCGCGGCCGCAAAGCTGGATCGTCTCGGCAACTTCACGGCCGAGGTCGTGCATCTCGCGGGTGGCGACGCCGAGGAAATCGAGCGAGCGGGCATAGGCAAGGCCATAGTGATAGAGCCGGTCGCCGAGCCAGACGAGCCCATCGGCATCGCGGCTAAGCAGGTTCTTTTCGACCATGTCGTCGACGATGACATAAGCGGTCGACAGCGGCGCGCCGACAGCCTTGGCAATCGCGTAGACGCCACTCGGGGAACCCGTCTCATAAAGGAAATCGAGCACCTGCAAGGCGCGATCCATGCCGCTCACGCGCGAGCGGCGCGGCTTGCCGGTCGTTTCCATATCGTCGGTCGGCTCGACGCCGGTCATCGTCTTGTCCACTGCTTCACTCCTGCACCGCTCGAAGGGCGTGCTGCCGGTAAAATCTCGGCTTCCGCTGCCGCCGCGCCGCCGATGGCGGCCGCGTCAGATAGCGCAAAGCCTCACTCATACTTCATTACTATGGTAGATATTCCGCGAAGACGGAATAGTCTACCCGCTTCGACCGCCAGAAAATCATATGGAGACCACTATGCCTGACCGTGACATTCGCGAAGCTCTCGGACTTCGTCCCGTTATCAACGTCTCCGGCACGATGACCAGCCTCGGCGCATCGATCGTGGTCCCGGAAGCGATCGCGGCCATGACAGGCATACTGCCGCAGTTCGTCGAGATCAACGACCTGCAGCGCAAGGTGAGCCCGGTGATTGCTCGGCTGACGGGTGCCGAGGCCGGCTTCATCACGGCGTCCTGCTCCGCCGGCATCAGCCTCGCCATTGCCGGCACCATGACCGGAAGCGACCTTGCCGCCATCGAGCGCCTGCCGGATACGACCGGCCTCAAGAATGAAGTCATTCTGCAGATGGGCCATGTGGTCAGCTACGGCGCGCCCGTCGACCAGGCGATCCGGCTTGCCGGCGCCAAGCCGGTGATCGTCGGCCAGGCGACGTCGGCCTATCGCTACCATATCGAAGGCGCGATCAACGAGCGCACCGCTTGCGCCGTCTACGTCGTCTCGCATCACGTGGTGCAATACGGTCTCGTCGGCCTCAGGGAATTTGCCGAGGTCTGCCATTCGAAGGGTGTGCCGGTCATCGTCGACGCCGCTTCCGAATACGACCTGCGCATCTTCCTCGATGAGGGCGCCGACATCGTGCTCTATTCCGGCCACAAGTTCCTGGGCGGCCCGACCTCCGGCATCGTCGCCGGCAAAAAGGAAATGGTGCGCAACACCTTCCTGCAGAACCTCGGCATCGGCCGCGGCATGAAGGTGGGCAAGGAAAGCATGCTCGGCGTGATGGCGGCACTTCAAGCCTGGGAAACCCGCGACCATGCCGGCATCCGCGAGCGCGAAACCGGTTACCTGAACCTCTGGCGCGAGACGCTCGACGGCCGTCCCGGCATCAAGCCGGTGATCGAGGCCGACCCGACCAACAACCCGCTCGACCGGCTGCGCGTCAACATCGACCCGCAGGAAGCCCATATCACCGCCTGGGATCTCGCCGATGCGCTGGCCCGCGGCGCGCCGCCGATCATCGTGCGAGACCACGAGGCCGAGCACAATTACTTCTACCTCGACCCCTGTAACCTGCATCCGGGCCAGGAGAAGATCGTCGCCAGCCGCCTCGCCGAGGAGCTCGACAAGGCGAGAGCCTCGAACGAGATCATCGCCACGTCGCTCGCCGAACGCAACGCACGCCGCTTCGCCGGCCTGCTGCGCTGGCCCGACTGACCCGACGACCAACTAAGATACGCGCAGCATCTGACGGAGGAAACGAGATGACCGAGACCAAAGCCCAGCCGGACCGTTCGACGGCGCCCGTTCTCTCCGTCGAGAACCTGACGACCTCTTTCCTGGTCGACGGCGCCTGGAAGCCTGTCGTCCGGGACATATCGTTTACCGTCGCGCCCGGCGAAACCGTGGCGATCGTCGGCGAATCCGGCTCGGGCAAGAGCGTCACTTCGCTCTCGATCATGCGGCTCCTGCAGAAGGAGACGAGCCGCGTCGAAGGGCGGGTGATGATGGGCGGGCGCAACATCCTCGACTTGCCGGAATCTGAGATGCGCCGCGTGCGCGGCAACGATGTCGCGATGATCTTCCAGGAGCCGATGACCAGCCTCAATCCGCTGTTCACCATCGGTGACCAGATCTCCGAGGCCCTTCTCTGCCACAGGCCAATGTCGAAGGCCGACGCCCGGGCGGAAACCATCCGATTGCTCGAAAAGGTCCGCATTCCCTCCGCCGCCTCGCGCTTCGACGAATACCCGCACCGCTTCTCCGGCGGCATGCGCCAGCGCGTGATGATCGCCATGGCGCTCGCGAGCCGGCCGAAGCTCCTGATCGCCGACGAGCCGACGACGGCGCTCGACGTCACCATCCAGGGCCAGATCCTCGACCTGATCAAGGTGTTGCAGGAGGAGGAAGGCACCTCGGTGCTCTTCATTACCCACGACATGGGCGTGGTCGCCGAAATCGCCGACCGCACGGTGGTGATGTTCCGCGGTGACGCGGTCGAGACCGGCAACACCGAGGACATCTTCCTTCGGGCGAAACACCCCTATACCCGCGCACTGCTCTCGGCCGTGCCGATGCTCGGCTCGATGAAGGGCGAAAGCCAGCCGATGCGTTTTCCCGTCATCGACGCCGCGACCGGGCTGCCTTCGGCGACGGCGGAAGCCACCGATACGGTCCAGGCCGGCCGCAAGCCGATCCTCGAGGTCAAGAACCTCGTCAAGCGCTTCGACATCCACGCCGGCTTGCTCGGCAAGCTCAAAGGCCGCGTCCACGCCATCGAGAACGTCTCCTTCAGTCTGCAGCCGGGCGAGACGCTGTCGCTCGTCGGCGAATCCGGCTGCGGCAAGTCGACGACCGGCCGGGCCATCATGCGGCTGATCGAGCCGGAAAGCGGCTCCGTGACGCTCGACGGCCAGAACGTCCTCAAAATGGATCGCAGGCAGCTGCGCGAAATGCGCCGCACCATGCAGATGATCTTTCAGGATCCTTTCGCGAGCCTCAATCCGCGCATGACGGTGGGCGCTGCGATCGCCGAACCCTATCTCGAACACAAGCTCGGCACGGCACGGCAGGCGCGTGAGAAGGTCGCCGACCTGCTCGAACGCGTCGGCCTGCAGGCCGACATGGCCGCCCGCTACCCGCACGAGTTCTCCGGCGGCCAGCGCCAGCGCGTCTGCATTGCACGCGCCTTGGCGCTCGACCCGAAGCTGATCGTCGCCGACGAGTCTGTCTCGGCACTCGACGTCTCGATCAAGGCACAGGTCATCAACCTCTTGCTCGACCTGCAGGCGAGCCTCGGCCTTGCCTATCTTTTCATCTCGCACGACATGGCCGTCGTCGAGCGCGTCAGCCACCGGGTCGCCGTGATGCATCTCGGCGAGATCGTCGAAATCGGCTCGCGTGCGCAGGTTTTCGAGAATCCGCAGCATCCCTATACGAAGAAGCTGATGGCCGCCGTCCCAATCGCCGATCCGACCCGTCGCCATGCGCGCCGCAATGTCGCGAGCGACGAGCTGAAGAGCCCCTTGCGCGCGCCCAACTACGTTCCGGAAACGCGGCGCTTTCAGCAGGTCGCAGACGATCACTTCGTCCAGGTCTGACCGGGTTGCACCTATCGGGCCGCATCCGGCACGCTGAAGACGTACCGGGTCTCGCGTGCCCTTCGATGCGAAAGCCCAATCGTTCGACGACCGTCAGAACGGCAGCCGGGCGTTCTCCTTGACTTCCTTCATCACAAAGAAGGTGCGCGTCTGGCGTACCCCCGGTAGCGCAATCAGCTTCTGACCGTGCAGTTTGTTGAAGTCCGCCATGTCTCGGACCCGGATTTTCAAAAGATAGTCGAAGTCGCCAGCAACGAGATTGCAGTCGAGCACTTCCTTCATCTCCAGCACCGCGCCCTCGAAGGCCGCAAAGCTCTCGGGCGTCGAACGATCGAGCACAACGCCGACCATCACCAACGCTCCGAGACCGACCGCTGCCGGCGCGACCTCCGCCCTCACACCGGTGATATGACCCTCTTCGAACAACCTCTGTGTTCGCCGATGACAGGTCGCCGGACTGACGTTTACCCGCTCGGCAAGGTCGGCGTTGGTCAGCCGTCCTTCGGATTGCAGGGCACGCAGGATCTTGAGATCGATCCGGTCAAAATCATCATCGGAAGAATCTTTCATTATCTATCCCGTTTATTGAAGAAAATCAAAACTTGATCGGTACTGTATTCTATCCAGCGAAATTTTGACAGCAATTTAGAGAGCACCTTTCACGAGACTTCGCCTATCCTTCTCCTACAATTTTCACACGGAGGCCTGGATCATGTCACTGCTTGAGAAGTTCGAACGCTACCCCCTCACCTTCGGCCCGACGCCGATCGAGCATCTGCCGCGACTGACGGCGGCGCTCGGCGGAAAGGTCGCGATTTACGCCAAACGCGACGACTGCAATTCCGGCCTCGCCACGGGCGGCAACAAGCTCCGGAAGCTTGAGTATATCGTGCCCGACGCAATCGCTTCGGGCGCCGATACGCTGGTCTCGATCGGCGGCGTGCAGTCGAACCACACCCGCATGGTCGCCGCCACTGCTGCCAAGATCGGCATGAAATGCGTCGTCATCCAGGAAAAATGGGTGCCGCACTATGATGCGGTCTATGACCGCGTCGGCAACATCCTGATGACACGGCTGATGGGGGCGGACAGTCGACTCGTCGACGACGGTTTCGACATCGGTATTCGGAAGAGCTGGGAAGATGCGATCCAGTCGGTTAAGGATGCCGGCGGCAAGCCCTACCCGATCCCGGCCGGCGCCTCGGTGCACAAGTATGGCGCACTCGGCTACGTCGGCTTTGCCGAAGAGGTGGCGGCACAGGAAAAGGAGCTCGGCTTCACCTTCGACTACATCGTCGTCTGCGTCGTCACCGGCTCCACCCAGGGCGGCATGATCGTCGGCTTTGCCGCACAGGACCGCGCCAATCGGGTGATCGGCATCGACGCATCGGGCACGCTCGAGCAGACCCGCTCCCAGGTTCGAAAGATCGTCGACTCGACGGCCGAACTGGTTCGCCTCGGCAGGGCGATCCGCGAAGACGAGATCGTGATCAATCCCGATTACGCCTATCCCGCCTATGGCGTACCATCAGAGGAAACCAACGAGGCGATCCGGCTCGCGGCTCGCACCGAAGCGATGATTACCGACCCTGTCTATGAGGGCAAATCCATGCAGGGGATGATCGACCTTACCCGCAAGGGATTCTTCCCGGAGGGGTCTCGCGTTCTCTACGCCCACCTCGGCGGCGCACCGGCGCTCAACGGCTACAGCTACTACTACAAGGACGGCTGAGTCCTTGGCCTAGACTGTCACCTTACGTCCTTCTCCATCGGAACCTGGCGATGACCGACACGACCCATCTGAAGACCATTGAAAAGCGCCTGCTCTGGCTCTCCCACTGGATGATCCATCACGCCAACCACATCCGGCCGAAGGTCGACGGCATCAAGACTGGGGGGCATCAGGCCAGCTGCGCCTCGGTCGTCTCGATCATGACCGCGCTCTATTTCTCGGCGCTCAGGCCGGAGGATCGTGTTGCCGTCAAGCCGCATGCGGCGCCGGTCTTCCACGCGATGCACTATCTGATGGGCCGACAGACGCGCGAGAAACTTGAGAACTTCCGCGGCTTTGGCGGGGCGCAGAGCTATCCGAGCCGGACCAAGGATGTCGACGATGTCGATTTTTCGACCGGCTCGGTCGGACTCGGCGTCGGCATCACCGCGCTCGCCTCGATCGTCCAGGATTTCGTCCGTGCCAAACAATGGGGCGAGGGCAAGATCGGCCGCATGGTCGCGCTCGTCGGCGATGCCGAGCTTGACGAAGGCAACGTCTACGAGACGCTGCAGGAGGGCTGGAAGAACGACCTCAGGAACTGCTGGTGGATCATCGACTATAACAGGCAGTCGCTCGACGGGATCGTGCGCGAGGGCCTGTTCGAGCGCGTCGAGAAAATCTTCGACGCCTTCGGCTGGGACGTGGTGCGGGTGAAATATGGCGTGCTACAGCGCGCGGCCTTTGCCGAACCGGGCGGCAAGAAGCTGCGCGACTGGATCGACGGTTGCTCCAATCAGGACTATGCGGCGCTGACTTTCATGGGCGGTGCCGTCTGGCGCAAGCGGCTTGCCGACGATCTTGGCGACCAGGGTGACGTCTCGGCGCTCATCGAGCGGCGCAGCGATGCCGAGCTTTCAGCGCTGATGGAGAACCTCGGTGGCAACTGCGTCGAGACGATGGCCGAAACCTTCGCAGCGATCGACCATGATCGGCCGACCTGCTTCCTTGCCTATACCATCAAGGGCTGGAGCACGCCGATTGCCGGCCACAAGGACAATCACGGTGGCCTGATGACGACGACCCAGTTCGCCGAATGGCAGGCGCATATGGGTGTCGGGCGCGGCGAGGAATGGGAGCCTTTCGCCGGAGTGGCGGATCGTCAAGCGCTCCAGGCGTTCCTCGCCGCGGTCCCTTTCTTTGCCGAAGGCATACGCCGCCACGCCGAGCACCGGCTCGAGGTGCCGCCGATCGCGTTTGAGACCCAGCGCGAGGTGTCGACGCAGATGGCCTTCGGCAAGATCCTCGACGATCTCGCCAAGGGCAAGTCGGACCTGGCCGAACGCATCCTCACGACGTCGCCCGATGTCACCGGCACCACCAGTCTTGGCGCCTGGGTCAACCGGCGCAAGCTCTTTGCCCGCCAGCCGCTCGCCGACGCCTTCATCGAGCACCGCATTCCATCGACGGCAAAGTGGGAGTTCACTCCGGAGGGCCAGCATGTGGAACTCGGCATCGCCGAGATGAATCTGTTCCTATTGCTCGGCGCCGCCGGCCTCAGCCATTCGCTCTTCGGGAAAAGGCTGATCCCGATCGGCACTGTCTATGACCCCTTCGTCTGCCGCGGCCTCGATGCGCTCAACTATGCCTGCTACCAGGACGCCCGCTTCATGATCGTCGGCACGCCCTCGGGCGTGACGCTGGCGCCCGAAGGGGGCGCGCACCAGTCGATCGGCACGCCGCTGATTGGGATCAGCCAGGACGGACTGGCAGCGTTCGAACCAGCCTTTGCAGACGAACTCGCCGTCATCATGGAATGGGCCTTCGACTACATGCAGCGCGATGGCGACAACGATCCGGACGAGCGCACCTGGCTGCGCGACGAGACCGGCGGCTCCGTCTATCTGAGGCTCACCACCAAGCCGCTCGAACAGCCGCTGAAGCGCGTCGACGATGATTTTGGCCAGGGTGCAATCGACGGCGCCTATTGGCTGCGCAAGCCAGGGCCAAACTGCGATGTCGTCATTGCCTACCAGGGTGCGGTGGCCGACGAGGCGATTGCCGCTGCCGGACTTATAGGCGAGGTCCGCCGCGACATTGGCGTGCTCGCCGTCACCTCGGCTGACCGTCTCAATGCCGGTTGGACGGCCGCCCAGCGCGAACGGGCCCGTGGCAACCCCCGTGCGAAAAGCCATATCGAGCGGCTGCTCGATCCGCTGCCCGGCCACTGCGCGATCGTCACCGTGCTCGATGGCCATCCGGCAGCGCTCTCGTGGCTCGGTGCCGTCGCCGGCCACCGCACCATCGCGCACGGCGTGGAACATTTCGGCCAGACCGGCACGATCGGCGATCTCTACCGCCACTTCCGGCTCGACCGCAACGCGCTCGCGGCATCCGCAATGGCGCTGACGGCAGGCCGGCGAACCGCTGCCGGACAAGCGGCTCTCCTCTTCCCATAGTTCAGCAATCGCCGTCCGAACTATCGAAGACGCACCATCATGCGCCGCGGACCCCGCGGCCAGAGCATGCGTGCGCCTCTCAAAATCCAGAAGCGTCACCCGAAGAAGGCGCCGCTTGTCGGGGAACAATCACTCCGCTCTCAAGGAAAGGAAACCTAAGAATGCGAAAGATGAGAATCCTGGCTGCCACACTCCTGGCTTTGGCGGCGGCCCCGCTTGGGCATGCCCTGGCCGAACCCGTCAAGAATGTCGTCATCGTGCACGGCGCACTCGCCGACGGCTCGAGCTGGCGCAAGGTCTTCGACCTTTTGACCACCAAAGGCTTCACCGTCACGGTCGTCCAACCGCCGATGACCTCGCTTGGCGACGATGTCGCGGCAACCAAACGCATCCTCGACCTGCAGGACGGCCCATCGGTCCTCGTTGGCCACAGCTATGGCGGCATGATCGTCACCGAAGCCGGGACTTCCGAAAACGTCGCCGGCCTCGTCTATGTCGCAGCCTTTCAGCCGGATGCTGGCGAAACTCTGCTTGACCTGGCAGCCAGGAAGCCGGCTGCAACCAAGGGCATCGCGGCAACGGACGACGGATATCTCTATCTCGATCCGGAAGTCTTCGCCGCGGACTTCGCCGCCGACGTTCCCGAGGTAGAAGCCCGTTTCATGGCTCATTCCCAGGTCTTCCCGGCAAAATCTGCCTTCGAGACGAAGATCACGGTACCGGCCTGGAAGGGCAAGAAGAGCTGGGCGCTGATTGCGACCGAAGACCGGGCCATTCATCCGGACTTGATGCGGACGATGGCCAAGCGTGCCGGCAGCGATACGGTCGAGGTCAAGGCAAGTCATGCGGTCTTTCTGTCCCAGCCGGCCGCCGTCGCCGAACTGATTGAGAAGGCGGCGACAGCGCTTTCCGACTGATCGCGAAGATATCCAGGCAAGCGGGCCTCGCAGCGGATCACTGATCCGCTGCGAGGCCTTTTTCTCGCGAAGAACGAAACCGCTAGGCATCAGTCACCGCCAATGGGTTTCGCAAACTCGCTTTGAACCCTGACGCTGTTCCCCAGGGAACTTCAGCGAAACGATCCGCCGGTAGGTTGGCCGCGCCAAACCAAGAGCCGCGAAGGCCAAGAACTCCAGAAGGACCGACCGAATGCGCCTGATTGCCTCCGCCCTCCTCGCTTGCAGCCTTGCGGGCTCCGCCAGTGCCGCCGATCTCATCACCTTCTGGGATAAGCCGCAGCATGGCGGCAACAGCTTCAACCGGCTGCCCCCGGACGACGCCTATTTCAGGGCCTTGGCCGGCTACGGCGCCACCTGGGTGCGCCTGTCCTACGACAAGTGGGAGCCGGCCAAGCGCGACTATCTGATCGGCGACGCCGACAAATACGAAGGCATACCGGCGGCAGACCTCAAGACGCTGAAGGAGACCCTCGACCGGGCCGACAAGGCGGGCCTCAAGGTCGTCATCGCGCCGCTGTCGCTGCCCGGCATGCGCTGGGCGCAGAACAACGGCAACCGGTTCGACGGCCGTCTCTGGCAGGACAAGATCTGGTGGGGCCAGGCAGCAGCCTTCTGGCAGGATCTGGCCCGCGCGCTGAAGGATCATCCCGCGGTCGCCGCCTACAACATCGTCAACGAGCCGGCGCCTGAAAAGAGGAACGGCCTTGCCGAACATGCCGACCGAAAGACGATGCAAGCCTGGTACGGCGACCAGGCGGGCAGCGCCTCGGACCTCAGGGCCTTCTACAAGACGGTAATCGCCGCCATCCGGGCGGTCGACCCGGCAACGCCCATCATGGCGGATGCCGGCTGGTATGCGGCTGCCGACGCCTTTTCCTATTGGCCGGCAGCGCTCACCGACCAGAAGGTGCTCTACAGCTTCCACATGTATGAGCCCTATGCCGCGACCAGCGCACCGAACATGAAGCGCGACAAGCCCTACGCCTACCCCGGCAAGGTGCCCTTCGGCGACGGCGAGGAGACGTGGGACAGGGCCCGGGTCGAAGCCTATCTTGCAGAGCCGGTGCGATGGGCAAAAGACAAGGGCGTGCCGCTCAATCGGCTGGTTGCCGGCGAGTTCGGCTGCATGCGCCTGTGGTCCGGCTGCAAGACCTATCTCGAGGACGTGTTGACCGCGCTCGACAGGGACGATCTGCACTGGGCCTTCTACAGTTTCCGCGAGGATGCCTGGGACGGCATGGACTACGAGCTCGGCGCGAAAAAGGTCGGCTGGAAATACTGGCAGCAGATGGAGGCCAACGAGCGCGACACGACGCCGCGCAAGGCGACCCCGGAGTTCGAGCCGATCAGCCGGCGGCTGCAAGGGACAGATTGACGCAGAACGGGAAAGGCCGGCGCACGCTTGGAAAAAAGCCCAAAACAGCTAGAAGAGGGTGCATTCCTTGCGGGGCCGCGCGAATGGCGAGCACCTGCTGCAACATGAGGCATGCTGGTGCAGACGACCAAGGCGACTAACGCCGAAACACCCAACCGAACCATCTCCCTGTCGCGCACCCTGGCGATCGTGATGGCAGCCCTGGTCGCCCTGACCGCAGCCGTTATCCTCTCGGTCGTCTGGTTCATGTCAGCGGGCACGACCCGCGACCTGCTCGTGCAATCGGCGCATCTCGGGCTGGAGGCGGTGCAGACGCAAATCGGCAGCCGCTTCTCGCCTGTGGAGGATCAGCTCGCCTTTCTGGCGCGAGAGGTCGGTGCCGGCCGCCTCGACCCGAAGGATTCGCCGAAGTTCGAACGCGTGATGACGGGCGCTCTGGCGGCAACGCCGCAAGTTCGAGTACTCTCTTTCGTGAAGCCCAACGGCGATATCATCGGCGTTACGCAGGGTCCAAAGGGTGTCTTTTCCTATACCGACCAGGTCACGAGCGACAACGAGCGCGCGGAGATCGAGGAAGCGCGGCGCAGCGGCACGCCTCACTGGGGGCCCGTCTATTTCGTACCCGATCCGGCGATACGCACGTCAGTCACGAATTTGCAGCAACCGGCAAACCACAACGGTGAATTTGCCGGCGTTTTCCGTGCCACGATAACGGTCGACACCATGTCCGACTTCCTGCGCCAGATTGCCGTCTCGAACCCGGGGGCGACGCCCTTCGTCCTCTACGGCCGCGACCAGGTTCTCGCCCATCCGCTGATGGCCGCGGGACATCCGCTCCTTTCGGCGGAGCATCGGTTGCCGAAGCTCGACGAACTGGGCGACCCTTTTCTCGCCGCACTGTGGAAAGAACCGGCCGAGACCTTCGACGATTCGGACATGGAGATACGCGCGGTCAAGCTCGGGGACGACGGACGGGTCGTCCTGACGCGCGAGATCCGCGGCTACGCTCCCTCTCCGCTCATTATCGGTGTCGAGGTTCCGATCGAAGCGGTCGAGAAGCCGGTGTGGGACCTGCTGCGGGCCGGCATTGCCGGCCTCGCGGTGCTGTTCGTCGCGATCGTCATCGCGTGGGTTGTCGGTCGCCTGATCGTTCGCCCGGTCACCAGCATGGCGCGTGAGGTCCGTGCCGTCGGCATGCTCGATTTTGCCGCTCTGCGGCCGCTTCCCGGCAGCCTCTTCACCGAACTCGACGAGCAGGCTAAGGCCTACAACACGATGCTGACTGGGCTGCGCTGGCTTGAGACCTATGTGCCGAAGAAGCTCGTGCGCCACCTGATCGGTCGTGAGGACCTGGCATCCACCCAGCGCACCGTCACCATCATGTTCACCGATGTGGTCGATTTCACCGCGACGGCAGAAAAGACCAGCGCCGGCGACGTGGCGGCACTGCTCAACAGCCACTTCGATCTGCTCGGCCACTGCATCGAAAGCGAAGGCGGCACCATCGACAAGTTCATCGGTGATTGCGTCATGGCCTTCTGGGGCGCACCCGACGCGCAAATGGACCATGCAGATCGGGCAATCCGGGCAGCGCGGGCGATCGCCAAATCGATCGCCAGCGACAACGCCGAGCGACGCCTAAAGGGCCTGCCGCCCCTCAGGGTGCGCATCGGTATCCATTCCGGGTCGGTCGTTGCCGGCAATATCGGCATGACCGGTCGGTCGGCCTATACGATCGTCGGCGACACGGTGAACGCCTGCAACCGGCTGGAGCAGCTCGGCAAATCGATCGCGCCAAGTGAAGAGGTAATGATCCTCCTGAGCGGCGAAACCTTCGGTCTGGTGGCTGATGACGATCGCTCCGATCTCGCCCAGCTCGGCAAACATTGTCTGGCCGGCCGAAGCGAAGAGACCGAGATCTACAGGCTTCAGACACAATAGGCCCCGCGCCGACACGAGCCGGCGCGCAGACCTCCGGGCCATCATGATGCGTAACGCCTATTGGCCGGCGGCCCGGCGGTTCGGCTCGGTCCCGTCAACCGCCTCGCGGACCTGCCTGCGATCGCGACGCAGGGTCTCGAAACAATCGTTGCCGAACCATTCAAGCGACGCGTCGACCGACGGCTCATCGGCGATCTCCGTCAGGAACCGTTCGTAGTCGACAACCCCTTCGAAGAGCGGCGTCATCCCGCGCCGGCTGCCGGCCGCGGCATAGACATTGGCCGGCTCGAAGACGGAAAGTTCTGCCCGGCCGACGATGTTCTTCAGGTGGTAGTGGCGAATGTGCGGTTTCATCGCACGGTGCACGGCGACCGGGTCGTCGCCGCCTTCCCAAACATGCAGCGTGTCGAAATTGATGGCGAAGGAGGGATGGTCCACCTCTTCGATGAGCCGCATCGTCGAGGCCGCCGTGTCGGCGAGCGTCTTCGGATGCGTTTCGACAAGCAGCTGGATGCCGTAGCTTGCGGTAATGGTGCAGATCTCCTTCAGGCGCTCGACAATCTCCCGCCGCTCGTCAGCGCTGACGTCAAGGCTGCCACGGCTTCCCGCGAAGGTGCGGATCTTGCGGGTGCGCCACCGGCGCGCCAGTCGGCAAAGCTCGACCGCCTTGTGCCGCAGCGCTTCCACGTCGCCGTCGAGCGGCAGGTAATCGCTGATCATCGGCACCGAGAGGCCGTAGCCGTCGAGCCATTCGGCGTTGCGATCCGCGCGCGGCGAGAGGTTGCGCGCATGCGCGCCCCAGAGTTCGATACCCTGGAAGTCGTTGGCCTCGGCCCAGGCGGCGATCTCGTCGAGCGAGATCAGATGGTGGCGGAAAGTGATGGTGCAGAGCGAAACTCTCATCGCGCAATTCTCTTCAAGGGACGGATTTCCTGGGGGATGGCAAGATCGCACCAGAGATCGAAGACCTCTGCGAGCTTGACCTTCAGCTTCGTCTCCAGCCGGTCGGCTTCGTCGAGACGCTCGATGACGGCGCCCAACAGCGAGCGATCGCCTGTCTGGGCGAGCTTCATGCAGGCGTAGTGCAGCGTCTTCAGCGACTGAACCAGCGCCTCGATCTCCCCGCACCAGCCCTCGAACTCGGCGGCCGGCAACTTCAGCGCCCGCCAGTAGAAGGCAAAGCCGTGCTCATAGGCGTATTTTCGGATGGTGATAACAGGCAGTTCCCGCACCGCGGCGCCGAGATCAGTGAGTGCGACACCGTTCGTCCCGTCGAGATGCGCGGCGACTATCGCTCTGACGGCATCGACCAGCGGATTGCGGTCCCGGACGAAGCAGGCCTCGAAATAGGCCCTCAGATCTTCGGCAAACGGCGCGCGCGCCTCGGCATTGTCGAAGACATAACCGCCGCCGACAGTCGGCTGCATGATGGCGTGAACGACCTTCTCGCGGGCAATCTCGCCCTCCCAGCGATAGTCGGGATCGTGCACGAACCATGTGTCGGGATCGGCCGTTTCCTGCAGCATCAGATAGTGCGGGAAGGGGTTCTGGTTGAACTTGTTCTCCCGCTCCGGCAGGTGGAACATGTCGAGCATGACCATGACCGAGCCGGTTTCGCCGCGCTGTTTCATCAGCCCGAGCAGCACTGCGAGGTTGTCGAGCTTGGTGCGCTGCGGATCGTACCACTCGACGACGGAAACGCCGTAAAGCCGCTCGAACCAGCCACGGAAGAATTCCTGGGTGATATCGGGCGCATGATAGAGAAGCTCGAAACGCTCGCTGACCGCGAACTTCGCGTCCCAGACACCGAAATAGAACGGCCGCTGATCGAGCCCGTTTCGCTTCAGGCCGTCCGAGACGCAACTGACGAAGCAATGGACCTTGATGTCGTAATAGGCCTCGCCGTGCACCCCCTCGTCGGTCGTCCCGCCGGTGAGCGGAAAGGCGGGCACGATGGCGGCGGTCGGCTTCGGCACATAGAGCGCGACGAGATCGGCGACCGTTTCGATCTCCCGTTTTGCGATCGCCTCTTCCGGCACCGACAACCCGTATTCGAGCTCGAGATTGAGGAAGATTTCGAGGATCAGCACGGAGTCGAGATAGAGATCTTCGTTGAGACGGGCATCGAGGCCGAAGCCGTCCATATGTCCATGCGCCATTTTGTCGGTCAGGACGGCCTCGATCGCCGCCAGAACTTCGCTTTCGGTCATGATGCGGCTCCCGCAATCGGTTTGTTGAATTCGCCTGCCAGATGACGGGCCGCGACATCGCGGCGGCTGATTTTGCCGTTCGCCTGGCGCGGAACTGCATCGATCTGCAGGATTTCCATCGGCAACTGGTGAGATGCGAGGTGTCGGCTGCACCATTCGCGCACGGCCTGCGGCGCCACCGGCGCCTCGGCGCTAAAGAGCAGCGCCACGCGCTCGCCGGCAAAACGATCGGCCTTGCGGAAGGCCACGGCGTCGGTGACCGCCGGCATCGCCATGACGGCATCCTCCACGTCTTTCGGATAGACGTTGAGGCCGGAGACGTTGATCATGTCGTCCAGGCGGGAAACGAAGACCAGCATGCCGTCGGCGCGCCGGTAGCCGAGGTCACGCGTGTGGATCGGCGCGCCGTCGCCGTTGCTAACGACGATCTCACCCGCGTCCTCGGCGGTGTTGCCGGTGGCGGCGATCAGATGCGGCAGGACGAAGCCCATGTCACCGGCGGAAGTCACATCCGGATTGATGGCGATGCAGCCGGATTCCGAGCAGCCATATTGCTGGAACATGAACCGGCTCTTGGCGCGAATGTCGGCAAACCACGGATCGGGAAGCAGCGTGCCCGACGTCATCGTTGCGTGGATCTGTTCGCCCGCGGGCGTCAGCCGCGCCAGCGTGTGCAGGATCGCCGGCGAGGAATAGAGCAGCGGCCGTTCGATCTCGCGCAGCACCTTCAGGAGATATTTCGGGTTCGCGGTGTTGACGATGACCGGCGTCTGCCCACGCTTCAGCGCCACCAGGATGCCGCAGATCAGCCCGTAGGAATGGGTGGTCGGGCAGGCGACGACCGGCGTCATGTCCTCCGGTTCGCGGAAGGTGGCGACATAGCTTTCGATCTCGGCATCGATTTCCGTCCAGTTGCGCGCCACGCATTTCGGCGCGCCCGTCGTTCCGGAGCTCATCTGCAACAGCGTGCCCTCAGCCGAAAGCAGGTCGGATGGTTCGAGAACTTCGGCCGTCAGGCTGTTGTAGAACAGCCGGTCGCAGCCGGCGCCGATCGCGAGCTTGCGCGCGGCCGGATAGGGTGTGCCCGGATGGATCGGCAGCACGCTCGCGCCCGCCTTGCGGATGGCAAAGAACAGAGCCAGCCAATCGACCGTCTCCGAGAAGCAGACGGCGTAGCGGCCGGTGTCCTGTGCGCCAAGGCCGATCTCGGCTGCGAGTTCGGCCGATCTGGCGCTGAAATAGGCCTCGTCATAGAGCCTGTCATCGATACGGATCATGGCTTTCTCCAATGAAAGAACGCAAGGGGCAGAACGCCTTGAGTTGGCGGCTTTCCTTGGGTTCGGTTTTGTTCTGACCGGCCTTTTTTGCCGATCGGCTCAATGGTCTTCGTTCCGCTGGACAGGGCCGTC
>NZ_JACVBF010000017.1:0-192065 GCF_014852195.1 Ensifer sp. ENS08
ATGCCTTCTCCGACAAGCTCGCCAAGGCGGTCGCCAAGCTGAAGATCGGCAACGGTCTCGACGAAGGCGTGATCCTTGGCCCGCTGATCGACAAGGCGGCGCTGGAAAAGGTCGAGGAGCATATCGCTGACGCCACCTCCAAGGGTGCGCGGGTGATCCAGGGTGGCAAGCGCCACACGCTCGGTGGCACCTTCTATGAGGCGACGGTTCTGGCCGACGTCACCCAGGCGATGGCGGTTGCACGCGAGGAAACCTTCGGGCCGGTCGCCCCGCTCTTCCGCTTCACCGACGAGGCGGATGTGGTCGAGCAGGCCAACGACACCGAGTTCGGTCTCGCGTCCTACTTCTACGCCAAGGACCTGGCGCGGGTGTTCCGGGTCGCCGAAGCGCTGGAATACGGCATGGTCGGCGTCAACACCGGGCTGATCTCAACGGCCGAAGTGCCGTTCGGCGGCGTCAAGCTTTCCGGACTTGGCCGCGAGGGCTCGCGCTACGGCATCGAGGAGTTCACCGAGATCAAATATGTCTGCATCGGCGGCGTTGCCTGAAACGAGACAAGGAAACGACCGCGGAGCTCGAGCCCCGCGGTCTTTCAAGTAGAGTGGTCTTTAGAGCCAAACGTCACGCGCGCTGCGGCTTTTTACGCGCGGCCTTCGAGCAGCCTCGTGGCGCGCGCCTCAATGCCTTTCGCGTCGAGCTCGTAGTGCGCATAGAGATGGGTCGGCGGCGCAATCAGGCTGTACTCGTCGTAGATACCATGCCGGGTCAATTTGACCGGCAGGCCCTCGCTTGCCAGCACCTCGGCGACCGCACCGCCCAGTCCTCCGAGCACATTGTGCTCTTCCACCGTTAGGATTCGCGGGCTTTGACCGGCGGCTTCTAGGATGGCGTCACGGTCGATCGGTTTCACCGTCGCCATGTCGAGGAAGCCGACGCTTGCGCCTGCGGCCCGCAGCGCGCGGGTCGCTTCGAGGGCGGGGTGGACCGTGGAGCCTGTGGCAATGATCATGAGGTCCGTTCCCGAATAGTGCGAAATCGCCTTGCCGATGGTGAACGGCTGGCGCTGCGCATAGACCTCGGGATCGCGTCCTCGCTGGATACGGATATAGATCGGATGAGGATAGTCGTTCGCAGCCTTGATCACTTCCTTCAGCTGATTGCCATCGGCCGGCGCGATGACCGTGAGGTTGGCGATCGAGCGCATGATGGCGAGGTCTTCAGTCGCATGATGCGAGGTGCCGTAAAAGCCGAGCGAAATGCCGGCGTGGTGGCCGATCAGCCGAACCGGCAGTTTGGAATAGGCGACGTCCATGCGGATCTGCTCGCAGCAGAGCAGTGCGAGGAAAGATGCGAAGGTTGCGACATAAGGTTTCATGCCGACAGCGGCCATGCCTGCTGCGGCCGACACCATGTTCTGCTCCGAGATCCCGAACTGAACGAAGCGATCGGGATGGAGCGCGTGGAACTTCGCAAGGCCGTTCGAATATTGCAGGTCGGCGGTGCCCGCGACGATCGGCTCGCCCGCAGCGACGAGTTCGATAAGAGCGTCCGAGAGTGCATCGAGGCCGGGTGTCACGGCATTGAGCTGGCGGTATTGCCAGGACTTGTCGGAAAGCGGCTTGTTCATCTCAGATCTCCATCGCTTCGATTTCGGCAATTGCGCGCGCAGCATCCGAAGGGTCGAGATAGCCGAGGTGCCAGCCTGGTTCGGTTTCCATGTAGGAGACGCCCTTGCCCTTGACCGTCTCCGCAATAATCATCACGGGGCGTGTCCGCTCGCGATCGGCCTTGAGCGTGCGAAGCAAGGTTGCGACTGCCGCCACATCGTGGCCGTCAACGACATGGGTCTCCCAGCCGAAGGCCTGCCATTTCTCGACAATCGGCTCGACGCCGATGATGTCGTCGACCGATCCGTCAAGCTGGTAACCGTTGCGATCGATGATGCCGATCAGTTTTCCAAGCCCGTTGTGCGCGCCGAAGAGGGCAGCCTCCCAGACCTGACCTTCCTGTAACTCCCCATCGCCGATCATCACGTAGGTGTAGAAGTCCTTGCCCAGCATCCGGCCGGCAAGCGCCATGCCGCAACCAGCCGAAAGGGCGTGGCCGATCGAGCCCGAGCTGAAATCAATGCCGGGCACCTTCGTCATATCAGGATGATCGCCCAGCGGATTGCCGAGGCGGGTATAGCCGTCGAGCACGTCACGATCGATGAAGTCGAGGTCGGCGAGAAGGGGAAAGAGCCCGACGGCCGCGTGCCCCTTGCCCATCATGAAACGGTCGCGATCCTCCCATTTCGGTTCGCCACGTCTGAGGTCCATCGCGTCGTAATAGAGCGCCGAGAACAGCTCGGCTGCGGAAAAGACCGAGGTGTAATGGCCGACTTTCGCGATCTCGATCAGCCTGATTGTCTCGAGGCGACAGAATTTGGCGCGGTCCTTGAGGAACGCGATTTCCTCGTCAGTCGGTCTGAGGCTGTTTCGGCCCCCGGTTATTTCGATCCTGCCTGGTTGGGTCACGTGCTGTCCTCGTCCTCAAGGTGGGTCGCCCCACGGAATGCTTGATCACGAGGTCTGTTTTAGCTTTAGAAACGCGCGGCCGCCCGCACGAATAGCTGAAAACAATCTTCAACTATTCCAAAGAAATGAACGGGTTGGCTCATGTTACCTAGTGAGGGACGCAAGTGAAGGCGGCGGTTTTCTCAAGGAGGTAAACAATGAAAGACGGGATGTTTGTTTTCGACGCGGCGGTCCATACCCAGGACTTCGGCGACAACCAGATCAAGCCGGGAAGCGACGGCAGACGTGTGAAACTGCTGCGCTCGCAGATCGCCGGCTTCATCAATTTGACGGGTCGCCGAGGGCCGCCGCCGGAAACGGAAACCTTCTCCAACCCCGATCTTGAATGGGGCAACAAGATGCTCTTCGAGAACTCCGACACCGATATGGCAAGCGCCTGCTCCGTGCCGCTGTTCTCGCACTGGCGGGCCGGGCTTGGTCCGGTCGAACTCAGCGATGCCTTCGCCAAGTCGAACCCGAAACGCGTGGTACTCACCGGTGGTGTTGACCCGGCCTATCACGGGCTTGATTTTGCGCTCGAAGAGATGGAGCGCCAGGTCAAGGAACTCGGCGCCGTTAGCATGAAGTTCTATCAGTACCAGCGCCGTGGCTGTTCATGGCGCGCCGACGATCGCGACATCGCCTATCCGCTCTGGGAGAAGGCGATCGAGCTTGGCATCAAGATGGTGCAGTTCCACAAGGGTTTTCCGCTGGAACTCGGCCCGGTCGAGGCCTTCAAACCCAACGACATCCAGTATGCCGCCGCGGACTTCCCCGAGCTGAACTTCGGGATACATCACCTCGGTGATCCCTATGTCGACGAGACGATCTCGATCGCCAGCCGTTTTGACAACATCTACCTGATCCTGCCGCTCTGGTTTAACCAGTACTACCTCCAGCCCTGGAAGATGCTGGCACGCCTCGGCGAAGCCTTGCTCTATGTCGGCTCCGACCGCATCTGCTACGGCTCCGAGGCCTTCATCTGGCCGCATGTCCAGACCTACATCGATACGCTCGCCAATCTCGAAATGCCGGAGGAGCTGCAGGAGCGCTACGGCTATCCGGAGATCACCCGGGAGATGAAGGAAAATATCCTCGGCAAGGCCTTTGCCCGCGGCATGGGCATCGACATCGAGGCCAAGAAGATCGAACTGGGGCTGGTCTGATGACGGCCCGCTCTGCCATATCGACGGATGCGCTCGAAGCTGCTTTTGCGCGCATCCGCCCCCTGATCCTTGGCCATGGCGGCGATATCGAGATCGCCGATATCAGCTCGGACGGCGTCGTGAGCATCAAGCTCGTTGGCGCCTGCAAGGCCTGCCCCAACATGGCGATGACCTATGTCGGGCCGATCCGCACCTATCTCATGGAAGTGGACGGCGTTGCGGAGGTCCGCTGCGAACAGGTCAATGCAAGCATCAAGACGCTCGATCGACTTGCCCGTAGACTGGGTTCAAGACCGCTCATCGCCTGAAAAGGCGGAGAGACTGAGAAACGTCAGAAGCCGCGCCCCCGCACGGAGCGCGGCTTCTTTGCGTCACGGGACGCGTTCCGAATTTTCGCGAACCAGAAAAGAAAACGGCGCGCCATTGGCGCGCCGCGGTTTCGTTCGAATTGGTTTGGTCGATTAGGGAATGATGCGTTCGGCGCGCAGGCGGTCGAACACGTCGATGAAGGAGCGTTCCGTGTCCTGCGTTTCCGCGAAGCCGAGCGCTCTCGCCTTGGCCATGGAATGCACGCATTCCATCGGTCGCCCGAGGTCGAGATCGGTGTGCCAGGCAGAGGCGAGGCGATCGAGCTTGTTCGGCTGCAGGGCATGCTGGGTGACGAGCCGGTCCCAGTCATTGCCGAGGTCCTTCATCTGCTCGGCAAGCGAATTGTACTGGCCGGGATACTCCGCCACGGGAATGTCGAAATAGTCGGCGATCGTCTTCCAGAGCTGCTCCCAGCGGAAGACATCGCCGTTGACCGCGTTGAAGGCTTCATTACGGGCGTTCGGTTCCGTGCCGGCCCAGACGATCTGCTTGGCGAGGATGCGCGCGTCGGTGATATCGTTGAGGCCACGATAGGCCGTCGGGCTTCCGGGGAAGCGGAAGGGACGGCCCGTGGCTTTGCAGATCGAGGCGTGTGTAGCCAGCGTCGCGCCGATGTTCATCAGGTTGCCGACCGCGTAGCCGATGATCGTATGAGAGCGGTGCACCGACCAGCCGAAATCGTACTCGGCGGCATAGGCCATGACGATGTCTTCGAGCTCGTAATAAAAATTCTTCTTCGGCAGGCGCGGCGCTGTTTCACGGAAGGGCGTGACTGGCTGGACCTTGCCGTAGTCCTCGAAGGGTCCGAGATAGTGCTTTGTGCCGGTGACAATGCCGACATGCTGGACGCTGCCCTTGTCCTTGAAGGCATCGAGCACATTCTTCAGCATATTGCCGTTGAGGCGAATGTTCTCGTCCTCGTTCGATCCGAGCGTCCAGGAGCAATAGAAGATGTGTGTAGGGGCCAGGTGGGAGAGGGCCGCGATCGCCTCGTCCCGCTTCAAAAGGTCAACCGCGTGCGGCTTGATGTAGGACGACCCGAGCGGTGGCCGCCGTGAAGCGCCATGGATTTCCCAGCCGCCGAGATCTCTCAGATGCTCGGCGACGTTCAGCCCGACGATACCCGTCGCACCGACGATCAATGCGCGTTTTTGATACATGGATTCCTCCCTTTGTGACATGTGGTGGAGAGGATGACGGTTTACCCTCTGGTCAGGTAGGCCGGCTTGAGGAATAACTGAAGTGAATTAAGTTCACGAAGGCGATTGGAATGCAAAACCGGGCACTCGAGATGGAAGTCTTCGTGACGATCGTCGAAGCCGGCAGCTTTTCGGCGGCGGCCCGGGTCTTCTCGATGTCGCCTTCGGCCATCAGCAAGCTGGTCACGCGTCTTGAAAAACGCCTCGGCGTACAGCTCGTGGTGCGCTCGACCCGCAGTTTCCGACTGACCACCGAAGGAAACGATTTCTACAAGACGTCCCGGGCCATCGTTCAGGAAATTGCCGAGGCCGAAGCAAAGATCGCACGCAAGGCAGAGGCCGTCGGTGGGCTTTTGAAAGTCAGCACCAACCTGCCGTTCGGCACGCACGTGTTGTCACCTCTCGTCGTGCGGTTTCTCGACGAAAACCTGGGCATGCGGATCGATCTCGAATTCAGCGACGAACCGGTCGACCTGATTGCGGAGAAGACCGATATCGCGATCCGAACGGGCGTTCTGCGCGATTCTTCGTTACGTTCCCGTCGGTTGCTGAGTTCACCAAGGCACGTCGTCGCCGCGCCGGATTATCTCGCCCGGCACGGCGAGCCGGCCAGACCGGAGGACCTGCGCAAGCACGCGTGTCTTACCTTTGGCGGCCGTCCGCATCTCAACACCTGGCAGTTCAAGGACCCGGTAGACGGTGCGTCGGTTCATGTCGACGTGGCCGGCAGGCTGGTCGTCAACAACGGCGAATCCATGCGCCACTTCGCGCTGCAGGGGGCCGGTATCGCCCGGCTTTCTGCATTTCATATCAGTCGCGATCTTGCCGAAGGACGCCTCGTTCAGCTGCTCGGTCCTTGGGATGCAGGGGAGACTGAACCCATATCGGCGATCTATTCGGCCCAGACGCATGTGCCGCAGAGAATTCGCAGGTTCTTGGATTTCCTGGCGCGCGCGATCTGACGAGAACTGATCAGTTGATAAATTATCACTTGATCAGTTTTGGCGATGGTGTTACCTCTTGTGTTAGCTCAGGGAGAGAGCATGGGAGGTTCCCGACCGCCGTTAGGGTCGGAGCCAAGTCTGATTTTCAAAGCATGAGGGCTGATGTCGCTAAGGTGTCAGAACGATAGGCTATGGCAAAAGCAGCACGAAAATACCTCGACGCGGCCGATCGCGAGCAGCAGATCCTCGAATTTGCGATCGATTTCGTCGCCCAGCGAGGACTGCGGTTCACAACGCGCGAACTGGCCGATGCGCTCGGCGTTTCTCAGCCGCTGCTCTACAGGTACTTCAAGAACCGCGACGACCTGCTCCAGAAGATCTATGACGAAGTCTACCTGAAGCGCTGGGATGCGGGCTGGAACGATCTGCTCGCCGATCGTTCGCTGTCGATCCGCGAACGCCTCGTCCGTTACCTTAGGGCCTACACGGCTGCGATCCTCGATGAGCGCTGGATCCGGATCTTCATCGCGTCGGCGCTGGAAGACCCGCAGATCACCCAGAAATATCTCGGTTTGCTGCATGAGACGACCTTTCCGCTGATCTTCGCCGAAATCGCGGCTGAAGC
The DNA here is from genome assembly GCF_014852195.1 of Ensifer sp. ENS08. Lineage (NCBI taxonomy): Bacteria > Pseudomonadati > Pseudomonadota > Alphaproteobacteria > Hyphomicrobiales > Rhizobiaceae > Ensifer > Ensifer sp. ENS08. Next base: position 6,859 of record NZ_JACVBF010000017.1, read on the forward strand.
GGGTGTCGAGGTTCCGACAGGTCCGAAGGCGGACGAACTGGTGCTTGAAATCGTCTGGGGTTTTCACTCCAGTTTCTTCTACTTGGGCGTGCGGAAATACGTTTACCGCAACAATATCCCGGATGATCTCGATCCGATTATCCGCGCGCGTGTCGAAGTGTTTGTCACCGGCCTTGCCGCGAGCATGAGCGATCTCGGACAGTTCCTGCCCGAGTTGGAGGTCAGCCGATGAACAGCATCCAAGACCTCCGCGTTTTCTCGGAAATCGTCAAATCGAACAGCTTTTCTCTAGCAGCCTCGAAGCTCGGCCTGTCGCCGGCAACGATGAGCGGACGGCTGAAGGCGCTCGAATGTCACTTCGGGGTCGCGTTGTTGAAGCGGACCACACGCTCGCTTTGCCTGACGGAGGAAGGGCGCTATCTCTTCGAAACCTCGCAGACGATCCTTGAGGATTTCGAGCGGCTCGACAAGACGATGCGCGCGCGCAAGAAGAACCCGAACGGAACGGTGACGATCGCAGCACCCACTGAATTCGGGCGGAAGTACCTGATCCCCTTGACCAGCGAGTTCGGCGCCGCTCACCCGGAGATCGGTTTCCGCCTCATCCTTGGTGACGAGGACGTCAATCTGGTCGACGACGATTGCGACATCGTCATTCGCTTTGGCGCCGTGCCTGACAGCGCGCTCACCACGCGCAAGCTTGGCGAAAACCCGATGGTCATTTGTGCGGCTCCCGACTATCTGGCGCGGGTGGGGGCACCGGATGTCCCGTCCGATCTCGCTGCCCATAACTGTCTCGTCTATCTCGACGGCAAGATGGCTGCCGACAAATGGGGTTTCGCCGTCGATGGCGAACCGACGCTCGTTCGCGTCAGCGGCAACCGCATTGTTTCCGACAGGCAGGCGCTGATCGACCTTGCCAAGGCCGGACAAGGCCTCATTCGCGTGTCGTCCTGGGATGTTGCGCGCGAACTGGAAGAGGGAACGCTGGTTGCGGTCCTCAGGGACTTCGACTGCGACCCGGAGATCATTCATCTTCTGTCTGAACCGAGACACCGCCTGCCTTTGCGGACGGCCGAGTTCATCGATTTTCTCCTGCAGCGCGTGAAGCGCCTGAGCCGAAGCGCGGAGCTCTGCAGGACCGAGTACCCAAGGCTGCGCGGCGCCGCCTGATCGCTTTCTCATCGCCCTTGTTTCCAACGGTGCGCCTTTGCTGACCACCGAACGACGACGCATGGAGTTTTTTAGAATGGATTATGGTCTTACCGGCAAGCACGTGTTGATAACGGGTGGTGCCACGGGCATCGGGCGCGCCATCGCCTCCGTCTTTCTCGCCGAGGGAGCGGATGTCACGGTAAGCGGCATCAGTGCCGCGGAGGTCGAGGAGGCGGTTTCCGCTCTCGGTCAACGATGCCGGGGGATCGCAGGCGATCTGACCGCTGCGGGTGAAGCCGAGCGGCTCCATGCATTCGCTTCGTCCCACCGCCCCGTCGATATCCTTATCAACAACATCGGTATCTTCGAAGTGCGCGATTTCTTCGAGACGACGGATGAACACTGGTTTCGCTATTTCGACGTGAACGTCATGACCGGTGTGCGCATGTCGCGGCTGGTGCTGAAGGACATGCTGGCGCGAGGCGAAGGCAGCGTTGTCTTCATCAGCAGCGAAAGCGCCGTCAAGCCGCAGCCATGGATGGCGCATTACGGCGCCATGAAGACCTGCCTGCTCGGTCTGTCGCGCGCGCTTGCCGAACTGACGAAAGGCACCCGGGTCAGGGTCAACACCATCCTGCCGGGTCCGACGAACACCGAAGCGGTGCGCCGATACCACCAGGAAATCGCCGACGAGAAGGGTACGACCCGCGACACGGTCGTCTCCGACTACTTCGACGAAACCGAGCCGACCTCGCTCATCAGGCGAATGATCGAGCCAGACGAGGTGGCGCGCAGCGTCGTGCATCTGGCGGCAAGCTCGCACCTCAACGGCATGGCGATGCGTGCGGAGGGCGGCACCATCAGGGCCATTCTCTGAGCCTTCTTCAGCGGGGCTGAAGAGTGAATTCAGGGCAACGTCCTCAATCGCAAGCACCAATCGGTTTATCAATAAAATCAGCAGGTTTCGGGAGGTGCAGGTGAACAGATTTGATCTTGGCGGCAAGCGTGCGTTCGTCACTGGCGCAGCAAGTGGACTCGGGCAGGCAATCGCAATCGCGCTTGCCGAAGCGGGTGCCCATGTCGCCTGCTTCGACTTGCCGCGTGCAGCCGGCCAGGACGAGACGCTGGCAGCCATCTCCGCGACCGGCAACAGAGTGCTGGCCCTCGAGGGCGACGTCACCGATCGCAGTTCCATCGAGGCCGCATTCGATCGAGCCGAGCGCGAGCTCGGCGAGATCGATATCGCCGCCAATAGCGCCGGCATCGCCAATGTCAGTGCGGCCGAGACTATGCCGCAGTCGCAGTTCCTGCGGATGATGGACATCAACCTCAACGGGCTCTTCTGGTCCTGCCAGGTCGAGGGCCGCCGCATGCTGGAGCGTGGCCGCGGCTCCATTCTCAACATGGCGTCGATCTGTGGCTCGACCGCCATCCCCGGTCTTGAGCAGGTGCACTACGACGCGACGAAGGCGGCGGTGATCCGCCTGACGAAGAGCCTTGCCGCCGAATGGGCCGGGCGGGGTGTGCGCGTCAACTGCCTCAGTCCAGGCTTCATGGCCACGCCCATGAACAGCCGGCCGGAAGTGGCCGAGAACGTCCGCAAGTTCGCCGAGATGACACCGATGAAACGCATGGGGCAGCCACACGAAGTGGGCGGGCCGGCGGTGTTCCTCGCAAGCGAGGCGGCGAGTTACTGCACCGGTGTCGATCTCAATATCGACGGCGGTTTTCTATCAATCTGACGACAGAGTGGGAGGAGAAATCATGTCGACAGTTCTGAAATTTACCAGCGCCGCGATCATCGCCTTATTGGCCGCGTCACCGGCGCTCGCCAAGCCCGTCAAGATCGGCTGGATCCAGGGTAACGCCGCTTTCCAGGCCGAACAGCGCACCCAGGACGGCTTCAAGAAGTACCTGACCGAAAACAACATCGATGATTGGGAGGTGACCTATCTCGACTCTGCCGGTTCTGCCGAGAAGGTCGCCAACAACATCGAGGATGCGGTTAACCGCGGTGTCGACGTCATTTACGTGACCTATGCGGATCTGCGCGCCTCCAGCAACGCCCTCAAGGGCGCAGAATCAGCCCACATTCCAGTCTACACGGTCGACTCCGGCTGGATCCCCGGCTCGACGGCTGACATCACCACCAACAATTGGCAGATGTCTGCTGAGGTGTCGCTGAGCCTGATCAGCCAGATGAAGGGCAAGGGCAACCTCATCATTATCACCACCGACAAGATCAAGCCGGTGCGCGAGCGCACCGACACCTTGCGGGCGATCCTGAAGGAATATCCCGACATCAAGGTCATCGGCGAATACAACTTTGACGTCGCCAACTTCTATCAGGAAACGTTGAACGCCGTGCAGGACTTCGCCACACGCTACGGCGAAGAGATCACTGCCGTCTGGACACCTTGGGACGAGCCGGCGCAAGCGGCAATCACGGCTCTCCAAGGCGCTGGGCTGAACGTTCCGGTCTCTGGCATGGACGGGCACCCGGAAGCGATCAAGGCGATCTGCGAGCCGAACTCGATGTTCGTTGCGACCGGGCGGCAGCAGTTCGAGGAGTGGGGCGTGAACCTTGCGACCTATGCCAAGCGGGTCATGCTGGACGGTGATCATCCAAAGGAAGTCACGAACGGCAAGGACATCGTCTATTACGGTGCCACGCTCTTCACCAAGGACAACTGCAAGTGAACCGTCGGGCGGGCGGTGCTGCCGCCCGTCCATTTCGGAGGTGCAACATGTCGATTGTTCTTGAGAACATCACCAAGCAATGGCCGGGCACGCTCGCACTCGATGGCGTATCCATCGAGATCGTCGAGGGCCGTGTGCACGGCATTGTCGGCGAGAACGGAGCCGGCAAGACGACGCTTGTCAGCATTTTGAGCGGTGCCGTCCAGCCGACGGCCGGCACGCTCAGCATGGCGGGCCAACCGGTCGCATTCGAAAACCCGGCGGCGGCTGTGGCAAACGGCGTTTCGCTCGTATCGCAGGAAGGCAGCCTGGTGCCGCATCTGACCGGCGCCGAGAACATCTGTCTCGGCTTCGAGCCGGTCAAAAGCCGGTTCTTCATCAACCGGCGCGAGGTTCAGCGGCAGGCGGAAGAGCTCGCGAAACAGTGGTTCCCGGATACGGCAATCGCGCTCAACCGCAAGGTTGACGAGCTTCCCTATGCCGATCAGAAGGTCATCGAAATCCTTCGTGCCCTGCACTCGCGGCCCAAGGTTCTGATCCTCGACGAGCCCACGGCGACGCTGCCGGCTAAGGAAAAGCAGAGCCTCTGGACGCTGATCCGCCAATTGTCCGATGCCGGGATGGCGGTCGTCCTCATCAGTCACTTCCTGCAGGAAGTGATCGATCTTTGCGATGAGATCACCGTGCTGCAGGATGGCCGCAAGGTGAGCCACCTTTCCAATGCCGGGCACGAGGTCACCGAGCGTCAACTGATCGACCTAATGCTCAATCGTGGGCAGGCCGGCAACCAACATCGTCTGCCTGATGGTGCCCTGACGGAGCGCACGCTTGCTGCCGACGCGGAGATCGTCGTCGATATCGAGGGCTGGCAAGGCGAGCGTTTCCATATGGACGGCCTTAAGGTTCGCAGCGGCGAGATTGTCGGTCTGATCGGCCTGACCGGTTCGGGGCATTTCGAGTTCGCCCAGTCGCTGTTCGAGCCGCGCCTGGCGACGGCCGGTCGATACCGGTTCAAGAGCAAGGACGTCGGGCGGGCCAGCGTGCGCGACATGAAACGCTGTGGTGCAGCACTTATCCCGGATCACCGGATGATCAATGCCATGATCGGCGACTGGACCGTGCGCGAGAACATGTCGATGGCCGGGATCCAGGAAACGAGCCTCAAGCCTTTCGGAATTGTTCAGACCGGCCGCGAGCGTGCCGAGACACAGCGTCTGATCAAGCGGCTGAACATCAAGACATCGAGTGCGGAGACGAAGATCGTCGAACTGAGTGGCGGCAACAAGCAGAAGGTCTCCGTCGCCAAATGGCAATTCGCTTCCGAGGGCAGGTACAAGCTCTTCGTCTTTCTCGAGCCAACCGAAGGCGTGGATGTCGGCGCAAAGCGCGAGATCCACGAGCTCATCGTCTCGCTCGCCGAACGTGGCGCGGCTGTCATCGTTGCATCGAGCGATCTCCTCGAGATCGCCCATGTGGCTGACCGGGTCGTGGCGTTCAGGAATGGCCGGGACGCCGACCAGATTGCCCGTCGCGATTTCAGCGAGGCCGTCTTCATCAATGCAATTGCGGGGGTAACCCAATGACCATGACAACGACTATTGCTCCGGAGAAAGCGTCCCGCCCGATGCGCATTGGCACACTCATCCAGAAGTACAGCACGCTTGCCGTTCTGATCATCCTTTTCCTGGCTTTCGCGGTCGGCACGGATCGGTTCTTCACCGGCACCAACCTCGTCAACATCCTCCAGCAGATCTCGATGTTGACCATCGTCGCGGTCGGTCTGACCTTTGGGTTTGCCGCCAAGGAGATGGATCTTTCCGTCGGCTATGTCGTTGGACTCGCCGGTCTGCTCGCCCCCCTCTTGATGGTGGCGGGCGTGCCGATCCCCTTGTCGATCGTCGGCGCGCTCGTCGCGGGTCTTGGCGTCGGCCTCATCAATTCCGCGCTCGTCGTCGGCGTCGGAGTTCCGTCGCTGATCGCGACACTCGCGGCCGGCTCCATTCTGTGGGGCATCAACTTCATGATTTCCGGCGGGCGAGCGATCTATGGCGGCATTCCCGCCGACTATCTGGCGGTCGGCCAGGGCAAGGTCTTAGGCATACTGCCCTATCCGGCGCTGATCATGTTGGTCATTGTTGGCAGTTCGTGGTTCGTCATGGAGCGCACGACCTTTGGTCGCTACCTTTATGCCGTCGGCGGCAATGCCCGCGCCGCCGAACTTTCGGGCATCAAGGTGCGCTCCTATCGGGTCTATGGCCTTGCACTGAGCTCGCTCTTTGCCGCGATCTCCGGGATCATACTCTCGGCCCGGCTTGGTTCGGGTCAGCCGAATGGCGGTGAAACCTATCTTCTGGATGGCCTTGCTGCCGTGTTCATCGGCATGACGATGCTTCGCCCCGGCACGGCGACCGTGATGGGCACGTTCTTCGGGGCGCTGCTGATCGGCATCATGAACAACGGTCTCAACCTGGTGGGCATGGACACTTACGTGCAAAGCATCGTCAAGGGCATCATCATCGTCATCGCCGTGTCGGTGGTCTCCCGCACGACGAAGCTGAAGCTTCTTTGACCAACCGGTCGAGGGAGGATGCTGAAGAAACCTTGACGCGCTCCTCGATTGCCGTGGCATCCTTGTTGCGGCCGTCGAGAAGTATGTGGAGGAGACTGCAGCCATGAATCTGAACCTGAAAGACAAGGTCGTCATCGTCACCGGCGCAAGCTCCGGCATCGGGCTGGAAACGGCCAAGGCGCTTCTTGCCGAAGGCGCCCGCGTGCTGGGGGTCAGCCGTGACATGGCGCCGGTGAGAGACCTAGCCGCACATGCCCGCTGGCGGACATACGAGGTCGATCTTGGGGAGAAAGGCGCAGGGGAAGCTGCTGCGGACACGGCGCTCAAAGCCTTCGGCCGCATCGACGTGCTCTTCAATAATGCTGGCATCTGTCCAACGCGCGGCGGTTTTCTCGACGTTTCGGACGAGGATTGGGCGCAGACGCTCAATGTCAATCTCATGGGCTATGTCCGTATGGCGCGAGCTGTAATTCCCACCATGCTCGCGCAGAAGAGGGGTGTGCTTATCCATTGTGGTTCGGAGGCCGGGCGCATGCCGCATCCGCTGTTGCCAGACTACAGCACCTCCAAAGCGGCAATCGCGCTTCTGTCCAAAGCGCTTGCACGTGAGTTCACGTCCAAGGGCATTCGCTCGAATGTGGTTGCGCCCGCCCACATACGAACTGAGCTGTGGGACCGTCCGGGCGGGTTCCTTCACGCGCTTGCGGAGCGCTACGGTACCACGATCGACGGCGCGGTGGACGCGTTCCTTGCTGAATCAAGACTGCCCGCGGGGCGGCTTGGCACCGCCCGGGACGTGGCCATGGCGGTTCTTTACCTGGCCTCGGACCTCTCCGAGTTCATTAGTGGCGACGTGATCAATATCGATGGTGGGGTCATACCCACCACGTGACGGAGAAACCGGGATGATACCGATGATTGAGAGCAGCGTTGGAATGTCGAAGGCTTTTCGCGATGAGATTGCGAATGCGGACGAGCGGGTCGGACAGGTTCTCGTGTCCGAAACTGACTTCGTGCGTGTCTGGCACATCTGCCTCGCCCCCGGTGAACGTCTCGGTTTCCACCGACATCAGCTGGATTACTGCTGGATTGCGCTGACGTCAGGACGGTCCCGCTCCACATATTCAGATGGGAAGGCTGTCGTTACCGACTACAACGCCGGCGACTGCAAGGTCTTCGCCTTTGCTGCCGACGAGACGATGGTTCACGATCTGACCAACATCGGCGGGACGCATCTCGCTTTCACAACTATAGAATTCAAGGGCGCGCTCGCGCGAGAGCGCGACAGGGTTGAACCACCAAAAAACGCTGTCCGCGATCTCAATGACTCCATGTGACGCAAGGCGGACGCTTTGCTATGGAATGTTCCTTCTGTGCGTCCAAGGTCGCATAATGTATCGACAGGAACGCTTTAGCCGCTTGCTCCCTCGCTCAGTATTTCCATGTACGCGCGATAGACGAAGACTCGGCCACGCCGTCGACCTGTTGCTTCTTCGACGATCCCAAGTTTCTGGAGTTGGTCTAGAGCTGCGTTGACGGTGGGCATGGTTAGTCCGCTCCGTTTCATCGCCGTGGGGGCGGTCAGATAAGGGCTGGTGCGCATGGCTTCGTGGATCTGGAGGACTGACCCCGTACGCTCAGACTCCCTTACGATGCGTTCGCGGTCGCCGTCGAACAGTCGTGCAATTTGATTGGCAGTCTCAAAAGCTTGTTCCGCTGTTTCGGCGATTCCATGTCGGCGGTAATTCGCTTGTTGGAAAGCGGATGGTCAAGAAGCAGCAGATGCGATGGTCGCTCCACGGCGCTCACATGCTCACGCAGGTCCGGACGACCGCGTTGAACGGCGGACTTCGCGATCGCTTCAGGGCACCATTCCGACAGCCAGACCCGAACGTGCCTTCGATATTCAAGCCCCAGCCACCCCCCTTTGCGCCGCCTGACCCTCGAGAAGTTACCGGTCTCCAAAGGGGCAATCTCAATTGACTGCCAACTCTTAAATTTAGTGCCAGGCTATCTTGTTGAAACTATTGCTGTCGGAGTCTTGCGGTTAAATGCAAAACGACATGGGCGCTTTGTAGCCGCTATAGGCATTGATCCCTTCGGTCGCACCAAGGTCGCCGGAGCGGATCTGCGGCATCTTCGGCAGTAGATCGGTGATTATCTTGGCCAGCGCTGCTCTTACACATCCTTGCAAGCGGTCTGGCGATCCGTTCCTCGGCGACGTAGTGAGCGGGCAGGGCTTTTGCTGTCATTTGGACGGCGCAACATCGGCCCCGTGCGCAGTCATGACCCGGAGGTAGTCTTTTCCAAGAGCCCCGTCGTTGTAGTCGCACCAGTCTTGATATTGGACCATACTGACCATCCCTGCGCGAAGAGTTCGCGACGCGTTCTAAGAAGGTGGCGGTTCCAGCGGCTCGAAACTGGTGGTCGAGCATCTGAACCAAACGGTTCCGCACAATCAAGCAGCTCTCAAAAGTTTGCTGCCGTCAGCAGGCGGAAATGTCGCTTCATCGGAAACGCAACAGGCCCGTTATCAGAAAAACGCGCATGACGTGTAGACCCTCCAATCCCATTGCAAGGTCGAGATGCGGTCCGCGAGCGGGCGGTGGAGCTCGTAGCGTAGAAATAATCAGCGGTAAAAGGCGCCATGCAGCTGTTGATGTCGGGTTGGAAAGCCGGCACGCGTTCACTGCGACCAGAGAGTTCACGTTGAAATTGCGGCCACTGCTCATGGATATATGATCAAGGATGGGAATATTGATTATCTTTATATGTTCTATTAAGCTGACCATGATCATTTATTTGTGATAATTTTCTTCTTTATGGACATAAATATATGAACAGAAAGCAAGCCGCGCTCGCGCGAAAACAGTTGGAAAGACGTCTCGCGCCCGTGCGAGAACTCAAAATCATCTCGCCGCCTCGCGGTTGGATGAAGGCCATCCGGGAAGCTCTTGGTATGACCACCCGACAACTTGCCCACCGCATGGGAGCGGCTCCGTCTCGCATACCGGCCATCGAGAAGGCCGAGGTTTCCGGAGCGACAACAATCAAGACCCTTCGTGAGGCCGCTGCGGCAATGAACTGCACGTTCGTCTACGCTTTCGTGCCGATAAAACCGCTCGACGATATCCTTTACGAGCGTGCCGCCGAAAAGGTGGGCGAGGATATGACGAGGCTCGACCACACCATGCGGCTGGAGAATCAGGCGCTGCTTAAGTCGGACCTGGAGGCAGAACGTCGGCGGCTCGTGGAATCCCTGCTTACCGACGCTGCACGGCGCCTTTGGGATGAGGATTGAGATCCATGGCTGAAGATCCTCTATTCGAGCACGACGACGAGGCAAACACCCCTCTACCCCCTGAGGAGCGGGAGCGGCTCATCCCTTCCTACATCACCTTGCGGCACGAGTTGAATGAGGCCGAGCAAGTCAATATCGGCGAGGGCCTGCGGTGGGCAACGTCGCGAAAAAGGGACGTGCTCGACCAGGCTTTTCTTTGTGAGCTGCATCGCCGCATGTTTGGGGACGTTTGGGACTGGGCTGGGGACTACAGAACCACGCCTCGCAATATCGGTATCGATGCCTATCGCATCTCAGTGGCAGTCAGGCAGGTGGTCGACGACGTACGCTACTGGGTCGAACACGAAACTTTTCCGCCCGACGAGATCGCCGTGCGGTTCAGTCATATGCTCGTGGCCATTCATCCCTTTCCGAACGGGAACGGCAGATTTTCCCGGCTGGCTGGTGATCTGCTGGCACGTCGGCTTGGCCGGCCGCCCTTTACCTGGGGCAGAGCTGATCTGGTGGATGCGGGCGAGACCCGCGCTCGTTATGTTGCGGCCCTTCGGGCGGCTGATAACCACGACATAGGACCGTTGCTGGCGTTCGCCCGCTCTTGAGGTTCGAACGGGGAGTTAGCCAACCGAACTGAACCGAGGAAGACGATATGAAGACATTCACGCAGTCGCAGTGTCGGGCGAAATGAAAAACTGATCCCCTGGAGGTGCGGACGAATTCTTGGACTAACAGGAGATAGTTCATGTATTCGTACGAAGACCGCATGAGAGCCGTGCAGCTCTACATCAAGCTTGGCAGACGCGTGAAGGCCATGGCGGACGCGCTGGGGATACACAAGACGGGCTGACAGATCAGAGATCGCGCACCTTGCCCGGCACGGAAGCGCCTGCCGTGGACAACATCGTGTCCAATACCAAACAACGAGGAAAACCCTCTTCGGCTTTCGAGCCATCGATCAGAAATTTGCCTGAGGCGGGCGGGAGAACGCATCCCGTCCTACCCGCTTATGGGGCGTGAGCCGTCTGTGATTGCCCTGCCAGATGGAATCGAAACCCCGGAGCGTCAGCTTCGAGTGCTGCTCAAGCATGTTGTGCCGCATGGCTCGGGCAATAGCGCGCGAAAGCGTTCTGTCATACGTTCGCTCGCCCGGTCCGGCCGGCACGCCGAGCCTCGAACTGTAGAGCGCGTCGTCAGCTTATGGGCAATGCGCTCGCCTTCATCGAATGCAGCAAGCTGGCATGCCGTCGAGTTTGCGTGCGGGGTTATACCGATGGATGCCGCCATTGCTCTTGGCACCGCCATGGCGACCGTTGCGCTGTCCGACAGAATGGCGACACCTTCGCCGATTACCTGCATGACTGCATTATGTCCGACATTCCGACCACGAGGCGCTGATCATCGAGGACGATCTGGGCAGCGAGTTTCGCTATCGGGGCGGTCCGATTCCACCGCTGAAAGCGCTCGATCAGGCCAGCCAGGTCATCTATATCGGCGCCTGCAGCATGACGCTGCTGCAATCCCTGCGCGTCGGGTACATGATCATGCCGAGGGCGCTAGCGGAAAGGTGCCGCCGGCTGATTCAGGTTCGCTATGGGCGTTGCCGCAGTTCACCGAACAGATCGTTACCACGATTGAGTCGTCCGACACATCCAATCCGCGTGTCGAGGATCACCCCGAAATCGCCATCGAGTCTAGCCGGGGCGCGCGCTTGCGAGGATCGCCTGGGCAAGCGTCTCGGCGGCACGCGAGGGCTTGCTGCGGGGATGGGCGATGTGGAACATGTCCTCGAACGTCATGCGCTCGGGGGCGAGCAGCCGCAGGCGACCGTTGCGTACCCATTCGTCGGCGTAGTGGTCGGGCAAGAAGCCGATATAGGCGCCGGAGAGGAGCAATAGCAGCGTGCCCTCCATGTGCGGCGTGGCCGCCGCCCAGTGGAAGTTTACCCCACAGATCGTCTCGGTAAGCATGTAGGTGCGACCAGCAAAAGACTGCGCTTCCAGAACTGCGTCGGTGAGCGCATCGTCGGGCAGGTCGAATAGCGGGTGACCCTGCGCGCAATAGAGTTTCTGCACCTCGGAAAAAACGGGCTGCGTGCGCAAATGCGGCGTCGCGCTGCCGACCGTCGGCATCAGCACGATCTGATAACCACCATTTAGAAGGCCCTGATGCAGCACCTGCGGCGCGGCGACGTCGATCTCCAGATGCACACGCGGCGCCTGTCGGTGGAAGGCAGCGAGCGCCCCCTGGAGATCGAGATCCCGGTTGGTAATCATCGCGTCGACAGTGCCGAAGGTCAGGCTGCCGGTCAGTTCCCCTTGCGCTTCGCCGACACGGCTCTGGAACTTTTCCAGCGAGCCGAAAAGATCCAGCGTCGCCTCATAAACGAGGCGTCCCTCGTCGGTCAGAAGGAAACCGCTTCGCCCGCGGCTGCAGAGGCGTAAGCCCAGCCGCTCCTCAAGGTGGCGCATATGGGTGGAGATGGTCGCCTGCGTCATCCCGAGTGATGATTGCGCGGCGGAAAACCCCCCATGCTGCACGACGGAGGCAAAGACACGCAACAATCTCAACTCTGCATCGCCGAGCGACAGATTGAGGATGCGATGGCGAACCTTGTTGATCATTCATTGATTAAGTCACAACTAAACATCCAATCATAGATATTTTTAAGCGTATCGACCTTCCACACACTCCCTTCATCCTGAGGAGGAGAGACATGGCGGGTAATTCCTATGAAACCGGGCGGCTGAACCTGCCGTTCGTCGGCATCTGCACCTTCGGCAAATATCCCTACCAGCCGGACTGGGATGCGATCGATGCGGATGTGGCGATCCTCGGCGCGCCGTTTGACTGCGGTACGCAATGGCGCGCCGGCACCCGCTTCGGGCCGCGGGCCATCCGCGAGGCATCGACGCTGTTTTCCTTCGGCCATGGGGGCGCCTACGATCACGAGGACGACGTCACCTACCTGCCGAGCGACAAGGTTTCGATCGTCGATATCGGTGACGCCGACATCGTCCATACCGACACGATGAAGAGCCACGCCAACATCGAATTCGGCGTGCGCAAGATCCTGGCCGCCGGCGCGCTTCCGGTGGTGCTCGGCGGTGACCACTCGGTCAACATCCCCTGCATCAACGCGTTTGAAGACGACTGTGCTGAACACGGCCCGATCCATATCGTCCAGATCGACGCGCATCTCGACTTCGTCGACGAGCGGCACGGGGTTCGCTACGGCCACGGCAATCCCATGCGCCGGGCCGCCGAGAAGCCCTATGTCTCCGGGCTCTCGCAGTTCGGCATCCGCAACGTTTCCTCGACGGCCAAGGAAGGCTACGAGGATGCGCGGTCAATGGGCTCGGATATCCTGTCCGTGCGCCAGATCCGCGCGCTCGGCACGGAGAAGGTTGCTTCGCGCGTGCCGGCCGGAGCCCGCTACTACGTCACGATCGATATCGACGGCTTCGATCCCTCGATTGCGCCGGGCACCGGCACGCCGTCCCATGGCGGCTTCATCTATTACGAGGTGCTGGAGATCCTCTCGATACTCGCCAGGCGCGGCACCATCGTCGGCATCGACCTGGTCGAGGTTGCGCCGGATTACGACCACTCAGGCTCGACCTCGATCCTCGCCGCCCAGGTGCTGATGAACCTCATCGGCCGCGTCATGCACGCCAAGAGAGGCTGAGACCATGGGTCGTATCGCTTACGATTTTTCCGGCGAACACGTGCTGGTGACGGGCGCCAGCCGCGGCATCGGCCGCGCCGTCGCGGAAGGTTTTGCCGCCGCCGGGGCAGAGGTCACAATTCTTTCCTCCGGCCGTGGAATTCAAGAGGCCGCCCGCGAGATGTCTGAACGCTTCGGCCGCAGGATCGCGGCGCTCGAATGCGATATCACCGACAGTGCTGCCGTTAAGGCAACGCTTTCGCCGCTTGGTCGCATCGATGTCCTCGTCAACAATGCCGGGCTCGAGCGCATTACGCCGGTGACCGACGAAGACGATAGCGTAGAAGACACGTTCCGACGCATCACCGATATCAACACCAACGGCACCTTTTATGTGACCCGCCATGCGCTGCCTCACATGCGCGAGGGGGGCCGCATCGTCGTCACCGCGTCGATCTGGAGCCGTGTCGCGGTGCCGGAGTTCTCCGCCTATATCGCCTCCAAGCACGCCAATCTTGGTTTCACCCGGGTGATGGCCAAGGAACTTGGGGGACGCGGCATTCGCGTCAATGCCGTCTGCCCCGGCTGGGTGCGCACCGAGGCGGCGATGCTGTCGCTGAAGAACATGTCGCTGCGCACCGGGCGCAGCGAGCAGGACCTGCTGGACGAGATCTTGGGAGCCCAGGTCCTGCCGGGCCTCCTGGAACCGGAAGACCTCGCTGCACCCTATCTCTTCCTCGCTTCCGATGGCGCAAGGGACATGACGGGCCAGGCGCTGATGCTCGACCGCGGCGAGGTGATGGCATGAGTGCGCGCGTTCTTGTCACCGGCGCCTATCGCGGTATTGGGGCTGCTTGCGCCCTGGCATTCGCAGCGACAGGAGCTCGGGTTGCGCTTGCCGATATTCGCAAACCGGACGAGACGGCGATTTCGGCTGTACAGGCAGGGGCTACGGAAACCCTGACGCTTGCCTGCGATGTCTCAGACGAAGGTTCGGTCGCCGCCATCGGCGAGGTGGTGCAACGGACGTTCGGCGGACTGGATATCGTCGTCCACTGCGCCGGCGTCATTCATGAAGCGCCCTTGCTTGAAACGCCCGTTGCGGATTTCGACCGGGTCATCGCCATCAACCTGCGTGGCAGCTTCCTCGTCGGCAAGATGGCATTGGGGCTGATGGGGGGAACGGCTGAGGAGCCCGCGCGGCTGATCATGATTGCCTCCGACATGGCCTATTACGGCCGCGAGACCTTTTCGCCCTATGTCGCGTCCAAGCACGGCGTGCTCGGTCTGGTGCGTTCCTGGGCAAAGGAATTTGCGCCGCGCGTGCTGGTCAATGCGATCTGCCCCGGTCCGATCGATACCGAGATGCTTGGGGCGGCGAACATGAGCGCCGAATGGCGTGCCAGGGAACTGGCGATACCGCTTGCGCGCTTCGGCAAGCCCGAGGAGATCGCCGAACTCGCGCGGTTTCTCGCCGGCTCTGGCGGGCGCTACTTCACCGGCCAGGGGATCGGCAGCAACGGCGGGAGCATCATGCCATGATCGCCAATCCCATTCCCTGGCCGAACGGCGCCAAATGCGCCGCCTCCATCACCTTCGACATGGATGCCGACAGCCTCGTCCATATCGCCCATCCAAAGGATGGCCACAGCCGCGTATCGGCGATCTCGATGCTGCAATACGGGCCGAAGGTCGCGATCCCGCGCATTGTCGAGAGCTATCGGCAACTGGGCATCAAGCAGACCTTCTTCGTGCCGGCCTGGTGCATCGAGCAATATCCGCAGGCGATCGAGGCCATTCTGGAAGGCGGCCACGAGCTGGCGCATCACGGCTTCCTGCACGAGCACCCCCGCGAACTTTCGGACGAGCAAGAGGCGCACTGGCTCGACCGCGGCATCGAGGTGATCGTGAAGGCGAGCGGCAAGCGACCGCGTGGCTGGCGGGCGCCGCTTTACAATTTTTCCCACCGGTCCGCTGACCTCCTGGTGTCGCGGGGCTTTGCCTACGACGCTTCGTTGATGGGTGACGACATTCCCTATCTGCTTGAATGCGACGCCGGCGCCCTCGTCGAGCTGCCGTCGCACTGGGGCCTCGACGATTGGCCGCAATATGTCCAGTCGATGGACCTCGACTACATGATGCCAATCCGCGCGCCGGAGCAGGGCTTTGCCGCCTTTTCGCAGGAGTTCGAGGCGGCCTATCGCCACGGCGCGCTCTGGGTGCCGGTCGTGCATCCCTTTGCCACCGGCCGGCTTGCCCGCTGGGAGGTGGTGCATCGCTTCCTCGAACAGGTTCTCACGCGCGGTGACGTCTGGTTCGCGCCGATGGAGGAGATTGCCGCCCATGTGCGGCGTGTTGTCGAAACCGGCAGCTGGTCGCCGAGGATTGACCGACTGCCCTTCTATTCCGAGCCCGTCACGGTTCGGTAGCCGGCAGCGGGTTTATCCGCTTCCGAAGATCGGCGGCTGATGGAGCCGCAATGGACTTCGCGGAAAGACGCCAGAAGGCGCGACGCGAAAAGGGGAACGACGATGGAAAACAACGATATCGCCTGGCAGAGCGAACTGGCGCGGCGCGCCCGCATCTATGAAGATATCGAGGCAGGCGACCGCTTCGAGGGCACGATGACTGTGCTCGACTACACCGGCATGACGGTATTGACGCTCCTGCTGGTCGTCGGCTTCTGGCTCTGGGGGGCTTGAGATGACCGATCATGTCGCACTCGAACATATCTCCACTTTGAAGACGGAACAGGAAGAGGCCGCCCGCAATCGTGCTGCCGCCGAGCGCGGCGATGCGCCCCTCTTGCCGTCTGAACGGCTCTGGGGCTTCTGGGAGTTCACCTATGCCAATTCGGCACTGGCGATTGCCACCTGGGCCTTTCTGATCGGCGGCTCTGTCGGCCTCTTCGTCGGGCCGAAGGAGGGTATCGCCGCCATTATCATCGGCAACATCGTCGGCGTCGTGCTGACGGCGCTCGCCACCACCACCATGACCGGCCGCTACGGCGTCGAGCAGTTCGTGGCGCTGCGCAGCCAATTTGGTTACAACGGCAGTCGCGTCGTCTATGTGCTCGCCGTCGTCATTCTCACCATGGGGTGGCTTGCGGTTCTCGCGATGATGTTCGGTCGCTCGATCGACGGGCTGATGGCGCTGAGCGCCGGTGAGGCCGCCAATCCGACGGGCGCGAAGATGATCATCGCCGCGATCGGCGCAATCCTGCTCACCTGGTTCATCGTCGCCAAGGGGCCGACCTCGATCAAGTTCTTCAACATGGTCGTGTCGCCGGCGCTGGTCCTCTTGATGGTGGCGATGCTCTACCTCATTCTCAGCCATCATTCGATCGGCGAGCTTCTGGCCTTGCCGGCCCTTGCGCCGCCTTTCGAGGACAAGACGCTGAACTTCATCGTCGCGATCGAGGTCAATCTGGCAGCCGGCTTCTCCTGGTGGCCTTATATCGGCAATCTGGCGCGGCTGACGAAGAACGAGCGCACCGCCTTCTGGCCCAATGTTCTCGGTATCTTCGGGGCGGCAGCACTCGGCGAAATTGTCGGCCTGCTTGCAGCAGTCGCACTCGGCGAAAGCGATCCGACGATCTGGATGACGAAGATCGCCGGTCCGATGATCGGCATCGTCGCGCTGCTTTTCGTCGCCTTCGCCAATATGACCTCGATGGCAAACATCCTCTACACGTCGATCGTCGGCCTCAGGCAGGTCGGAACCGCATCGGTTCGCGCCATTTCCTGGGGCGCTATCCTGTTCCTCTTCTGCCTCATCCCGTTCGGGCTCGTGGTCTTCTACCCGCAGATGTATGACGGCTTCTTCATCTTCCTCGTCTGGACTTCGGCGCTGAATTCCGCGCTCGCCGGTATCGGGATCGCCGACTACTTCTTCCTGCGTGGCCAGAAGCTCGACATGCGCAGCCTGCACGGACCGCAGGAAAACGGACCCTATCGGTTCTGGGCGGGCTTCAACCCCATCGGGCTCTTTGCCCTTGCGGTCGGCTTCATCGTCTATGTCGCCGTCTTCAATCCGCAGACGCTGGCAAGCCTGCCGGCCTTCAAATACCTGACCGCCTCCGTGCCGTCCTGCCTTGCCGCAGGCGCCACCCACTACGTGCTCACGCGGCTTTTTGCCCGTGGCCGTGGTTGGGGCCAATACCCGTAACGCCTGGAGAAGACCGCCGTGAGCGACACCTACGACTACATCATCATCGGCGCAGGATCGGCCGGCTGCGTGCTCGCCAACCGCCTTTCGGAGGACCCGTCGACCAGGGTGCTGGTTCTTGAATTCGGCGGCAGCGACAAGTCGATCTTCATCCAGATGCCGACGGCGCTTTCGATCCCGATGAACGGAACGAAGTACAATTGGAAATACATGACCCTGCCGGAGCCCGGTCTCGACGGCCGGCGCGTGCATTGCCCGCGCGGCAAGGTCATCGGCGGCTCGTCCTCGATCAACGGGCTCGTCTACATGCGCGGCCACGCCAGCGACTTCGACGAGTGGGAGGAACTGGGTGCGCGCGGCTGGCGCTACGCCAACTGCCTGCCTTATTTCCAGCGCGCCGAAAGCTGGCAGGACGGAGGCGACAGCTATCGCGGCGCCTCCGGGCCTCTTGCGACCAATGCCGGCAACGGGATGAAGAACCCGCTCTATGGCGCCTTCGTCGATGCCGGCCGCGAGGCGGGTTACATCACCACAGACGACCCGAACGGGCACATGCAGGAGGGCTTCGGGCCGATGCACATGACCGTCAAGGACGGCGTGCGCTGGTCGACGGCCAACGCCTATCTGAAGCCGGCGATGGAGAGGCCGAACCTCACGGTCATCACCCATGCGATGACGCGGCGCGTGCTTGTCGAAGGCACGCGCGCCGTTGGCGTCGAGTACGAGCTCGGCGGCGAGCGTCATGTCGCGCGCGCCAACCGCGAGGTGCTGATTTCCTCCGGACCGATCGGATCGCCGCACCTGTTGCAGCGCTCCGGTATCGGGCCAGCCGCCGTGCTGCAGAAGGCCGGTGTTCCCGTGCTGCACGATCTGCCAGGGGTCGGCGAGAACCTGCAGGATCATTCCGAGGTCTACATCCAGTATGCCTGCAAGGAGCCGATCACGCTCAACGGCAAGATGGGGCTCCTCAGCAAGGCTTTGATCGGGGCCGAATGGCTCTTGTTCAAGAAGGGGCTTTCGGTCTCCAACCACTTCGAAAGCGGCGGCTTCATTCGCTCCGACGCGTCGCTGCAATGGCCGGATATCCAGTTCCACTTTCTGCCGGCCGCCATGCGCTACGACGGTAAGAAGCCGCTCGACGGCCACGGTTTCATGGTGCTGACCGGTCCGAACAAGCCGAAGAGCCGCGGCTATGTCCGGCTTCGCTCTCCGGAGGCCCATGAACAACCGGATATCCTTTTCAATTATCTCGACCGCGAGGAGGACCGCGAGGGCTTCCGCCGCTGCCTGCGGCTGACGCGCGAAATCATCGCCCAGCCGGCCTTCGACCGCTTCCGCGGCGAGGAAATGGCGCCGGGCAAGGATGTTCGAAGCAACGACGAGATCGACGCCTGGGTGCGCGAGACAATGGAAAGCACTTACCATCCTTGCGGCTCCTGCCGCATGGGTGAGGACGGAATGGCAGTCGTCGACAGCGAGCTCAAGGTCCGCGGCATCAACGGGCTGAGGGTGATCGACAGTTCCGTCTTTCCGTCAGAGCCGAACGCCAACCTCAATGCGCCGACGATCATGCTGGCGGAACGCGCCTCCGACATGGTGCGCGGCAAGCCACTGCTTGCGGCTTCCAACGCCGCAGTCGGCGTCGCCCCCGGCGTTGGCGTCACCCAGCGCAGTGGAAAGCCGCTTCGCGCCGTCCGGCAATAATGATCCTTGGAAAGGGCGGTGCGTCATGTTGCGCGGTATCGGCTACGTGGTCGCCCGGCGGCTTCGCGGCGATGACGAGGATCCGGAGGATTGGGCCATGGCGGTCGAAAGGCTCCTCAATCGCCTGATCGCCCGATGCGGCCTTGCGATCGGGCGATCGCATCGGCCAGCCGGAAAAGAAGAGGCCTCATTCGATCCGCCGGAACGCCGGCATAGCCCAGAATGAGCGCAGCCGGCTGAGGTGTCGCGATCGTGTAGTCCGACAGGGGATAGCATTGCAGTCCGGCATCGAGCACGGCGCGGTGGGAGGCCTGGTCTTCCCGGCTGCCCTCCAGCCAGGCGAGTGCATTGAGCCCGCTTTCGGAGCAGTCGATGCGGGCAAGTCCGGCAAGCGCATCCCGCCCGGCTAACATGAAAGCCTCGCGGCGCTCGGCGTAAAGGCCGCGCATCCGGCGCAGATGGCTGGCAAAGTGACCGCCGCCGATGAACTCGGCGAGCGCGAGCTGGGTTTCCACCGGGACGCTGCGGTGGATCAGCCCCGAGAGCGTGCGAAATGTCCCGACGAGTTGGGGTGGCAGGACGAGAAAGCCAACGCGGATGCCCGGATAGAGCGCCTTGCTGAAACTGCCCGCGTAGATCACCCGGTCGTCGCTGTCGATGGAGCGCATCGAAGGCAAAGGCGCGCCGTCGTAGCGGAATTCGCTGTCGTAGTCGTCCTCGATGATCCAGGCGTCGCTCGCCCGCGCCCATTCGAGCAGGGCAAGCCGGCGTGGAAGCGATAGGGTGATGCCGAGCGGGTGGTGGCGCGACGGCATGACGAAGGCGAGGCGCGCGTCGGGATAGCGAGCCATCGCAGCCTCGACATCCATGCCGTCTGCATCGACATCGGCCGGACACAGCCGCAGCCCGAGCGTGCGAAACAGGTTGCTGGTGGTCACCGGCCCCGGATCTTCGAACCAGATCCCGTCGCCAGGATCGGCAAGCGCCAAAGCCGAAAGCGTGAAGGCGGCGTGCCCCCCGGGCGTGATGACGATCTGTTCGGGATCGCAAGGGTCGCGCCGGTGCAGGGCCAGATATTCGGCGATCCTCTGGCGAAGCACCAGTTCGCCCGCGACGTCGCCATAGCCCATGGCCACGGCCTTGCCGCCGCGCGTCACGGCGTTCCAGCATTTCCTCCACACAGCGAAGGGAAACCGGTCGAGCGCCGGACGGTTGGGCAGGAAAGGCCTGTCTTCCATTTGGCCGATATCGGCCGACATCCGGCATGACAAGTCGCCAATTCGCGATAGCCGCGGCGGCGCGCGGTCGGCGACATCGTGGCGGGTGGGCCTCGACAGCGGCTTTGCCGGTTGGCGCGGCAATGCGGCCGAGACGAAAGTACCGGCACCCTGTCGTGCCTCCAGATAGCCCTCCGCCTTCAAGTTATCGAGCACCCGCACCAGCGTCTGGCGCGACAGGCCCAACTCCTCGGCAAGGATTCGGCTTGCAGGGAGCCGTGTTCCAGCGCGCAGGTGCCCTTTCAGGATCGCCATGCGCAATTGGTCCTGCACCTGGCGGAATTTCGGCAGGGCGACTGTCGCGTCGAGGCGAAGGAAAGGCAGGATTGGCCCTTCAAGCTGTTTGACCACCGGTGCGCCTCCAAAAATTGGTACAGTAGAATGCACCATAATGGACGTTTCTTCGTCGTCCAATTGTTACATCCTGTCCCTACACGAAAACGCACCGATGCATCCCTTCGCAGGACGCAGACAAGGTGCGGGGGAACCGGGAAAGGCGGCGGTGCCGACGACCGGATGCAAGGACAAAAAGCAGCCATCGCCCACGATCCGTCGTCGACGGTCAACAGGAGGAATTCATGAACAAGCTTCTATCGCGTGCAACCAGTCGCGCCTTCGTCTCCACACTCGCCCTGGCGGCGGCCCTGCCGGGTCTTGCCCAGGCTGAGGCATCGCAAGAGCTGGTCGCTGCCGCAACGAAGGAAGGCATGTTGACCGTCATTGCGCTTCCGCACGACTGGTGCAACTACGGAGACGTCATTGCCGGCTTCAAGGCGAAGTATCCGGGCATCGAAGTCAACGAACTGAACCCCGACGCCGGTACCGCCGACGAGCTCGAAGCCATCCGCGCGAACAAGGGCAACACGGGTTCGCAGGCGCCTGACGTCGTCGATCTTGGCCTGGCTTTTGCGCCGGCTGCCGCCAAGGAGGGCCTCCTTCAACCCTACAAGGTGGCGACCTGGGACGAAATTCCTCAAAACATCAAGGACGAGCAAGGCTATTGGTACGGCGACTACTACGGCGTCATGGCCTTCGGTGTGAACAAGGATCTGCTTGATACTGTACCGGCCGACTGGTCGGATCTGTCGAAGTCGGAGTACTCTGGGGCTGTCGCACTCACCGGCGATCCACGGTCTTCGGCACAGGCCATCCTGGCGCTGATGTCGGCAGGCATCTCGCGGGGCGCCAAGCCTGGAACGGAATCGGGCAGCAAGGGCCTGGAGCTCTTTGCGGAACTGAACAAATCCGGCAATTTCGTGCCTGTGCTCGGCAAGGCCGGCACGATCGCGCAGGGGCAGACCCCGATCGTCGCCGCCTGGGACTACAATCTGTTGGCCTGGCGTGACGCGTTGAAGGGCAACCCGCCGATGGACGTCGTCGTACCGGCAAGCGGTGTCGTCGCCGGGGTCTATGTTCAGGCAATCTCGGCCTACGCGCCACACCCGAACGCCGCCAAGCTCTGGATGGAATATCTCTATTCCGACGAAGGCCAGACCGGTTGGCTGAAGGGCTACTGCCACCCGGCGCGCTTCAATGCCATGTTGAAGGCTGGCAAGTTCCCGCAGGAGCTGCTCGACAAGCTGCCGCCTGCCGAAGCCTATGAAAAGGCGATCTTCCCGACGGTCGACGAGCTTTCCGCCAACAAGACGGCGATCGTCGAGGGCTGGGACAAGGTGGTCGGCGCCAACGTGAAGTAATCCTTCGCTTGAGAGAGAGGCTTCACTGGTCGTGACGCCTCTCGCCCCCTTTGGCGCAATTTTCCCAGGGACAAATCCGATGACGACAAGCGTCGCATCCCTGCCGGCCGTCTTCCGGCCACGACAGGTTCTCAGCTGGTTAGGGGTCGCCCCCTTCTTCGTCTTCGCCACGCTGTTCCTCATCCTGCCCACGCTCAACATCGTGCTCGGCGCGTTCCGCAACGCTGAGGGACAGATGACGCTGGAGAACCTCGGCAAGCTTCTTGCGCCATCCATACGATCGGCCTTCTGGATCTCGATCGAGCTCAGCCTGCTGACAGCGGCGCTCGGGTGTCTGTTCGGCTTCCTCATTGCCGCTGCCATCACGCTCGGCGGCCTTCCGCGCCCCCTTCGCAATGCCATCCTGACCTTCTCAGGCGTCGCTTCGAATTTTGCCGGCGTGCCGCTCGCCTTCGCCTTCATCGCAACCCTCGGCCGCCTTGGTTTCGTGACGATGCTGCTGCGCCACTGGTTCGGCATCAATCTTTATGGCGCCGGCTTCAACATTGTCTCCTTCCTCGGACTGGCGCTTACCTACCTCTATTTTCAGATCCCGCTGATGGTGCTGATCATCACGCCGGCACTGGAGGGGCTGCGCCGCGAATGGCGAGAGGCGGCCGAAAGTCTCGGCGCCAACGGTTTTCAGTACTGGCGCCTGGTGGCGTTGCCAGTGCTCTGGCCCTCGCTTCTCGGCACGCTGGCTTTGCTTTTCGCCAATGCCTTTGGAGCAGTTGCGACCGCCATTGCGCTGACCGGCTCATCGCTCTCGATCGCGCCGATCGTCCTGTTCGCCCAGATCCGCGGTGACGTGCTCAATGATCCGCATCTGGGTTATGCGATCGCCTTTGCCATGATCCTTCTCACCGCCATTGCCAACGCAATCTATATCCTCCTGCGCATGCGCGCGGAAAGGTGGGTCAAATGAGGGAAAGGCGCGTCTGGTCCTGGCTCGCCGTCGCTTTGGGTGGGCTCTATTTCCTCCTTCCGCTCGTCGGCATGTTTGACTTCTCCATGCGCATGCAGCGCGATGGCTACAGCTTCGAAGCTTACCGCGTGGTGCTGGCCGATCCGCAGTTCCAGCAAACCTTCGGCTACTCCGTCGTTCTGGCCTTGCTCACGATCGTTCTTGGAATCCTGCTCATCGTGCCGACGGCCTATTTTGTCCGGCTGCGGTTTCCCGGGTTGCGCCCGGTCGTCGAGTTCCTGACGCTGCTGCCACTGGTGATTCCGCCGATCGTCATCGTCTTCGGCTACATCCGCATCTACAATACATCCTCCGTCCTGCCGCTCACAGGAAGCTGGTGGGGTACCAATCTCCTCCTTCTGTTCGGCTATGCGACACTGTCGCTGCCCTACATGTATCGCTCGGTCGACACGGGCCTGCGCACCATCGATGTCGGCAGCCTGACGGAGGCGGCCCAGAGCCTGGGGTCCGGCTGGACGCGGATCCTTGCCGTCGTCATCCTGCCAAACGTCTTTGTCTCGGTGCTATCCGGCGCCTTCCTCACCTTCGCGATCGTCATCGGCGAATATGTCTTTGCCGCCTTGCTCAACGTCGGCTCGTTCGGCCCTTACATGGTCTGGATGGGTGGCAACCGCGCCTACGAACCCTCGGCGCTCGCCGTTGTCGCTTTCGCCATCACCTGGGCCTGTATGGCCCTGATCCAGCTTGTCACCCATTTCTCCAAATTCGCCACCGTGAGGCGTTGACCATGGCTTTTCTAGATATCCATCACCTGGAAAAATCCTTTGGCCCGACCCGTGTCGTCAAGGATTTCAACCTCGACATCGAAAAAGGGGAGTTCGTCTCCTTCCTCGGCCCGTCTGGCTGCGGCAAGACCACGGTTTTGCGCATGGTCGCCGGCTTCGAGACGCCGACATCAGGCGCGATCCGCATCGACGGACGGGAGGTGACGGGGCTTGCCGCCAACCGGCGCAATATCGGCATGGTGTTCCAGTCCTATGCACTTTTCCCAAATTTGACGGTGGCGGAAAACATAGGCTTCGGCCTCAAGGTCGCGGGTGAGGGCAAGGCGGCCATTGCACGGCGCGTCGGTGAAATGCTGGATCTGATTGGCCTGCCTCAACTCGGGGGCCGCTATCCCTTCCAGCTCTCCGGCGGCCAGCAGCAGCGTGTGGCGCTTGCGCGCGCACTGGCACCGCGCCCGCAAGTGCTGCTGCTCGATGAGCCGCTATCAGCTCTGGACGCGAAGGTTCGCATTAGCCTGCGTGACGAGATCCGTCGGATCCAGCGCGATCTCGGCATCACCGCCATTTTCGTGACGCATGACCAGGAGGAGGCGCTGTCCATTTCGGATCGCGTCGTGGTCATGCACCAGGGCGTCGCCGACCAGGTCGGCACGCCGTTCGAGATCTACAACCGGCCGGCGACGCGCTTCGTTGCGCAATTCGTCGGTACGCTCAATCTCCTCGACGCCGACGTGTTGGATGCGACCACCGGTAAGGTGCGGCTTGGTGGTGTACCGGTGGCGCTGTGCCAGCCGCTTAATGGTCGGCCCGGCGAGCGCATCAGCCTGGCGATGCGTCCAGAATCGGTCGAACTGGGGCGCAGCGACTGCGATCGCGTCGTCCTTTCCGGCGAAATTGCAGCAGTGCATTTTCTCGGTTCAGTGATCCGCATCAAAGTGGCGGTCGCGGGCCAGTTCGTTTCGCTCGATACGTTCAACCAGCCCGACAGGCCGCCGCCCTCGGTTGGCACCACCGTAGAGGTCAGCCTGCCGCATCGCGATCTTCTGGTGCTTGCCGCCTGATGTTCCCTCAGCTTTGAAGTCGCCTGTGAAGGAGCCGGCTCTTTGACCGAAACGACGTTTGACGATCTGTCGTCGCCGGACTGGCGCGCAAAAATTGCCACCCTTTCCGGCCCGGCCCGCGCCCGGCTGGCGGAGCGGGCGCGCAACGCGCCGCTGTTTGCGCACGCCTATGCCTTTCATCTCAACATGCGTTTTGGCGGAGTGACACCGCTGCAGCTTGCCGAATTCGCCTATGAGCAGCGGCTCGTCGGCCTCAAGGTCCATGTCGAGGACGGCGAGGCAGCCAGTCTCGCCGGTATGTCAGACGCAGCGCTTTCTGAATATGGTGCCGCAGTCGAGCAGTTCGGACTGGAGCTCCATATCGAGACCAGCACGACGCAGGAGACAGGTCTCTTTGATGCGGTACGCATCGCGCTTGCCACTGGCGCGACGTCGCTGCGTTGCTATCCGCGCTACGAGGGACGCGTTTCGGAAATTGTCTCACGGACGATTGCGGATTTGCGACGACTGGAGACCTTCGATCCCGAGGGGCGGCTTCGCTACACGCTCGAACAGCACGAGGACCTGAAGTCGGAGGAGCTGATCGGCATCGTAAAGGCTGTCGCCAATCCGCGCCTTGGCCTGCTGTTCGACTTCGGCAACATGATCAATGCCTATGAGCTGCCGTTGCCGGCGCTTGCCGCACAGGCACCCTATGTGACCGAAGTGCATGTCAAAGACTGCCTCGTTCAGCAAGATCGCGACGGCTGGGCGCACCTCGCCTGCCAAACAGGCACCGGCCATCTGCCGCTGCATGCGATGTTCGTGGACCTGCTTCTGCTTGGCCAGGACCGTCCGCAGGTCTTAAGCTTCGGGCTCGAGGAAGAGGAGGGCTATTTCGCACCCGCCCTGCGCTTCCCCTCGGAGGAAAGCGACCCGTTCATCGCGGCTCGCTCCGCGAGTTTCACGGACATCGGGACCACCGACCTTGGCGCGCGGCTTAGCCAAGAGGCCATCGCCGCTCATCGGCAGCTCGAAACCGTAAGAACCATGCTCAATCAGATTGCTGCCGAAGCTTTGAGGATCGACCGATGACCCATGAGCCTGACTGCCCACCGCCCTACCTGACACTTGCGCACGCCATGGCCGATGCCGCAGCCAGCGT
Source organism: Ensifer sp. ENS08 (assembly GCF_014852195.1). Lineage (NCBI taxonomy): Bacteria > Pseudomonadati > Pseudomonadota > Alphaproteobacteria > Hyphomicrobiales > Rhizobiaceae > Ensifer > Ensifer sp. ENS08. Next base: position 33,044 of record NZ_JACVBF010000017.1, read on the forward strand.
CATCCGTCCACACTTCCGCAAGCGTGTTGTCGTCGACGCCAAGGCAGACTCCAGCCCCGTCACCATTGCCGACCGCGACGCCGAGGCCACGATGCGGCGGATGATCGAGGCGCAGTATCCCAACCACGGGATCAGGGGCGAAGAATTCGGCGCATGCCGAACGGATGCCGAATGGGTGTGGGTGCTCGACCCGATCGACGGCACGAAGTCCTTCATCTCCGGCTCGCTCGCCTTCGGCACGCAGATCGCATTGCTCCATCGCGGCAAACCTGTCCTCGGCATGATCAATCAGCCGATCACCGGCGAACGATGGTTCGGCATAGGCTCCTCCGCGACCCTTAATGAGGAGCCGATCCGCACCAGCGAAAAGACTGCGCTCGGCGAGGCGATCCTCTATACCTCGGCCCTTGAGCAGTTCGACCGCGTGCGCCACGAGCGCTTCGACGCCTTGACTGACAAGGTACGCTTCACCCGCATATCTCACGATTGCTACGCGGCCGGGCTGCTGGCGCTGGGTGGCATCGACCTACTCGTCGAAAGCAATGTTTTCGACTACGACATCCTGCCACAGATGCCCATTATTCTGGCTGCAGGCGGCATCGTGACCGACTGGGATGGGCAGCCTCTTGCGGATGCGACACGGTACGACACCGTGTTGATGGCTGCAAACGCCGACCTCCATCGAGCCGCCGTGAAGATCCTTAGCCGGCTAGGATGAAATCCAGACGAACGGGCCGCTTAATCAATTGCCTGATCGTCGCGCTCGGCTTCAGCACCACCCATCCTCGACGATCATTGTCGCGAACGAAGCGCAGTTAGGGCCGAACTCGACGTTGCCGTAGCCGTGCTCGGTGAACATTCCGCACATCGGCACTAAAAGTCAGTTCATGGTGGCAATTTGCGGACGCTTCAGTGGGCGGTAGCTAGGCGCTCGACGATACCACCAAGACCTCAGCCTTCGAAGTAGAGGTATTGACGAGGCGATGAGGTGTCTGCGGCAAGTTTCCGGATGTTCCGATCCGCTCGGTTCCAGCGCGGTGCGTTGTCATTGCATCGTACTTTCACGTATCTTGAGCTCGAAGCCCAGGTCAACGATTGGCGATGCGATTGGCAGGCCAGCCAGTCGATCAAGCACCATCTGTACAGCCTGTCGGCCGATTTCATAGCGCGGCGTGCGGATGCTGGTGAGCGACGGATAGGCGACGTGCATCATGTCGAGGTCGTTGAAGCCGCAAATTGCCATGCGGTGCGGCACGGCGATGCCTGCCCTTTGGCATTCAAACAGCACGCCCATGGCCAAGTCATCATTGTTGCAGAAGACGGCGTCGAGATCGGCGACCTTTGCCAATGCGTCGGCCAGGAGCTGCCCGCCGAGCGAGACGCGAGACGGCGTCAACGTGGTTGTCACCAGCTTGGGATCAAAGGACTGTGCGGCCTCGAGCGCCGAGCGGTAGCCGGCGAGGCGGCGCTGCGAGCGTGGATCCATTCGGGCGCCGATGAAGCCGATGCGGCGATATCCCGCCTCGATCAGATGATTGGTGGCCACCTTGCCGCCATCGAAGTGGGAGAAGCCGACCAGCATATCGACCGGATCCTCGCCATATTCCATGATCTGCACGATGGGGCAATCCGCGCTCTCGAGCAGTTTGCGGGTCGTTTCGGTCTGGTCGATACCGGACACGATCAACGCCGATGGCCGCTGGCCCAAAAACATCCGGATCAGCCGTTCCTCTTCCCGTGGAGAGTAGTGGGTGTTGCCCATCTGGATCTGCAGCGGGCCGTCGCCGAGCCCGTCATAGATGCCTCGAAGGGTGTCGGCGAAGACGATGTTCGTCAGCGACGGCACGAGAACGCCGATCACATCGGCTCGCGCGGACGCGAGCGCGCGAGCATTGGGATCGGGCGCATAGCCAAGCTGGATCACCGCCGTATCGATCTCGGCGCGCAGTTCGGCCGAAACGAGCGATGGGTCGCGCAGCGCGCGCGAGACGGTGATCGCCGCGACGCCGGCCAGTTTGGCGACGTCGGCGATCGTCGGCCTGCCACTGCCGCGCCGGCTTGCCTTGCGGCCCTGGTCTCTGGAGACGATGTCGTCCGTCACGTCGATCCCTGCCGGTTGCGCGCGCGCAAGGTCTCCACATCGGTGTTGCCGACATACCAGTTCCTTGCGTCGACCTCATCGAAGACGACGGAAATTTCACGCTCGGCAAGCCCGGTCGCTTCGGCAATCGCCGTTACGAGCTTGCTTGCGATCGCAGCTTTCTTGACCGAAGGATCGTCGCCGAGGACCTCTCGTACGATGGTGAGCCGCACGAACGGCATGATTGACCTCCTGCCTCAGTAGAGACGTGCGCCGTTGACCATCAGCCGAACGGCATAAAGCGAACTGGTTGCGCAGATGTAGAGGATGTTTCGCTTGGGCCCGCCGAACACGCAGTTGGCGGTGTTTTCAGGCACTCTGACCTTGCCGAGCAGGGTGCCGTCCGGGTGATAGCAGTGGATGCCGTCGCGGGCACTTGTCCAGATCCGGCCTTCGTCATCCAGACGGAAGCCGTCAAACAGCCCGGCGGTGCAATCGGCAAAGACCTCGCTACCCGACGCGGTACCAGTTTCATCAACATCGAATACACGCATATGCGCTGGAAGATCAGGGCCGTGCGTCCGTCCGGTGTCGACGACGTAGAGCCGTCTTTCGTCAAGGGAGAAGGCAAGGCCGTTCGGCCGCACCATGTCTTTAATGACGGCAGTGACCGCGCCCGTCGCCGGGTCGACGCGATAGACATGGCAGGCTCCGATTTCGCTTTCGGCCTTGTGGCCTTCGTAATCGCTCTCGATGCCGTAGGCAGGATCGGTAAACCAGATCGACCCGTCGGAGCGCACGACGACATCGTTCGGTGAGTTGAGCCGCTTGCCGTTCCAGCGATCGGCGATGGTTGTGATGCTGCCGTCATGGTTCGTGCGGGTCACGCGGCGGCCGCCGTGCTCGCAGGTCACCAGGCGGCCCTGCCGGTCGGTGGTGTTGCCGTTTGAAAAGTTCGACGGCTGCCGGAAGACGCTCACATGCCCATCGGTCTCGTCATAGCGCAGCATCCGGTCGTTGGGGATGTCCGACCAGACGAGATAGCGCCCGGCGGCGAAATAGGCCGGCCCCTCGGCCCAGCGACACCCCGTATAAAGCTGCTCCACGCGGGCGCTGTGGTTGACCAGCCGGGCAAAGCGCGGGTCTACGATCTCGAAATCCTCGGCCATAGGGCTCCCTCATGCGGCAAAGAACGTATTCTTGAGCGTCGCGATATGATAGCGCTATCATTGCGGAAGGAAATAGGCTTCCTTCCGAGACGTCGAAATCACGCTGATTTCGATCTTAAACCGGTGATATTCGGTCCTCCGTAATCCGCAAATGTTACTTTACAATCGCATGTGGTAGCGCTACCTAATTAAGAGACAGCGGTGTTTTCGGGAGGAGACCAGAGCGCCTCGTCAATGGTGAAAGCAGGCATCCAGCGTGCCGGTGCCGCAGGAGTTCGTGCCGCTCGAGGGTGAGTTTCATCCCCGGGCTGGAGAACAAACAAGTGGCGCGCCAATGGGAGGAAATGTCGATGGTGAAGTCACTCGCTGGCGGCATCGTTGCCGCCACTGCCTTTTTCATGCTGGGATCTGCTGCCTATGCAGATCCGGAAATCGTTTCAGGGCCTGCAGCCGAGCCGGAATGTTTCGCGCCGTGGTCGGCGGATACGAAATTCTTCAAGTTCCCGAAAAAGGACGGCCCATATCGCATCGCACTTGCCAACGGCTACATCGCCAACACCTGGCGTATCCAGATGGTGCAGACCGCCAAGGCCTATGCCGCTCAACCCGACGTCGCAGCCAAACTGAAGGAGTTCAAGGTTGTTTCGACGGGCGAGGATGTGCCGGCCCAGATCTCGGCGATCAACAACTTCATCGACTCCGGCTATGACGCGATCGTCGTCAATGCCCAGAATCCGACGGCGTTTGCGCCGGTCATCAAGCGGGCGAAGGAAGCTGGCGTGGTGCTGGTCGCCTTTGACAACATCCTCGACACCGAGGACGCCATCAACGTCAACGTCGACCAGAAGGGGCTCGGGCAATTGTGGGGCGACTGGCTCGTCAAACATCTGCCTGATGGCGGCAAGGTGCTTGAGGTGCGCGGTGTCGCCGGCACGTCTGTCGATACCGACAGGCACGACGGCATCCATGAGAAGCTCCAGGCGTCGGGCAAGAAGTTCGAGGTCGTCGAGGTCATGGGCAAATGGGACGACGGCGTCGCCCAGAAGGTGACTGCAGACGCAATCGCAACCAGCGGCCCCTTCGACGGCATTACCGGGCAGGGCGGCGACACCGGCATCGTTCAGGCGATGATCGACGCAAAGCACCCCTTCGTGCCTTTCGGCGGCGAAACCGAAAACGGATTTCGCAAGTTCTGTGCGGCACATGCCGCCGACGGCCTGAAATGCTCGTCGGCTGGAACCGGACCCGCGCAAGTGGCCGTCGCCATCAAGACGGCGATTGCCGCGCTCGAGGGTCAGGTGGTGCCGCAGTCGGTCAAATTGCCCTTGGCCATCGTCGAAGATCCGAACTTCAAGGAAGGCCAGGATTATTTCCAGGCGGAGTCCGACAATTTCTTCGTCGGCAATTCGTTCCCCACCTGCGGGATCAATTTCTCCGCCCAGGAGATCATGAAGCAGAGCAAGGATAACCAGTAGTTCGATCAGGATCAGGGCACCGCACAGCTGTGCAGTGCCCTGTCGTCAACAACGGTTTTCCGGAGAGCGCAATGGAAAGCGGCGCACCGCTCTTTCGCATGGAAGGCATATCGAAACGCTACGGCGGGGTGCGGGCGCTTGAAAATGCCGAACTGTCCGTCAGGACCGGCGCCATTCACGCCGTTCTCGGCGAGAACGGTGCCGGAAAGTCGACGCTCATCAAGATCATGGCGGGCGTTGTCGCCGCCGACGAGGGGCAGATGACGCTCGATGGACAGCCGGTGACGTTTGCGTCACCGGCCGCCGCCAACGCCGCCGGCATCGCCTGCGTCTTCCAGGAGCTGTCGCTGATCCCGGAACTTAGCGTTGCCGACAACATCGTTATCTTCAATCCGCCGACCCGGTTCGGCATGATCGACCGCAAGGCCCAGCGGCGTCTGGCAGAAGAGGCGCTGGCGCGCGCCGGTGCGGCAGACATCCACCCTCTGGCGCTGGTCAAGGACCTGCCGCTGTCGCGCCAGCAGATCGTCGAGATCGCCAAGGCGCTGGCGCGCAAGCCACGCATCCTCATTCTCGACGAGGCGACGTCGGCGCTCACGGCGGCCGATGTTTCCAAGGTCTTTGCGGTGTTGAAGCGGCTGCGCTCTGAGGGGCTGGCGCTTGTCTACATCTCGCACCGGATGAGCGAGATTGCGGAACTGGCAGACGATTGCACCGTGTTTCGAAACGGCAGCAAGGTTGCAAGCTACCCGGCAGGGACAAGGAGCGACAGCGAGGTCATCGAGATGATGATCGGTCGTGAATATCATAGCGTCTATCCACCCAAGCCGGGCCCGCTTGCACCAGCGGCACCCGTCCTTGAGACGCGAAATCTGTCCTGGGCGAACCGCCTTCACGACATCTCGTTTTCATTGCGTGCAGGCGAAATCGTCGGTCTCGGCGGGCTGGACGGGCAGGGACAGCGCGACCTCCTCCTGGCGCTGTTCGGGGTCTTGCGCGGGCTGCGCGGCACGGTTCTCGTCGACGGCAGAACGATCAGCATCGGCAGCCCTGCGCAGGCGCGCCGGCACGGCATCGGCATGGCGCTCATTCCCGAGGACCGCAAGACCGAGGGGCTGATGCTGCCGATGACGGTGCGTGACAATCTCTCGCTCGCCTCTCTCGACCGGCTGACGCGCGGCGGAATCATCGATCGCGCCAAAGAAGAGAGCGCTATCGACCGGATGATGACGTTGCTGTCCATCAAGGCGGGCAATATTGACGCGCCGGTCGGGGCGCTTTCGGGCGGCAACCAGCAGAAGGTCGTCATTGCGAAGTGGCTGATGCGGCAGCCGCGCATCGTCCTTCTCAACGACCCCACGCGCGGCATTGACGTCGGCACCAAGGAGGAGATCTACCAGCTCTTGCGGCGTCTGGCGGACGAAGGGGCGGCTATCCTCTTTTATTCGACCGACTATGCCGAACTCATCGGCTGCTGCGACCGGGTCCTCGTGCTCTATGACGGGGCGGTAAAACGGGAGTTGGCGGGCCCTGAGATAACGGAGCGCGCGCTGATTGCGAGCGCACTCAACATTCCGTCCGCAGACCCAAGCCACCGGGAGCCCATCCAATGAACGACTGGCGGTATCGACTGACGGAACACCGGGGCACGCTGGCGGCGGTTGCGATCTTCGTGGTGATGTTCATCATCTACACATCGAACCATCCGGCCGGCTTCACCGCCAACGTTATCCAGACGGCCGCCAACAAAGGCGTGCTGCTTGCCTTTGTCGCGATGGCTCAAACCATGGTGGTGATCACCGCCGGCATCGACCTCTCGGTCGGCATGATCTTCCTTCTCACCAACTGCCTGGCCTCGTGGCTGGTCGTTGGCTCGCCGCTTGAGACGGCCTTCGGCGTCGTGGTCGTCCTTGGCGTCGGGGCTGCATGCGGCGCCATCAACGGCGCGATCGTCATCTATGGGCGACTGCAGCCGATCGTGGCGACGATCGCAACGGGGGCGGTCTATTTCGGCTTTGCCCTGTTGCTGCGGCCTTTTCCCGGCGGATCCGTCAACGAGGGGCTCGCGGATGCCCTGACCGGCCGGATTTTCGGGGTTGTGCCGGCGAGCCTCGTCGCGCTTGCAGCGGTAGTCGTCGTGATATGGGTGCCCTTCAGCCGGTCGGTCTATGGGCGTGCAGCCTATGCCGTGGGCTCCTCCGAGACGGCCGCCTACATGTCCGGCATGCCGATCCGCCGCGGCAAGTTGCTCGCCTACACGCTTGCGGGACTGGTCGCCGCACTCGGGGGGCTGTTCCTCACCTTTTTTACCTATACCGGCGACGCAGCACTCGCCAGCGGCAACGCCTACACGCTGTTTTCGATCGCAGCCGTGGTGCTGGGGGGCGTTTCGCTGTTCGGCGGCAAGGGTAGCGCCATCGGCGCGGTCTTCGGTGCGCTGGCATTCCGCACGATCGGCGACCTGTTGTTCGTTTTCGATCTCGATCCACTCTGGCAACCGCTGTTCCAGGGACTGATCCTGTTGGCGGCCATCAGTCTCGGGGCCCTTGCGCTCTTCAGGGTGCGCAATAGATTGGAGTGGTTCCTGTGAGCGAGACGGCAATGACTGGCGCAACCGGACGCAAATCGACCTTCATACGCAATCTCGACCCCGCGGTGGTCACTGCGTTCGGCTGCATCCTGCTGCTGCTTGTGCTCGGCAGCCTCTATTCGCGCAGCTTCCTGTCGCCGGAGTATCTGCTGCAGCAATTGAAGGTGGCGTCCTTCCTCGGCATCATCGCCACCGGCATGATGCTCGTCATCCTGCTCGGCCAGATCGATCTTTCGGTGCCGTGGACCGTTGCCACGGGCGCGATGATGGCCTGTGCGGCCGCGGCCTACGGTCCGGTCGGGACAGCGCTTGCCATTCCCTTCGGCGTCCTGTGCGGCATCGGCATCGGGCTCATCAACGGCGTCGGGGTTGCCTATCTGCGCATCCCCTCGATGATCGTGACGCTGGCGACCAATGCCGTCGCCCAAGGGGTGATGGTGGTCTATACGGGCGGTTTCTCGCCACAGGATTCCGCCACCGCAGCCATGCGCTATCTCGCCACCGGTGCTCTGGTTCCCGGTATTCCGAACGTGGTTTTCATCTGGGCGCTGATCGGCGCGGCAATGGTCTTTCTTCTGCGCCGGACGGGCTTCGGGCGCGCGGTCTACGGCATCGGCAATCGCGAGCGTGCGGCCTATCTGTCCGGCATCAACACCCGCCGCATCGTCATGATTGCCTTTGCCGCCTCGGGCGGGCTTTCGGCCCTTGGCGGGGTGCTGCTCGCGGGCTATGCCTCTAAGGCCGCGCAATCCATGGGTGATGCCTATCTTCTTCCGGCCATTGCGGCGGTCGTCCTTGGAGGAACGTCAATCCTCGGCGGGAAGGGATCCTATCTCGGTACGGTGGCGGGCGTCATTCTGATCACGCTCCTGCAGTCGATCCTTTCCGTTACGCAGATGCCCGAAGCCGGGCGCCAGATCATCTACGGTGTGGTGATTATCCTGATGCTTCTGCTCTATGGTCGCGCGCCGGCGAGCCGGTAGGAATGCGGGCTCGCGACACGTCACTCGGCATCGCACCTTGACGCTGTTCTCGGCGATGCGACGGAGTTCCGCCGCATCGACGGTTGGACAGTATTCGATGCTGTCGGCCCATACCGAATTAGAGACCAAAACCGATTGCGCTTCTCGCACGTATATTCCCTGGAGATCGCTATTCTTCAGGAACGTCATGAAAGCGCGCGCAAGATTTCAGGTAGTCCTAAGCCTGCTGATTTTGATCGGGACCATTTTCGAGCCGCTCAGGGCGATCGCGGACGAGGTGCGCCCGGTTCGCATCGATGTCGGCGGCTTCAGTCTGAACAGCGTACTTCTTAAACCCGGCAAGCAGACGAGCCTGCCGCCGATCGTTTTCATCCACGGTGCCAGCGCCAGTCTTTACGACCCGATGTATGCCTTTCGCGGGAAGCTCGAAGGAAGAGCGACGCTTTTGTTCGTCGATCGGCCGGGACATGGCGGCTCGGATGTCGGCGGACCTGAAAACATACTGCCTGACGGACAGGCGGACGCCATCGCAAGTCTTATGGCAAGGCGCGGGATTCCGAAGGCGATCATTGTCAGCCACTCCTTTGGCGGCGCGATCGCAGCGGCCCTTGCCGTGCGTCATCCCGAAAGGGTTGTCGGTCTCGTCTTCCTGTCGCCAGCCGTCTACCCCTGGAACGGCGGCGTCGCCTGGTATTATGACGCAGCAGCCGTTCCTGTGTCGGGTGCGCTCTTCAGCACTCTGATCGTCCCGCCAATCGGCCTTCTTGCGATCGGCAGCGCGACCCGCGCGACATTTGCGCCGAACACAATGCCGAAAAACTATCTGCGTGAAGCCCGGACACTGCAGGCCCTCAGGCCCGCAGCCTTCCGGCACAATGCCCAGGAAGTGGCGGCACTCAACGACTGGACCCGGACGGCAAGTCGGAAATACCGCAAGATCAAGGCGCCGACGGTCATCATCACCGGTGACGTCGACAGGATTGTCTCACCCAATGTGCATGCACGGCACCTGGCCCGGGATATCCGCGGCGCGAGGCTTATGGTCGTGCACAATCTCGGGCACAAGTCGGACTATGTCGCAAGCGATCTGGCCGTCGCGGCGATCGAAAAGATCAGTGGCCGGAAAGTCGATCTGAGCGCCGTAGCAAGGACGATCGAAGAGCGGATCGCGGCAGATGGCGAGCGTTGATCTCTGGCGGTCGAGGTGCAGGGCCGGCATGGTCGCGCTCTATGGAACGGCGGGCGTTCTGCACGTGGCCTTTCCAGCGCCCTTTGTCGCCATCACCCCTTCGTGGGTGCCTGACGCGCCAGAGGTGATCTTGCTGACAGGACTTTGCGAGATCGCAGGAGCGATCGGTCTGCTGATCCCGGCTCTTCGCAAATATGCCGGCATTGCGCTCGCCCTTTATGCGGTGCTCGTCTTTCCGGCCAATATCAAGCATGCACTGGACAGCCTGAGTGCGCCGGAAGTCGCTCCTTGGCAGTGGCTGTATCACGCCGTCAGGCTGCCGCTGCAACCGGTCGTCGTCTGGCTCGCTGTCTTTGCAGGAGGTGTCGTGACCTGGCCTCTGCGGTGCAATCGGCCGCGACGGCAAGCGGGTGGCTGACGGCGCAGTGCTCGCATAGGTGGCCGAGAGGGGCTTCCGGCTCGGGCGCCGACGTGCTAGTCAAGCTGCCATAGGGATAACCGAAGCTCTGCCTCGAAACCCGACATGTCCATTCCATGTCGGGGCGATCGCTGGTTCGTGCCCGCATGGGTCATCATGCAGGGAGAACGGGCGCATGAACCCTATCGTTGTCTTGCTCGCATTTGCGACATTTGCCACAGGAACCGCTGAAAACATCATAGTCGGCATCGTCTCCGATGTCGCCGGCGAGCTTGGCGTTTCGATCGCGTTTGCCGGGCAGTTGACGGCCGTTTTTTCGATCGTGTTTGCCTTGACGGCGCCCTTGGCGCTCGTCCTTACGATGAAGATCGAGCGCAGGCGCCTTCTTCTTTGTGCTCTGGGCCTGTTCGTCGTTAGCAATCTCTGTGCGGCAGCGAGCCCCAATTTCGCAACGCTTGTCGTCGCCCGCATCGGCATGGCCATGGCGAGCGCGACCGTCTGCCTTCTGGCAACGATGTTGGCGACCGAGCTGGTCGCGAAAGACATGAAAGGTCGAGCCATCGGCATCATTTTCATGGGGATCAGTGGCTCGCTGGTGCTCGGCGTTCCCGCGGGAATTTTCATCTGCGGACTTATCGGCTGGCGGGGCGTCTTCATCGCACTGTCCCTGCTTGCCGGCTTGGTGTGGTTGGCAAGCTGGCGGCATGTTCCGGTCTCCGCTCGCCGTAAAGCCGCCCTTCCAACGTATCTGGACCACCTGCGAAAGCCGCCTCTCGTTGCGGGCCAGTTTGTCTCCATTCTGATGATTGGCGGGCACTTCGTGCTGTTCGCCTTTCTTGGCCCACATCGCGATAGCCTTTGCGGTGCTTGGTATTGCCGGCGTGAGCGGTGGCTATCTCGGTGGTTGGCTTGCCGACCGGTTTTCGCCGCGCAACGTCCTTTTGCTCACGCCGACGGCCTACCTGCTCGCCCTTGTCACAATACCGTTGGTCGAGGGCAGCTCGTGGGTGATGTTCAGCGTGCTGATGATCTGGGCCTGCATCAGCTGGATGATCTCGCCGGTGGTACAGAGCTTCTTGATCTCAGCCGGGCCGGAGACGGCCGATACCGGCATAAGCCTGAACCTGTCGACAATGCACATCGGTGTAGGGCTCGGGACGGCAGTTGGGGGGATCGCGCTTGCAAACCTCTCAGTCCACGCCCTGCCGTGGGTTGGAGCGATCATTGCAGCGCTTGCCGTGGTCGCGAGTTTCTGCGCGTTCTGGTCGTCGAGGTTGGCAGAAAGACCACGAGAACGCATTCCAGGCCAAGCCAAAAGCCCTGCCGCATAATCGGAACTCATGGGATTTTGGAGTATCGCCTACGGATTTGGTCCTCTGTGGGCCGCGTTCAGCGCGTGTTGAGACGAGCCATGGCCATTCACGTCAAAACAGCTGGCTCTGTGGAGGCATGACCTGACGCAACTCGGGGCTTGAAAACTGCATGCTTGATGGTTGTCTTGACGGACCAACCTGCAGGTTGAGCCCAAGCCGGAGATCTTGCATCGGCGTCTTCAATTTGATCGGAGGTGTCCTCAACACGCCCGACCACGCCTCCCTTGGAAAGGGTGCGAGGTTTCCATCGCCGAGATCGAACGGAGCGAGCGCCTGCGACACCAGGCCCTTCGCCGCACCATCTTCCAGGATCAGCGAAATGTCCCGCCAGTCACCGTGCGCGGGCACTTCCACCTGGACGCTTGCCTGCACCCAGGTGCCCGCCGGCAGCGGACTAACGAAAGCGTCCGGCAGGAGATCCACGCGGCACCTCTCGGTCGCCACACCGATCTCCTGCCAGTTCGCCATGCGGTCGGGCTGGCAGATGATCCGGCTTGCAGTCGTTCGACCGTGAGAAATGGCCAATCCCTCGGCCAACGGTCCGTTCCCGGCAAGAAGGGGATTCGGCAGGATGTTGCCGATCGGGTTGTTGACTGCATCGAAACGGTCGTCCTGCGCCCATGTTCGAGGAGCAGGTGGAGCGAGGAAGCCACTAAGATAGGCTGCCAACGCCTTGCCGACCGCGTAACCGCCCGGAACCGAAAAGTGCGTGCCGTCGTCGGAGAAACCATCGTGTGGCGCCCCATCGGCAGAATAAGGGTCCACCCAGACGGAATTCCAGTCGAAGACGTGGCAGTGCGGTCTCATGGCTGCAAAGGCGAGGCTCTTCTGGTTGATCCAGTGTGCTTTTGCCCGTTCCGATCCGCCGGCGACCCATTTCTGCGTGCCACGCGCCAGGATCGGCAGCAGGATCACCGTCTTTCCAGCCGCTATCAGTCGATCAACGACCGCTTCGCGGATAGACTGGATGACTTCCTTTGTCTCAACCATCATGTCGTTCGTGCCGGCATCGACGACGATCAGGTCAAAATCGAGCTTCAAGACCTCCTCGAGACGCTGTGCGATGTCCCGGGCCTTCTGGCCCGAAACGCCGGCGTTCAGTCCGCCGAAGCCACGGGTGACGCCGATCCTGCCGCTTGGCTCCCAGCCGGGAAATACGCGCGGATCGTGAAACACCGTAATGTCGAGCTGGCCGGCGGAGAGAACCTCCGCCCATGTCGCCCACCCGCGGGCGCAGGAGTGGATGTGCCTGTCGCCTGCGTGGTGGTTCTGCTGGACAAGCGACGTGCCGATGAGGGCGACGCGCTTGCCATGGATCGGAAATCGCACTGTCATGACCATATCAGGAAAACAGCGTGCCGCCGTTTACATCGTAGCAGGCGCCGGTGATGAACGACGCCTCATCGGAGACAAGGAAGGCGACCAGATTGGCGACCTCGTCCGATCGGCCCTCGCGCCTGACCGGGGTTGCGGCAGCGACACGCTCGCGCACTTCCGGCTTGGTGAACGTGTCGTGGAAGGTCGTAGAGATCATGCCCGGGCAAACCGAATTGACGCGGATCCTTGGTCCGAGTTCTTTTGCAAGACCACGCGTGAAGGTCATGACCGCCCCCTTCGAGGTGGCATAGGCCAACGCACCAGGGCCGCCGCCATCGCGGCCGGCCTGTGAGGCAAAGGTGACGATCGCGCCACCGTCGGCCATCGCCGGAACGGCCGCCTTGGATGCATTGAAGAGTGAAGTGAGATTGACGTCGATCACCTGCCGGAAGAACGCCTCGTCCATGTCCTGCAAGGTCTTGCGCGCCAAAAGTCCGCCGGCGACATGCACGAGCCCATCGAGCCGACCGAACGCGGCAACTGCCCCGTCGACAGCCGCTTGTGCATCGGCGGCCACGGTCATGTCCGCCTTGATGGCGATCGCCTTGCCACCGGAAGCCGTTATCGCCCTCACGCACTCCTCGGCGCCAGCCGCCGAGCCAAGGTAGGTGATTGCGACCTTCGCGCCGTCGCGGGCAAGCCTCTCGGCGCAGGCCTTGCCGATGTCGCGGCCGCCGCCAGTTACTAAAATGACCTTGTCCTTCAGTCCGTTCATGACATTTCCTTTCCGATCAGAAGTTCTTGGGGATGATGATGCGCAACTGGTTGTCGTCGACATCGGTGAAATAGAGGTCGGCGCTGAAGCCCTGGTCATCGACGAAGTGAAAGACCCGCCGGGGTTCGCTAAGGGCATAGGGAACGAGAAGCGTCACCAGGGTCTGCTTGGTGGACGCTGGAAGCGTTGCCTCGACGTGATATTGGGTGGCCAGGCCCTCGATTTCGGTTGGATCGACGCCTTCGAAACCTTCGATCATGCGTATCTGCGGCGGCCCTGCGGTTGAAAACACGAACTGCCCGTAGAGCCCCGCCCGTTCGCCGGTCAGACGAAAACTGTTGCTGCCCACGTCCATTTGATGGGAGGAGTGAAATAGCCATTTGAGGGGCTGTGGTTCGACGCATTCGACGCGATCGACGATGACGAGAAAGTCGCTGCTGGCGAAATGGATGTCTCGCTCGACCCTGCGGACCAGCGGATTGTTCGCCCGATAGGCCGCCGTGGCATCGCCGCTGATGAAGACATGCGTCGGCTCCTCGCGCACCGCCGTGATCCGACCTCCCGCCTTCTTGCCGATCGCCTTGTCGCCTTCGGCGTATTGCCCGCTGTCGCCTATGAGGACGGCGTTCTTGGATATGGTCTGCCGGCGCCAGCTGCGATGCATGGTCGAGTTGAAGGCGACATAGTAACCGCTCTGGATCGCCAGATCCTCGCCGAAGGCATAGAGCAGGAATGCGTTCTGGTCGCCGTGACTGTGGCTCAAGGAACCAAAGGGGCTGCTCTTGAACAGGAACTGGATGTGGCGATCGGGATCGTCCATGTGTTTCTGGATCGCAACCCAGCCGATGTCCCTGAACCACTTGACCGGCGGCAGGTCGGCAGGTGCCTTTGCCTCGACTTGCGGGTAATCGTGCCGATAGACAAGCTCGTCGAAATTGAGGTCCCACCAGCCGTAGTTATAGAATTCCATGGCGGTACCGGCGGCATCCGCCTTCAGCCGCTCGAAATACCACTGGTAATGGGCGTTGCCGGTGACGCCGGCAAACTGGCGGACATTGTAGCCAACCTTGAGACCAGGCGGATCGCCGAGGGTGGAGTCGTCTCCGAAGCAGGCCCGCCTCGTACCCGGCGCCTTCGTGTAGAGCGGAAAATCACCTGTTTTCTGGAAGAACGGCCGCCGATAGAGATCGACCTTGAGGAAGTTTCGGATGAGATTGGCGGCTTCCGTCAGATAGGCGATGCCGGTCATCCAGTAGTGTGGACCCTCCGCCCACCCGCCGTCGCTGTCGCCCCATGGCGAATAGAGGGTGAAAAGAAATTCGACCGTATAGTCCAGCCAGCCCTCGGCTTCCTTTTCCTCACCGGCCAGCGCGATACATGCCGCTGTGAGGGCCGCCGAAAGCGAGCGCACCGCGTGACTGTCATAGGGGAAAACATGGATGCGCGCACGCCAGATCACGTGGTCTGCGACTTCGCGTGTCCGCGCAAGGAGCACACGACGCACGCGATCTCGCTCACCGTCATCGAGATGGTCGTATAGCCAATCGTAGCCCCAGGCGAGCGCGGTCACTACGCGGAATGCCGCCTCGTCATTGTAGGAGCGGGCCGTTGCTCCCTGCGGATCCCAGGCCGCGACCGACAGCAGCCAGTCCTTGGCCCGCGCAATCATGTCTGCGTCATCCAGGATGACACCTGCAATCGCCAGGTGCCGGATGGCGTAGATCGCCTCCTGGCAGTCGATGTACATCTGCCGCCAGAGCTTGGCGGTGCGCACATTATCCGGGTAACGTTGCGGTTCGGCGATCAGGCTCCGCGAGAGCCACGGCTCCACCGAGTTCACGTAGAAGGTCTTCCAGCCGCAGCAATCAGGATCCTCCTGCAACCGGCTGCGGAAGTTGGTGATGCCATCCGGATTGAGCCACAGGCGGGGATGGCGAAGATCCATGATGTCGCGCCGCTTTGCCGCGCGCGGCAAGGCCGTCTCGGGAAGGCCCGGCTTGAGCGTAAATTCACGCACGCTGCTCCAATCGGAGGCCGCGCGCTTTTCGGCGTCGTTCCAAAGGGCAAATGACCAGCAGTAGGAACCGGGTTCGAGCACTGTATCCGGGGTGAAGAAGTTCCAGGCGATGTTGTCGAAGACCAGCGTCCGCTCGGGCGCAAAGCCCGCATCGCTCGAGATCCGCACCACATAGCGCGCATCGTCGTTCAGGGCCGGCAGCCAGCTGAAACGGGGCGGATTTTCGACAGAGCTTTCGCCGGCCGGCTGATAGCCGATCGTCAGGGTCCCCGGTTTTGGCTCATCGAGATATTGCAGGCGGGGTGCTTCAGCGGTTTTGGGCATCGAAATGACGTCCTTTGAATACGTGATAGAGGCGAGCGCGAGCCGGTCGCGCCCGATAATCGGGTCAGTTCTTTCCGTATTGGCGGTCATAGGCCGCCTGCATCACCTCGGAGACCTTGGCGTAGCCGAGTTGGTCGAGGCGGGCGAGGTAGCCGTCCCAGGAGGCATCGACATCCTGGGCTCCGAGGACCCAGGTCTGCTGCATTTCCATCATGTAGGTGAGAAGGCTCGGCCAGTACTTGTCGTAAACGGCGCGCTCGTCGCTGTTCATCGAGACGCCGGTAAACTCAGGCTGCAGAAGCCCTGGTTCCTTCTCGTACATGGCGATCCCGTCGAGAGCCATCTTGTTGGTCCATTGCTCCTCGGAGGCATAGGCGGCCCAATAGCCACGCGGCACGCCGGCGCCGATTTCCCACATCTGGGCGTTCACCGGCTTGGGGTTGTGAAGGACGGTCTGCTTGTAGACGGGCTTGCCGTCGACCATGTCATAGGTCTCGCCCTCGATGCCCCAGTTCGACAGGATCCGGCCCTTTTCGGAGAACCAGAAGTCGAAGTACTTGATCGTCTCGACCGGGTGCTGGTTCGAATAGGAGATCGTCCAGCCTGCCGGCTGAACGGTCGCACGCCGGCTGTCCTCGAAGCGCCTCCCGGACACGGTCTTCGGCGGCAGCATCGGCGCGAAGTCGATGCCTGGAACGCTGTCCTTCAGAGCGTCGGTGTAGTTGGACGTGCTTGCGAACCAGTCGTGCGTCATGCCCCCAATATTGTTGCCGAGCATGTACTCACGCACCCGAGCTCCACGCGTGAACACCTCCGTATCGATCAAGCCCTCCTTGAACCACTGCGCAACTTTGGAAATGCCGGTCCTATAGTTCGGTGTTGTCCAGGGATGCACGACCTTGCCGTCTTCGATCATGAAGTCGCCGTAGCGTTCCGAGCCGGACACGCGGGCATCCCACATGTTGATCAGTCGGACTGCTTCGATCGGCTCGCGTGCGAAGTAGGGAACTTCATCCTTCTTGCCGTTGCCGTTCGGGTCTTTCTCGCGGAAAGCCTTGAGAACGGCATAGAGTTCGTCGACGTTTTCCGGAACCTTCAGGCCCAGTTTGTCGAGCCAGTCCCGGCGGATGAACCAGGCACGCGAGAACTCGCCTTCGGGCACGTAGGGGATGAAGTAGATGTGACCGTCAGGTGCGCTGATGGCCTGGCGCACGATCGGATGCTCATCAAAGAACTTCTTGAGGTTGGGGGCGTTCTCCTCGATCAGGTCATCCAGGGGCATGAAGGCGCCCTCCATGCCATAGCGAATGAAGTCGTCCTTCAGCCCGCCGGTGACGTCGCCGCCAACGATGTCCGGCAGGTTGCCGGAGGCCATCAGCAAGTTGAACGCATCCCGGCTGCTGCTGGTCGCAAGCGAGGCGACATTCTTCACGTGGATCCCGGTCCATTCGGCCGCCTTCTTCTCGACGGGCCAGTCTTCCGTGTAGACGTATTTGTCACGGAAATGGAAATGGATCGTCAGCTCGAGCGGGTCGTCCGTAATCTTCGTCGAAGCGTCTTGCGCATAGACAGGGCCCGATTGCAGCAACGCACAGGTGGCAAGCAGCGCCAACGTGTCTCGAATATATCTCATTCCATTCTCCTCCTTAAACAGAACTGACTGAGACGGCCGTTATTCCTTCACGCCGCCAAGGGTGATGCCCTTGTTGAAGTATTTCTGGATGCTTGGATAAATGAGCAGCACCGGAATGATCGAAGCGATCATGATCGCCGCGGTGACGGTCTCGAACGAATAACGAGACGTCAAAAGGCTGCTTGCGAACTCGTCGTTGGCGGTAAGATCGACGATGATCCGCTTGAGGTAGAGTTGAAGCGGGATCTTCTCCTCGCCGCGCAACAGCACCATGGCCCAGAAGTAGCTGTTCCACCTGGAAACGATGCAGAACAGCGCGACCGTGATGATCGCCGGTTTGGACAAGGGGATAAAAACCTTCCAAAGCAGCTGGAACTCGCTGGCGCCATCCATCTTGGCGGCCTCCTCGAAGGATTTCGGCACGGCCTCGAAGAAGTTGCGCAGCAAGATGACGTTGAAGGCGTTGCAGGCAAAACCGATGATGATGCCCAACCGAGAGTCGAGCAGCCCGAGATCCCGCATGTTGAGGAAGAATGGGATCATGCCGGCGTTGAACCACAGGGTGAACGCGACCATCATGTTGAGGATCTTGCGCCCCCTTAGGCGGGCACGCGACAGCGCATAGGCGCCGGGGATCATGATCGCGAGGCTGACCGCCGTGCCGCCGAAGGTGTAGATGAAGGTATTGCCGTAGGCGATCCAGAAGAGCCGATCCGAAAGAACGAATTCGTAGGCCGCAAGTGTCAGGTCCTTCGGCAACAGCACGACCTGACCCGAGGTGACTGCGGCACCCGACGAGATCGATACCGACAGGATGTAGATGAACGGGTAGAGCGTCGAAAGGACGAAGAGCCCGATAAGGGTCGCGTTCGCATATCCGAAGATCCGGTCGCCGCGAGAATAGAGATTGAACCTAGCCATGACGATCACCAGAGCGAGGTTGTCGAAACCTTCCGGCTGATCCGGTTGGCTGCGAAGACGAGAGCGAAGGCGATGACCGCATTGAAGAGGCCGGCGGCGGTGGCAAGGTCGTACTGCGTACCCTGCAGACCCGTCCGGTAGACGTAGGTCGAGACGACGTCGGCCGTGCGGTAGGTTGCCGGCTGGTAGAGCAGGATGATGTATTCGAACCCGACCTCGACGAGGTTGCCGATGCGGATGATCAGCATGATGATGATCGTCGGAAGGATGCACGGAAGCGTGATGCGCCACATCATCTGCCAGCGCGATGCGCCATCGACCCGGGCCGATTCATAGAGCGTCGGGCTGATGCCGGCGATCGCCGCGAGATAGACGATCGATTCGAAGCCTGCTTCCTTCCAGATGTTCGATCCGATGAAAACGGTACGGAACCATTCCGGCTGGGTGAGGAAGTAGACCCGGTCAAGGCCGAGGCTCGACAGGATGAGGTTGACCACGCCTGTCGTGGGAGACAGCAGGTTGATCACAATGCCCGCGACGATCACCACGGAGATGAAGTGGGGCAGATAGACGATGGTCTGGGAAAACCTGCGGCCCAACTCGCTCTGGAGCTCGTTAAACATGATGGCGAGCACGATCGGTACGGGGAAGGCGAAAATCAGCCCGAGGCCGCTGATGGTGATCGTATTGACGAATGCGCGGATGAAGATCTGGTCGCCAAGAAGGGTGCGAAAGTTCTCAAGACCCACCCAGGGACTTCCGGCGATACCGCGGAACGGGCTGAAATCCTTGAACGCAATCTGCAGCCCTTCCATGGGCTTGTAGAGGAAGAGCATAAACCAAAGGAGCATCGGAAGGATAAGCAGGTAAAGCTGCCAGTCTTTCCGGAGGTCCTCGCCAAGGCGCTTGAAATATCCGGCGATCATCGATGTCATCCTCGCTTCACGCATGACCGTTGACGGCTTTGCCGCTCTCGGCGTCGAAGACATGGAGACGGCCCACCGGTATCTGCAGCTTGCCGATCTGCGAGAGTGCCTCGACATCGGCGGGCGTTTCGATCTTGGCGACGATCGGCTGGCCGGAAATCCTGGTGTGCAGAAGAGCCTCGGACCCAAGCGGCTCCACGAGGTCGACTGTCGCGGCGATTTGCTGGACGTCCCCGCTCGCTTGCTTGCCGACCGCGACGTGCTCGGGCCGGAGGCCGACGAGGATGCGTTGATCGGCGCGCAGGGATGTAACCATTGCCATCGGTAATCTGAGGAGGGCGGCTTCCGCGTCGGCAGCGTCTATGCGCGCCTGCAGTTCACCGTCCACGGAGACGACTGTTGCGCGCAGGAGGTTCATGGGTGGTGAACCGAGAAAGCTTGCAACGAAGGCATTGGCCGGCTTGAGGAAAAGCTCCATCGGTGTGCCGACCTGTTCGACGCGGCCGCCGTTCATGACGACGATGCGGTCTGCCAGCGTCATCGCCTCGATCTGGTCGTGGGTGACGTAGATGCTGGTGACGCCCATGCGTTTGTGAAGCCGCTTGATCTCCGCGCGCATCTGGGTGCGAAGCTTGGCATCGAGGTTCGACAAAGGTTCGTCGAACAGGAAGACTTGCGGCTTGCGGACGATCGCCCGCCCCATGGCAACGCGCTGCCGCTGGCCACCCGACAGGTCCGCGGGCTTGCGTGCAAGGTAGGGCGTGAGGTCGAGGATAGCCGCCGCTTCCTTGACGGCCGCTTCGATTGCGTCCTTCTTTTCACGCCTCACGCGCAGGCCGAAGGCGATGTTTTCAGCGACATTGAGGTGGGGGTAAAGCGCGTAGTTCTGGAACACCATCGCTACGTCGCGGTCCTTTGGCGCGACCCGATTGACGAGCCGACCGCCGATCGCGATCGTTCCACCGGAAATCTCCTCCAGGCCCGCCACCATCCGCAAGGTCGTTGACTTGCCGCATCCCGACGGCCCGACGAGAACGACGAACTCCCCGCGTTCGACATTCAGGTTTACAGAGTGCACGACTTCGAGTGCGCCGTAGCGTTTCACTACGTCGTTCAATTCCACTGCAGACATTTCAGTTTTCCTCCCGACGGCGCCTTCCTCAGGTCAGGCTGCGCCGTGGTTTCCGTTTTTCTGTTGTGGTTGCATTGATCGATTCGATGTAGCTCCACAGTTTCGGATCGCGTGAAAGCTCTGTGATCTTGGCCTCGAGAGAGCCAAGATGCCGGGTCATCGCGGCCACCGCTTCATCCGGAGATGCGGCCCTTATCGCATCGATGATGTCGCGGTGTTCGTGGATGACCTCGCCGGTCCTACGCACGCCAAACACCATCTTCAGATGGCGCATCCGGTCAATCTCGCCTTTGGCCTGATTGACGAAAGCCCAGACGCCGCTCAGCCGCGCCGTCGAAAAGATCACCCGGTGAAAGTCCTCGTCCAGCTCGAAGAAGCGCGTGTAGTCCTCGTTTGCGACAGCCTCGATCTGCTGGTTGAGAGAGAGCTCCAATCGGCCAAGATCTTCCAGCGTATGCCGCTTGGCGGCCTCCGCCGCTGCGCCCGACTCGAGGCGAAAACGAATGAAGCAGGCCTCGATGTAGCGCTGCACCTCGATCGTCGCGACAAAGGTGCCGCCCTGTGGCACGACCTTGACCAGGCCCTCCTCGGATAGCCGGATGATCGCCTCGCGAACCGGGGTCTTGGAGACGTTGAGGATCGCGGCCACTTCCTTTTCCGGCAACGCCCGTCCGGGCAGAAGCCTGACTTCGACGATCAATTGTCGAAGCAGCCGATAGACCTTGGCCGTGGTGTTGCCCGGTCCCTCCTTCGGAAAAGAACGAAGCAATTCTTCAAGGGGTAAGGCAGGAATTTCGACAATTTGAGACATATCATTCCGCAAACTGATATCTTAGTTGCGAGAGTGATGTCTCATAGCGCGGTTGTCAAGGTGAAATCCACGTTGACAGTCGACTGCGTTAAACTTGCAGACACTGGAACTATATTGCAGTCAATGAAGGCGCCTCCGAGGGGCTGGCTACGGCTGTCTTTTATCGTTCGACAAAGTGGAAGAGGCAGCGTCGATCGGCCAGAGTCAGCTGTGAATAGCGTCGAGACATCAAAATCTCTAATTGGAAACCATTGAAATAATTGGCATATCGCACTTAGAATTAGAATGACCTACATTTGTCTGAGCGTTATAAGCGTTGGAAGTGAACACCTGCCACGCGTCCGTTCGCAGCGTCGCTCGAATACTCCGCGAATAGCGGACGTTCAAATGTCGCCAACTTGTCTGGACCCCGACATTGGCGCACCGGCCTACTGATTTCGACGGCCGCTCGACCTGATGGCCAGCGGCGACGGATCAGGCGGTGTCAGTGCAACCAGGCCGACGGACTTGATCATTCATCGCGGTGGGGCTCCGGCCGTTGGTAGGCCATCCCATATTTAAGTTCGGTCCTGCAATTCCTCTACGATCGGCGCCTCAGCGCGTCAGTCGCAGTGCACGTCATCCTGAATAAGTGGTTTGGCGACAAGGTCCCGAGCTCAAAACCCGGCGAACAAAAGAGTCGTGCTAGTCGGGCAGAGTCTGGGTGGACTAAATGTCCCCGGCCTGTCAAAAGTCCTCGAGGACGCGATCGCCGTTATTTTTAGAACGGGGTCGGGCGACCGATTGACGTCACGTTGCTGCCGCGAGATCACGCTGGCCGTCCTACTATTTATCAGCACCCGAGACTGGTTGAAATCAGCGGCCAATAGCGCGGCGATGGCTTCTTTCGGCCCAAAGCGGCTACTCTGCAGCACTTCGGATTGACGCCCAAGAGAGATCAATCGGGCGAGACCCAAACTAGCATGGACGGCGGACTTCGCTCCTAAGGGCATGGTGAGCCCGGCAGGACTCTAACTTGCGACCCATTGAGCGGGCTCTAACCATCGAGCTACAGGTCCCGCCAGATTACTTCCAAGGGCGGCGGACGAATTAATCAAGCTTGAGGGGCGACGAAGCGCTTCGCAAATCTCCGGCGCTCGGTGGGAGGCCGAGCCGTTCCCGCTCTCCAAAAGTGCAAGAAGCAGGGCTCGAAACGAAATGACTTCGCCCTCGCTGGCCAGATGCTTGAGCGTGGCGACATCGTCGTTGTTTAGGAGGGTCGCAAGCTGGCCGCAACGATCGAAGGGCAGGATGGCGTCGAGCGCGTCGAGTTCTTCAGCGCGTTTGGGGGCGGATTTTGAGGAGGCTTCGCTCATTTCGGCAGGCCGTTGATATAGAGATCGCTGTGTGCCGACATCACGCGGCGCCCCGAACCCGGTATGCCTTCTACGGCGCACAGCCATACCTCGTCGATCAAGCAGGATTTTCCTCTGGCTCCGCTTGCCGCTCTGTGTGGTCGCCGACACGTCTGCGGGCGCTTTTGCTGGGCTGCTTCGAGCCGCCATGACTTCGTCCTCACGCCGCCTCGATGTCGGTTTGCGAAAAATCGTTGCCCTTGTAGAGGAGCGGTTCTCCCGAAAGCGCCGCAAGAGCATAGGAAAAGCAGTCGCCGTAGTTGAGGCTGGCCGGATGACGTCCCTTGCCATAGCGCCGCCAGGCGCGCCGCGCACGATCGGCATGTTCGGCTGTAACTGGGACGATTTCGACTTCTGCCTTGTAGAGCCAGAGGTCGAGATCGGCGCCTGCGGCCTCCCCAAGTCGAGTTTCGATCACCATGGCAGCCTCTAGGACGGTCGCGCCGGAGATGAGTCTGACGGCGTCGTTCTGCAATGCGCTCTCGCAAAGCCGCCGCTTCCGACGCATTGAATGCGATGGCGGCAAGGACGGAGGTATCGATGACCATCAGGATGGCAGTCCGTTCTCGTCGTAGCCAAGAATTTCGTCGGCTGTGCGGCTGTCGAGAACGGGCCGAGCGTTCCAGCGTCGCTGAATCGCTTCGAGGTCCTCGAGCAGAGCGGCTTTGCGCAAGTCAGAGCCAAGCCGTCGCAGGCGCTCTTCGAGCGCACGCTTGGTTGCCAGTGTGATGCTTTCACCGGTCCGTTCGGCAAGGGTGCGGGCCAGCTGTTCAGTGTCGTGGTCTTTGATGCTCAGCGCCATTCTTGTCGATCAAGGCTCCTAAATTTTCTATATTCTACCTATAGCACCGTCGCGCCAGCCGACGCGGCCTAATAGTGAATGGCCAATAAGCGATCTGTTGCCGTGGAATTCCAATAATGGCCGCTAACTAGCCGATTGCGGCTCGCGCCTTATCGTCTTGCCTAGACCGCCGCTCCCCAAAGCAGGCTGAGTCCTGAAGTTACCAGTAGCGCATCCATGATATGGCGAAAGGCCTCTGGCGTGAGGCGGAGAAGAAAAGGTTTCGCTATGAAGGAACCGACCAGCAGAGATGCCCCCACCGTGAGACCCTTCAGTACAAGAATAAAAGGAAGTGCTCCCGATCCTTGAAAGGTGAGTGCTTTGGTAGTGTAGATCGCGAGCGAAGCTGCAGCTTCGGTGCCGATAAAGTGGTCAAACCATAACCGATGAGTACGGAAGCAAGTCCAGACGAGCTCACGATCTCAGTCAAAAAGCCGATGCACGTTCCGGCTGCGGCCAGATGAGGTAATCGCAAGTGGATAAGGTTTGCGGCCAACCACCGACGTCCAGGAATCAGCAAAAGCAAGAACGATCCAATCGCCGCATCTACTGCCCCTGGCGGCAGAACAAGCATCGTTCGCGCGCCAAGAACCGCGGGAGAAACGCCAGTAACCGCATAGGCTGCCACAGCTCGCCAATCAACTTCCCGCCACCATGCAAGAATCCGGGAAATGTTCGCATGACGGAAGCTACCGCCATTATCGGCACAGCTTCTTTTGGCCCATAGAAATAGGCCAACACTGGGACGAGCATGATTGATGAGCCAGTACCGATAATGCCACTTATGATCCCGGCAAGCAGGCCGATGATTAAGATGAGAAAAAGTCCCATTCGCCATTACACCGAGAGCGCGTGGATGCGTAAGCCCAACCCTATTTCGATGCGAGTTAGCCGAACAAATTCGTACTGTCTAATAAATCGATTGTGCGGCAGTCCCTTGCCGGAGAGCTACGTGTCAGTAGCGTTTGATCTAAATTAATCTGAGCCACGTGTCAGGGGAACAACGCTTACCGAGCAGCGCACTTCCCGAAGGACGGGAAATGACGGGATTCGAACGCTGCTCATCCCGTCGCTTCAGGGCTGTCGATGGCAAGCTGCGACGATCTTGTGCTGTGTTTGTTTCCGATTTGTGCTCTAAGATCGCATAATCTATCGACTGGGACGGACGTTTCCGTTTCAGCGAGCGCTCAGGCGTTTGCAATTCCGTCCTTCAATGTTATATGTAGGTAATTACCTACATGGAGGTGCGCTCATGAGCATCACGACCCTTTCCAGCCGAGAACTGAATCATGACGTCAGCAGCGCCAAGAAGGCGGCAAAAAGCGGCCCCGTTATCATCACAGACCGCGGCAAGCCTTCGCATGTCCTCATGACCTATGATGAATTCGAGCGCTTGAGCGGCAAGCACCGTAGCCTTATCGAGGCTCTCGCTATGCCGGGTCTCTCGGCAATCGATTTCGAGCTGCGCCGTGTTGAATTCGGACCTCGCGAAGTGGATTTTTCTTGAAGTACTTGCTGGATACCAACGTTATCTCGGAACTACGCAAGGTCGGCGACGGCAAAGCTGACGCCAATGTCGTAGCGTGGATTGGGGCAGAAGATGCGGCTCGCTTCTTCATCTCGGCCATCACAGTCCTTGAATTGGAGCGAGGAGTGCTTAGCGTGCAGCGCCGGGATGCCGCACAAGGCGCGCGGCTGCGCTCTTGGCTCGACGGCCAGGTTCGACCCGAGTTCGCAGGTCGCATTCTGACGGTCGATGATGCGGTTGCGACTCGTTGCGCGCACTTGCATGTTCCCGACAGGCGCAACGAAGCAGACGCCTTGATTGCCGCGACTGCTTTGGTTCACGACATGGCAGTCGTGACTCGCAATGTCAGGGATTTCGAAGGCACCGGTGTTGTGGTTGTCGATCCATTTTGAGGGATCCGATCGGATCCACGGCCGATGGGCGGGCCGTGACACTGTCGATGTTGTGGCCGACGAGCAAGGAGATTGACGAAGCAGTTGCGCTTGCCTCCGATGCGGTTGATTTCAAGCCAGCTTATGACGAAGCGGAGGCCAGCAAGGCTTGGCGCGAACTCGAGGCGCCGGCGACGACATTGTTTCCATGGGACGAGACGTCGACCTACATCCGCAGGCCGCCGTTCGCAGGCTTTGGAAAAGGCAGCTTACTCGGCACGTATGATGCGCATCCGCTGATCGTTGTCGGTGACGACATCACGACGGACCATATCTCGCCAGCCGGGGCGATCCGGGCTCAGAGTGAAACCGGCCGATATCTCATCGAGCGAGGGGAAGTCCCGACCGACCTTAATGTTCATGCTTCGCGGCGGGGCAACTGGGAAGCGATGGTTCGGGGCTTGTATACAAACCGGGCTGTTCAAAATCTTTTGGGCAGCGAGATCCCACCAGGATCGACGATCCATGCGCCCTCAGGTGAAGTCCTCCCGCTCTGGTGCGCCGCAAATCGCTATGCCGAGAGCAGGCAGTCCGTCGTGATTGTCGCTGGCGAGCGTTATGGAATGGGTTCCTCGCGAGATTGGGCAGCCAAGGGAGCATCGCTCCTCGGCGCCCGCGCGGTCTTGGCTGTAAGCTTCGAAAGGATTCACCGTTCCAATCTTATCGGGATGGGCATTCTGCCAATGAGACTGCCGGAGGGTTTGGGACCAGATGATCTCGCTCTAAAGTCAGGTGACCTCATCGAAATAAATGCCAACGCAGGCCTGATCTCGCCGCGTTGTCCGATCGACATTGCCATTAAACGGTACGGGGGCGAGGCTACCACGTTCAAAGCGGTCGCGGCGATCGAGACGGCCGCTGAGGTCGATACGTTGAAGGCGGGTGGAATTCTGCCGCTGATGTTGAAGAACTTGGTCGAATCCCAACGCAGTACAATCTAGGGCGCTAGAATCGACATTTGCGTTGTGCGGGCAGGTGTGCGTTGTCGGTTCCGGACGTGATTTGATGAGCAGACCGACCGCTTTCATAGGCTCGCGGAGCAATCAGCTTTTTGGCGGCGAGGTCGACGATATCCTTTCATGCGGCGATTTCACCGACATCTTAAGTGGCGGAGCCGGCGCAAATACGTTCGTCTGGGCTGGCCAAGCAGGTAACACGCAAGGCGTCGATCGTATCGTCGACTTCGATGTGCAGGGCCGCGACGTCCTCGAATTCACCGGCTATTCTCCGATCGTCGAATACACCTGTTGTTCAACCAGGTTGACGATGCAGGATCAGGAAACCGTCGCTCAAAGAACTTTGCGTATCGGTGTGATCGTTGCGGTCGCGATCCTGCTTGCAGCGATCCAGCACGTGGTGTCTTCGCAAGGCCTCTAATCGGCCCTCTCAGAGAAAGCCGCGACTTCCTAAAACTTCCCGATCGGGGTGAATTTACGTTTCAGAGGCCGATACTTCCCGATCGGTAAGGATGACGTTGAAATTCCGAAAATCTTCCGACGACAGGAGGCACCGTCGAAAATGGGCGCACGTGGTGCTGATCGCAACGGTTGCAATTCTCTCAGTCACCTGGACAAGTTGCCACCCGCCGATCGACCTCGTGCTGGCGATCCGTCTCGGCTTCACTCGTCCGTCCGAAACATCGGGTCCTTGCGCGTCTTCTCGCTCGCGCATGGGCGCTATCTGCGCGGTCGCAACAGAGCCCGCCCGCCGGCGCTCCGAAACAAGATCGACATCAAGGACATTGGTCGCCGCCGTCAGGAGGTCTCGACAAGTCTTTCGCGGCGCCCGAAGGAAAGCAGTTCGCGCGTATAGGGATCGGCCGGGGCCGCGATGACGTCCTTGGTTTTTCCGAACTCGATGACGTCGCCGCGCCGCATGACCAGAAGCGCGTCGGAGACATGTGCGACGACCTTCAGGTTATGGGTGACGAACAGCATCGACAGCCCGCGGCTTTCCTTGAGGTCCGAAAGCAGATTGAGGATCTGTGCCTGTACCGAGACGTCGAGCGCCGATGTCGGTTCGTCGAGGATGAGAAGGCTCGGTTCCAGAGCCAGTGCGCGGGCGATCGCCACGCGCTGTGCCTGCCCACCGGAGAGTTCGCCTGCGCGGCGATCGAGAAAATCGGCCGGCAACCCGCAGTCTGACAACAGGCCCGCGATCTTGTCGCGCATCGCGGCGTCCTGTCGGCCCCCTTGCGCCAGGATTGGCTCGGCCAGGATATCGGCGATCGCCAATCTCGGGCTCAGCGACAGGAACGGGTTCTGCAGCACGACCCCGATCTTCTGGCGTTCCCGACGCAGAGCGCTGCCCTTCAGCGCCAGCCAGTCCTGTCCTTCAAGCCGGATCTGCCCGCTTTCCACCGGAAGAAGCCGAAGGATGGCGCGCAGGAGGCTTGTCTTGCCAGATCCGCTTTCGCCGACGATCCCGAGGGTCTCGCCTCTGGCCAAACGGAAGCTCGCACCGTTGACCGCGGGTTTTGGCCGTGTCGCGAAGAGGCCGGCGCGGTAGCGGATGACGAGGTTGTCGACGTCGAGTATCGGGGCCGTGGTCATGCAGCGTCCTCCGGCAAATGGCATAGCCAGCGATGTGCGGCCCGGTTGCGCCCCGGCGGTGGCGTGGCTGCGCACTGCTGGAGTGCCTGGGGACAGCGCGAGGCGAAGGCACAGCCGGCTATCGCCGAGCGCGGCGGCGGTATCGAGCCCTCGATGGCCGCCAGCCGTGCGCCAAGCGGCGCGGCGTCCGGAAGTGCGGCGAGCAAGGCCCGGGTGTAGGGATGCCCGGGACTTTGCAGCACGGCGTCGACCGGGCCGGTCTCGACCGAGCGACCTGCATAGAGCACGGTGGCGCGATCGCAGGCCTCTGCAATGACGTCCATGTCGTGGGTGATCATCAACACGGTGAGCCCGCGCTCCGTTACCAGCTTGCGTAGCAATGCCAGGACTTGAGCACCGATCGAGACGTCGAGCGCAGTGGTCGGCTCGTCGGCAATGAGGAACTCGGCGCCGGTCGCCAGCGCCTGCGCGATGACCACACGCTGCTGCATGCCGCCCGAAAGCTGGTGTGGATAGCTACGGAGCACTCTCTCCGGGTCAGGCAGCCCGGTTGCGGCCAGAAGTTCAATCGCCTCGGTGCGCCGGCCCCGATGCGACAGGTCCCGATGGGCGCGGATCACGTCGTCCATTTGCCTGGCGATGCTGAGCACGGGATTGAGGGCGGCTGCGGGATCCTGGGCGATCATGCCGATGCGCCGACCACGCAGTTGCGTGGCCCGCTCGCGAAGATCCTCGCCGTCGAAATGGAACCGATCGGCAACGATGAGGGCACCCTTCGGCGCAAGGCCAAGTGCGGCCATCCCGGTCATGGTCTTGCCGCAGCCGGACTCACCGATCACGCCGTGGATCTCGCCGCGCTCGATCTCGAGGCTGACGGCACGCACCGCGTGAACGTCACCTTCCGATGTCGGGATGCTGACCGAAAGATTGCGGATATCAAGCAGAGGCACGGCCAGTCCCTCCCTTGCGATCACGAAGCGCATCGCCGAGCACGCTGAAGGCGAGCGCGATAGCGAAGATGGTCAGGCCCGGCATCGCAGAATACCACCAGCGCGCGGGGAAGAACTTTCTTCCAGCGTCGACCATCTGGCCCCAGTCGGCAGTCGGCGGCAATACGCCAAGGCCGAGGAAGGAGAGAGCGGCGGCGGTCAGAAGCGCCGGTCCGACATCGAGGGCTGCCTGCACCGTCAGCGGCCTGCCGGTCGCCGGCAGGATGTGGCGCAGGATGATGCGCCAATGCGAGACGCCGGAGAGCTGTGCCGCCTCGACATAGGGCTGGCCACGCAACACCAACACCTCCGCACGGGCGAGTCGCGCATACCAGGGCCACCAGGTGACGGCGACGGCGATGACGCTGTTGAGAAAGCCTGGGCCGAGGGCTGCGGCCATCAGCACCGCCAGCAAGAGCGCCGGGAAGGCGAGGAAGACGTCGGTACCGCGCATCAGCGCTTCATCGATCCACCCGCCGAAGTAGCCGGCGGCAAGACCGATCGGCAGCCCGATCAGCAAGGAGAAGGCGACGATCAGCATGCCGTTCGTCAGGGATACCCGCGTCCCGTAGACGATGCGGCTCAGAATGTCCCGGCCGAGATGATCGGTCCCCAACCAGTAGTCGGCAGAGGGCGGTGAAAGCTTGGCGGCGACATTAGGCCCGCCGGCCCCCTGCAGGGGATAGGGCGCGATCCACGGTGCGAGGAGCGCAACGAGCACGAAGATGAGAATGACAGCCAGTGCGAAGGTGCCAGGCCAGCCGAGGCGTTTGACAAGCTTTTTCATGACAGCGCCACCCGCGGGTCGACAAGGGCCTGAGTGATGTCGATTAAAAGGTTCATCACGACGTAACAGATGGTCACGACCATGGTGACGGCGGCGATGACCGGAAAGTCCTTGGCAAGGATCGCTTCGGATACGTAACGGCCAAGACCCGGCCAGGCGAAGATAATCTCGATGAGCACCGCGCCGGTCAGGGCATAGGCGAAGGAAAGGCCGATCACCGTCAGTGCGGGGCCCATGGCATTCGGCAGCGCGTGACCGAAGAGGATGCGTGGTTCGGAAAGCCCAAGTGCGCGGGCAGCAACGATATGCCGGCGCTCGAGGATTTCGATCATGGCCGAGCGGGTCAATCGCATGGCGACGCCGGCAGGATAGGACGCGAGTGTCAATGCCGGCAGGATGAGGTGCGTCAGTGCGTCGCCGAACGCCTCAAGGCGCCCGGCGATGAGTGCGTCGATCAGGTTGAAGCCGGTCACCATCGGCAGCGGCGCCGAAATCGCGATCTCTCTGGAAAGTCGCCCGGAGAGCGGGAGGATGCCCAGCCATTGCGCAAAGATGAGCTGCAGGATCATCGCCAGGAAAAAGGTCGGCATTGCGACGGCGGCGATCGAGCCGAAACTGCAGAGCCGGTCTGCCCAGCCGCCTTGCCGCGCTGCAGCAATGACGCCGAACGGAATGCCAATCAGGAGCGCAAGGCCGGTCGAAAAGATGGCGAGCTCGAGAGTGGCCGGAAGATAGGCGCGGAGATCCTCCGCGATGAGACGCCTGGACTTGTAGGATATGCCGAAATCGGCGGACGCCATGGCGCCGGCGAACGTCGCGAAACGGGCAGGGAGAGGCGCGTCCAGATTGAGTTCCTGGCGCGCCTTTTCGATTTGCTCGGCCGTGGGACGCGGGCCCGCATAGAGCGATGCGGGGTCCGACGGAACGACCTGTGCCACCACGAAGACCAGGAAGGTCACGCCCACCAACACGAAGGCGGAGAGAAACGTGCGGCGCAGGATGTAGCGTAGAAGTTCCATCAGACCCCCCGCGTGCCCTACCGGCTCAGATCGTTGACGAAGGCGATGTGACCATAGGCCGGATTGTCGGCGTAGCCCTTGATGTCAGCGCGGATGATATGGACGTTCGGCTGGTCGAGCATGAAGATCGCTGCCGCATCCTCGATGATCTTGCGCTGCGCCTCGATAAACAGCGCCTCGGCGCGCGGGCGGTCCGTGCCCGAGAGCTTGGCCGCGTCATCGATCTTGGTGTCCACCTCGGCATTGGAATAGTAGCCGAGATTGAAGTTCGGCTTCTCCTCGCTGTGGAACAGGTTGAAGAGGTAGTCGTAGGGGGTGACGAAGGTCGGCCACCAGAACATGACGAAAATGTCCTGCGCCGCCTCGGGGTTCGATTTGCCGAGCTGCCATTGCGCTTCCCATGCCATCGGCTGGAGTTTCAGGGTGATGCCGAGCGTCTCCAAGTTGGCCTTCCAGAGCTCGCCTGCCACCGCCTCGATCGCCTGGGACGTGGAATAGGTCATGACCAGTTCCAGGCCCGGCTCGATGCCCTCTTCGGCAAGCAATGCCTTGGCTGCTTCCAGATCGGTCTTCGGGATCGGCGCGTTGGCATCGTGGCCCCAGATACCGGCCGGGACGACACCCTTGGCGCGGGTGCCGAAGCCGCTCGTGCCCGCCGAGATCACGTCGTCATAGGGAAAGGCGAGCGACAGGGCCTGACGCACCTTGACCTTGTCGAGCGGCGCACGCTTGACGTTGTAGAGGCCGAACAGCGTTTCGAAAGAAGGGTTCACGACCACGTTCAGGTCGGGATTGGACTTCAACGCCTCCAGATTCTCGTAAGGGAGGCTGTAGGTCCAGTCGGCCTGGCCGCTCTCGATCATGTTCTGGGCGAGCGTCGCATCCTCGACGATTTCGAAGGAGATCGTCTGGAAAGCGCCGTCCGGCACCTTGCCCCAATAACCTTCGACGCGGTCGAGGACAGCGCGCTGGCCGGGCTCATAGCGCGAAATCTTGAACGCCCCGGTCCCTGCATCGTTGCCGGTGTTGAACCAGGACGCATCCTTGTCGTGCGAGGAAGGCGCGTAGATCCAGGCGGCAAAGCCGGCCGACGCGATGAGGTCGAGTGGCTGCGGCTCGGAGAGCAGGAACACCACCTTTAGTGGCTCCGGTGTTTCGATGGACGCAACCGGCCCCCAGATGAAGGACGCGCCACCACCGATCTTCTTGGTCCGCTCGATCGAGCCCTTGACCGCCTGCGACGTCAGCGGGCTGCCGTCATGGAACTTCACGCCATCGCGCAGGGTGAACGTCCAGGTCTTGCCGTCTGCGCTCACGTCCCAGGAGGTTGCGAGCAGGGGCTCGATTTTGGCTTCGGCCTTGTCGGTCGCGGGAATGTAGCGCGTCAGCCCTTCGTAGACATTGGCAAGCACCGCGCCGTCGTTGGAAAACGAGGTAGCCGGGTCAAGGTCCGGAAAGCTCGTCGGATAGGCGAGCGTGAAGATGCTGCTGGTACCCTCGGCCATCGCAAAATTCCAATGCGATGCGGCGGCTGTGGCGAGAGCGGTGAGGGCGGCGGTTTTCAAGAAATTGCGGCGGTTCATGTCGGGCTCCCAATCGAGTTCTGGAGGGGCGGACGCTTAGGCGTCTTCTTTGTAATGGGGTACGGCAGGCGCATCCGCAGACACGCCCATCGGCACAAAGTCGAAATCGTAACCAAAGGCACGCGGGCCGACGGAGGCGAGCGCGATCTCGCTGCGCAGCAGCACCGGTGCAGGCATGGACAACACGTCGATGCGCAGGCCGTAGCGCAGCTCTTCCGTGCCGATCGCCCGGCCGGTTTCCGAATCCACGATGCAGATCAGGTCCGGCACCATGGTGATGATCTCTTCGCCTTCGCGCGCGATCAGATATTCGTTCTGGATGTCGACGGTGAGTGTCCGGCCTGCGTCGGCATCCAGGCCCGCAACCGTGAGCTTGCCGCGGGTGAAGCCCGCCATGACGCGGCGGCTGATATCGGTCACCTTGCCGCGCATCAGCCGCACACCACCGGACTGCTTCAATATGGCCTCGACCGGGTCCTCCTTGGCCGCGCGCGCGTTCATGACGGCGTCTCCGAGGCTCCACGCCTGGCTGGTGGTGTGGGGCACGCCGAAACGGCGGACGAATTCACCGGACATCGGCGCAGTCGTCATCAGCGCGGTGCATCCCATGGCAATGGTGCTGGCGCGTAACAGCTTCTCCAGCATCTTCGGCGTCGTCGCGTCGGTGACGACGAGCACGTTGCCGTCGGCGTCGGCAAGGGCCGCCGGCTGCACCGCCTGGCCGTGGATGAAGAAGGTCGTCATCTGCACTTCCGGGAAGGCCCGACCCATGCCGTCG
This sequence comes from Ensifer sp. ENS08, assembly GCF_014852195.1. NCBI lineage: Bacteria > Pseudomonadati > Pseudomonadota > Alphaproteobacteria > Hyphomicrobiales > Rhizobiaceae > Ensifer > Ensifer sp. ENS08. The sequence continues at coordinate 66,079 of NZ_JACVBF010000017.1, forward strand.
GCATCGACGACAGGCAGATCGACCATCGCTGCCGTCAGCATCGGCGCAATGCCGTTGCCACCACCGACCTCGTCACCGAGCACCGCATCGACCTTGCGGCCGAGATGCCGTTCGAGCGCGTTCAATAGCCGGACGCCCTCGCTGCCTTCCGGGATCTTTTCGATGCCCACCGTCGGGGCGCCGATGCCGCCGATACCCAGGATCTGCGCATCCGGTGCCATGTCGGCGGGGCGCACCATGCGAATGCGCTTGCCTTCGCGCAGGAGCGCCTTGGCGCGCAGAAGGCCATGGTAGGTGCTGCCGCCACCGCCGGTTCCGAGAATCCCACAGCCGATGGCGATGCGATCGATATCCGCTTCGCTGAGCGTCCAGTACTTCATGCCCGCAACTCCCCTATCACTTTCGCGGCGACGCGAACGGCATTGCCGGGCAGGTACGCCAGCGGCGTTTCTTCGATTTCGGCAAGGGTGGTCGTCTCGGCGTCGGCGCCGGCCTCGACGGCGCGCGCCCGTGCCTCAGCGACAATGGATTCCAGTGCGCGTTCCCGGGTGGTGCCTTCCAGCGAAACCACGCTGTCCACCTCGCCGGAGACCTGGGCAATTGCCGCGCCGATGGCGTTGGCCGAGCCGAAATGATCCGGCTTCAGCGAAACGGAGGTTCCCTCCAGCAGGCCCTCGACCAGCACCGAGCCGCCGCCGACAAGAATGGCGGGGATCGGATCGGCGCTCGGCTTCATGCGGTCCAGCACCGTTTCGATGCTGGCTTTCATCTGCGCCAGCATCTGCTGGGCAAATTCCGGCGTGATGCGGCTGAGGCGGTCGCGCTCGCCAAGGTCGACAAGGCCGGCAGCAACGGCGACGTCGGTGGTCGTCAGCGTGTCCCCGCCGAAGCAGAGAGCCTTTTCCGGCAGGCGAAATCCGACCGAATCCGGGCCGATCGTCGAAGACGAACCGGGGCGTATGATGCTGCCGCCGCCGAGCCCGAAAGAGTAGACGTCCGGAACACGGAAATTAGTCGGCACGCCGCCGATCTCCGCGCCCTCGCTGCGGGTGCGCGGGAAACCGGCGACCAGCATGCCGATATCCGTGGTGGTGCCGCCGATGTCGATGACCGCTGCGTCGGATAGCCCGGTCAGGAAGGCCGCACCACGCATGGAGTTGGTCGGTCCGGACGCGATCGTGAAGACCGGATAGCGCTCGGCGAACTCGGCCGCCATCAGCGTGCCGTCGTTTTGCGTCAGGTAGAGCGGGCAGGTGAGGCCGAGCGCGGCAAATGCCGCGCGGAAGGCGCCGACCGTCTCGCGTCCGAGCGTATGGAGGCTCGCATTGAGGATGGTGGCATTTTCGCGGGGCAGGAGGCCGGTGCGACCGACGCGGTGCGACAGGCTGATTGCCACGCCGGGCATTTCCTCGGCAACGATTTCCGCCGCGTCGTTTTCCATTTTCGGATCGACCAGGGCAAAGACCGAGCAGATCGCGACGGCGGAGATGCCGCGCGCCCGCCAATCGCGGCATGCCGCGCGGATCGCCACGTCGTCGAGCGGGGCAATCTCAGAACCATCGTAATTGACGCCGCCGCCAACCAGAGCGGCACCCCCGTCGACGACGGGGCGAAGTGTATCCGGCCAGTCGATCATGGGTGGCAGGGAGCGCGTCGCCGCACCGCAAAGGCGCAGAATGCCCACCTTTTCAAGATGCCGACCCTCGACGATCGCATTGAGGAAGTGTGTGGTGCCGATCATTACCGCGTTGACCGCGCCGGCAGCAACGCCTGCTTCGGCCAGAACGGTGCGGATCGCCGCGCTGACGCCCGATGTCACGTCCGCGGTGGTAGAGGATTTCACCGTGGCCAGGACCTCGGCGCCGCGCAGCAGCGCCGCGTCCGTGTTGGTGCCGCCAACATCCACTCCGATACGAAGCATGGTCTATCCCTTTTTCTTGCCGCCGAGGTCCGTACCGCGGCTGATCGCGGTCGTCCTCGTGCCGAATACCTTGTAGAGGCGCAGCACGACCGAGCTCGTGACGCGCCTGATGCCAGGCAGTTTGCCCATTTCCTGATCGATGAATTCAAGCAATGCCGCGTGGTCGGCCACGAAGAGCGAAGCACTGAGGTTCGCCGTGCCGCTCGTGGCGGCGAGGTAGCCGATCTCGTCGTACTCTGCGAGCAGGATGGCGACGTCCTCCTGTTTGCCGGGCTCGACCTCGATCAGAAGTTCGACCTGGACATCGCGTCCAAGCGCGACCGGATCGGGAATAGCGCCGATGACGATCATCTTGGCCTGCAGCAGTCCGGCAATGCGGTTGCGGACTGTGCGCTCCGAGACGCTGCCGATCCGGCCGGCGATCTCGGCCGCCGAAAGGCGCCCGTCTTCGGAGAGATAACGGATAATCTCGCGGTCCAGATCATCGACGAGGTAGCGTTGGGTCATCACCGTTTCCATTTCGGCCTTGATAGGCAAAGTAAATTTCCGAAACGGAATTATGTCAAGAATATTTCAGTCGATACCGTCGAATCGTTTCAAAAATATCCCGATTTAGGCGGTATTCATGCAGAGTGTTACCGAATCGGCATCTGCAGTGGATCGCGGGCTTTGTCGGCGGCGACAATTTCAGCCAGCCTTGGCATCGCCTTTTTCCTGGAACGGGCGAGGGATCTGTCGAACCGCAGCTTCGAGCGCCGGCCCGAGCGCGGCGTCCGGTCTATTGGGACAGGCGACTGTTTGGCGCTTGATTGTCTGGCCGACGGTGCTACGGCGGTGCGACACTAGACAAATACACGGGCCGCTCGCCCCTGCTTTCGCTCCGCATCGTTGTAGTAGCGCGCCGCCTGCGTCACCGATTTTTGCAACGACTGCTGCATAGCTACAGGCAGCGGTATGCCGCGATTGGCCGCCGCCTGAGGCGCATCGGGGCCTGTCTGTACTAGTACGGAAATGGCAATGCATAGCGCTCGCGAATGGTTTGTTCCTCGTAACGGTTACGATAAACACCGCGGTCCTGGAGGATCGGGACGACCTTCTTCACGAATTCTTCGATGTCATCAGGTGCCCGGGGCGGCTGAAGCGTGTAGCCGTCGACGGTGCCGTCCGCCCAAAGGTCGATAAGCGCATCGGCGACCTGTTCCGGCGTCCCGAGCAGCAGGCGGTGGTGCCCTTCCGAGCGGCGCACAGCCTGCCTGGCCGTCAACTTCTCATGTGTCAGCAGATCGGAGAGACCAAGGCCCATTCCGACCGCCTGAAGACGGTTGGGATCCGGAACGAAACGCTCGGCATCCAGAATGGCATCCGGATCGAAGCCGTTGGGATCAATACCGTTCTCCCTGACGAAGCGTGCGATCAGGCCGTCCTCCGAGCCCGCGCCGCTGAAGAGTTCGTGTTTTCGCAACGCCTCCTCTTTCGTCTCGCCAAGGATCACCACCACCCCGGGCACGATCTTAATGCCCTTCGGGTCGCGACCGATGGCTGCAGCGCGATCCCTGACCTTCTTGCCGAAGGCCTGGCCGGCAGGGCGGGAGAGGATGTTGCAATAAATGATCTCGCCATGGCGGGCGGCGAGCTCGATACCGCCTTCGGATGCGCCTGCCTGCGCGATCACCGGATGGCCTTGCGGGCCACGCGGCACGTTCAGCGGTCCCTTCACTGCGAAATGATCGCCTTCGTGGTCGATCGCATGCGCACTCGCCGCATCCCAGAACCGTTCGTCGGGCACATGGCCGTCGCGGGCGGGATCCCAGCTTGCCCAGAGTTTCTTGGCAACATCGAGAAATTCGGAAGCTTTGGCGTAGCGCTCGGCTCGTGGGGGCAGCGGCGCCGAGCCGAAGTTGGCTGCCACATTCGGATTGAAGGACGAGACGATGTTGATGATCAGCCGGCCACCGGCCACGATATCCGTCGACTGGGTGCGGCGGGCGAGATTATAGGGCGAATTGTATGTGGACGACATGGTTGCGACGAAGCCGATGTCGGGCACCTGTGCCGCAAGCGCCGTACAGAGGATGAGCGGGTCGATGGTATGGAATGGTCGGCTGTTCGGGTCGGTCATCAAGGCCGGATGATCGGAAAAGAACACGGCGTCGAACAGGCCTTTGCGGGCGAGTTCCGTCAGGCGTCTGTAGTATTGAGGGTCATAGATGTCGTGGCGGCTCCCGCTGCGATATTTCCAGGCGGCCGGCAGATAGCCTGTCGTGTTGATGCCGACATTGAGATTGAGCGTGCGGGGCATGCGAATTGAGGTCCTTCAATAGGCCGCGGTGAAGCGGCGGCGGATGAACTGTCCCTTGTCGAGTTCATCGAGAATTGCGACGGCGAAATCGGCTTCGGAAATCCGGCTTTCGCCCGTATCGTCTCGCAGAAGCGCATCCTCGCCGAGCCTGAAACGGCCGGTTCTTTCGCCGGCCTTGATCAAAAGAGGCGGGGATACATAGGTCCAGTCGAGATCGTGCTCGCCGCGTTTCAGACTGCGCAGGATCTCTCGGTTGCGCAGCGTGTGAGCCTTGTGGTCCGCCGGGTAGAAATCACTGTCGACCACGTCGACGCCGGGGCTTGCCTGGAGGCTTCCGACGCCGCCGACGATGATGATGCGGCGGACGCCGGCGCGCTTGACGCCTTCAAACAGGGAAGCATGTGCATTCTCGATGAGAACCGCGGCATCTTCCGCCGAATGGCGGCGCAGACCAGGACTATAGGCACTGATGACCGCATCGTGGCCGGCGGAGATCTTTGCCACTTCCTCCGGATCGGCAATGTCCGCCTTCAGTGCCGTGAGACGCTCGGCAGGCTCCAGGTTTGAAGAGCGCGTGACGGCTGTCACGCGGTGATTTCTCGAAAGAGCTTCCTTGCGGATGTTGCTGCCGATGTTTCCTGAGGCGCCGAAGACGACAATGGACATGATCGATTTTCCTGAGGCTAGAGGGCAGGTATCGCCTTGAGCGGTTGATTGGCGCCGACATTGCGCTGCATGGCGGAAAGCGACGACCGCACGGCCTCGTAGCCGTGTTCGCGCATGGCGTTTTCGTAGTCGTTTAAGGCCGCAAGCAGTGGCTTGCCGTGGCGCCTTGCGGCGACGAGTTCGCGTACGAGCAATCCGGAATCGTAGAGGGCGGTGTTGCCGCCAAGCGCGCGGAAATAGGTCATCGCGTGGATCGCGTCGCCGAGTAACGTCACCGGACCGCTTTGCCATATCGCGCCGGGTGTGGAGCTCTTGACCTTGAGGAAGGCGACCGTCGACGGGTCGCTGTGGCGAATGAGGTTCAGGATGCGCTCGTCCCAGTGATGGATACGGTGAAGCAGCGTTTCGATGAGGGCCGCGCCGTTGAGCCGTTCGAGCAGTTCGTCCGGCCCGAGTTCATCCGTGTCATAGGCCGTGTTCCACCAGGTGTAGCTGGTGGAGTTGTTGAAGTGGAAGCCAGGGATATCGGCATGGCCGGGATCTTCCCTGCCTATGAAATCGTGACGCGCATAGGCGGACGGATCCACCCGATGGCTGGTGATCATCAGACCACGACCGTCGCGCGGGCGGATGTTGGTATTGAACTCAGTCAGCAGCGGTGAAATGCCCTGTCGTTCCGCCTCGTCGATCGTGATCTTGCCGGCCAACCGGCGCACCCCCGTGTCGATGCTCTTGAGGTCAGGCAGGAGTTGGCGACGTACCGCCGATCCCGCTCCGTCGGCCCCGACCAGAAGATTGGTGTGTACGGCCGAGCCGTCGGAAAAATGCGCAAGCACGGTTCCGTCGGCAAGCTGCTCATAGCGCTCGAACCGTTTGCCTGTGTGAAAAAGGCCGTCGAGCCCGGACAGGAGGATCTGGCGCAGCGTGATGCGGCTGACCGATTTCTCGATATGCGTATCTTCGGGTTCGCCTGATCCCTGGCTCGTGTTCTCGAGCCTTTGGAATGTCTCATCGAGAACAAGGTTTTCCGTCGGCGCAAGCCCGAGCGTATCAAGGAAGGCTTGAAAGAGGTGCGCCGGAAGGTTCGCCTGAAGCGCGTCGATGCCCCGTTGCCGGATCCGCATGCGGAAACCCTGCACATAGTCCGACCGGACCTGGTCGCGCTCGAAGACGGCGGTGTCGATGCCGTTCTTCTTGAGGCCTTGCGCCAGGGCGAGCCCACCCGGTCCCCCACCGATGATGGCGACGTCGACGAAGGGTATGGTCATGGCTGGTACTCGGGGACTGCGGTTTCGGCGGTCACTTGTTCGAGGATGAAGTCGGCGACGGTACGGGGCGAACGGCCAAGCAGTGTTGGAATGACGTCGGTCGTCGTCGCGGCGCGGCCGGCAGCGATCAATCTTACGAATTGCGCAACGGCGCGGTGTTCGAAGTCACCGTCTTTTGGAACCGTCCGGGGTGGCTTCTCGAGGGCAGCAACCGGCCGTTTCAATGCAGCCGTAAGCAGAGCGGCGACCTGCCGGAACGATACCACGTCCGGGCCGGTGAGGTTGAGCGTGCGCCCCCGAATGCGATCGGCGAGAAGTTGGTGCACGGCGACATCGGCAATATCGCGCGCGTCGATGTAACCGATGCCGGCCTCGAGGTTGGCTGCGACAACCTGATTGTTCATGATCGCGTTCCGGATGGTGTTGGCGAGCGAGACCTGCATCCAGGCATTGGGACGAAGCGAAACAGCCTCGGTCGGAAGGCCATTCAAGTGCCGTTCCACGGCAGCGTGCGCTTCACCGGAGATAGAATTCCCTGGCGGCTCGATCGTCCAGTCGGAGCCCGAGATCTTGACGATACGGGAAACATTTGCGGCGACGGCAGCATCGGCGACGGCGACCTGGTCCGTGACGAGCCTCGTGCTGATGGGGGATAACAGAAGAAGGCGCCCGACGCCTCGAACGGCCGTGTCGAGCGCGGCGCGGTCGCCAAAATCACCTGCGGCAATCTGCAGAGTTTCACCGAACAGGGCACGTGCCGTCTCCGGGCGTCGGGTAAAGACGCGAACCGGTTGTCCGCGTGCGAGAAGTCGTTCGACAACGAGGCGCCCAAGCTTGCCGGTGGCGCCGGTAACGAGGATCGGCCTCTCACTCATGCGGCGGCCCGCTGCAAGGCGGCCTCTAGCGGTCGGCGATCAATCCAACTGAAGACATCGAAATCATCAGGAATGAACTGCCAATCGAGAAGGAAGCGCTTGAAGTGGTCGAACGCGGCGATCTGGTTTTCGTCCAACGCCAGACCGAGATGACGCTGGACGTCCGCGCCGTTCGCTGCCCAGACGGCGTCCTCGCCGACGCCGATCTCGTTGGCGATGAACCGAACTGCTGTGTCCGGGTTCGACGCCGCCCAATCACCAACACTGGCGACGGTCGACACAAGATCGACGACGAGGTCGAAATGCTGGTCAAGAAAGCGGGCGTCGACTGTCAGCGGCCTTGGCGTGCCATTGTTGATGCGGATCTTTGGATCCGGATGGAAACCGAATTCCGCCACCACAACTGCACCGATCTGATTGGCGAGCACGATGCCTTCTGCACCTTTGACGAAGAAAGCGTCGATCTTGCCCGAGGCCAGGGCCAAGAGTTCCTCGCCATAGGGATATCGGCGCTTCAGGCCCAGGAAGGCGGCGTTGCCCTGTTCGATGAGGTTGCCCTCGTTGGTGTCGAGATAGACGAGTTCGACATCACCGTGATCAAGGCCGTCGAGCGAAAGCGCCGAGACGATGCCTTTCAAGGCGGTGGCCCGCTGGAAGTCGACGACGTCGGAACTGGGCTTGCGTGGTACGCCGATGCGGCGGCCTTTCAAGTCCTTCGCGACAGCGATCCCGGAACCTGGAAGCGCGATAATCGCCTGGAACTCGTCTGTCGTGGTGATGCCGACAACGCGTGTCTCGCGCCCACCGGACCGCGCCCAGATCGGCGGAATGTTGCCGCCCTGTCGGAACGAGTAATCGAGCGCATGGGTAAAATGGCTCTGGCGGACCGACGGATCCTTGCTGTCGCGGATCGAGCGGACGGCAACGCCGGCGTTCTCAAACTGTCTGTCGATCCAGCCGAGCTGATGGGCGATCGACAATGGTGTCGGGGCGGGGCAGCGCGTGTACCAGACGGAAGAGAGGGAAGACATCAGGGAACTCCTAGCGGCCGCCGACGACGGCAAGACGGGGTTGCTGGGGAGGTCGAACGGGGACCGGCTCGAGCGCAACCGCAGGTGTTGCGGCATGCCGGTTGAACGCCGCCTTGGCAAGCATCGTCCGGATCAGGTTGTTCTGTGGCGCATGCGCCTTGCCGGAAAGCGCATCGCGATGATGGCGTTCCAGCGGATTGTCGCGACTGATGCCGGGGTTACCGCCCAGTTCGAGGGCAAGGGTCGTCACGGTGATCGCGTTGGCGATGACCGTGTGTTTGACCGCGGCGGCATCGGCGCCGAAGGGGCGCCCCGCATCGAAATCCTCGGCGATCGACCGCAGCAGCCGACGGTTGACCGTCAGCAAGACCTCGATCTCGCCAAGGCCATCCTGGATGCGGGGAACGGTGGAGAGCGGTGCGCCGAGGCTTGCCGGCGCGCGCGAGGTCGTAAACTCGATCAGCCAGTCGCGTGCCCCGCGGGCTGCACCGTCGTAAATCGCCGGCACGAGGCTGAAGTACCAGGCGCCCATGCGCTCGTCACGTTTCAGGCCTTCGCTCGCCGGCGCGATGTCGAGAACATCGGCGAGCGGGATCGCGACGTCGTCGAGGATCAGGTCGTCGCTGTTGGTTGCCCGCATGCCCGTTGCGTTCCAGGTTTTTTCGACACGGATGCCATCGGCCGATGTCGGAACGAGGAATGAGCCCAGCCTCGGCTCAGGCTCGTCAGTAACCGCAAGCACAGCCACCCAGCGCAAGAGCGGGATGCCGGTGGCGTAGGTCTTGTGGCCCGTAATGCGCCACTGATCGCCAACGCGGCGGGCAATCGTCTCGGGCAAGGAACCATGCGATGGCGAACCGACGCGCGGCTCCACCTGTGCCGCATTGATGAGCGCGACACCCTCGCGATTGGCGCGGGTGACACGCTCGACAAGGTGGGGCGGCCACTTGCCTGAGGTTCGCACCGAAAAGTGCTGATTGTAGTGCATTGAAAGAACGAGAGCAGTCGATGGCTCTCCGCGCGCGATTGCCGAGACGGCCGCCAGCGCTTCCGTCAGTCCACCGCCGAGGCCCCCGTGTTCGAGCGCTGTGACCAGGCCAAGCAGCCCCGCCTCGTGCAGCGCGTCGAAATTGGCGAAGGGGAATTCGCCGGTTTCATCATAGTGGCGTGCTGTCAGGGCGAAGCGTTTTCCGAGTTCTTCGGCCTTGGCAATCACCGGTTCGAAACGTGTGGGATCGGTCATCGGCTTTACTCGTTCAGGCGACAGCGCGGGCGTCGAGTTCCGCCCAGGGGCGCTGGTCCACCCATTGGTCGATGTCGAAGTTGCTCGCGAGGAACCCCCATTCATGCAGGAAGTCCTTGTAGTGTCCGATCGCCGCGACGAGTTCCGGTTCGAGGCCGATGCCGAGATGTTTGTGGAGATCCGGACCGTTAGCCGCAGCCACGACCTCTTCTGAGGCGCCGACTTCGCGGGCAACAAAGCGACGCACCTCGTCGGGGTGCTCTTCGGCCCATGAGCCGGCCTGTTTCAAGGTCGCGATCAGCTTGGCGACGAGATCGGGGCGATCTTCAGCGAGCCTTTCGTCGACGGTCAGCACCCGAGGGGAGCCGGAATTGATGCGGATCTTCGGGTCCGGGTGGAAACCGAATTCCGCGACCGTGTGAGCCGCAAAGAGATTGGCGACGGCAATACCGGGCGTGCCTTTGACATAAATCGCGTCCACCTCACCGCGCAGCAGTGCGGCCGCTTCCGGCCCGTAGGCCTGCCGGTTTCTGAGGCCGTAGAGCTGCGGGCCCTCCCTGCCATCAAGAACGCTTTCGGAAAGCGGGATATCGACGATCTCGACATCGGAGGGCGTGAGCCCTTCGAGAGACAGAGCGGAAACCAGGCCCTTCAGCGCCGTAGCTGCCATGAAGTCGACGATACCGGGTGGTCGGCGCGCAATGCCGAAGCGCCGGCCGACAAGATCGCGCGTCGTTTTGATCCCGGTCTCGGGCAACGTGATGATGGCCTGGAATTCGTCGGTCCAGGTGATGCCGACGAGCCGCGTCGGGTTGCCTTCCGAGCGGGCGCGGATCGGCGGGACGTTGCCGCCATGGCGAAACGAATAATCGAGATGGTGATCGAAGTGGCTGGATCGGACGGAGCGGTCCTTGCTGTCGATGATCGAGTTGAGCGTAATGCCCTCCGTGGCAAACGCCTTGTCGAGCAGGCCGAGCTGGGTGGCGAGCCCCACGGGTGTCGGGACAGGGCAGCGCGTGTACCAGATTTGCGAGATGGCATTTTTTGTCACGAGGTTCTCCGCTGTCTTCGATGGGGTGTGCCGGGAAGCGTTTTTCGTTGGAGTGGCTCTTCCTAGTCGGTCATTGCTATTAGCTGTACTGATTTCGGATTAGATTTCCCAGACTGGCGCCGTTCACGACATATTGTAGGAATGACGTTCCTGCTAATGGTCACTCTCAGGGTGAAATTACTAAAACAGATTTGACAAAGCCTATGTAATTAGTCAACTATAAAAATCATCCGCGGCGACAAGGTCAGGCCGAGGTGAAGGTTCGCTGTTGGCGGACAGCCAAACGGAGAGGCGACATCGATGCCGGTGCTGATCAGAATTGCGCGAACGCTTCGACGAACGCTTCTGCAGGCAGTTCCAACGATCCTTGGAATTGTGATCCTGAACTTTTTCCTTTTGCAGCTGGCTCCCGGCGACGCGGCCGATGTGCTTGCCGGCGAGGCGGGTTCGGCGACCGAAGAAAGCGTTGCGGCACTGAGAGCCCGCTTCGGCCTGGATAGTCCGGTGCTCGAGCAATTGGCCACCTATCTCGGCAACCTCGCGCAATTCAGCCTTGGATTTTCCCCGCGCTACGGCATGCCGGTCGCCGACCTGATTGCGCAGCGCCTGCCCGGAACATTGACGCTGATGGCGGTGGCACTCGTCATCGCGATCGTCCTCGGTGTCATCCTCGGATCGCTGATGGCGACGTTTGCGGGGCGGATCCCCGATCGGCTTTTGTCGATCTTCTCGCTGCTCTTCTATTCGATCCCGAGTTTCTGGATCGGCCTGATGCTGATCGTGCTCTTCTCGGTCAAGCTCGGCTGGTTGCCGACCGGCGGTGCAGGCACGATCGGGTCCCAGCTGAAAGGGTTCCCGGCGCTCTTCGACAAGGCCCGCTACATGGTGCTCCCGGCAACGTCGCTCGCGCTTTTCTACGTCGCGATCTATGCGCGGCTGACGCGCGCCGCCATGCTCGAAGTCAAAAACCAGGACTTTGTCCGCACCGCCTATGCCAAGGGGCTGACGCCTTATGGCGTCACCGCGAGGCATATCTTGCGAAACGCGCTGATCCCGATCACGACCATGGCCGGCATGCACATCGGCGGCATGCTCGGCGGCGCCGTGGTGGTGGAAACCGTCTACAGCTGGCCGGGCCTTGGCAGGCTCGCTTTCGAGGCGGTCATGGGCCGGGATTTCACCGTGCTCCTCGGCATCCTGCTTCTGTCCTCACTTCTCGTCATCATTGCCAATGCCACGGTGGACCTTGTCCACGCCTGGCTCGACCCTCGAATTGGAGCGCGCTGATGTCCGCCACCGACTTCGGAGCTTTCCCAGCGGTTACGGGCGGCGCCTATGCCGCTCCTGCCACGAGCGAGCAGGCTACCGCGCCGGAGCGCCCGTCCTGGTCCAACGTAAAGGCGCCCGATGCGCGCTCCCAGCAGAGCACTGCGGTCGCCATTACCAATGGGCGAAGGGCCCTCAAGGTCTTTCTGGCCAACCCCAATGCCCTGTTCGGAACGGCCTTCCTTGCGCTTGTGATCGCCGTCGCGCTGCTGGCTCCAGTGCTTTATCCCGACGACCCGCTGTCGATGGTCGGAAAACCGTTCCTGTGGCCGGGCCAGGATCCGGCTTTCCCGCTCGGCACGGACGCGCTCGGCCGCGACGTGCTCGCTGGCATCCTGCATGGCTCGCGCATTTCCCTGTTCGTGGGGCTGATGGCAACAGCGCTCGGTCTCACCTTCGGCGTGATCGTCGGCGCGATCGCCGGTTACTTCGGCGGCTGGATCGACGATCTCCTGGTGCGGCTGATCGAGATCTTCCAGACCTTGCCGAGCTTCGTGCTGCTCGTCGTTCTGGTCGCGATCGTCCAGTCCTCGGCATCAACGGTGACGCTTGCGATCGCCGTCATTTCCTGGCCGACGGTGGCAAGGCTGACCAGGGCCGAGTTTCGTGCGATCCGAGAGAAGGATTTCGTCATGGCCGCCCGCAGTCTCGGCTTTGGCCATGGACGGATCATCTTCCGCGAGATCCTGCCCAACGCGCTGCCACCGATCATCGTGACGTCATCGGTCATGGTCGCCACCGCAATCCTGATGGAATCCGCACTTTCCTTCATGGGTCTCGGCGACCCCAATGTCGTGAGCTGGGGCTCGATGATCGGTACCGGTCGCGAACTGGTCCGGACCGCCTGGTACCTGACGGCCCTTCCGGGCCTCGCCATCGTCTTTACGGTGCTTGCGCTCAATCTCATCGGCGACGGGCTGAACGATGCCCTTAACCCCCGCTTCACTGGGGATCGTTGACGATGGCGCCGCTGCTCCAGGTCGAAGACCTCACCATCGGCTTTCCGCGTGCCGAGCCAGTCAGAAATCTCTCGTTCGAGGTGGGGGCGGGGGAGACGCTGGCGATCGTCGGCGAGTCCGGTTCGGGCAAATCGTTGACCGCGCTCGCGCTGATGCAGTTGCTGCCGCGCGCAGCACGGGTGACCAGCGGCCGCATCGTCTTTGACGACCGCGATCTTCTGGGGCTCGATGCGCGCGAGATGCGGCAGCTGCGTGGGCGCGACATCGCCATGATCTTTCAGGAGCCGATGACGAGCCTCAATCCGGTCATGTCGATCGGCCGGCAGATCGGCGAAGTGCTGAAGGTGCACGAGAAGCTTTCAGGTCGAGCGGCGCGGGAACGCGCGATCGAACTTTTGAAGCTCGTGCGTATTCCTGCCGCCGAAAAGCGGGTCGACGATTATCCGCATCAGCTGTCGGGCGGCATGCGCCAGCGGGTGATGATTGCCATGGCGGTTGCGTGCCGGCCAAAGTTGCTGATCGCCGACGAACCGACGACGGCGCTCGACGTGACGATCCAGGCGCAGGTGCTCGACCTGCTCGACACGCTCAGGCGCGAGCTTCAGATGGCTGTGGTGTTGATCACCCACGACCTCGGCGTCGTCGCGCAATGGGCCGACAAGGTCGTCGTCATGTATGCCGGCCGCAAGGTCGAGCAGGCCTTGCCCGGAGATCTATTCAACGATCCGCTGCATCCCTATACGCGCGGGCTGCTTTCGGCCTCGCCACGGCTAAAGAACGACCTTCACTATCTGAGCGGCCGCTTGACGGAGATCCCCGGGTCGATCGTCTCGGCGGCCGGCGAGGCCGGCTGTCCCTTCAGGCCGCGCTGTCGCCAGGCGCGTGCGAGCTGCGGCCATCAGGTGCCGCCGCTGATTGCTCAGACGCCGGAGAGGCTCGTTGCCTGCCCGTTCACTTCGTCCCTCAAGGCCGTGCCCGATGCCGCTCATCTCAGCCTCTGATCTGAAGACACACTACAAGACGCGCGACGGCCTCTTGCGCTCCGTCGATGGCGTCGATCTCGTGGTCGAGCGCGGTGAAACCGTCGGGCTTGTCGGCGAAAGCGGCTGTGGCAAGTCGACGCTTGGCAAGACGCTTTTGCGCCTGGTCGATCCGACCGAGGGGCGGATCGAATTCAAGGGCGAAGACATCACGAGACTTGACCAGGGTCGGCTCAGGAACGTGCTAAGTCGATCCAGATGATCTTTCAGGATCCCTTCGCGTCGCTCAATCCGCGCCACACGATCGGTGAAATCCTGGAGGCGCCTCTGATCGTGCACAGGGCCGGCAGCCGAGCGCAGCGGCGTGACACCGTTGCCGGCATCATCTCCAAGGTCGGGCTGCCCGCCGATGCCATCAATCGCTATCCGCACGAATTCTCGGGCGGCCAGCGGCAAAGGATCGGCATTGCCCGCGCACTGCTGCTCAACCCGGACCTGATCGTTTGCGACGAGCCCGTATCGGCGCTCGACCTGTCGATCCAGGCGCAGATCCTGAACCTTTTGGTGGAGATGAAGAAGGAGTTCGGTCTTTCCTATCTCTTCATCAGCCATGACCTGTCTGTGGTGCGTTATTTCTGCGACCGGGTTCTGGTCATGTATCTCGGCCGGATCGTGGAAAGCGCCGACAATGAGACGCTCTGGTCGGACCCGCGCCATCCCTACACGCGCGCTTTGATGGCTGCGGTTCCCGATCCCTCGCGGCCGCGGCAGGCGGCTCCCCTTGGCGGCGATCTGCCGAGCCCGAGCGACATTCCGTCGGGCTGTCGGTTCCACACCCGCTGCCCGCTGGCGACGGACCTCTGCCGCGTCACCGAACCCGAATTCCGCGCCATCAAACCGGGCCATCAGGTGGCCTGTCATGTCGCGGACCAGATCAACTGAAATGGAGAACTTGAATGGTTGAGTATCGCTATCTTGGGCGCAGCGCCCTCAAAGTGTCGCCGCTGACGCTCGGATCCATGATGTTCGGCAACCAGACGCCTGACGACGTTGCTTTCCGCATCATCGACAAGGCGCGCGAGCAGGGCATCAACTTCATCGACACGGCCGACGTCTACCACGACGGCAAGTCGGAAGAGGTGGTCGGGCGCGGCATCAAGGCCAACCGCGACCATTGGGTGGTGGCAACGAAGTTCGTCAATTCGCGTGCGAAGGGGCCGAACCTCGGGGGCTATTCGCGCAAATGGGTCTATCAGACTGTCGAAAACTCGCTGCGCAATCTCGGCACGGACTACATCGACATCCTCTACTTTCATCGCGCCGTCTTCGATGCGCCGCTCGAAGAGCCGGTGCGGGCGATCGCCGACCTGATCAAGGCCGGCAAGCTGCGCTATTTCGGGGTCTCAAACTTCCGGGGATGGCGCATTGCGGAAGTCGCCCATCTCGCCGACCAGCTCGGCATCGATCGGCCGATCGCAAGCCAGCCACTCTATAACATCGTCAACCGCACCGCCGAGGCCGAGCAGCTGCCGGCGGCTGCAGCCTATGGACTGGGTGCTGTGTCCTACAGCCCGCTCGCCCGCGGCGTTCTGACGGGCAAGTACAATCCCGGCGAAGCGCCAGCTGCCGATACCCGCGCCGGACGCGGCGACAAGCGCATGCATGACGTGGAGTTTCGCGAAGAATCGGTGGCGATCGCCAAGGAGATTGCCGCACACGCGAAGGCCAAGGGAATTGCTGCCGCCGATTTCGCGCTCGCCTGGGTGCTGAACAACCGGCTGATCACCTCGACCATCGCAGGGCCCCGCACGGAAGAGCATTGGGATGGCTATATCCGCGCGCTGGACGTCAAGCTCGATGCGGAAGACGAGGCGCTGGTTGATCGCCTGGTCGCGCCCGGTCATCCGTCGACACCGGGCTTCACGGATCCGGGCCACCCGCTCGAAGGCCGCGAGCCGCGGTCCGGCGCGGGCGAAGCCGAGATCATCCCGCTCGCCCGCTCGCAGCGCGTCGCTTGAGAGGGTCCTGGCTGGGTACCTCCCGACCAGTGCCATCCTGTTGCAAAGAGCCCCGGATCATCGATCCGGGGCTTCGTTTTGCGCGTGACTATTCCGCAGCTACGGCCTGCTGGTGCCTGAGGCCGAGAAGGCGCCGGGCGTTGCCGCCAGCAACGAGACGTGCCTCCTGATCGCTTAGTCCCGCTTGCTCCAAGCTCTGCCGCAACGCGTCCGCATCGAGCGCAGGAAGAATTGGCCAGTCCGTGCCGGCAAGCACGCGGTCTGCGCCGAAAAAGCCTGTCAGCGTGCGTACGATGTCCGGATCCTGTCCCATTGTTTCGAAGTAGATATTGGGCCGTCGCTCCGCTTCCCTGGCAGAGCGAGCATAGATGCCGGCGCGTGCCGCCTGGACAATTGCGCCCAGACCGAGCGTTGCAAAGACCAGATGCAGGTCTGGCAGTTCCTCGAGTAGCGGAGACTGGATGACCGACAGGAAGGCGACGCCGTTCATCAATCCACGCCCGAGCGAGTTGCCGAGATTGCCGGCGCCGTCGATCAGAACGCCGGCGTCCGGGTGGGCAACGGGATGCACGAAAACCGGAACCCTGTGGCGCGCCGCAACTTCGAGCGTGGGGCGGACGGCGGGATCGGCGATGAACTTGCTGGCGCGTGAACTGTCAATCACCAGTCCTGAAAGACCGAGCTCGACGATTGCCCGCTCGGCTTCGCGGGCCGCTTCGTCGCCGGCAAAGGCATCGACGACGGCAAATCCGGTGAGGGTAGAATGCTCGCGCGAAAGCGTCGCAAGCCAGTCGTTGGCCTCCCGGACGGCTTCAAGCGGTATGCTTGCCTCCAATCCGAAGAGGCTTTCGATCGTCGCCGTGACCACAGCGAGCGACACGCCGCCTTGTTCAAGTTCGTCGACCAGCGCCTGAGGCGTCGTGATCTTTCGATGTATCTCCGGCGAAAATGCGCCAGCGGGCTTATCGTATTTGCCTCCGGGACGCCAGGCTGGCGGCCAGAGATGGGCATGGATGTCGACGATATCGAGCGGAGCGGTCATTCGGCGGCAACCTTTCTCGCTTGGCGTTCAGCAATGCCAGCTTTGACCAGCGGCACGACATCACGCCCATAGGTGACGGTATCTTCTGTCGGGTAGAAGCCACGAACGAGGAAGTTGGAAACGCCCGCGTCGTAATAGTCGAGGATGGCGTCGGCGACCTGTTCGGGTGTCCCGACAAGAGCTGTCGAATTTCCGCCGGCGCCACTCGCTTCTGCGACTTCGGTCCAGAGCCGCTTGTCCAGCACCTTGCCGCGGCTGGCGGCCTGCCGCAGGCGAACAGAACCGACGTTAGATGGCAGCTTCTCGCCGTTGCCGCCGGCCGAGCGCGCGACCTGTGACTTGACCTTCTCGAGGATATCGGCCGCCTTTGCCCAGGCGGCGTCTTCGGTCTCAGCCACGACGGTGCGAAAGGCGAGGGTGAAGCGGATATCGTCTGCCGCGCGACCATTGGCAATCGCCGCTGTGCGTACCTTGCCGATGGTTTCCCGTGCGCCGTCGAGCGGTTCGCCCCAGAGCGCATAGATATCGGCGTGCTTACCGGCAACGGCGATCGCCGCATCGGACGAACCGCCGAAGGAAATCGGGATACGGGGCTTCTGGAACGGCTTTACCTGGCTATAGGCGCCCTTGAACCTGTAGAAGCGCCCCTCGTGATCGAAGGGCTGATCGCTCTCCCAGACTTTCCTCAGCACCTGCAGATACTCGTCGGTGCGGGCATAGCGGGTGTCGTGATCCTCGAAGTCGCCGTCGCGAGCCTGGTCCGTGTCGGATCCGCCGGTGATGATATGCACCCACAAGCGGCCCTCGGAGAACTGATCGAGGGTGGCAAGCTGGCGCGCGCCGAGTGTCGGGGCCATCAGGCCGGGCCGGTGGGCAAGCAGCGCCCCGATCCGGTCGGTCTGGCTGAAGACATAGGCGGCGATCTGGTTGTTGTCGGGCCATTGCGCGAACTGGCCGATCAGCAGACGATCGATGCCGGCGGCCTCCGCGGCCTGCACGTGATTGCGAATATAGGTCTTGTCGATGACCGGACCGGAGGCCGGCACGATGTCGGACCCTTCCCTGTTGGACGTATGGCCGATGAATTCGGGACGCATGGAGAACTCCTTCAGAATGCTGGGCGCGCAGATCGCAATAATCTATTTATCATATGTATTTTGTCGATTGCTTTTTGCCCGCCGATCTTGGGATGGATTGTCGTGCGATGGGCCCTTCGGGAACTTTTCCTCCACCAAGGCGGCTTTTACAGACACTCATCCTGTCTGCGTGCACATCGCCGGTCCGGCAAAGGCTTCGGCCTGAGTAGCTTTTTTCAGAAAAGCCCTGGACTTTAGAATTACACTATCTCGATAAATATAGTAGATTTTATAAAGTCTGGCTAACACCCTGACAGGGGTGCTGGAGAAATCGGCGTTGCCTGTGCTTCGCCTGCTAGGGGATACTCAGATGACAGCAAGACACAACGGGACTTTCAAGCCGACGCGGCGCGCGTTCCTCCTTTCCTCCGTTGCGCTGGCGAGCGCGATTGCCGTTCCAATGCTGCCGGTGCCCTCGCTCGCGGCAGACGAGCCGCCGCGCGGCGGCAGCGTATCGATCAACATCGGCACCGAACCGCCAGTTCTCGTCCTTATCGCCCATAGCGCCGGCGCTGCCTACTACATCAGCGGCAAGGCGACCGAGAGCCTGCTCACCTATGACAAGGACTTCAATCCTCAGCCGCTGCTCGCCACCGAGTGGACGGTCAGCGAAGACGGCCTGCGCTACTGGTTCAAGCTGCGCCAGGGTGTCCGTTGGCACGACGGCAAGGATTTCACGGCCGAAGACGTCGCCTTTTCGATCCTGGCGCTTAAGGAAAACCACCCACGTGGTCGGGCGACCTTTGCCCATGTGAAGGAGGCCAATATTCTCAATTCGCATGAGGTCGAATTGATCCTTGCCAAGCCGGCTCCTTACCTTTTGACCGCCTTTGCAAGCTTCGAGGCGCCAATCGTCCCGAAGCACCTCTATGAAGGCACAAAGATTGCGGAAAACCCGCACAACGTCGCGCCTGTCGGCACCGGCCCCTACAAGTTCGTCGAATGGGTGCGCGGAAGCCATGCGCTTTTCGTGCGCAACGAGGACTATTGGGGTTCGCCCAAGCCCTACCTTGATCAGATCATCTTCCGCTTCATCATCGATCCGGCGGCAGCCGTCGCTGCGATCGAGACCGGCGAGGTGCAGGTCTCGACGGCCAACCTGCCGCTCACCGACATCGACCGGCTGAAGGCCAACCCGAACCTCGTCGTCGATACCGATCCGGCACCCTATTCGCCGAGCATCGCCCGCGCCGAGTTCAATCTCGAAAACAAGTATCTTGCCGACATCAAGGTGCGCCATGCGATCGCGCACGCGGTCGACAAGGACTTCATCGTCAATACCGTCTACCTCGGCTATGCAACGCGGCTCGACGGGCCTGTCAGCCCGGATCTCGCGAAGTTCTACACTCCGGACCTTCCCAAATATGAGTTCGACCCGGCCAAGGCCGAAAAGCTCCTCGACGAGGCAGGTTATGCGCGGGGCGCCGACGGTTTCCGCTTCAAGCTGTTCATCGATCCGACCCAGCCTTCCGGTCCTCCCAAGCAGACCGCGGAATACATCGCCCAGGCCCTTGCCAAAGTGGGCATCAAGGTAGAGCTGCGAACCCAGGACTTTGCGACTTTCGTCAAGCGCGTCTTCACCGATCGCGACTTCGATATCGCCATTGAAGGCATGAGTAACCTCTACGACCCGACCGTCGGTGTTCAGCGGCTCTACTGGTCGAAGAACTTCAAGCCGGGCGTGCCCTTCACCAACGGCTCCAAGTATTCGAACCCGGACGTCGATCGACTGCTCGAAACGGCCGCCGTCGAGATCGATCCGAAGAAGCGCCTGCAGCTCTTCAACGAGTTCCAGAAACTGGTGGTTCAGGATCTGCCGACGCTCGACATCGTCACCCCGGCTGTCATCACCGTCTACGACAAGCGGGTAAAGAACCTGAAGCTCGGCGTCGAGCATCTCTGGAGCAATGGGGCAGGCATCTATCTCGACGGGCAATCGTAAATGATCTCGACGACGTAGTCGTCGAAGGCGCGAGTGCAGCCGGAGCGGACCCTGGCTGCACTCTCTTTTTCTTCAGTGTCGGAGTTGACGTGTGACGATAACCAAGGTGCTGACTGTTTCCCGCCCAACACGCGCGCAGCTTCTCGCGCGCATTCCCGGCTTCGTGGCCGAAGTCGCCAAGGGCGCGTCCGAACGAGACCTGCAGCGTCAACTTCCCTTCGAAGCCTTCAAGCTTTTCCGCGAGCTGGAACTTGGAACCCTGCGCATCCCGGCGGCGCTCGGCGGGCCGGGCGGTTCTGTTGCCGATTACATCGAGATGATCGCGGCGATCGGTGCTGCCGATTCCAACGTCGCCCACGCGCTCCGGTCCCATTTCAACTATGTCGAAAACGTTATCCTCAGCGAGCCTCGTGAGCGGGATGCCGGTGCGGTCGAGCTTATTCTGGGCGGCAAGCTTTTTGGCGGCGCCCATACCGAGCAAGGCACGGCTCGCCCCGGCCAGGTGACGACGACGATCGCCAGAAAGGGCGACACCTACAGGCTCAACGGCCGCAAATGGTATGCCACGGGAACAGCCTTTGCCGACTTCGCTTCGTTCAGCGCGCTGGACGAGGAGGGGCAGGCCGTTGGTGTTCTCCTGCCGGTCGACCGGCAGGGCATTACCATTCTTGACGATTGGGATGGCATGGGGCAGCGCCTGACCGCCAGCGGCGGCGTCATCCTCGACAATGTCGAGGTGTTTCCGCACGAATTGGCCCGGCGCGCCCTCGACAATCTCGTCGGTCGCCACTGCTCGACGCTGCGCCAGTTGCATCTGGCGGCAAGTGCTGCCGGCGCGGTGCGCAACGTCCTTTCGGACGGCCTTGCCTATGTTCGCAGCCAAGCGCGATCTGCCGCCCACAGCAGCGCCGAAACGGCCAATCAGGATCCGTTCGTGCAGCAGGTGATCGGCGAAATCGCCGCCAATTCCTTCGCGATCGACACGGCGGTTGCCGCCGCCGCGGTTGCGCTCGACCGGACGGTTGCCGCCTTGGGCGGTAGCAACGATGCCGAGATCGAGGACGCCTTGATCGAGAGCGCGCTGACGACAGCGCGAGTGCAGCTTGTTCTTGGCCAGCTCGGATTGCGAAGCGCTGAGCGCATGTTCGAGCTCGGCGGTGGCTCGGCGACTTCGCGCGGCAACAACTTCGATCGGCACTGGCGCAACATCCGCACCGTTCTCAACCACAACCCGCTCCTGCATAAGTCGCGTGTGCTGGGCGACTACCTGCTGAACGGCACGACCACGCATCTGAGGGAAGGAAGGGTGTTTTGACTGCACACACCTGTCTGGCAGGGCCTGCGGTCTGGTCGGCTTGCTGACGGTCGCTTCGGCGCTCAACTGAGCCGATGGTTGGAAGCTCTATCGTCGCAAAGTCCCAGGCGTGAGGAGAAAAAACTACGGGCGGCGGTAAGCTTGGAAAGGGCGCTCTAGAATCAAGGTGAAATCTATCGATTATATGTGCTAATATACACCATTCGCACAGGAGAACGTCATTATGATTTCCAGACGCCTTTTCTCGATAGCGCTTGCGGCCCTGTTTACGGTGCCGCTTCTTGAGGTCGCTCCCGCAGCAGCCTCCGACAAAGTGATCCGCATTGGCTACCAGAAATACGGCACGCTTGTGCTGCTCAAGGGAAAGGGTCTTCTGGAGAAGAAGCTGGAGAAGATCGGCTACACGGTCACATGGGCAGAATTCCCGGCGGGCCCGCAACTTCTCGAAGCCTTGAATGTCGGCGCAGTCGATTTCGGTACGACGGGAGAAACGCCGCCGATCTTCGCGCAGGCGGCCGGCGCGCCGCTGGTCTATATCGCCCATGAACCGCCGGCGCCGCGCGGCGAGGCGATCCTCGTGCCGAAGGGTAGCCCCATCCAGAAGGTTTCGGATCTCAAGGGTAAGACCGTCGCCCTTAACAAGGGTTCGAACGTGCACTTCCTCCTGGTGAAGGCGCTGGAGGAGGCTGGTCTCAACTATAGCGACATCAAGACCTCCTTCCTTCCGCCCGCCGACGCCCGCGCTGCCTTTGAACAGGGCGCCGTCGATGCCTGGGTGATCTGGGACCCGTTCCAGGCTGCAGCCGAGCTCGCGATCGAGGCACGCGAACTTCGAAACGGCGAAGGGATCGTACCCAACCACCAGTTCTACCTGGGCGCAAAGCCATTCGTGGACGGCCATCCCGAGGCCGTCGATACGGTGATCGAGGCCGTTGCAGAGATCGACGAATGGGCGAAGGCCAATCCGGCCGCCGCGGCCGCCGAACTTTCGCCTTCCGTTGGCATTCCCGCGGACGTGCTGGCCGTCGCGCTGCAGCGACAACCGTACGGCGTGAAGGCTCTCGATGAGGGCATCGTCAAACAGCAACAGACGATCGCCGATACCTTCTTCGAACTCGGCCTGATCCCGAACAAGATCTCGATCGCGGACGTCGTGCGCAAAGGCGGTGCCTGATGGTGGACGTGTCGGTAGCCGGTATTGCTACCGGCGAAGCCCGCAGGCCCAATCTGAAGAACCTGTGGAGCGGGCTGGCTCCATGGGCTCTTCCGCTTGCGCTTCTCGTCGTTTGGGAAATTGCGGCGCGCACGGGTCTCGTCACCGCCCGCCTCATGCCGGCGCCGACGACGATTGCTGCGGCCTTCTGGCGGTCGTTGCTTGATGGCTCGCTTCTTTTCCATACGCTCGCCTCCACCCGTCGGGCCTTCATAGGCCTTGCGATCGGCGGCGGGCTCGGCTTCGTCGCCGGCGTCGTTACCGGTCTGTGGAAACCGGCCGAAACCCTCCTCGACAGCACCGTCCAGATGGTGCGCAACATCCCGCATCTTGCCTTGATCCCGCTCGTGATCCTCTGGTTCGGTATCGATGAAACCGCCAAGATCTTTCTGGTTTCGATCGGCGTCTTTTTCCCGATCTACATCAACACCTTCTATGGCGTGCGAACCATCGACCCTCAGATCGTTGAAATGGCGTCCGTCTACGGGCTCGACCGCAGGGCGCTGATCCGCCGCATCATTCTTCCCGGCGCGCTGCCCTCCATCCTGGTCGGCCTGCGCTATGCTCTCGGTTTCATGTGGCTGACGCTGATCGTCGCTGAAACGATTTCATCGACGAACGGCATTGGATACATGACGATGAACGCGCGGGAGTTCCTGCAGACGGACGTCGTCCTGCTCGGCATTATCGTCTATGCGCTTCTCGGAAAATTCGCTGATGTTGTGACCCGTTCGATTGAGAAGCGCGTTCTCGTATGGCATCCGGCCTATCAGTTGAAGCAGGGGGGCCGACAATGAGTGCCCTGCAGGCCCATGTGAGGGAAAGCGACGGCGGTCTCCCGATTTCGCTGTCGCGGGTCGAAAAGTCTTTCGGCCAGCTCAACGTCCTCGACAGTTTCAACCTGGAAGTTCCCGCGGGCCAGTTTCTTGCCGTCGTCGGAAGGTCGGGTGGCGGCAAATCAACCTTGTTGCGGCTGATCGCCGGTCTTGATGCGGCAACAGCGGGCCGCGTCAGTATCGCCGGACAAAAGGTTGACCGCACCCTTGCGTCCGTGCGCCTGCTTTTCCAGGAGGCGCGCCTTGTTCCCTGGCAGCGGGTCATCGAAAACGTCGGCATCGCCCGCGGCCAGAACTGGCAAGAAACTGCCCGTCGAGCGCTCGCGGACGTGGGGTTGGGGGGACGTGAAAACGATTGGCCGAGTGTACTTTCCGGCGGCCAGCGTCAGCGCGTGGCTCTCGCCCGCGCCCTCGTCAGTGCGCCGCAGATCCTGTTGCTCGACGAACCTTTCGGCGCGCTCGATGCGCTGACGCGCATTGAAATGCATCGCCTGCTCGAGGGGATCTGGACGGGTCGAGGTTTTACCACCGTGCTGATCACCCACGACGTCGCAGAGGCGGTGGCGCTTGCCGACCGTGTGGTGGTGCTGCGGGAAGGGGCAATCGCGCTCGATATCGACATCGATCTCGAGCGTCCGCGGCGGGAGCTGGCTGACCCCCGTGCGGTCGATTTGCAGCGTCAGATACTTGAGGCCGTGTAGCGTTCGATTTGACTGCCGGCGAGCGTTGGGGTTTGCGGCCACGATCGTGGGCGCCGGGTGCGGACGTGCGCTTCGTCGCCCGGCCTTACGGGCGTTGGCGCGCGTTCGTGGGACCTCGTTCGGCTGCGACAGTGTCCCTATCGAAATGCCAAGGCAATTTATTGCGTGTGCCGGGGCCCCACCTTCCTAAAATGGTCGAACCATCAAGGAGCGCCCATGATCGCTATCAGTCTCAAGGTCAATGCTGCACGCAGCAGTCTCGCTGTCACGTGGGACGATGGGGCGGTTTCTCATATTCCGGCGACCGTGCTGCGGGCGCGCAGCCGCGCTGCCAGCCAGGTGCGCGCGGATATCGAAGGGCGCGCTGGTTCCTATGATGCCGTCACCCTCAGCGGTGCAGAGCCAATCGGCACCTACGCGATCCGGCTGGTTTTTTCCGACGGCCATGATCGCGGCATCTACCCCTGGCCCTACCTGCGCGCGATCGCCGACTCTACGTTTTGAGGAAGAAGCATGGACGATTTTATTGACGGCCTGTCGGAAGTTGCCTGCGATGTCCTGGTGATCGGCGGCGGAACCGCCGGTCCGATGGCGGCCTTGAAGGCGAAGCAGAAGAACCCTGCGCTGAACGTCGTGTTGCTGGAAAAAGCCAACATGAAACGATCCGGCGCAATCTCGATGGGCATGGACGGGCTGAACAACGCCGTCGTGCCGGGCTATGCGACACCGGAGCAGTACACGAAGGAAATCACGATCGCCAACGATGGCATCGTCGATCAGGCGCCGGTCTTCAACTACGCATCACGCTGCTACGACATCATCCAGGAACTGGATCGCTTCGGCATCCGCTTCCAGAGGAATGCCAACGGCGACTACGACCTGAAGAAGGTCCATCACCTCGGCACTTATGTGTTGCCGATGCCGAATGGCGAAACGGTCAAGAAGGCGCTCTATCGCCAGCTGAAACGCGAGCGCATCCTGATTTCCAACCGCTTCATGGCCACCCGGTTGCTGACGGCGAAGGATGATCGCATCGCCGGTGCCGTCGCCGTCAACACCCGCACGGCGGAATTTCTCGTGCTTCGGGCCAAGGCGGTGATCCTGTGCATGGGAGCGGCCGGTAGGCTCGGCCTGCCGCATTCGGGCTATCTGTTCGGCACCTACGAGAATCCCACGAACTCCGGGGATGGCTATGCCATGGCCTATCATGCCGGGGCGGCGCTCGCGAACCTCGAATGCTACCAGATCAATCCGCTGATCAAGGACTATAACGGTCCCGCCTGCGCTTACGTCGCCGGTCCGTTCGGCGCCTACACCGCCAACAGCGAGGGCAAGCGGTTCATCGAAAGTGACTATTGGTCCGGGCAGATGATGCAGGAGTTTTACAATGAGCTGCAATCGGGAAAAGGCCCTGTCTTCCTGAAGCTCAACCATCTCCATCCCGACACGGTCGGTGAGATCGAAGACATCCTGCATCGGGTCGAGCGCCCCTCCCGTGGGCGGTTTCATGCGGCGCGGGGCACCGACTATCGCGACAAGATGATCGAGATGCACATTTCCGAGATCGGTTTCTGCTCCGGCCACAGCGCATCAGGCGTCTTCGTCGACGAATATGCGCGCACGACCGTGCCTGGCCTTTATGCTGCCGGCGACATGGCAAGCGTGCCGCACAACTACATGCTCGGAGCCTTCACAAACGGGGCGGTGGCTGGAGAGCATGCGGCAGAGGTGGCATTGGAAGCCGACCTTCCGGACTACGATCCCGACTTCGTGCGGCTCGAGCGCGAGCGCGTTCTGGCGCCGACGCGTCGTGACGACGGAATTCCCCCCAACCAGCTCGAATACAAGGTGCGGCGCCTCGTCAACGACTACCTGCAGCCGCCCAAGGTGACGGCTCGGATGCAGATCGGCCAGCAACGATTGGCCGAGGCCAGGGACGACCTTGAGACAGCCCTCGTCGCGCGCAACGCGCATGAGCTGATGCGGTCATTGGAGGTGTCGTCCATCCTCGATTGCGCGGACATGGCCGCCCATGCATCGCTCTATCGGACAGAAAGCCGCTGGGGCCTTTATCACAACCGGATCGATTATCCCGAAAAGGACGACGAGAACTGGTTCTGCCACACGCTGCTTCGCAAGGTGAATGGCCGCATGAGCTCCGAGAAGCGCGCCATTGAGCCCTACATCGTTCCTATCGAGACCGAAGAGCGGACGGCCTACGAGCGTCTGCGCGTTTCGAACCAAGCCTGATCGAGGAGAGCCATGCCGCTTGCACTTTCCCCCACCACAGTTCCCGTCGTCGTCGACGAAGCGAAATGCATCGCCGACAAGGGCTGCACCGTCTGCGTCGAGGTTTGCCCGCTCGATGTGTTGCGTATCAGCGACCTCACCGGCAAGGCCTACATGAAGTTCGACGAATGCTGGTATTGCATGCCGTGTGAGACGGATTGCCCGACGGGCGCCGTTACCGTCAACATCCCCTACCTGTTGCGCTGACATGGCGACGTTCGATCCATTCGAGGATTTCGGCAATGCCGATGAAATTGTCGGCCGTCTCGCTGATGCGGATCCCGCCGTTCGCCGCCTCGCCGTCATCGATCTTGCCGAGACGGCGATGCCGGACAGTCTCCTGCATCTGCTGGCGATGGTTGGAGACAACGATGCGACCGTGCGCCTTCAGGTGGCGATGGCACTCGGCGATTTCGACACGATCGATGCCGCCAGCGGGCTGGCGAAACTCCTGATTGATCTGGATAGATCGGTGGGTTCTGCTGCGGCGGACAGGCTTGCCGAGTTGAAGGATCCGTCTGCGGTTCCCGCGCTCCTTTCGTTGCCTACACATCCGGACCCTTTTGTGCGCGCGTCCGGTTTTCGCGGAATGAAGGGACTGCGCTCACGCGCAGCGCTTGGTCCCGCACTTAAAGCAATGTCGGACGAAAGCGCTCAGGTGCGGGCCGAGGCGCTGGGAGTGATCGCCTATCTCAAGCTCGAAGAAACGCTGCCATCATTGATCGCAGCCACGCGCGACGCCGACGCTTCTGTCCGTGCGGAGGCGGTCAACGCCTTGTCGTTCACAAAACAGGTCGCAGCGGCCACCGCAGTTGCTGCGGCGCTACGGGACGATGTCTGGCAGGTGAGGGCGGTCGCGGCGCAATCGCTCGGGAGGATCGGCCAGGCATTTGCCGTCGGCGGTCTCGTTGCGGGATTGGCGGACGACTACTGGCAGGTCCGCCAGAAGTGTCTTAGCGCGCTCGGGAGCCTGAAGGCGCAATCGGCCGTGGCCGATATAGCGGCGCAGCTTGCGAGCGACCTGCCGTCGCTCCGCAAGGAGGCCGCGGCAGCGCTCGGCGAGATTGCCGATCCATCGGCGCGCGAGCCGCTGGTGGCCCATGCCTCCGACACGGATCCGGATGTGCGAAAAACGGTGCGCTGGGCGCTGACCCGGATTGCTTGATTGCGATCGAAGCGCAATCTCACGCGCCGCGCTTCGACACCATCTCCATCAAGGCATGCGGGCGCTCGATGCGAATGTGGCGCGGCGACACGGATAGAAGTCCGTCCTTCTGGAACCGCTTCATCATCATCGTCACCCATTGGCGGGTCGAACCGACCATGGCTGCGATCTGGTCATGGGTGACCTTCGCGTTGATGATGATGGCTCGCCCGTCCCGCACCCCGTGCAGATCGCCGAGATTGATCAGGAACTGGGCAAGGCGTTCGATGACGGAGCGGGTGCCCAGCATCTGCGCCATAGCCGAATAGCACCGTCCCTTGGCGGCCAGCCCCTGCAGGAGACAGAGCGCGAAATTTGGCATCTCGACGACCAGCTTCTTCAGCGCTGGCGCGGGAAGGAAGAGGATACGACAGTCGCTAAGAGCTTCTCCCGACCAGATGTGCACCCCGCCGCCCGTCATTTCCGGGCCGCCGATAAAATGGCCCTTCGTCCAGTAGGCCAATGTGATCTCGCGCCCCGACGGTGCGGTGTAAAAGACCCTGACGTCGCCGGCTTCGATGATGAAGATACCGCCGTGCCCGTCGCCCTGGTTGAAGATTGCTTCACCCGTTCGAAACGAAAGCTGGCGGCCCTGCGCTCTCAGCCTCGTCCATTCGTCGGGGGCGAGGGCATCGAGAAAATGCGCTCCTTCGTCGAGCCCGCCGATACCTTCACTCAAGAAAAGGGCCTGATCGCCGGGAAGAATGGCCGGGGCCGGCAGATCAACCGAGGGGGCGTGTTTCGGGCGTGCATCCTGATTGGCGGTCACGCGGACGTCGAGGCTCACATCGCTCTCCTTCCACAGCGTAGATCGCCCTTAAATTATAGAAAATCTACCAATTAAGAAGAAAAATAATCGCGGTTTCGGAACTGGACGTGGAAGATTTTCGTCGAATAGATGTTTGAAGCGCCAGAGTCAGGAGGCCTTCCTGGGGCGCCGCACGCTCCCCCCTGTGAAAGTCGCCACGCGTCTGCTCGTTTTGCGAGATGAGCCTGGCCGGGGGCGTGGTTCGCGCCTGGAGCGATTGTTGTCCGCTCATGCGCCGTAGAACTTCGCGAGATCGACCGACGCGCGCGCTGCCAAAAGACCGCCGCTCCGAAACGAGAATCCGAGCCTTGTGTCCTTGCACAGCAAGATTATCTCCGCGGCCTGCAATCCGGAGAAAATTGATATCTATAAAATCTATGTGTTTTATGAGGTAATATTTCTGTTGGCTTGCCAGGAGGATACCATGCCCAAAACCGAATCCAATCCCATTACACTTGGAACCCGCGCGGCGGACTTCACGTTGCCCGATGCCGATGGCAACCTGTTCACGTTGGCCGAGTTCAAGGACAGCCCGGCGCTGCTCGTCGCCTTCATCTCCAACCGCTGCCCCTTCGTGGTGTTGATCCGCGAGGAACTGGCGAAATTTGCGCGCGACTATGCCACGCAGGGGCTTGCCGTCGTCGCGATCAACAGCAACGACGCCAAGACGCATCCGGAAGAAACGCTGGAGCGGATTGGTGTAGAGGCAAAGACTCACGGCTATGGCTTCCCCTATCTGAAGGACGCGTCGCAAAGTGTCGCCAAGGCCTTTGGTGCGGCCTGCACTCCGGACTTCTTTCTCTATGACCGAGATCGCAAGCTTGCCTATCACGGCCAGTTCGACGAAGCCCGGCCCGGCAACGGCAAGGATGTGACGGGCGCGGATCTGCGCGCTGCGGTCGACGCGGTCCTGAAGGGCGAAGCTGTCGGCGCCGGCCAGGTGCCCTCGATCGGCTGCAACATCAAGTGGTCGGCTGGCAACGAACCGTCCTGGTTCTCCACCGCAGCCTGATCCGCAATCGTGAAACGGCCGGCCGTACAGCCGGCCAACGCTTCCTTTTCTACACCGGGACATCATGGCATCGCGTCGCAAGGAACAGCCCACCGAAGACGGGCGCCACATCGAAACGGACGTGCTGGTTGTCGGTGGGGGCCCCGCCGCCGCCTGGGCGGCGCTTTCCGCTGCCGAGACCGGCGCGCGCGTCGTCTTGGCTGACAAGGGTTATCACGGCACGAGCGGTGCCACGGCTCCGTCCAACACGGGAACGTGGTGTGTGCCGCCGGGAGAAGGGCGCGCAGCCTCGGTCGAGCAACGTTTCAAGCGCACTGCCGGCCTTGCCGATCGTCGCTGGATGTTGCGCGCGGCTGACCGCGCCTACGAAAACCTCCTGAAGCTCGTCGAATGGGGCTATCCCTTTCCGAGCGAAGAGGATGGCAACCTCTATATCGCCAACCTGCGCGGTCCTGACTACATGCGCTTCATGCGCCAGCGTGTGCAAAAGGCCGGTGTCACGATCCTTGACCACCATCCTATCCTGGAACTGCTTGGCGACGATCATCATGTCGGCGGGGCAGCGGGGCTTTCTCGCCGCAATGGCGCAAGCTTCTCCGCATCGGCCGGTGCCGTCGTGCTTGCCACCGGCGGCTGCGCCTTCTTCGAACGCATCCTCGGTGGCACGGGGCTCACCGGTGATGGCTATCTCTTCGCCGCAGAGGCCGGCGCGTCCCTTTCCGGCATGGAATTCACCGGCAAATACACGCTCGCCCCGAACGGTTCCTCGCTGAACAAGGGTTTGCCTTTTCGCTGGGCGACCTTCTACCGAGAGAACGGCGAGGTGCTGCGCGACGCCCGCGGTGAGCCGGTGACGAACGGTATCGGCGGCGGCGAGCGGCAAGTGGCCGAGGCCCTGCTGTCCGGCCCGGTCTATGCCCGGCTCGATCTTGCCGAACCCGCGATGCAGGACTGGCTGCGTCGTGGCCAGCCGAACTGTTTTCAGCCTTACGACCGGATGGGGATCAATCCCTTCGAGCACCTGTTCCGGGTCGACCTCAAATACGAGGGCACCGTGCGCGGCACCGGCGGTATCCGCATCGTCTCGTCCGACTGTGGCACCGGCATTACCGGGCTTTACGCCGCCGGCGACGCGGCGAGCCGCGAAAACGTGACGGGTGGGGTTTCCGGTGGCGGCGCCATCAATGCCTCCTGGGCGATTGCCAGCGGCTGGTGGGCCGGTCACGGCGCCGCCCGGCATGCGAGCAGCAGAAAGTCCCGTGATGCCGCGCGCTTGCGGCCGCTCGGCGCGACGGGTTTGCGCGGCGCCGGCGAACGTGAAGACGTCAATCTCGCGGCCGCCGCCCGCGCGGTGCACGAGGAGATCGTGCCGCTCGACAGGAGTTATTGGCGCAAGGCCAGCGCCCTGGAGACAAGTCACCGCATTCTGGAAGGCGTGTGGGCCGGCCTCAACCAGGCAAAGCCCGCGGTCGGCATCGACCGACTTCGCGCACGAGAGGTGGCGTCGGTTACGGCGAGCGCCCGCTGGACGGTCGCGGCTGCGCTCTTGCGCACGGAAAGCCGGGGCGTGCACCGCCGGAGTGACTTTCCGACCGAGGACGACGGGCAGGCGAGCCGCATCGTCGTCTCCGGGCTCGATCAGGTGAGCGCCGTGCGTGAAGACCTCGCTTTCGAGACGGTTCGGGAGGGCTGAGCGATGATCGAGGTTATCTCCGTCGACCGCTGCATCCGCTGCGATATCTGCGAACGGATCTGTCCCGCCTTCGTCTTCGATCGCGACGAAACGGGTCTGCCGATCATTGCCCGGCAAGACGACTGCCAAACCTGTTTTCTCTGCGAAATCTATTGTCCGACGGATGCGCTCTATGTCGCCGAGGCGGCGCACGGACCAACAGGCATCGCGGAGGCCGAGGTGCTGGAACGCGACCTTTTTGGCGCCTACGCCCGCTCGCTCGGGTGGAACCGCGGCCGCGCCGGCGGCGCGCAAGATGATCCGACCCGTCACATCCGCGTGGCGCAGGTTTGAAGGGAGTTCGACCATGGAACGCATAGCTGTCAGCGCGCTGCGCAAGACCTTTACGCTCAAACAGGGCCAGACCGTAACGGTGGACGGCGTCGCCTCCAGCCGCATTGCAGTGCTGGATGGCGTCGACCTGACCATCAAACGCGGCGAATTCATCACGCTGGTCGGGCCGTCCGGCAGCGGCAAGTCGGTGCTGCTCGATGTCATTGCCGGATTGACCGAAGCGACCTCGGGCGTCGCCCGCATCGACGGCATCGAGGTCTCCAAACCGCATGCCCGCACCGCCTATGTCTTCCAGCAATATGCGCTTTTTCCCTGGCGAACAGCGCTGCAGAACATCGAATATGCCCTGGAGGTGCGTGGTGTGCCGGCGGCGGAGCGTCGCGAGAAGGCACGTCATTTCCTGCATCTCTTCGGCCTCAAGGGCTTCGAAGACCGCTTCCCCTCGCAGCTTTCCGGCGGCATGCAGCAGCGCGTGGCAATCGCCCGGGCGCTCTCCACCGATCCGCAGGTGCTGCTGATGGACGAGCCCTTCGCGGCGCTTGACGCCCAGACGCGCGACATCCTGCAAAGCGAACTGTTGCGCATTTGGGAACAGATCAAGACGACCGTCGTCTTTGTCACCCATTCGATCGACGAGGCGATCTACCTCGCCGACCGCGTGGTCGTGATGACCGCGCGCCCGGCGAGCGTCAAGGAAATCGTCGAGATTGACCTGCCGCGCCCGCGCGACCTCGATATCCGCAACAGCGCGGCCTTCAATGCCTATCGGGGCCGCGTCTGGGAAAGCTTGCGTGACGAGGTCGTCAAGGCCCAGCGCGATTGGGCGCTCGCATCCAACTACACCAACTAAGGGAGGATCCGATGAGTCTGATCGCCGACCGCAACCTGCCGCTCCGCCGGACATTATCATCGCGCCGAAAGCGTGCCGCGGAGAAACCGCCGACGGTTCTCGGTGAAGCCTTCTCAACCATTACGCTGGGCCTGCCGGCGCTCGTCGCTTTCGCTCTTCTCTGGGAGATCGCGCCACGCGCCGGCTGGATCAACGCGCTGTTCTTCCCGCCACTCAGCCAGGTGCTCTCGGTCCTGTGGGAGATGATCGCCTCGGGTCAGCTTGCCGACCACATCGGCATCAGCCTGCAGCGCGCCGCGATCGGCTTTTCGCTTGCCGTTGTTGTCGCCGTACCGCTTGGTCTTTTGATGGGGCGCTATCCGCTCTTCGAAAAGGCCTCGGACTTTCTCGTCCAGACCCTGCGCAATACCTCGCAGTTCGCGCTGCTGCCGGTCTTCATCCTTTTGCTCGGCATCGGCGAGGCGTCAAAGATCGCCATCACATTCTACGCGGCCGTCTTCTTCCTGCTGATCAACACCATCGTCGGCGTAAAGTCGGTCGATCCACTGCTGGTGAAGGCAGCGCGTTCCATGGGAACGTCCGACTGGGATCTCTTCAAGAAGGTCATTCTGCCCTCGGCCGTTCCCTCGATTGTCGCGGGCGCTCGGCTTGGTGTGAAGACCTCGCTCTTTTCGGTCATCGCCGCGGAGATGCTCGCGGCCCAATCCGGCATCGGCTACCTCATCCAGAATTCGTCGCTGATGCTGGAAACAGACCGGATGTATGCCGGCATCCTGACGCTGACGATCATCGGCCTCCTCCTGAACTACTTGCTCGTCGCTGGGGAACGACGCGCCACCCGCTGGCGCGGCGACGGCGAAAGCGGCCCGAACTGAGCCCCAGCCTCTCTTCCAACGAACACGCGATTTCGAAAGGATCCATCCATGACATCGAATTCACTCCGCCGCACATTGTTGAAGCTCACCTTGGCGCTATCGTTCCTGCCGGTGGCGGGTGCCGCGCCGGCCTTTGCCGACGACGCGAAGCCTGAGGTCATCCGCATTGGCTCGACCGCGCCGGGCCACCTGAAATTCATCCTTTATCGCAACAAGAAACTGCTGGAAGACGAGTTCGCCAAGGACGGCATCAAGATCGAGCTGACGACATTCGATGGCGGTTCCGCTGCCACGGTTGCGCTCGGTTCGGGAGCGATCGACTTCACCTATATCGGCAACAACCCGTCGCTTCGTCTGGCGGCGACCGGGGCCGACGTGAAGCTCATCGGCCTTTCGAGCTGGAACCGTTCGAACGAGACGCAGATCGTCGTCAAGCCGGAGTCTGCGATCCAGAAGATTGAGGACCTGAAGGGCAAGAAGGTCGCCTATCTCTCAGGCACGGTGCGTCACTCGACCTTCGCCAAGGCACTGAAAGCCGCAGGTCTTTCCCTCGCGGATGTGGAAAGCCTGAACCTCGGTATCGAAAGTTCCGGCCCGGCGCTGGCCCGTGGTGACGTCGATGCCATCGTGGAAAGCACCGGCCCGGTGCAGACGCTTGTTGAAAAGGGCGGAGCGCGGGTGATCTTCGACGCCGGCGTGTCGGGCAGCCCCGATTGGGCGGTTCCACATCTCCTCAGCGTCAACGGTGAATTCGCCCGCAAGTATCCTGAAATCGTGACACGTCTGCTGGCTGTCGATATCGCGACTGCCCGCTGGGCCGACGCCAACCCGGAGGAGACGACTACGATCTTTGTCAAGGAGACAGGCAGCAGTGACAAGGCAGTCCGCGCCACCTACCCGGATGGAAAGTTCTTCCAGGACCCGGAAATCACGGATGCGGCAGTGAAAGCGCTTCAGGGGGAGGAGGCCTTCATGGCCGAAGCCGGGCTGCTGAAGGGCAAAGTCAACTATGAGAGCTGGATTGACCGCTCCTTCTACGACGCAGCTCTAAAAAGAGTTGCTGCCAGCAACTGATCCTGTAGGTTCGGGCGGCGGCGCACCTGCGTCTCCGCCCTCTCTTCTTCTTGAATGATGTCCTCCATTTCCTCTTCTCCACTTCCGTTTCACCGCACCCGCATCGTCCCGGCCGTCGTGGCGGTGGCCTTTTTCATGCAGATGCTCGACAGCACGATCATCGCAACCTCGCTGCCGGCCATGTCCAAGGCCTTCGCGACGGATGTGGTGACGCTCAACATTGGCTTCACCGCCTATCTTCTTGCGATGGCCGTGTTTATTCCGCCGGCCGGATGGCTCGCCGAGCGTTTTGGCGCGCGAGAGGTCTTTCTTGCCGCTATCGCGCTGTTCACGCTCGCCTCCGTTGCTTGCGGCTTCTCGGCGTCGCTTGGTCAATTCACCGTGGCTCGGCTCTTCCAAGGTGCGTCCGCAGCGCTGATGACGCCAGTTGGGCGTCAGCTCGTACTGCGCGATGCACCGAAGGCGGAATTGGTGCGGGCGATCGCCACCATCACCTGGCCGGCTCTGATTGCCCCCGTTATCGGCCCTCTGATCGGTGCCTGGATTACAACCCACGCCGGCTGGGAGTGGAACTTCTTCATCAATCTGCCTCTCGGCATATTCGGTGTCGTGCTCGTTGCCTTTTTCGTGCCGCGCGTGCCTGCGGAGGGAGCGCGACCCTTTGATGTGACCGGCGTCTTGCTGACTGGAGGCGCGCTCGCACTCACCCTTGGCGGTTTGGAGCTTTCCAGTTCATCCTCGGGTGGGACCGCTTCACTTGGCCTTCTGGTCGCCGGTCTTTTCGCCGGCTTTTTTGCAGTCCGCCATCTGCGGCGCGCTGCGCATCCCCTGCTCGACATGACAGTGCTGAAGATCCCGACTTTCGCCTTCGCAACGCTTTCGGCGGGCACCGCCGGGCGGCTTGCCGTCAACGCGACGCCATTTCTGCTGCCGCTGCTCTTCCAGGTTGGTTTGGGTTTCAATGCGGTGGAGACGGGCTCGCTGGTCTTCGTCTACTTTCTCGGCAACCTTTTGATGAAGAGCGTCACCACACCGGCTCTGCGTCTTTTCGGCTTCCGCAGCCTTCTTGTCGTAAATGGCATGATCGCCGCCACGACGATCGGTGCCTTCGCATTCGTCGACGGAGAAACGCCGCGCATTGTCATGTGGGTGCTGCTGATTGCCTGCGGCCTTTCCCGCTCGATGCAGTTTACGGCGCTGACGACGATCGCCTTCGCGGATGTACCGCCTGCTCAGCGAAGCGCGGCGACGACGATTTCGGCGATGCTGCAGCAACTCTCCCAACTGCTTGGCATCGCCGTTGCCGCAGCCGTCATTCGCTTCGCATCCTATCTGGGCGGGGGAGGAGGCGATTATAATATGCTTCCGGATATTCGCGCCGCCTTCCTCTTTATCGCCGCCATAGGCTTCGTGTCGGCGCTTCGCTTTCTCGCACTGTCGTCCGACGCGGGTGCTGAGGTTTCCGGCCACCGTGGTCGCCCTGTCGTCGGATAAGGCGGCGTAACAGAAACCGCGGTTCGCGCAGCCTTTGGAAACGGCCAGCGATCAGACATATGGCGTATTCCTCAAGAGAGCAGACAGGTTTCGGTGCGACCTGCCGGCGGTAACGACCTTGGGCTTCGAAGACAGAGAAGAAGAGCCACTGGCGACTTTTGAGCGGAGATCGCCAAAGAGCCGGGGAAAGACCGGCGGAGGCGCCGGGCGAAAACTTCCTTCCCATTTTCAAGGCTAGAAGTTTCGCCTGACCTCCCGGTCTGCGGTTCGTAAGC
The DNA here is from genome assembly GCF_014852195.1 of Ensifer sp. ENS08. Taxonomy (NCBI): domain Bacteria; kingdom Pseudomonadati; phylum Pseudomonadota; class Alphaproteobacteria; order Hyphomicrobiales; family Rhizobiaceae; genus Ensifer; species Ensifer sp. ENS08. The sequence continues at coordinate 101,808 of NZ_JACVBF010000017.1, forward strand.
AGGGTACGGCACAAATCGGCGGCCGGGGCGAAGCGCCGGCTTTGTTCGTCTGCGAGGGTAAGTTCGCCTTCGATGCGTTTCAGCCATCGTTTCGCTTCCGCCGGCTGACACCCAAATAGACGGTGCTCTTTCATCGGTGCGACACAGTCGACGAACTCGACTTTTTATTTCCGCCTCTGATCGCAACGGTCGGGCAGATATGCCCTGGGTCGGGAGGGCGGAACCATTCGCTCGTAGCCTCATTTTACCGAGGTATCATAGATGGAGCGGACCAACGGCACGCCCCAGATTGCGCCTGGTGTCGACCAGCCCCTCACTGCTGCGTCGCCTGTCTCGCGTCTCCACTGCGCATTGCGATCGCGTGTGTCGAGTTGCAGTCGATGGTGAACGGGATGGGAGATGGAATAGCAGCGACCGTTAAAGTCATGCGCTGGTTGGCAATTACGATGTTCTGTGCGTTCGGTGGAGCCTGCACCACGACATTTACGCCCGACATGACCAGCCTGAAGGCGCATTCTCCCGCCACGCTGCACCGTGTCTATGTCAAAATGCCAGATGCTTCCGGCAAAAGAACCTCGCAGCGTGCCGGCCATTATACTGTCGGCAAGCCTTACGTGGTCAAAGGCAAGCGTTACTATCCGAAGGAGGAACCGGGCTACGATCGAAGCGGCATTGCCTCCTGGTACGCTCGGGGGGTTCAAGGGCGGCGGACCGCAAATGGCGAGACTTACGATCCGGGCCGCCTCTCCGCCGCGCATCCGACACTTCCCTTGCCCAGCTACGTGCGGGTGACAAATCTCACAAACGGCTCGTCGGTCGTTGTGCGCGTCAATGATCGTGGCCCTTTCCACAAAGGACGTTTGATCGATATTTCCAGCAAGGCAGCAGAGATGCTGGATATGACGCGCCGCGGGACAGCGTACGTCCGGGTACAATATGTGGGGCGCGCCGCTCTAAACGGAGATGACATGGCGTTTCTCATGGCGTCACAAAGGAAGCGCCAGGGTCCCCTTGGCGTCAATCGGCCAATCGGCGCGCAGGTCGCCGGCAAACCGCTTACCAGCTACGGTGAGCGCAGCACCCTGTTCGTCGGCTCGAAATCTGCCGGTAACTTTCTGGCTGCCTCTGGTTTGCGGGGACGGGAGGCTGCGTATGTACTCTGGGCTTCCCAGGCACAACACTTGGCACCCCTCGGCAAGGCAAGTATTGCAAGGGAAACTGCGATTTCTGCCGAATGCTGTTTGAACAAGGAGCGGGTGGGCGAGAAATCTGTGTTGCAGGCGTTTCTCCCGGCGGCTTTCGATCGCAAAAGCCAACGGACTGGTATGACTGGCCGACGATCGCCAGCAAGGCGACGACGGGGAGACCCGGAAACCGGCCATATCCGGTGGTGTGAACGTTGCCAGAGCGCGTGGCGTGCGTGTCGAGGGTGAGCCGGAAGCTTCAGAGAAGTTAGCCGGACCAGAATTATGCGCTCAGTTTCCGTTTGTGCGTTGGGATCGCCTGCAAAAAAGGAGGACCCGACGGCCTCGCGAGACGACATCATAATATTTCCCGGCCGCTGGCGCGGCCGGGAAAGTGAGGGAATGCAATCGAGCGAATTCCCGAAGCTTGGTATCCGAAGTTCAGGCTGACCTGACGTTTTCGGCCTTCGATTTTCCGGTCTTGCGGTCCTGGCCAAGTTCATAGCTGACCTTTTGACCGTCGCGCAGTGACGTTGCGCCCTCAAGCGCCGACACGTGGACAAAAACGTCCGGTCCGCCATTGTCAGGCGTGATGAAGCCAAAACCCTTGTCCTGGTTGAAAAACTTTACGGTACCGGTTGCCATAGTCATCCTCGTCAGCTGAGTGCTCTGCGTTTTGCCGGAGCACCATATCCAGCGCCTGCCTTAGCGGCAATCGCGCATGTTGGCAAAACTTAATTTGCTGAGCCGGACCTTCTTCCTTCATACCACGGGCCGTTTAGACCCTGGATAAAGGCGGCAATGGCGACGGCGCGACAGTCACGACGTTAAACGCGGCCGCGCGGCTGTCCGGCCATCGCGCTCTCGGCTTGAGCGTTCCTCAGATGGTATCACACGAAATCATCGAAGAGGGGCGCAGGATCAGACCTGGTGGCGGGAGATCACTTGGTTCGACGTTCACCTGCTCCAATCGCGCCAAGAGCAGGTTGACTGCGGCTCCTGCCACCTCACCAAGGTGCAGATCAACTGCGGTCAGCGGAGGGGTGGCGAGTTTGGCGCGCATGCCGTCATAGCGGGTCGCGATCCGAAGGTCGTGCGGGATCTGGCGACCGGTGGCGCGGGCCGCGTTGAAAACGCCTGTCGCAAAGGCGTCGACCGGCACGCAAAGGGCCGAGATGGAGGGATTGGCGCGCAGCAAGCTTTCAGCAGCGATTGCTGCCGCTTCTTCGCCCCCCTGTTCGTCGATGCGGATGGCGAGTGGCGTAGAGCCGCTTCCGGCCATGCGCTGCGCATACACAGCCTCCATCTCGATATAGGAATTGCGCCTTTGTTCACCCGTTATCAAGCCGACCTGACCGTCGCCCGCAAGCAGGTGATCGAGCAGCAGATGCGCCGTTGCGGCGCTCTGCAAATCCACGAACGGAAGATCGTCTCGGCCGGGCGCACGCCCGATGCACACGACCTCGGTCCCGCGGGACGAAAAGAAATCCAGCACCGGGTCGTCTCGTTCCGGCTCCACGACGATGGCGCCGTCCACCTCAAGCGCGTCGAGGCGGTCGCGGGGCCCGAGTGGAGGAACGAGGCAAAGGGAAATACCCCTGGCAAAAGCCGTCACGGCGGCGGCAGCAGCAATTTCCATGAGGAAGCCCAGCCTCGACGGTCCGGCCGCCACCGCAAAGGGCATCGATGAAACCAATGCGATAGATCCGGCTCTGCCGGTGCGCAAACGCTGCGCACGGTGATTGGGACGATAGCCCATTTCCTGCGCCAGCGTTTCGATGCGCTTGCGCGTTTCCGGCTCGACGTAACGTCGGCCGCTGAACGCGTGCGAAACAGTTGTGACCGAGACTCCAGCCGCCTTGGCAAGGTCGGCGATAGTAGGTTTTCCCATCAGCCCTCCGATGAACGTCTTCTATCACGCCGATCGCACCGAAGCAAAACGATTTGCAAAGGCGCGATTGTGTGTTAGTGGATGCGCATGCAAAACGATTTGCATAACGGCTTGAGGAGGCCGGGAGGAGGAAAACATGCAGAGTGAATTGAATGGAGTGGTCGAACCGGTCGATGAGGGGCTGCCGCTTCGCAGCCTGTTCCTGTTTGGCCTGCAACACGTGCTGGTGATGGCCGCGTCTCCCATCACCGCCGTCTTTCTTGTCAGCAAGGCCCTTGGGTTTTCGGACGCGGTGACAGTCTCGCTCATCAGCGCAACCTTTTTCGTCTGTGGCCTTGGCTCGATGCTCCAGAGTTTCGGGCCAAAGGGGTTTGGTGCACGCCTGCCCTTCGTGATGGTGCCGGGAGGCGCGCCAATTGCCATCTTTCTGGCGATCGCCCAGCAGACGGACATCCAGACAGCCGTCGGTGCCGTCATCGTAACGGCTCTCTTTTACTTTCTGGCGCTGCCGGTCTTCCGCAGGCTGCTGCGTTACTTTCCGCCGATCGTCGTTGGAACGATGCTGTTGCTGGTCTCCGTCAATCTTGTGCGCATCTATGGCGTGACCATCACCGGAAAGCCTGGCAGCGAGGGCTTCGCAGCGCCCGTCGAGGTCGGACTGGCACTGATCACCATCATCCTTACAGTCGCTGCCGCGCGGGTCTTTTCTGGAACGCTCCAGCGGCTCGCCGTCATGCTCGGACTGGTCGGCGGTGCGCTCGTCGCGCTCGCCATCGGCCACATGGATCTGTCGGGTGTGTTCACCGGGCCGGTCATCGCCGTTCCGCAATTATTTCCCTTCGGCATGCCGAAGTTCGACCTCGTCGCAGCCATCCCGCTGATCGTGTTCTCGATCATTTCCATGGCGGAGGCGACCGGTCAGACGATCGCGACGGCTGAAATCGTCGGCCGCCGGGGAGATGCCCATGCGATCGTGCCTTCGACCATCCGCGGCGATGCACTGATGTCGCTCGTCGGTGGCCTGTTCGGCACATCGCTGATCATCACCAGCGGCGAGAACGTCGGTATCGTGCGCGCGACCGGCGTCAAGTCTCGCTATGTGACCGCGATGGCGGGCGCCATCCTCGTTCTCATCGCGCTCTTCGCCCCGATTGGCCGGATGGCCACGGCTTTGCCTGAGGCCGTCGTCGGCGGCACGGCAGTCATCGTCTTTTCGATTATTGGCGTCATCGGGATCGACCTCCTGCGTCGCGTCGATCTGCGCGAACATGGCCCCATGTTCACCCTCGCGGCCGCCCTCTCGATGGGTCTGCTGCCGATCCTGGTGCCCGGTGTCTACAGCCAGTTTCCGCAATGGACGCAGATGATCCTCGGCAACGGACTTGCCGCAGGCACGATCACCGCCGTCGTCGTCAACGCCATCTTTTCACATTGGGGCCAAGCCGGACGATCCGAAATTGCGGCGGCGCCCCTGCAATCCACCACTCAAGGAGCAAGCGAGTGAGCGCAATCCGCCAACAACTATCGACCGCCGGCGACCTCATGCTGCGCCCAGGACAAGTTCTTCTGCCGGATGGCCCGCGCACCGGAAAAGCCATCGTCGTGCGCGATGGCGTCTTTCAGCGGATCGATACCGTGGAAGCGATCGCCCGGGACTTCCCCGAGATTGTTCCGATCGACCTGCCCAACCATCTCCTGATGCCCGGTTTCGTCGATACCCATACGCACCTGACCCAGTCGCTTGGCAAGGCCCTCGTCTTTGGAGAACCGTCGGAAATCTTCCGGCGGATCTGGGTGCCGCTGGAAGGCAGTCTCAACGAGCGCATGGTCTATCTCTCGGCAAAGCTTGCCGCATTGGAAGCGCTGCGTGGGGGGTTCACGACCGCCGTCGATGCCGGCACCCGCTCAAAGGGTCATGTCGGCGCTCTGGTGCGGGCTGCAGGGGAGGTGGGGCTTCGCAGCGTCGTCGGCTTTATCTGCAACGATCTTTCGGGAAGTGCGCAGATCGCCGAACCCGGCGTCATCCTGCGCCAGGCGGAAGAGCACGTCTCCACCTACAGGCAGGACCCGCTGATCCATCCCTCGCTGGCGATTTCGATCCCGGAGGCCGCAACTGACGGAATGCTCAAAGCGGTTTCCGAATTGGCAGCCGCGTCCGGGGTGGTGTTCCAGACCCATGTCAACGAACACCTTGTTGCCGTCGAACGCTCGTTGGCAGCGAAAGGATTGCGACCGATCGAGCACCTGGCGCATCTGGGCGTTCTTGGCCCTCAGGTCCTCCTCGCGCACGCGACGCTCGTCACGCCGCATGAACTCAATCTTTTGCGCGAGACAGGAACGGCTGTCGCTTACAATCCCGTCGCCACCCTGTGGAAGGGGAATGCCGTCGCACCAGCCCTGCAAATGGCAGCGCTCGGCATGCGGTTCGGGCTCGGAACGGACGGAACCCGCGCCGACGCGTTCCGTCTGATGGACGCGGCCGAGGGCCTCCAGCGCGCGGGGTTTGGTCTTGCAACGGGGGATTCTTCCTGCGGCGGTGGCTGGCTGTGGCTCGACCGGGCAACATCCGGCGCCGCAGACGCCGCAGGCCTGTCTCATGTGACCGGCTCGATCACCGAAGGTCTTGCCGCCGACTTCCTGCTCGTCGACCTCGATCGGCCCGAGTTCACGCCCTCGCACGATCTGACGTGGGAGCTTGTCCGCTACGGCAATCGCGATCAGATCGACGCGGTCTTTACCAGCGGCCAGCTTCGGCTTTGGCAAGGCTGGCCGATTGATTGGGACGCCCGGGCACTGCTCGAAGAGGTGAGAGGCGAAACGACGACCGCCATTGCCGAGGCGCCGATCCAGCGCATTCATCCGCTCTCCGAAGCACATCGCCGCCTTGGACAATACCGATGAGTTTTGGTCTTCTTGCCGTTCTGGCTGCCGTGACATTCGTTTCGGCCTTCATTCAAGGGGCGCTCGGCATTGGCTTCGCCCTGATCGTCGCGCCGATCGTCGGTATGCTGAAGCCCGATCTTCTGCCGGTGACCCTGCTTTTGCTGATGCTGCCGCTCAATCTACATGTGGCAGCGCGAGAGCGTGCCCATGTCGACTGGTCAGGCGCGACCTGGATCACGATCGGACGCTTCGCGGGAACGTTTGCTGGCCTTTGGCTGCTGGCAGCGCTTTCGATCGAACAACTGGATCTTGCCGTCGGTGTGTTCACGGTGGTCGCAGCCGTCACCGCGCTCATAGCCCCGCCGTTCACGCCGAACAGGCCGAGTGCGCTCGGGGTCGGATTGTTTACGGGCGTCACCGAAACTGCCACGGGTATCGGCGGCCCGCCGCTTGCGCTGCTCTACCAGCATGCCAAGGCGCCGGTGCTAAGGGCAACGGTGGCCCTTTGCTTCTTCGTCGGCGAGGTCATGTCCCTCGTCGTGCTGGCCATATCCGGGCGCGTTGGGTCAGAGCAACTGCTCGTCGCCCTCTACCTGACGCCGGCGGTTCTGCTCGGAAGTGCGGTCTCAAAGCACGTGCATGGCCGCATCGGCGGCCGCGGTCTTCGGATCGCCGTTCTGGGCTTTGCCATCGTCAGCGGGTTGTTCCTTATCGTCCGGTGAACGACGCTCTCTCGTTAACCGGCCGTCGGCAGACCACCGGAGCTAGAAACGTCCATAGGCGCCGCCGGCGCCGCTGATGGCCGTGAGGAAACTGGCAAGTCCGGCAGAGCGAAGCGGCAGGTATTGTTTTTGCTGCTCGCGGCAAAGGCGTTTGACCAGGCCCACCGCCGTGTGACTGATGTGATCGACCGGAAAGAGGATCGTCGCTGCCTGCCCGACGAGGGCGGGCAAGAGCGTCGTGCTGTCTTCCATGCCTCCGTCGTGGAGGAGGAGGTCGATGTTGCGCACTCTTGCGTAGGCTCGAAGATGATCAAACAGATTGCGTCGGCCGCCGACATAGAGCACGGGGCCGCTGAGCTGTGCGGGCGGCGCGCTGCCGTCGTCTCTGAGCTGAGCTGTGATTGCCGTCTCGAGGGCTTCGTTTTCGCGTAGGACCGCGTAACGCAGATCCTGCATCTGCTCCAGTTCCCGCTGAAGGGCATCGGATTTCTCCTCAGACGCGGCAAGGCGCTGGGCGAAGGCCTCGTTGCGCGTCACGTCCGCTTCGTTGCTTGCGGATAGACCCCTCGTGCTTTTTGCAATGCGCGCCAAGGGTGCGACCGACGCGGCGATTGCTTCGGCGTGGATCGCTCTCTCCTCCAATTGCCGGAGGCGCTGTTGCAGGGCCATCCGCTCATCGGCGGCCGCCTTCAGACGCGTCTCCTGCCGGGCGGTTCGTTCGCGTTCCTGTTCGAGTTCCCTTTCCAGCTCTGTCAGCCGTGCGATGTCGAGCCGACTTGCGCTGCCGACAAGGTGCGACAGCATATGCACTTCTCCGAAGATTTCGCGCATTAGTGCTGGCGATGTTCCCGGATGGCTCATCAGTGCCCAATACGGGCCGGCGATGTCGCCGCGCTCGAAGGAATTGCGCCAGATGTTTCGGAGTTCGTCTTGATCGGCCTGCCGGGGAATGCGCTTGATGCTGCTCTCGTGGCGCTTGTCGAGCGCCTTGTTGAGCAACTTTGCCGCCTGATCCCGTTGACCAGCAAGCCACACGCCTCGACCGTGCAGGGTATGGTCCGTCGCAGTGCGCACATCGTCTTGTCCGGTCCTGATCAGGACCTGGCGCAATTCTCCCGCCGTCAGGCAGGTGCCGATGATCGAGCAATGAAATGTCGAGGCAATGTCCCAGGTCCGCAAGCGATGGGCACTGATCTTGGGTGTGTGGCCATCCGGGGATGCAGCGAAGGACAAGGCTGCGGCAGGCAGGGGGACACCGTGGGATTTGAGACGGGGCAACGTGGGCATGGGCGTTCCGGAGCTAGGGCAGTTGCTGGCACTTCGCGACGCGGCCGTCCGCATTGCACATCCGCGAACGGGCCTTTCATCACAGGTAAACCCAATTATCGTTATATTTCAAGAAATATAACGATAAGGGAAAACGCGCGCCCGAACGGGAACCACAGATGTCCCGCGCAGTTTTCGTCATTGCGTCGTTCAGCGAACAAACGTGCATGTCTGAAACGGAGCGCTGCCAAGGGGTTTCCCGCACAGCAATTGGTGTGAGTTCAAGCCTTTGCGCGTAGGAGAAAAGTGCCCGGACGGCGCTGGGCAGCGAGACGACCGGCCGTTTCCCAGGCCTCAGACCTGTTTCGCAACGCTGGCGATGAAGGCCGCTTTCAGATGCTCGGCGGCAGGCGAAAGGCTGTGGTGGCGCCGTTGAAGCAAAGAGACGTCACGCATGACGATGGGGTCAATGAGATCGACTGTCGTTACACCGACGGCCGAGGCGAGCTGTCCGGAGTTTTCCGGTAGCACCGAAACGCCCATTCCGGCGGCAATCATGCTGATCGCCGTTGTCGAAAAGCGTACCTCGTACTTTGGCCGGTAGTTCGGCACGACGCGAATGAGGTTGTGCTCGACGATGTTGCGCAAAGGGTTGGAGGCGGCAAGCGTGATTAGCGTTTCGTCCTTGAGCTCGGCCCAGCGCACGGATTTACGCTTGGCAAACCGGTGATCCTCGCGGCAGACGAGCATCAGTTTGTCGCGCAGCAGCGGGGTGGCGGCGATTTCGGGGTCTTCCTCCGAAAGGGTGCCGACGGCGATATCGACCTCGTGGCGCTTGAGCGCCGGGGTTATCTGCTCTTCCGGCATGTCGCGAATGTTGACGGAGATCTCCGGATACTTGTTCAGGAATCTGGCGATGATCGGCGGTACGACCGTTGCGGCAAGCACGATCGCCGCGGCGATCGTCACTTGCCCACGCTTCAGCGAAGCGTTGTCGCGCACGTCGCCAACGGCAAGCTCGAGGTCCTTCATGATCTTGCGCGCCTGGGGCAGGAATTCCTGGCCGACCAGGGTGAGGGAGACCATGCGCGTGTGCCGGTCGAACAGGCGCACGCCGATCTCCCGTTCCAGATCCCGGATGAGGATGCTGACCGCGGACTGGGTGAGATGGAGGTTGCGTGCGGCGATGTTGAACTGGCCGAGCTCGGCCACAGCAATGAAGGCCCTGAGTTGCCGCAGGGTTATGTTCATATACGCGCGGCCTCCCGTTACATCGCTCCCATCAAAGCCTGCCAGACCTCGGCTTGTCTACCCCGCAAGTGCGGCTTGCTCTTTGTTGCCGGCCATGAGCAGGCCGAGTTCGTCGAGACGGGCGCGGTCGGGCGGCAGTTCGCCAAGGATTTCGCCGTGGAACATGACGACGATGCGGTCGCAGATTGCAAACAGCTCCTCGAGTTCCGTGGAGATCAGCAGAATGGCGCGGCCGCTGTCGCGCTGGCGCAGCATCTCCTCCATCACGAACTCCATCGCGCCGATATCGATGCCGCGCGCGAGCTGATTGACGAGGATGAAATCGGGATCGCGCGCCAGCTCCCGCGCGACGACGAGCTTTTGCTGGTTGCCGCCTGAAAGTGCTGCGATCGGCTGGTTCTCGTCCCGGCTCTTCACGCGAAACCGCTTGATCAGGTCGCGGGTGTGCTCGCCGATGACCTTGCGGTTGAGCATGCCCCCCGTCGCGAACGGTTTTTGGTCGTAACGCTGCAGAATGGTGTTTTCGCTGAGCGACAGCGGCAAGACGATGCCGTGCTTGTGGCGGTCTTCCGGAATGTGGGAAAAACGCCTGGCATTGATTTCTGCCGGGTCGAGCCCGGTTATATCATTTCCGTTGAGAACGACGCGCCCGGAATCGACCGGCAGCAGACCGGAGAGCGCGAGCGAAAGCTCCGTCTGGCCGTTGCCGGATACGCCGGCGATGCCCACGATTTCGCCGGCGCGTACATCGAGGCTCACGCCGCGCACGGCCGGAAGGCCGGTCTCGGCGCGGCAGGTGAGGTTTTCCACCGAAAGCACGATGCGACCTGGCGGTTTGGGGCTGCGCGGGAGCTCCATGCGCACCTCACGACCGACCATCATGCGCGCAAGCTCACGCGCATTTGTCTCCCCGACCCTGACCGTATTGACGACGCGCCCGTCCCGCATGACGCTGATGCGATTGCTGACCCGCATCACTTCGTCCAGCTTGTGCGAAATGAAGACGACGGTCTTCCCATCCTTCACCAGATCACCCATCAGCGAAAGGAGGCGGTCGGTCTCTTGCGGGGTGAGAACGGCGGTCGGTTCGTCAAGGATGAGCAGGTCGATACCGTGGAATAGCACCTTCAGGATTTCCACCCGCTGCTGCTCGCCGACCGAGAGGTCTTCGACGATTGCGTCGGGACGCACGTCGAGGGCGTAGCGCTCGGAAAGCGCGCGGATCTTTCGGTGGACCTTGTCGATATCGGATATGACGCTGAGCGCCGAACCCTGGCCGAGGATGTAGTTTTCTGCCACGGTCAGGTTCGGTACCAGCATGAAGTGCTGGTGCACCATGCCGATCCGCTGGCGGATCGCGTCGCGTGGGCTTGTAAAGCGCACCGATTGTCCCTTGTAGACGATCTCGCCTTCATCCGGCCGGACCATGCCGCAGATCATGCTCATCAGCACGCTCTTGCCGGCGCCGTTTTCGCCGAGCAGCGAATGGATCTCGCCTTCCTCGATTTCGAGCGAAACGCCGTCGCTGGCGATGATAGGGCCGAAACGTTTGCGGATATTGTCGATGCGCAGGAACGGTTTTGCCGACATGTCGATCACCTCATCTCGTAGGGCTGGCCAAGCTTGCTGGGTGCGGCACCCTTGCCGCGGAAGGCGACGAGCGTGACGATCGTCATGATGTAGGGAAGCGCCTGCAGCACTTGGTAGGGCACGACGATCGATGCTTGCGCCTGGAGCATGAGCTGCAGGGCGTAAAAGAGGCCGAAGAGCAGCGAGACGAAGAAGGCGCCGATCGGCGACCAGCGGGCAAAGACCACGACGGCAAGGGCGATGAAGCCGCGGCCGGAGGTGATGCCTTCGACGAACTGGTTGGAATGGCCAAGCGTGAGGAACGCGCCACCGAGCCCTGCAAGGCCTGTACCGACGAGGACGGCGGCATAGCGGTAGCCAACGACACTGCGACCGGCGACGTCGACGGCCTTCGGGTGCTCGCCGACGGCGCGAAGCGTCAGGCCGAAGGAGGTGCGGTAAAGCACCAGGGTGGCGAGTATGGCGACCAGCACGGTGGAATAGACGATCAGGTTCTGGCGGAAGAACGCTTCTCCGAGAAAGGGCAGATCGCTCAGCCAGGGTATGTGGACCGGCTGGGCGATCTCGATGCCCTTGCCGGTCGAAACGTAATAGGTGCGAAAGAGGAAGGCCGTCAGACCCATGCCGAGCAGGTTGAGGGCCGCCCCCACCACGATCTGGTCCGCCTTGATGGTGATCGTGAAGACGGCGAAGACGAGCCCGAACAGCATGCCGCCGGCAACGCCGGCCAATAGCCCGAGCGGAATGTTGCCGGTGGCTGCGGCCGAAGCGAAGCCGCAGAAGGCGCCGACGAGCATCGTGCCTTCGAGCCCGATGTTGAGCACGCCGGCGCGCTCGGAAAAGACCTCGCCGATCGAGGCGAAGATCAGGGGGGTGGCAAGCCTCCAGGCGGCGCCGACGAGCGCTGCGAGAAAGGTGAGAGAAATCATGTCGTCCATGGGTTCGACCCTCCAGGAATATCGCCAAAGTTTTGTTTTCCCGCGGGCGGTCTACGGCGACGCGGGAGTTTCCATGCTTTCAAGCCACAGTCCTGAGGATGTCGCGCAGCTTTGCGAAGGCGACGACCGAGAGGATGACGATGCCCTGAATGACCAACACCAGGACCTGCGGGACCTGTGAGGTGATCTGGAGGACTTCCGAGCCGGAGCGAAGCGTCGCAAAAAGCCCGCCCGACAGGATTGCCGCCAACGGATTGTTGCCGGCCAAGAGCGCCACCGCGATGCCCTCGAAACCATAACCCGGCGAAATGTTCTGGTAGAGCCGACGTGTGACGCCCGCCACCTCGAAGGCGCCGGCAAGGCCTGCCATCGCGCCGCTGATGCACATCGCGATCATGACGTTCCTGGCGACGTTCATGCCGGCATAGCGGGCGGCATGCGGGTTGAGACCGACGACGCGCAGCGCAAAGCCGCGGCTGCTTCTTCGCAGGAAGATGTACAGCGCAACCGCCAGAACCACCGCAACGAGGATGCCGATGTGAAGCCTAAGGTCGGTTACCAGGCGTGGCGTCCAGGCTTCGCGCACCAGCCTTGCCGATTGCGGATAGGCGGCACTCGCATCGCGCATCGGACCGGTGACGAGATAGCTCGTGAGGATGAGGGCGATGTAGTTGAGCATGATCGTGGTGACGATCTCGCTTGCCTGAAAGCGCACCTTCAGATAGCCGGCTATGCCAGCCCAGGCGGCGCCCGCAAGCGCCCCCGCCAACATCACAAGCGGCGCATGCACCCAGACGGATAGGCCGTCGATGCTGGTGCCGACAAGGGTTGCGGCGATCGCTCCGACATAGAGCTGGCCTTCGGCGCCGATGTTCCAGATCGAGCAGCGAAACGCGACGCACAGCCCTGCACCGATCAGGATCAGCGGCGTCGCCTTCAGGAGAATTTCTCCGACCGAGCGTATGTCCTGGAACGAGCCGAAGACCATGACGGTGACGACGTCGCTGCCGTTGAAGCCGTTGAGCCAGAGCAGCAGGGCGCCGAAGGCGAGTGCGACGAGAACTGCCGCGATGGGTGTCAGGGCGCTGATCGCAGCCTGCGAGAGTGTCCTGTAGAAAGCTTGGGCTGCTTGAGAATTCACGGTCTCACGCACTCCCTGGTTTATCTCAGCCATGGGTGTGTCCATTGGTGTGATGCGGGAAGTGGCTGCGGCTGGATATCCCGCCGCAGCATGGAGGCAGCTATTCTGCGCCGGTCTTGATCTCGCCGGCGGCGATCTTGGCGCTGATTGCCTTGACCTCGGCGCGGATATCCTCCGGCACGGAGACCGGGCCGTCGTCGCGGAAGGTAAACGAGATGACCTTCGGGTCCTTCAGGCCGAAAACCACGTTCTCCGTGGGCGGGTGGCCTTCCTTGATCGCGCGAACCACTTCGACCACGCCTTGAGCATAGTCGGCGACGTAGAGCCCGAGAATGTTGTTAGGCGCAACCTCGGTAAAGTCGCTGAAGATCGAGAAGGAGCGCACGTCCGGGCCGGATTCGGCAATCGCCTGGTAGCCGCCGACGGTGGCGCCGGAAGCGTTCGGTACGACGAAGTCAGCGCCTTGCGAGATCATGCTGAGCGCCGCTTCCTTGGCGGCGGTCGTATCGGTGAAGTTGCCGATATAGGCTTCGCTGATCGGGAAGTCCGGATTGATGCTTTTTGCGCCGTTCTTGAAGCCGGCGAATGCCTGCTGGATCGGCGGGATTTCCATGCCGCCGACAAGGCCGGCCTTGCCGCCCATTTTCGCAGCGATCACACCCATCAGGTAAAAGGGCTGGCTGGTATCGGTATTGAGCCCGATAACGTTGCCTTCGTGGATCGCGCTCGACGAGATCAGGAAATAGGTGTCCGGATAATCGAGCGCGACATCGCGCGCGGCGTCCTGGAACTCAAAACCGTGGCCAAGGATGACCTTGTAGCCCTGGCTCGCATAATCTCGAAACGCCTTTTCGAAGGAGGCCGGGTTCTGCTGCAGCTCGACATAGCTGATCTTGGCGCCAAGCTGTTGCTCAACGCCCTTGAGCGCGTTGTAGCCGATCCGGTTCCATCCTTCTTCGGAAACACTGCCGGGCACGAGAAGGCCCATCTTGAAGTCTTCGGCGTGCGCGAGGTCCTGCCAGAGTATTCCGGTCAGGGCCATTCCGAGAGTGGACGCAAGCAGCAAACGACGTGAAATTTCAGTTATCATTTCATTCCTCCCATTAGATTGCAGTCCCAATCCCCCCGGAGCAGCCGTTCCCTTTTATGCGTTCTCCTTCAGGCGGATGTTTTCAGTAGTGCTCTGCGAGACCAGGCGCCCGTTCGAAAAGACGAAAGCCCGATCCGGCCCGCCGGCAATCAGCGTGTCGGTATCGATGCAGTCGGTAATGACGAAGTCGGCGCGCGCGCCGGGTCTGAAACCGTAGTCCTTGCCAAGCCCCATCAGTCGGGCAGGGGCCGTCGTGATCATGCTGTGCGCGGCTGAGAGCTCGTCCCCGCGCAGATGGCCTGCAAGCAGTGTCCAGCGGGCGATTTCCAGCATGTCGCCCGAGCCGGTCGGAACGAACGGATCCTGGATATTGTCCGAGGCGGTGGCGATGGTGATGCCGGCGCGATGGAGTTCGGCGACACGCGTCAACCCGCGTGGCGGCAGCATCTCGTAGTCGCGGCCCTGTAGATAGAGATTTGCGGCCGGCAGTGTCACCACGCCGACATTCAGTTTGTCCAGGCGCTCTGCTATCCGCTGGAACTCCCGGCGCGGCAAGGCGCTCAACACCGAGACGTGGCTTAAGACGGTGCGCCCCTGCATGCCGAAGCGCTCGACGCGTTCGAGTGCGGCGTCGATGAGATGCACGCCGGCATTGAGGTGTTCGTCGAGGTGCAGGTCGATAGGCTTGCCGGATTTCACAGCGGCCGAAAACAGGATGTCGAGGTAGCGCGGCGGGTCCTCGGAAACGGCGGGCGTTCCGCCGACGGCATCGGCGAGCGCAACGGCGCCGTCGATGTTGTTGCCGAGCCACTCGAAGTCTTGGCCCGGATGCGGCGTCATGAAGGCGACGAGCTGAAGCGTGATGCGGTGCTTTTCGGCATCGCGAATGGCGGCCAGCGTCTCGATGCCATGGAAACCGGCATCCTTGTCGACGTTGATGTGGCTGCGGATCGCGGTCGTGCCGCGCGAAAGACATCGCCCGATTGTGCGCGTCGCGCGCTTGTGAATGTCGTCGGGGCCGGCGGTGCGGGCGTATTTCGCAAAGGCTTCGCGGGCGCCCTGGAGCGTGCCGGAGGGATTTGGCGTAAACCGCAGCACCCCCGTCTTGTCGAGATGCTGGTGCGCGTCGACGAAGCCCGGCGAAACGAGCATGCCGGAAATGTCTATGCAGGCGCCGCACGAACCGGTGTCGAGAAAGGGCTCGACGACCGTGATGCGCCCGTCGGCGCCGACGATAATGTCGCTTGCCGACTGCGAGCCGTCATCGTTTATGACGGTACCGCCCGTGAGGGCAAAGGACTGACCGGGGATCAGTCTTGCGAGCAACGCAGCTGGATTTTCACGTACCATGTCGTCCCCACCTTGTTGTTATGGCGGGAAACTAAGCACGCGCTTTTAATTCAAACAAATTCATTATTTCAATTATTTGATAAATGGATCGTATTAATTGCCGATCGCCAGGCACCGTTCGAGCATGGCCAACGTCATGGAAAGAGACGCCTGATCAACTGGTTGACCGGCAATCTGGAACGGGCCGATGCGATCGCTTTTGGCATCGGCCCTGGTTCGCATTCAGTGCCTGTATTGCGGTTCCTCGGCGTCGAGTTGCCGGCGGATGGCGGCAAGATGGGCCCGTGCCGACTCCGGGTCACCCTCGCGCATCTGCCGGTAAGCGGCCTCAGCGATCTGTGGGGCGACGGGCAGGACTTCCCGTCCGGTGGACATCGCAAGCACCTGCACTTCGGCCGCCCGTTCCAGATAGTAGAGATCGTCCCAGGCATCGGCGATTGTCGGCGCCAGGACCAGCACGCCGTGGTGTTTCAGGAAGACGATATCGGCGTCGCCCGCTGCAGCAGCAATGCGAGCGCCTTCCCGATGGTCGAGGGCAAGGCCGTTGTAGTTTTCGTCGACAGCGGTGCGTCCGTAGAATTTCAGCGCAGTCTGGCCGGCCCAAATCAAGGGGGCGCCCTCGGTCATGGATAAGGCGGTCGCATAGGGCATGTGCGTGTGGAAGGCGACTTTTGCGCGCGGCAGCCGGCGGTGGATTTCGGCATGGATGTAAAAAGCGGTTGCCTCCGGCTCACCGTCACCGTCGATGACGGTGCCCTTGAAATCGCACACCAGCAGCTTTGATGCCGTCAGCTCGCGAAAGGCATAGCCGTAGGGATTGACGATGAAGAGATCGTCATGGCCGGGTACGACAGCCGAAAAATGGTTGCAGATGCCCTCTTCGAAGCCGTTGCGCGCCGCCATGCGGAAGCAGGCCGCCAGATCTTCCTTGGTGCTGCGGATGGCATCTGTGGAAAGGTTGGGCCGGTTCGACCGTGCCGCTTCGGTGCTGCTTTTCAGGGAATGCGCCATGAGTTGCTCCTGGTTTGGCTTGAGCTGGGAGCGGCGGCCGGCCGAAAGCCCGCCGCGCGCAGCGAAGGCTGCGCCCTGCCTGCCCGCCGTTCCGCGGTCCAGCAGCGCGCCCAGATAACGCCGGAAAATGCGCGTGGTCAAACGCAAGGTCGCGTCTGAATACAAGACGTCTTTCCATGGAAACGTCAGTGCACGGATTTCAGCAGGAAGTCGCGAAACCGCCGGGCGGCCGGAGAGAGGGAGCGCGTGCGTTTCTGGATCAGGCTGACTTCGCGCTTGATGTGCGGCTCGGTCGGCGTGCGCACGACGAGGCCCATGGAGGTCGCAAGCCGTGTGACCGCCGATGTCATGATCGCGACGCCGAGCCCGCCTTCGACCATGCCGATAATCGTCAGCGGCAAGGCCACCTCCTGCATCGCCTTGTCGAAGGGCAGCACGATACCGTTGCGTGCCAGCTCGTTTTCGAGGCGGTCCCTGATCGGATTGCCGCGGTGCGGACCGATCAGCTTGCGATCAACCAGGTCGGTCCAACGAATTTCACGCAGCCTGACCAGCGGGTCGTCCGGATGAAGGACGATGAGGAATTCGTCGGTCGTCAGCCGGGTACCCATCAATTCGGTATCGTCCTCCGGCACGGTTCCGATCCCGAGGTCGACCGAGCTGTTGGTCACCTGTTCCAGGACGGCGATCTCCGCCACGTCATGAAGAGCGACGGTGATATCGGGGTAGAGCCGGGTGAAGGCGTTGACGAGCTGCGGCAGCATCAAAGCCGCCTGCACGGTGCCCGCTGCAATCGAAACCTTACCACGTCTCAGCGCATTCAACTCGCGCGAGCTCTCCACCATGCCATCGATGTCGGCGACGGCACGTGCGGCAACCGGCAAGATGTCCATGCCGGCCTGCGTAAGCCGTAGAAGACGCGTATGCCTGTCGAAGAGACGCAGCTTCAAATTCTGCTCCAGCTGCCGAACCAGCGTGCTCACCGCCGACTGCGAGGAGCCGAGCCTGTCGGCGGCGAGGGTGAACTGCCCCAGATTGGCTACGGTGACGAAGGCTCGAAGCTGTTTCAGCGTGATGTCCATGCCGGTCCATTCATTCAATTACTATATGAATAAATATGATTGTGCCGATTGTTTGCTGATTTGGCCAGCCGCATGATCCGCTTTGTACGGCGTGCGGTGACCAGATCATGAGGCCGAAGTTGCCCTCCCACCGCGCCGGAAGCTGTTCGCTGGGAGGAAAGCGAATGCATAAATCCGATACGACTGATCCTGTCGAAAAAACCTACCCGATCCCAAGTTTGATGGCCCTTGGCCTACAGCATGTTCTCGTCATGTATGCCGGAGCGGTCGCCGTGCCGCTCATTGTCGGCAGCGCACTTCAATTGCCCAAGGAACAGATTGCGATGCTCGTCAGCGCGGATCTCTTCTGTTGTGGCATCGTCACCCTCATCCAGGCGCTCGGCATCTGGAACATCGGCATTCGCCTGCCGATCATGATGGGGATTTCGTTCACCGCCGTACCCTCGATTATCGCGACGGGCACCAATCCCGATCTCGGCATGCCGGGCGTCATCGGCGCGGTCATTGGCTCCGGGGTGTTCACGATCCTGGTGGCGCCGTTCTTCGGCCGCTGGGTACGGTTCTTCCCGCCTGTTGTCACCGGCACGGTGATGCTGGTGATCGGCCTTTCGCTGATGCGCGTCGGGGTAAACTGGGCGGCAGGCGGCCAGCCGATGATCAAGGGTCCGGACGGCATGATCCCGAACCCGGCCTACGGCGCGCCGTTCGCGCTCGCCGTGGCTGCCATCGTGCTCATGTCGATCCTGCTTCTCACCCGCGTTCTCAAGGGCTTCATGGCCAATCTTGCGGTCCTGATCGGGATCGGGATCGGCTTCGTGGTCGCGATCGCTGCCGGCAAGGTGGATTTCCACGGCGTTGCCGAGGCCGACTGGGTGCGTATCATTCACCCGCTCGCCTTCGGATGGCCGATCTTCGAGTTCTGGTCGATCCTGTCGCTCTGTGCGGTCATGACGGTCATGATGATCGAATCGACCGGCCAGTTCCTGGCTGTCGGCGACATGGCCGGACGCAAGATCACCGAGGCAGAACTGACCCGGGGTTTGAGAACCGACGGTGTCGGTAACATCATCGGCGGCCTGCTCAACACCTTCACCTATACGACCTATGCGCAGAACGTCGGACTGCTGCAGATCACCGGCGTGCTCAGCCGCTTCGTGGTGGCAGCGGGCGGCGCCATCCTGATCCTGCTCGGCTCGCTGCCGAAGGTTGCCTTCGTCAGCGCATCGATCCCGAGCTATGTCGTCGGCGGTGCGGCAATCGTGATGTTCGGCATGGTGTCGGCGACGGGGGTGAAGATCCTGTCGAAGGTGGATTTCGTGGCCAATCGCCGCAATCTCTACATCGTCGCCGTCAGCGTCGGCCTCGCCATGGTGCCGGTCGTTGCCGAAAACATCTTCGATCAGTTGCCGGCGGCGATCGAGAAGTTCCTGCACAGCGGCGTGCTCGTCGGCACCTTTGCGGCGGCACTGCTCAACATTCTCTTCAACGGCGTTCCGGCGAAAGAGCCGGAGGAGGCCGAACTCGCGGACGGCGCGCCGGCTGCCGACCCTGCCTAGAGAACAACACCATTAGTCCGGCGGCGGCGCGCCGCCGGAGCCCCCAACCCCAAGAGGATTCCATGAGACGCTTCGACTATCATCGGGCGGAAACGCTGGAGCATGCCTCCCGTCTTCTCACCGAGCTCGGCGACGACACATTCCTGTTCAACGGAGGCACGGACCTTTTGGTCGAGATCCGCGAACGGCTGCGCCGCGTGCGCAACGTCGTCGACATCAAGCAGATCCCTGGTTTGTCCGACATCACCTATGACGAGACGCGCGGATTGACCTTCGGTGCGCTGGTGACCGTCGGACGGCTGGAGAACCTGTCGCTGGTGCGCCAGCGATATCCGAACCTGCGTTCAGCACTCGCCTCGCTCGGCTCCATCCAGGTGCGCAACCGCGCGACCGTCGTTGGCAATATCTGTCGCGCCTCGCCGTCGGCCGATACCATTCCGCCCTTGGTGGCGGACGGCGCCTTCGTGCACATCTACAGCCGCACCAACATGCGTGTGGTGCCGATCTGCGAGTTCTTCACCGGCCCCGGCAGGACCGTTCTCGCCAAGGGCGAAATCGTTACCGGCATCACCGTGCCGCCGGCGGGTGACAATACCGGCAAGGCCTATCTCAAGCACGGCCGTCGAAAGGCGATGGAGCTGTCCACCGTCGGCGTCGCCGTCAGCCTGGCGATGGACGATGGCGTCTGCAGCGACATCCGCATCGCGCTCGGTGCGGTCGGCGCCACTGTGCTGCGCGCGCCGCAAGCCGAAGCCATGCTGCGGGGCACGAGGCTCGATGCTGAGGCTGTCAGGAGTGCTGCCGACAGGGCGATGGAGGAATGCACGCCGATCAGCAACGTGCGCGCCAGCGCAGACTACCGTCGCGACATGGTCGGCGTCCTGACCGGTCGCGCCATCAAACAGGCATTGGAGACTTTCGCATGAAACGGATGGTCGAATTCACCGTGAATGGCGAGGCGCGCGAGATGGCCGTCGATGGCTGCTGCTCCCTGCTCGATGCGCTGCGCGACGAGGTCGGCCTCACCGGCACCAAGAAGGGCTGCGATGTCGGCGACTGCGGCGCCTGCACCGTGCTCGTCGATGGCGAGCCGGTCAACGCCTGCCTGATGCTTGCCGTGGAAGCCGAAGGCCGTGCGGTCGAGACCGTCGAAGGGCTCCAGCCGGGTGTCGATCGACTGCATCCGCTGCAGGATGCCTTCATGCGGCACGGTGCCTCGCAATGCGGCTTCTGCACGCCCGGCATCCTGATGATGGCGAAGAAGCTCATCGACGACAATCCGCACCCGACTGACGAGGACATTCGCTTCGGGCTCTCCGGCAACATCTGCCGTTGCACGGGATACACCAAGATATTCGACGCGATCAAATCGGCCGCGCGCGAGATGGAGGCTGCAAGACCATGAACATGACCACCCCCATTGAACAGCGCGAGTTCAAGATCGTCGGTAAGAGCGTCAAGCGCGACGACGTGCTCGAAAAGGTCACGGGCGAGGCGCAGTATACCGGCGATATCAAGCTGCCCGGAATGCTGCACGGCAAGATCAAGCGCGCGGCGATCGCCCATGCGCGCATCAAGTCGATCGACGTCAGCAAGGCGCTCGCCTATCCGGGCGTCAAGGCTGTGCTGACCCACGAGACCGTGCCACGCGTGCTGCACTATGGGTCGCCGCATCCACGCTCGGCCTCCTGCACCAAGGACCAGTACATTCTCGACGACAAGGTGCGGTTCTGGGGCGAGGGCGTAGCCGCCGTCGCCGCCATCAGCGAAGAGATCGCCGACGAGGCGCTCGACCTGATCGAGGTGGAATACGAACCTTTGCCGGCCGTCTTCGAGCCGGAGGACGCCGCGCAGCCAGGCGCACCACTGATCCACGACGTTGGGCCGGGCGGCAATCTTGTGCTCGACCCGGTGCGCGTCAACCGCGGTGACATCGATAAGGGTTTTGCCGAGGCGGACTTCGTTCTCGAGGGCACGTTTGCCGGCGGGCGGCCGCACCCGGCCTACATGGAGCCGAACGTCTGCATCGCCGACTGGGACGGTTCCAACAAGCTGACCTTCTGGACCTCGACCCAGACCTCTTTCATGGTGCGCGGCATCCTTGCAGAAGTGCTAGGCCTGCCGCTCACCAAGGTGCGCGTGCTCGTCGACCATATGGGCGGCGGCTTTGGGGCCAAGCAGGACCTGTTCCAGCACGAGTTTCTCTGTGCGCTTTTGGCGAAGGAAACCCGCCGGCCGGTGAAGATGGAGTTCACCCGCCATGAGACATTCGTGGCCGGTCGTTCCCGTCACCCTTGCCGGATCTGGCTGAAGCAGGGCTTCAAGAACGACGGCACGCTCGTCGCCCGCGACATGAAGCTGGTCTACGATTCCGGCGCCTACGGGTCCCATGGCCCGGGCGTGACCATCGTTGGAACCACCGCCGCTACCTCGCTCTATCGCTGCGAGAACGTGCGGCTGGAGGGGCGGTGCGTCTACACCAACACCCCGATCAACGGCGCCTTCCGCGGCTACGGCGTGGTGCAGAGCTACTATGCGCTCGACATCCAGATGGACGAAGCGGCCGAACGGCTCGGCATGGATCCGGCCGAACTGAAGCTGAAGAACGTGGTGCGCGCCGGCGACATCGCGCCATCAGGCCATCCGATCCTCGGTCACGGGCTTGAAATCTGCCTCAAGCACGGCATCGACGTGCTCGACTGGAAGGCGCTTTGGAACCGCGACCGGGCTCCAGATCCGAAGCGCCCGCACATCCGTAAAGGGTGGGGCATCGGCTGCGAAATGCACGGCTCGTCCGCCTATCCCGGCATCAAGGAACAGGGCAACGCCACGGTGAAGGTCAACGAGGACGGCACGGTGACGCTGCTGACTGGCGCTGCCGGACTTGGCACCGGAGCCCATACGGCGCTGGCGCAGATCGTTGCCGAAGAGCTCGGGGTCCGCTTCGAGGATGTCGGCGTCATCCATGGCGACACGGACGTGGTTCCATGGGACATCGGGGCCTTTGCCAGCCACACGACCTATCTGGTCGGCACAGCCGCCAAGATGGCGGCCGGCAAGGTCCGCGCCGCCGTGCTCGCCAGGGCAGCGATGAAACTGCAGGTCTCGCCCGACGAGATCGACCTTTCCGAAGGCAAGGTCTTCCTCATTGCCGAGCCAGATCGCTCTATGACGGTGTCGGAGGCCATGGGGCCCTCACGTGGCATTCCTGCCGCCAATATCGTTGCCAACGGCACTTACGAGCCGACGAAATCCTACTCCTTCGCCGCACATTTCACCGAGGTGGACGTCGACACGGAAACGGGCATCGTCGAGGTTAAGCGCGTCGTGCCGGTGCACGACGTTGGACGCGTCATTCACCCGATCGCGGCGCAAGGCCAGATCGAGGGCGGCATCCAGCAGGGCATCGGCCACACGCTGACCGAGGACTACGTCATCGACAAGAAGACCGGGCGCTCACTCAATGCGGGCCTGGTCGACTACAAGATGCCGCTGTCGATGGACATGCCCGACATCGAGACGATCATCCTCGAGGCAGCGCCCGACCCGGGTGGTCCCTGGGGCGCCAAGGGTGTGGGCGAAGATCCGATCATCGCCATCGGCCCTTCCATCGCCAATGCCATCCACGACGCCATCGGCGTTCGCTTCCACCACTATCCGATCACACCGGAAGACATCCTGAAAGCCTTGAGGGAGAAGGGCGCATGAACATGCATATCGAACCTGCAAGCCAGCAGAAACTCCCGATCACGATCCTCACCGGTTTCCTCGGATCAGGAAAGACGACACTGCTCAACTACATTCTCACCGAGCGTCACGGTCACCGTATCGCGGTGATCGAGAACGAATACGGCGAAGTGGACGTCGACAGCGACCTGGTGCTGGCCTCAGACGAGGAAATCTTCCAGATGCAGAACGGCTGCATCTGCTGCTTCGTCGACGTGCGCAACGACCTGATCGACGTGATGAAGAAGCTCCTGAGCCACAAGGACAAGTTCGACCACATCATCGTCGAGACCTCGGGTCTTGCCGACCCGACGCCGGTCGCCACCGCCTTCTTCGTCGACCGTAGCGTGGCCGACGAGGTGGAGCTCGACGCCGTCGTCACGCTGGTGGACGCAATGCACATCGACCAGCATCTCTACGATCCGGTGCTCGACGGCAGCGACAACCAGGCGGTCAACCAGATCGTCGCGGCCGACCGCATCCTCGTCAACAAGATAGACCTTGCCGGGGAGGATGCCCTCGGTTCGCTGGAAACATCGCTGCGCAGGCTGAACCAGACAGCACCCATCCTGAGGTCCAGCTACGGCAAGGTGGATCTCTCCAACATTCTCGGTGTCAAGGGTTTCCGGCCGTCCTATGTGCGAGAGCGGGCGGAAATTCTCGACATCGACATGGATGACGATCGCGATGCCGATCACCATCATCACCATAATTGCAAGGAGCCGTGTTGCGACCATGCGCATCACGACCATGGGCACCACCATCATCATGACCACGGACGCGCGCACGCGACCCCCCTTCGGCCGCACCAGCATGACGCGACGGTGAAATCCCACTCCTTCGTCTATCCCGAAGCCTTCGACGGCGAGAAGCTTGCAGGTTTCCTCAAGGGCTACCTCGGCGAGCACGGCGACGACATTTTTCGCACAAAGGGCATCGTTTCCGTTGCCGGAGACGACCGCTTCTTCGTGCTTCAGGCCGTGCACAAGCTCGTCGATTTCCGCCCGGACCACGCCTGGGGCGAAGACAAACGGAAGTCGAAGTTCGTGTTCATCGGCCGCAATCTCGACCGCGAAAGTATCGACAGAAACTTGCGTGCATGCCTGGTGCCTTAGCAGCGAATCTCCACGCCGGACGGCGCTTGCGTAAGCCTTTCTGTCTGAGCCGCCCGCGCCCCTCCAGCGCGGGCGGTTGCTGCTGCTTTCAACGACACAAATCGTTTTAAAAACAATTGTTTAGCTCATTTTTTGAGTTGACAAGAATCGCGCGAAGTGGTTCCTTTGAAGGCGAGTAGAAGCACCGACAATTGCTCACCGTCTGTTGGAAGATGAGGCTGCGATGTCGATGCTGATCACCAAAGGAACACCCGGTTGCCCCGCCCTGGGAGCTTATGCGCCGGCCTGTTCCCTCCGTCTTCGGCATTTCCTGAGATCGCGGATCCAGGCCTGGCTTTGGCCGGCATGGCGTTCATCGCGCGGCCCCGCATCGACCGGACCCTCTACGACAGGAGAAACCTATGATTATTGACCTGAGCTGCTATCCCACCGATCTGGTGGACCTGGCTTGGCGACACGACGGACCGCCGTTCACCGGCGACAAGCTGCTGAAGATGATGGATGGCCCCTACTATGTGAACGGCAAGCCGCGCCGGATCGACAAGGCCTTCATTCAGCCGCCGCAAGGCAACACCATCTACACCCACGAGGTGATGGATCTCGAGGGCAAGGCCGCTATCCGCCAGTACATGGCCTACACGGAAAAGATGGTGACCGAGCACCCCGACCGCTTCCTCGGCTGCTTCGTCTACAACCCGCGCTACGGCACCCAGAACGGCGCCGAAGAGATCGAACGCTACGCCAAGGAGTTCGATTTCAAGATGGTGCAGCTGCAGGCGAACATGCACGCCTACCGCCCGGACCGCGCGCTCGACTGGCTGCGACCGGCACTGAAGAAGTGCGCGGATCTCGGCCTGATGGTGAAGGTGCATACCGGTGACGGACCGTACTCGATCCCGACGGAGTTCTATCCGATCATCCGCGAGTTTCCGGAGGTCAACTTCATCCTGGCGCATTTCGGCGTTCAGACCGGCGGCGTCTACGTGTTTGAGCCGATGCAGATGGCACTCGACACACCGAGTGTCTACGTGGAATCCGGCTGGTGCCTGCAGTCGCGCATCGTTGAATTCGCCAAGGTTCTGCCCAAGCACAAGATCCTCTTCGGCTCGGATACGCCGCCGAACGAACCGGGCATGTGGATCAACCTCCTGGAGGTTCTCTGCCACGAGCCGCCGCAGGGCCTGAACCTCGATGAGGATACGCTCGAAGATTACCTCGGCAACAACGTCGCCCGGATGATCGGGCTGGAAGCGACGAAGCCACCGGCCACCGTCGAGGAAGCCGAGGCGTATCTGCGCCAGCACGGCGTCGCCCTTGCCGCGTAAATTTGAACGGAGTGAACAATGATCATTGATACCCATCTTCACCCGACCAACCTCGTCGACGAGGCGTGGCGTCACACGGGCGAGCCCTTCACCGGCGAGCGCATGCTCAAGCTGATGGACGGTCCCTACATGATCAACGGCAAGCCGCGCCGGATCGACATGGGCTTCATCCAGCCGCCGCCGGGCAACACCGGCTACCGCGACGGCAACCGCAAGGGTCGCGACGGCATTCGCGACTACATGGCCTATTGCGCCGAGCTTTGCCAGAAGTACCCGGAACGCTTTATCGGCAACTTCAACTACAACCCGCGCTGGGGACCTGAAAACGGCGCTGCGGAGCTGGAATTCCACGTCAAGGAATACGGTTTCAAGATGTTGAAGCTGCACGCCAACATGCACGGTTATCGCCCCGACCGCGCGCTTGATTGGCTGCGTCCGGCGATGAAGAAGTGTGCCGAACTCGGCGTCGTCGTGCTCATCCACACGGGCGACGGCCCGTACACCATCCCGACGATGTTTTATCCGATCATTCGCGAGTTCCCGATGGTGAACTTCATCATCGGTCACTTCGGCATCCAGACCGGCGGCAACTATTCGTTCGAGTCCTTCTGGATGGCGATGGATACCCCGAACGTCTATTGCGAGTCCGGCTGGTGCTTCCAGTCGCGCATCGTGGAGTTCGCCCAGCAGTTGCCGAAGAACAAGATCGTCTTCGGCACGGACAGCCCGCCGAACGATCCGGGCATGTGGCTGCGCGAACTGGAAGTGCTCTGCAAGGATCCGCCGCACGGCATCAATCTCTCCGAGGACGATCTCGAAGGCTATCTCGGCAACAACATCGCCAAGCTCGTCGGCATCGATCCGTCGCCGCCGCCGCGCGACCTGAGGGACGCTCAGGCGCGTCTGAAGGATAGCTATGCCGGTGTCGACCGGGCCACGGGCAAGCACAAGGAATTTGCCTGAGTAAAGACGACGGCGCCCATTCCGGGCGCCGTCACCCCCCAGTCGCGTCGAGGCAAAGATATGACCCAGTACCACAAGCAAGATGTCCGCAGCTTCCTCGCCGACTACAGGGCGGAGCACCCCGAAGATGTCATCACCATCGACCAGCCGGTCTTAGACGATCAGGATGCGACAGCGCTGATCTGGAACCTGGCTGAGCGGGGGCGACATCCCATGCTGCACCTGAAGGATGTCAGCGGCGTCGGCAGCGAGGTCCTCTGCAACATCTTTGCCTCACGCGATCGTATCGCCCGTCTGCTCGGTTCGACCGCCGACAGGTTGCACGAGACCTACCAGGCACGCGCCAACCGGCCGTTCACGCCGGAAGTCCTGAAGGAAGGTCCGATCACCGAGGAGATCGTCTCGGGTGATGCCGTCGATCTCAACGCGTTGCCGATGCTCAAGCACTTCGACACGGACCGGGCGAAATACATCACCAGCGGCATCATCATCGGCGAGCATCCCGAAACCGGCGCCGGCAATCTCAGCTACCACCGCGCGATGATCCATTCGAAGAATTCGCTCGCCACCTCGCTGCATTCGCGTGGCCATCTCTGGCGGCTGATGAACATGGCCAAGGAGAAGGGCAGGCCGATGCCGGTCGCGATGGTCATCGGCGGCCATCCGCTCTTCATGATCGCAGCCTCTGCCCGACTTGCCTTCGGCGAAGACGAACGTGATGTTGCCGGCGGCCTGATGGGCGAGCCGCTTCAGGTGGTGCGGACACCAAAGTACGGCATTCGTGTTCCCGCCCATGCCGAGATCGTGCTCGAAGGTGTGCTGGATCCCGAGGCGCATGTGGAGGAGGGGCCGTTCGGCGAGTTCACAGGCTATTCCTCCGACCGCTCGACCAACAACCTTTTCACCGTCGAAACCGTCATGCGCCGGCGCAATGCCATCCTCGTCAGCGTCGCCGGCGGCAATTCGGCCGAACACCTCAATCTCGGCCGCGTGCCGCGCGAGGCCGAGGTGGTGGAGAAGCTGAAGGCGCGCTTTCCCTCCATCACCGCGGTACACTACCCCTCGTCGGGCACGCATTTTCACGCCTACATCGCCATGAACCAGACGCGTGAGGGGGAGGCGCGGCAGGTCATGCTCGGCCTTCTCGGCTGGGACCAGTACCTGAAAACCGTGGTCGTGTTGGACGCGGATGTCGATATTACCCGCGACAGTGAGGTGCTCTGGGCGCTTGCAACTCATTTCCAGCCGCACAAGGACGTCGTCATCATCGAAGGCCTGCCAGGCAATGCGCTCGACCCCTCCGCCAGCGGCATCGGCACGACCTCGCGGATGGGGCTCGATGCGACGCGCGGCCCGAATTTCCATGGCGTGCGCGCCCGCATCAGCGACGAGGCCTGCGCGCGCGCCGCAGCACTCCTGAAAAGCGCGGGATAGGGCGATGACGCATCCAAGACGCATGATCGTTGGCATTTCGGGCGCGTCGGGCGTGGTCTACGGCAAGCGCATCCTCGAACTGCTGCGTGACCTCGAGATCGAGACACATCTGATCATGTCGCGCGCGGCCTGCATCACGCTTGCGGCCGAGGCGACGTTTTCCAGACAGGACCTCGAAGCGTTGGCGACGACCACCCATTCCAACAAGGATATCGGCGCCGTCTGTTCCTCTGGCTCCTACAAGACGCTCGGCATGATCGTCGCCCCCTGTTCGGTCAAGACGCTGGCCGAGATCGCCACGGGCACGACGGACAACCTCATTTCCCGTGCGGCCGACGTGGTGCTGAAAGAACGTCGTCGCCTCGTCCTGATGCTCAGAGAAACGCCGCTTCATCTCGGCCATATCCGTAACATGGCGCATGTGACCGAGATGGGCGGCATCATCTATCCGCCTGTCCCAGCCTTTTACGCGAAACCTCAGAGCATCGAAGACATGGTCGACCACACCGTCGGCCGCGTGCTCGATCTCTTTGATCTCGATCCGGGTATCGTGCGCCGCTGGCGGGGAACGCAAGGAGTGGAGTGAGATGACGATCCGCATCGCCGCCGATCCGGAAACGCTTTCGCCAGAACCGCGCGCTGCCTTCCTGTCGGACGATGCAATCGAAATACTGTCTTTCGCCGCTCGATCGCTCGAAGAGGGGCAGTCAACGGCCCTCATCACGCTCGTCGAAATTCGTGGCGGCGCTGCGCGCGCCCTCGGCGCGCAAATGGTCGTGCGCAGTGACGGTCTCTATTGCGGTTTCGTCTCCGGTGGTTGCACCGAAGCGGCCGTGGCCGCCGAAACCATCACCGCTCTTGGAAAGGGCCTTGATCGCACGCTTCGACTTGGCGAAGGGTCCCCGTTCTTTGATATTGTCCTGCCCTGTGGCGGCGGCATTACCCTTGCGATCCATGTATTGGCGGACGCGGCCGTCTTGCGCCAGGCGCTTTCCACCCTCCAACGTCGCTCGCCGGTGGGGCTACGCTATCATCCTGGCAAGCGCGCCCTTTCGCTGCAGCACGGCAGCGAGGCAAGCGGCTGGTACGGCGAGAGTTTTGTGCGCGCCTACCGGCCGAGGCCGCGGGTGATCCTCGCCGGCACTCCGCTCGAGATCGATGCGGTTGCCCGCGTTGCTGTTGCGGCCGGCTACGAGACAGTCGTGCTCGAGCGCGGGCAAGTGCCTTCGCCTGACGAACTAGACGGCGACACCGCCGTCGCGCTCCTCTTCCACGATGTTGATCGCGAGTTGCCGCTGCTCTATGCGGCGCTGACGTCGAATGCGTTCTACATCGGCGCCCTTGGCAGCCGCCGGACCCATGCGAAACGCTGCCAGCTCCTGCGTGATTGCGGGGGAGATGAGCGTCTGCTTTCTCGCATCAAGGCGCCGATCGGCCTGTTCGACAAGGCGAGGGATGCACGTTCACTCGCAGTCTCGGTCGTGGCCGATATCGCACACGCGCGCCTGCGGCTCGACTGGATGTAGGTCTCGCATCCGAAGACAAAGGGCGCCGATAAAGTCGCTCAATCCTCGATGGAGGCGGAGGCCGCCTGGCATTACCTCTTGCGACTTGTTGACTCACTCGCGGTTGAACAATACCTTGCGAGCTCGGTCGTTAGGCTTGTCCTCAACATGACGGATCAATCTCTTCAGCGTCGCCTTGCCGCCATCGTCGTTGCCGATGTGGTGGGATATTCACGCCTGATGGAGGCTGATGAAGTCGCAACGCTGGCGGACCTCAGGAAACTCCGTTCTGGCGTTATCGAGCCGGCTGTGATGCGTTACACGGGGCGCATCTTCAAGGTCATGGGCGACGGATTTTTAATCGAATTCGGTAGCGCGGTGGACGCGGTCGCAGCAGCGTTGGAAATGCAACGGGCCACCACTGCTGTCGAAGCTTCCGCAGACCGGCGCCTGCTTTTGCGTGTAGGGGTCAATCTGGGAGATGTCATTGACGACGGTTCAGACGTTCTCGGCGACGGTGTCAATGTCGCGGCGCGCCTAGAGACGCTGGCCGCACCGGGAGGTATCTGCATTTCAGCCAAAGTTCACGGCGAGATCGTCGGCAAGATCGGCGACCGTTTCTTTGATGCAGGCGAACGCTACCTAAAGAACCTGGCTCGCCCGGTCCACGTGTGGCATTGGCCGGATGCGCTGCAGAGCATATTGCCGCTGCCCGAATGTCCCTCGATCGCTGTATTGCCGTTCACGAATATGAGTGGGGATGAAGCGGACGCGCCTTTCGTCGACGGCTTGACCGAAGACCTGATCACCGACCTTTCCCGTACCGCTGGCCTGTTCGTCATCGCGCGCAATTCCGTGTACGGCTACAAGGGCAAGCCGGTTGACGTACGGCTCGTCGCCCAGGATCTCGGCGTGCGCTACGTCCTCGAGGGGAGCGCCAGACGCGCAATGGGTCGTGTCCGCATCAATGCACAATTGATCGACGCGCTTGGCGGCCAGCACTTGTGGGCCGATCGGTTTGACAGGACGGTGGAAGACGTTTTCGAATTACAGGATGAAGTTAACGCCAAGATTGTTGAAGCCCTCATCGGCCGACTGACCATCCCGACGCAGCGCAATCGGCCGAAGAATTTTGAGGCGTACGATCTGTGTGTGCGCGCCCGCCTGCTGACGGAAGAGTCGCCGCAGACTGCGCGTGAGGCTTATGTGTTGCTTCAGCGCGCGGTTGAGCTTGAGCCATCATATGCCGAAGCGCTCGGTCTGCTCGCCTATAATCGTTGGCTGGCCTGGACTCACTTCGGCGAGCCCGAAGATCCGAACCGTCAGATGGCGGTGACGCTCGCGCAGAAGGCCGTCGACCTGGACCCCAACGATGCCGGCAGCCGTTACGTTCTGGGGACTATTTTGGCTTATGAACGGCGATGGGAGGAATCAGAAGCCGCCTTCGCCAAGGCCCTGGAGCTAGACCCCAACCACGCCGACACCTGGGCCGCCATGTCGGACATGTCCGTGCTGGACGGCAGGGTTGCCGACGGACTGGCACAGATTGAAAAAGCTCTGCGGCTCAATCCCTATCCAGCCTGCTGGTATCTTTGTCATCTTGGGCAGGCGCAATATGCCGCGCGTGACTATGAGGCGGCAACGGCTACACTGCGCAGGAAAGACACGTATCGTACCAACTCACGCAAATTCCTGGCTGCTACGCTTGCGCAATTGGGCCACTTTGAGGAGGCGCGGCGAGAAGCAGAATTGTTCCTGATCGCCCACCCTCATTTTACGATCGGCCATTGGCTCAACTCCCAGCCGCTGCGCGATGCATCTGTACGGGACCACTTTGCAGACGGCTTCCGAAAGGCTGGCCTGCCGGAGATGTGACAGCGGGGAGGAAGGGCAATCGGCCTGTGGGCAGCCTCATCGTTTTGACTAGCGACGTTATCGATGCCTATCGCGCACGGCGGCGTATCCAATCAGGACACGACGGTCGCCTTGGCAGCTATTGGCCTTGCGCGGACAGCGGACTCCTTACCGCTACAGGAGTTGCATGCGAACGCTATCGGCTGGCGGTGGTGAAGACCATAGCGTGCGCCATACGCGACCGAGAGCGTATGCAGGTGGTCCTGGCGGCAATCGTCATGCTGTTAGGTTGGATTCAATCGGCAGTGTGCTGGTTGATTCCGTCGAGTTTTCAGGCGGCGGCGGCTTCATCGGCCACAGCTACTTCTTGTCCGACGCCACCATCAAGACAGACTTGGTTGCGCTCATTCGCGACAGAGCCAAAGCCGGCGATCCAAGACGCCAGCTGGTCGAAATCAAGCGCCCCTTCTGGCGAACGTCGGACGCCTCACAGGCGACGCCATGATTGTCTCAGGACTTTGGCGGGTCGGTTTCCGTCAAGCAGCGTTGCATCGCTCCTTTGCCAACCCCGAAGGCACTGGCTACCTTGTGCTACCGCGGATGCATTCATTCAGCGGTCGCCGAAGATTAGCCCGTGGTGCGGGAGTTGGGCCGGGTGAGCGGCGCCCGAGCGATCTTGGGGCAAGGTGCTCATGTCCGTCTTCGTTAAAAGATAGAGCCGTGTTCTGAAACCAGTTGTGCGAAACTGAGCCTTTACCGCCACTTACCTCAACGCGCGATTTCTATGGCGCTCTTGTGTTGGGTATGGCGCGACAAAATTGCCCATTGATGTGCTCGCACGAAAGGGCGATGTGAGGGGTATGCATACGGAAACTTTCATCAGGATATCGCGGCTCATCGAGCAAGCACGCTCCCTTACCCGGAGCCGGCTACCCTGATCCTGTAACGCCGCCATAGCCCCCGCCGCTCCGGGAATCCACTGACCAACAGTGCGGTTCATTATTGACGGAGTGTATCTATGCCCGCGTCTCCAGCCCGCCCCGTTTGCATCGCTTGCAACCGGCATCTTCCCCTTTCTGCTCGCCGTTGCCCGTGGTGCAAGACGCACTGCGCTGCCACCTGCCGCAACGCGTGCGCCGTGCGCGAACGGAGCGCGCATCCGCCAGTTCTCTGCGCGTTTTGCAGGGGGAGCGGAAAATGAAGGACACCAATAAGAACTGTTGCGCCGCTGAGGAGACTGCCCGGGAAGAGATGCAGCAGGTCGGAGCTCTTCCCTGGCGCATCGCCAAGAATGGCGAGGCAAGGATTTTGCTCGTCACGTCGCGCAGCAGCGGGCGGTGGATCGTGCCCAAGGGATGGCCAATAAAGGGTTTTGCGCCCCGCCAGACCGCGTCGCGGGAAGCGTTGGAGGAGGGCGGTGTCATTGGCGTCCTCTCTAAGGCGCCGGTGACGACCTATCGCTACATGAAACGCCTGGATAACGGTGCAAACGTTGCCTGCCGCGTGGCCGTGTTTGGGCTGAACGTGCGCGGGACACTGGTTGATTGGCGGGAAAAAGCACAAAGGCAGCGGCGTTGGTTTTCGCTCGCCGCGGCGGCGGACAAGCTTGATGACCGCGAACTTTCGGAGTTCGTGCGCACCCTGGATGCCGCGTCTGAATGTTTGGAGCCACCGACCGGCGCAACCGGGAAAAAATCGGCGCTCGACGAGATCCTCATGTTGAGGCGCTAGACCAGTGTCGACGTTCCCGCACCTCGAAAAGTATCGGCGACCAGTTAAGTCCGTCTGCAGCCATAGGGTCAGTCGCGCACGATGAATGCCTGGCGCCACTACCTGCGACGGCAAGAGCGGCGCCAGGAACCTCCCGGGGTTGATCCCTCAAATGCCGACCTATCCGGCCGAATCCGCATACAGAGAGAATAAGCAATGAGCTTCAGATACAGTCATACTTTGCCGATCAGCGGCGCAAACAAGCTGCCCCGATTCAGACAGTGGGCCGCCGAGAACATCCCAGGTATCGCCTTGTCCCTGCCTCCGCAGGTCCCGGTCAAGAGTACCGCCTTGACAGTCCGCCTCAGGTCAGTCGAGGATCGCGCGACACTGATGGCGAGGCTTGAAGGCGTGGATCTCGATGACAGGAAGACCCGCTAGTATCCCCTGTTGTCCACCGCGCGACCGGTGAGACGGTCGAACCGGCGATTGGGACACTGATCGCCGGTTCTGTTCGTTGCATGAAAGTGGTAGCGGTGGTCGACCGCGAAAGGCTGTGCAAACAAAGCCGAAGGAAAAAGCTTCGGTTCCCCCTCACGTCATCGCCAGGAGACGACGTCATCGATATGGCCGGTCTCTGGCGACGCCCCGCAGCTGAGAGGCGCAGACCAGATGCGCTTGCGCGCAGGTTTGCCACGTTGAGGCGCACTTCTCGTCGATTGGCGCGCCTCGGTAACACTTGATCCTGCCGGTGTCCTTGCTTGCGACAAGCCGGAAGCCCCATTCAGCTGTCCGCCAGGGCCGTCGGTGGCACGTTAAGCAGCGCGCCTAAGCCCCACGCCTGCCGCCAGTCGCCTGGCTTGCTCCAGGCACGCCAGCTGCTGATCGGCAAAGCGCTCGGCGCTGATTTCCATGATCAGCGTCGTATCGGGAAGGAAGGTCAGCTCAGAAAAGATGTCATCCCAAGCAATGTCGCCCCAGCCGATCGGCAAATGCAGGTCCCCGATACCGAGCGCGGTTGCTTCCGCCGGATGATAGAAGCGGTTCATGGTACAGGGCAGGCCGAAACTGTCGTGAACATGAAGGTGACCGGTCACCGGAGCCATGGCCCTGAGTTCATCACGGAAATCGAGCCCGCGATGCGTGGCCTCGATATAGGCATGCGAGAAGTCGATGAGTGCGACCACGTTGTCGGAACCGATCGCCCGCACCGTTTCGGCAACCTGGCTCGGGGATTGGCGGTACTGGCCGCTTTCCGTCGTGAAGATGTTCTCAAGTGCGATGCGAACGCCGTAGCCTTTGGCAATCTCGGCCATTTCTGCGAGCGCGTCACGTTCCATCTTGTCGAGGTCAGCGGCGTTCTCGCCGGCGGCAAGCTGTGCTGCACCGGAGTGGTGGACGAGGATCCCCGCGCCAAGCCGGTCGCACAACTCGAGCATCGCTCTTACGACCTTCTTCTGCAGATGATGGTGCTGGCGATCCATGAAGTTGGAGACGATCTGGCCGTGCAGCGATAGCTTGTTGAAAGTGTACCTCTTCGTGATCTCGGCGACGCGCTGGACGCGGTCTTCGATGATGCGGCCGCCGCTGACGATCTCTTCGCCATAGATCCCGATCTCGCAGGCGTCAGCGCCCGTCTCTGCAATCTCACGCAGGGAAGCATCAAGGGTCGAAAGGTCACCCTTGCCCGTCCGGTTGCAGAATCCTACGGCGGAAATGATGTCGTTCATCACGGTTCTCCTGATTTATGAAAACGATCAGACTGCTTGGAGTGTCGGTTGGCTAGCGGAATTGCGGATGGCACGCGGCTCCAGATCGACCTCGATCCTTCGGCCGGTCTCCTTGTCGAAGAGATGCAGGTGCGCGAGCGGCAGTTCCAGGGTGATCCTCTCGCCCGGCCGCACGCGCGTGTGCTCGTCGACTGTGGCCGCGAAGGGATAGCCGTTCAGTTCCGAGTGGATGACGCGGCCGGAGCCGAGCTCCTCGATGAAATCCACCTTGATCGAGACGCCTTCAGGCGCAACGACACATTGTTCGGGGCGGATGCCGACCGTGATCTGCCTTGCGCCCAGTCGGGTGGCCAGACCTCTTTCGATCGGCATCTTCGTACCGCCGAATGTGAGGCAGGCGTTGTCGACGTCGACCACGGCATCAAAAAGGTTCATTGCCGGAGAGCCGATGAAGGATGCGACGAAGATGCTTGCCGGACGGTGATAGATGTCGAGCGGCTGGCCCACCTGTTCGACCACACCCCTGTTCATCACGACCAGCTTGTCGGCCAGCGTCATTGCTTCGACCTGGTCATGCGTGACGAAGATGGACGTTGCCTGGAGGCGCTGATGCAGTTTGCGGATCTCGGCCCGCATGGTGACGCGGAGCTTGGCGTCCAGGTTCGAAAGCGGTTCGTCGAACAGGAACACGTTCGGCTCGCGAATGATCGCGCGTGCCATCGCGACGCGCTGCCGCTGACCGCCGGAAAGCGCCGCCGGTTTGCGATCGAGATAATCGGAAAGCCCCACGATCTTTGCGGTCTCCTCAACCCGGCGCAGGCGCTCCGCCTTTGCGACGCCCGCCACCTTCAAGGCGTAGCCAATGTTTCCCGCAACGGTCATGTGCGGATAGAGAGCGTAGTTCTGGAAGACCATGGCGCAGCCGCGTTCGCGCGGTTCGAGCCGGTTCACGACTTTCCCGTTGATCGCGATCTCGCCTGAGGTGATCTCCTCCAGCCCGGCGATCATCCGCAGAAGCGTCGATTTCCCGCAGCCGGACGGGCCGAGGATCACGACGAATTCTCCCGACGCAAAGGCGAGGTCGATGCCATGCAGGGTGGGGTTCTTGCCGTAGGATTTACGCACGGCGCGGATTGCGATGTCAGCCATGAGCGCGGACCTCTCTGTTTCTTCTGTTTGGGGAAAGCGGGGTCATTTTTCCGTGGCCACGAGGCCGCGCACGAACCACCGCTGCAGCACGGCGACGACGATGAGCGGTGGCAGCATGATGATCAGCGATCCGGCAAGCGTCACGTTCCAGTCCGGCGTGCCGTTGTCAGCTGGCAGGAGTGCAACCAGCGACATCATCGTGGTCTTGTATTGCGGGTCCGTCACCATCAGGAGGGGCCAGAGATACTGGTTCCAACCGTAGACGAACATGATCGTGGTCAGCGCGAGCATGTTGGTGCGCGACAGCGGCAGCAGCATATCGATGAAGAAGCGGATTGCGCCTGACCCGTCCATGCGCGCAGCCTCCGCCAGTTCGTCCGGCAGGGTCAGATAGAACTGGCGGTAGAGAAAGGTCCCAGTCGCCGTGGCGATCAGCGGCAATGTGAGGCCGGCATAGGAATTGAGAAGGTTCCAGTCGACTGAGACCTCGAAGCCGGTGACGGCGGAAATCAGCAAGCGGATCGGCTGGAACAGGTCGGCGGCGACGGCATAGGTGGGCACCACGCGCACTTCGAGCGGCAGCATCAGGGTGATGAACACCATCCAGAAGAAAAAG
The DNA here is from genome assembly GCF_014852195.1 of Ensifer sp. ENS08. NCBI lineage: Bacteria > Pseudomonadati > Pseudomonadota > Alphaproteobacteria > Hyphomicrobiales > Rhizobiaceae > Ensifer > Ensifer sp. ENS08. The sequence continues at coordinate 137,890 of NZ_JACVBF010000017.1, forward strand.
CCTTTCAGAGGTGTTCGGAAGAACACGATGGCAAAGGCCGTCAGCGCCGACAGCGCTACCTTGCCGACCGTGACCAGGCTCGCCATGACGAAGCTGTTCAGCATCGCCGTGCCGAGGCTGGCGCGCGACCAGGCAGCACCCATATTCTCGAAGAGGCGATCCTGCGGCACGAAACTGAAGGGTATGGCGTTGACCTTTTGGAAGGTCTGGCTGGCGCCCGACACGATGACGATGAAGGGGCCGATCAAAAGCAGGAAGCCGAAGATCATCACACCATAGGTCAGCGCGTTGGCAAAGGGTGTCCGCTGGATCATGGAAGCCTCACTTGTAATGGACCTGGCGCTCGATGAAGCGAAACTGGATGAAGGTGAAAATCATGATGAGGCCGATGAGCACGAGGCTCTGGGCCGAGGCACCCGAGTAGTTCAGGCCTCGGAACGCCTCCTCGACGATGCGGTAGACCATCACGTCGGTGCCGTGGTTCGGGCCCCCATCGGTCGTGCGTGCGACGATGCCATAGGTATCGGCGCCGACGAAACCCTCGGTCATCATGATCACCAGCAGGAAGAAGAGCGTTGGCGCCAGCAACGGGATCTGGATATCGACCGCGCGGCGGATCGGGCCGCAGCCGTCCATCGCGGCTGCCTCGATCAAGGAGCGCGGGACCGACTGCAGGCCGGCGAGCAGGAAGATGAAGGTGTAGCCCGCCCACTTCCAGGCAAAGACGACGATGACGAGGATGAGCGCGTGGCTGCCGTATTTGGCCGGGTTCCAGAAGTCCGGAAAGGCCGCGTTGACCGAGGCCATCAGTCCGCGCTCGGGCGACAGGATGAAACGGAAGGCCATACCGGCCGCCGGTCCCGCAATCGCATAGGGCAGAATGTAGAGGAACCGGAACGGCGCGGATCCCGGCAATTGCCGGTCGACAGCAAGGGCAAGAACAAGACCGATGAAAATGGTGGCAAGCGTTCCACAAAGCGCGAATGCCAGGCTGACGCCAACGGAGTTCCAATAGAGCGGATCGGCAAAGACTTCCTGGAAGTTGGCGAGGCCGACGAACTCGGCAGCACCGCCGAATGGGGGCTCCAACGTGAAGGCCCATCGCAAAACGGCGACAGCGGGCCAATAAAAAAAGAGCAGGATCAAAATGATCTGCGGCAGGGCGAATAGGCTGGGCAGCCACCAGCTGCGAAAGGCCGCGCGCTTGTCCATATGTCGAAATTCCAATGCGCAAGAAGAGCGATCGGAGCCCACCGATATTATGGCAGGCTCCGGGCGGATCAGATTTTAGTTCAAAGTCTGTCCGGCGTAGGTCTTTTCGAAGCGGCGCAGAACCGCGTTGCCGCGTTCCACCGTCTTGTCGAGTTCGCCCTGTACGTCTGCGTTCTGCATGAAGATTGCTTCAAGGGCGGTTGCGAACTCCTTGCGGATCTGCGTGAAGCCGCCTAGCCGAATACCGCGGGTGTTTTCCGAGGTCGGGGTAAAGGACAGGCTCTGGATGGCGAGTTCGCGGCCCTTATAGGGAGCCTTGTCGTAGAAGCCATTGGCCTTCATGGCGTCGAAGCCGGTCTTGGTCACCGGGATGTAGCCCGTCACCGTCGACCACCACTCGGCCATTTCCGGAGTTGCAAGATAGTTGAGGAAGGCGGCTGCACCCTTGTATTCGGCTTCCGGACGACCGGCGAGCACCCAGAGCGATGCGCCGCCGACCAGCGAGTTCTGACGCTCGGTGCCCTTCCAGACCGGCAACATGGCGACTTCCCATTTCACATTCTCAGGAAGGGTCTTGCCGATCGTGCCGTGGTCGGCGACCGAGGTCTGGATCATCTGGCAGGTCTGGGACGTGAAGGCTGGGACGATGTCCATGCCGAGCTGCTTGGTTTTGACCACGAAGAGCTTCTCGTCAGCCATCTTCTTGAAGAACTTCACGTGGTCGACGAACTTGGTCTTGTTGACGACAAGCTCGGCGTCCAGTCCGTTATAGCCGTTCGCCTTGGTTGCGATCGGCTGGTTGTGGATCGCCGAGAACTGCTCCATCAGCGGCCAAGTGTCGAAGTTGAATGCGAGCGGGCATTCGAAGCCGGCCGTCTTCAGCTTGCGGGCTGCTTCCTCGACCTGCTCCCAGGTGTCCGGCTTGAAGTCGATGCCGGCCTTCTGGAAGGCGTCGACGTTGTAGTAGAACATCGCGGTCGAGGAGTTGAACGGGAAGGAGTTCAGCTCGCCCTTCGCCGTTGCGTAGTAGTTGGCGATGCCGCCGAAATAGTTGTTCCAGTCGATGGTGTAGCCATTGTCGGCCATCAGCTTCTTTGCAGGCACGAAGGCGCCGGACAGCATCATGTCGAGCGTGCCGGCATCATAGATCTGGGTGATCGCCGGTTGCTTCTTGGCGCGGTAGGCGGCAATCGTGTTTTGCAGGGTGGTGTCGTAACCGTTTTGCGAGGTGCAGACGATCTCGAATTCTGACTGGCTCTCGTTGAACTTCTTGCAGGCATCCTGGACGCGTTCGCCAAGATCGCCCGAAAGGCCGTACCAGAACTCGAATTTCGTCTTTTCGGCGGCTGCGGTTGGCGCGCCAAACGCGACGCTAGCCATCAGGCCGAGGAATACGGAGGTAGTGACGGAGACTCTCATTTGCAAAACGCTCCTTGCAGGATGGCGGACACCAGGATCGGTGGCACGATGAAGCCGGGGCGCTTGCTAACAGTTGCGTGTGACAGTCCGTGACAATCTGCATGATGATAAAATGAAAGTTTCGTAACGCAGGCGCGAGACAGGCAGGCTAACCAATCTCCCCGTTTTGCCCTTGATGGTGCAAAGTTGGGCAACCTCAGGAAGTGCGTGCGCCTCCGACGAGCCCCATTGTGGTCCCCAGGAGCGAAAATGCACCCCCGAATTAAGGGCCATGAAAAGGAATGGCCCCGTCGGGCGGCGACGAGGCCATTGGCTTATCGGGGCTTCACTTCCGGAGGGATGGTGAAGGCGTCACCCTGATCGGGGGCTCAGGGTTCCACGAAACGAAAACGCAGATGCCTCGAACAGGTTCCATCTTCTCTTCCGAAAAGTTGGACCAGACCATTGCTATCCCGGAGGAGGAAAGTCGTCGTCGGGGTCGTATCTGTCCGGATCAAAGATGCTTTCGAGCTCTATTTCCTCGATCTCGTCGAGATCGTCTTCGTCATCGGGTTCGTCAAATTCCGGCACTGGCTCGCGCGGTTCGCGCAAATCGCCCTTGCCGAGCGGGCTATCGTCGGGGAAATCGGTCGGTTCGCGTCCGTGTGCTGTCAGCCTATTCGCGAGGCTCTCGCTATTACCGCCTGTGTTAGGCATCACCGTTCTCCTTGCGTATGCTTTCGCCGATCGTCGAAAGTCCGTTGCTTCGAGGACAACCGACGCGCACGAGGACCCGGTCAGCCCCGGCAATATCCTCGGCGATACGGCGGACAAAATCGTCACCACTGCTATGGCTGACCTGACCCTCGATGACGACGGATGTTCCGAGCACTCTGAAGCAGAGATTTTGCGTATCGAAGGGCGCTTCGGAAGCCAGAGCGTATTTGATCGAGGCGATCAGCCCTGAGACGTCAGCCCCTCCGCCGCCCCGGCAATCGAATTCAGGTCGTATAAAAATCATAAGCAAACTCCTTCTCGGAGTCTCAACTCACCGATGCAGACCTTGTTCCTTGTCGGGTTGCTAATTTATTGATGCCAAAAGAAATCGCCCGAAAGGCGCCTGAGGGCGATGAGAGTGCGTTGTCTGCGTGGGCCGGCAGGATGGAATACAGCGGCCCCGCCCTGGAAACCGCCCGCGATGAAATCGGTCCCGTTCCCGCTTAATTTTCTCCTCGTCGCCAAGATGGAGGCCGAGTAGCTCAGTGGAGTGGGGAGGTCCTATCCTTGCGAATGATCATGCCGGCCCCTTCCTCGAACATCTTCTCCTTGGCATCCAGCATGAACCACCGGTTATGCGCCAGTTCAATCAACGCGTCGGCGACCTCGCGCTCGCTCCAGCCGGCCGCCTCGCCATATTCGGCGACCGATTGGAAAACATCTTCCATTGCCATCTGACAGTCCAGATCTCGATCCGGGTACAAGCCCGTCTGTTTCGGCGATACGTATCTTGGATGCTTTGCCATAACGGACCTCCTTGGATCCGCAGTAGAGCGCATCAAGCTATCCTCAAGCTTTCGCTAAAACGCGTGCGACTTTCCTGTTGTTCCCGGCTCCGCGCCATCATCGTTGAAGGGTGCGCGCGAGACGGCTGGGCCATCCGACGCGTTTGAAATCCCGGGGGCCTTCAAAGCGCGAAGGGACGCAGTCCCATCTACGACTTTCCTCGGGGCCTCCGGCGGGCAGCGGGAGAGCTTTGCCTGAACTTGGTGAGCGAGCGCCTGAGTTTCGCGATGTTCTTAGTGACGTGCTCGATGATGAGCAAATGCTTCCGTCGGCCCAGCGCGATGGCGCTTCCGCACCTTTCACAGGGGACGTGTTCGTCGTCCCTCACTCGGTCGACCGGTGTCCCGTTTTCGTGGCCGCACTCGGGGCACTCGATTTCGATCTCATCGTCAAACATAACGCTCCCTCGATTGAGAGCGGATACCAACACGTCTGAAATTGGGGATCAATGCTTAGGCGCTTACTCAAATGGGGCTACAATTCCCGCCGCGAGCCGCGCATCATCACCCCGACCATTGCCACTCGGGTGAGCCGGTGTCGACAGGTCCTGCAACGTTCCAGGCCAGGTTGGCCGTTGGCATCGGGACCTCGCCGTCTGGCTTATTTTTGCGTCCGTTCTAATATTATCAGTTTGGTTGGTGCTGATCGGCAGTGCCTATGGATCGATGACGCCTGCCCGTAGCTTGAGAACCACCGGGCCGGAGGGTTCGCAATTGGAGACCAGAAGGGGTACGCCTGGAAGGCCCGGGAGGTTCGATGCTGAGATTTTCGCGCAAGAGTGGGAAAGAACCGGTCAATATGGCCGTCGAATTGCATCCGCTGACCTTGTCGCGGGCAGCTGCTGAGACTTCGAAACTGCCAACGCTTGCAGCAATTGCTGCAACGGTGGCGGTGCTCTACATTGCCAGGGATGTCTTCCTTCCCCTGGCGATTGCCATCCTTTTGACGTTTGCTCTTGCACCCGTTGTCTCAAGGCTGCGCCGCGCCGGCTGCCCTCGCTCGGTCGCGGTTATCGGAACCGTGACGATGGCTTTCCTGTTCCTCAGCGCATTTGGCGCCATGGTGGCGCTGCAAATCAGCGAGGTCGCGCGGGATGTGCCGAGATACCAGTCAAATATCGTCGAGAAGGTCCGCTCCCTAAAAGAAGCTGGGTCGGACAGCCAGATACTCGATCGATTGAGCCGGGTGATGGAGCGGATCAGCATCGAGCTCAGCCGACCTGAAAAAGATGTGGCTGTGTCGCCCGCGACCGCGCCTGAACCGAAGCCGCTTCTGGTAGAGATATTTTCGCCGCAGCGCCCGATCGAAATCCTGATGAGCGTCATCAATCCGCTCCTAGGTCCCTTGGCAACCGCTGGCCTCGTCATCGTTGTCGTCATCTTCATGCTGTTCGAGCGGGAGGATCTGCGCGACCGATTCATTCGGCTTGTCGGGTATGGCGATCTTCATCGAACGACCGAGGCACTCCAAGATGCGGGCGCTCGTGTGGGCCAGTATTTGCTCATGCAACTTGTCGTCAACATCACCTATGGGGTGCCGCTCGCGATTGGCCTTTGGTTTTTAGGGATTCCAAACGCACTTTTGTGGGGGATGCTGGCGATCATGCTGCGCTTCGTGCCCTATATCGGCCCGGTGATTGCTGCTGCGTTGCCCCTGTTTCTCGCGTTCGCAGCAGCTCCGGGCTGGAGCTTGGTGGTTCTGACGCTTGGGCTCTTCATTGCTCTTGAACTGTTAAGCAACAACGTTGTCGAGCCCTTGCTATATGGGTCTCGCACAGGACTGTCTCCCCTTGCGATCATTGTTGCTGCCATCTTCTGGGCCTGGCTCTGGGGCCCGGTTGGACTGGTACTGTCGACACCGCTCACCGTCTGCCTGGTTGTGCTTGGCCGTCACGTCCGGCAGTTCGAATTCCTCGAAATTCTGTTGGGCAATGAGCCCGTCCTCAATCCGAAAGAGCGCCTTTACCAACGGTTGCTGGCGGGAGACCCGGACGAAGCAACGGATAATGCAGAGGAGATGCTTGAGGAAATGTACCTCGTCGAATTTTACGACACGGTTGCCATTCCCGCGCTGCTTCTGGCCGAAAGTGACCGTATGCGTGGTGCCTTGACGGAAGAGCAAGGAGCACGGGTTGCCGAAAGTGCAGGCACACTGGTTGCCAACCTCGAGGAGATCGCGGTTGAAGAGGAAGACGAAGACAAAAGCGAAGATCCCGACCGCGACACCGATGAAAAAGAGAACGATTATGAACTCCCTCCTGGTGAAGGGCGATCCGTGCTTTGCCTAGGAGGGCGAAGTGCGCTCGATGATGTCACGGCGATGATGCTCCTGCAGGTTCTGCGGGTACAAGGGGCGGACGTCAATTACTTCAGCCATGAAGCTCTCAGGCCGCAAAAAATCAAGGAGCTGCCGACAAAAGGTCGGCATGCCATCGTTCTCACTGTTCTCGATCGAGAATCCATGCGCCACGCCAAATTCCTTGTCCGTCGCCTGAAGCGACTGGCTCCTGAAGCGCGGGTCGGCATCGTCCTATGGCAGGACGTGGACGAACACGAAGCCGGGAAGTTCCTCGTTGAGGAAACGCAGGCGGACTTTGTCGTTTCTGCGATCACGGACGCCATCCGGGAGGCGCTGTCGACGGAACCACCGCAACCCTTCAAGTCGGCACATCCGGGGAGCGCCGGTCGTGCGGCGATGCGAGGGCCGGCCCATGGCGGATAGGGCAGCCCTGGTGAGCCAATTCGTCGGACGGATCAAAGTCGAGTGCTATTTGTCTGGAAATGCTTCCCCCGAAAGGCGACGAAGCACGTGGAAGTGCTAAACAGATTGTTCAGCCGGCATTTTGAGAGACACTAGGCAGCCAAAGTCGTTCAGCCCCTGGCCACCCGACTGCTGGAATGTCGCATTTTCTACCGAACTCGCCCGCGGGCGCCTTTCGTACGCACTTCTTCAGCGCGCGGAATTGTAATCCACCGGCCTGTGCACGGTCAGTTTCATCATCAGCGATTGCGACCGTCGGGACGGCCAGCGCTGTAAGCAGGAGAAAGATCCTCACCATGTTCGCTCCTTCGAAATTAAGTAGATTCTAAATCGACAGTAGTGGGAGCCACTCGTTCTTTAGTCATTCTGAACTAGTACCGATGGATATTTATGAGCAGTCAGGATTATCCATTTTTCCATGCGGGCAGTTTGGAGTAACCACACGATCAGGAGGCCCCTTTTTAGACCAGCAACCGTCGATTGTTGATCTCATCTGCTTTCCGACGTCGATTGACTACATCTTCCGGCAGGATCATTCTTGATGTTCCCGTCGCGGCCTTTTGGGGCCGCTCCGATGAAGTGACGGCAACGGTTGCGCGCTGTGGCTGTCAAACGCTCGGCTCGGGATCGGAGTGGTGGAGCTGCTTCATGAATTCCCTTCGTGCCGCTGTCTTGCTCTTGCTCTTTTTTGTGGGCTCCCCCGTCTGGGCCGAAAAGCGCGTCGCGCTGGTCATTGGGAACTCCGCCTATAGACACGCACCTCAGCTCGCGAACCCGCAAAATGATGCCGGCGACATGGCGTCGAAATTGACAGCACTGGGCTTCGTGGTGGTAACGGGTCGGGACCTCGATTTGACAGGAATGCGGGGAGTGATCCGAGAGTTCGTCGGCAAGGTCGAAGGCGCAGACGTGGCGCTTTTTTTCTATGCCGGGCACGGGCTGCAGGTGAACGGTGGCAATTATATCATCCCGATCGACGCGCAGCTGAAATCGAACAATGATCTAGACTTCGAGGCGCTGCCGATCGAACTCGTGCTTGCTGCCATGGAGCGCAACGCCAAGGTCAATCTGGTTTTCCTCGACGCTTGCCGTGACAATCCGCTCGCTACGACTTTGGCTCGGTCGCTTGGAACACGGTCCGTGGTCGTCGGTCGAGGCCTGGCCAAGCTCGATACTGGTGTGGGGTCGCTGATTGCGTTCGCCACGCAGCCGGGAAACGTTGCGCTCGACGGGGCCGGTCGAAACTCCCCGTTTACGTCGGCCTTGCTTCAACACCTCGGCACACCCGGGCAGAGCATAACGGATGACCTGATTGCTGTGCGTCGCGCCGTTTTGCAGGTCACCGGCGGTAAGCAGATTCCCTGGGATAGTTCCTCACTGACGGGCCCGGTTGTGCTGAACCCGGCGAAAATCCCCGAGACGCCAACGAACTCGGCGGTGGTCACATCGGACACCGACAGAAGTGTGGAGCTTTCCTTTTGGAATTCCATCAAGGACGCGACCGAGAGGAACTTTTTTGAAGCCTACCTTCAGCAATACCCAAGCGGCGCATTCGTCACGCTTGCGAAACTGAAAATCGCAGCGATTGAAGCGCGGGATAAGGAACGGGAGACGGCTGAACTGGGGCAGGGCGACCTCAAGCGTGCCGCCCTGCCGAAGGTCACCGGCGTGCCACCCGAACTTGCTAAACTTGAGCAGACCACACCAGGCTTGAAGGGATCAAGCGATCCGACCAGCCAAATGAGTGCCGGTGAGCTCACACTGATCACCCAAAGGGAACTGGTGCGTGTCGGATGCCTTGAGCAGGTGGACGGCAAATGGGGTAGCGGCAGTCAGAAGGCGCTGCAAGCCTATGCCGAACGCAAGGGGATCAAGCTTGCCTCGCTCACCCCCACCGAGGAGCTCGTGAATAGTCTGAAGGCGGCCGGTGGCCGTGTCTGCCCCCTCGTCTGTGGCAACGGAATGGAAGTCCGCCGAAATCGTTGCGTGGCGGCTGGTTTGAGCGTGTTCAATGGCGTGTGGAAGCTAACGAGGCACGCGACGACGGACTGCGGTGATTGGCGTGAGCTTTCAACGTCCATCCTGGTAAATGACGGCGTTGTATCCTCCAGCTCGGGGCTTGCGGGGAAAGTCGCGAGGAATGGGACTATTAATATGACCCTCACATTCGTCCATAAAGGCCGCAAGGGCGGCAACATCCTCACCGGCATGATAAAGAACGACAAAGGGAAAGGCAGGTTCAAGGGGACCGGGGCGGGCAGCGGTTGCTCAGGAACTGTCACGATGAGCAGGATGTAGTCTGAAACTCCCCGGCATGGGCTCTTGCGAATCGATCGCCCTCAGGTGCTTCCGTCGACGCCGTGGACATGAATGCCTGGAGATCGACGGCATTCACGGTGGAACGCCCACGGACAACTTGTCTGCGCTCTGAGCCAACGCTGCAGCTCCTGTCAGCCAATGTGCTCGATACCAAGCGTAATGTGGGACATCGTCAACTGCAACGGGTTCGATCTAAGCTCGCGCCACTCGTCTTTCCAATAGATGCCGATCGATAAGCGGCTTGACCAAATCTCTTTGACGGCCTATTAGGGAACGATCGTTTCCTAATAGGCCGTCAAATGAATTCCGAAAGAAACTCCCATCGCTCCGTCGGGCGCCCCCGCGAGTTCGACATGACCCAAGCTCTGGATGCGGCGATCCGCATATTTTCGGAGAGGGGCTATCACGGAACCTCCATCGCAGAACTGAAAGCCGAAATGGGACTGACTGCCGGCAGCCTGTACAAGGCGTTTCAGGACAAGCGTGACATCTTCGTCGCTGCCTACGACCGCTATAAACAGGTCCGAGCTGACCTTCTGGAACAGGCATTGTCTTCAGCCTCCACCGGTCGCGAAAAGGTTGCCCGCGTCGTCAGTTTCTATGCCATGTCCGCCTGTGGTGAGACCGGCAGGCGTGGATGCCTGGCCATCGGTGCCGCCGTGGAACTGGTTCTGTCCGATGCCGAGATCGCCGCCAAGGTCGCAGGACACAATCGCAAGCTCGTCACGCGGCTCGAAGGTTTCATTCGCGATGGCCAGTTAGATGGTTCAATTCGCCATGACGCCGATCCCGCGAGTACCGCGCTTGCGCTATTTTCCTATCTGCAGGGCGTGCGTATCGCCGGCAAGACCGGAGAGCTGGAGAACCAGCTGCTCCCTTCCGGTGAAGCAATCTTGCGCATTCTCGACTGATCAACCCGCCCGTCTCCTTTCTCCCAAGGCACATTCCATGACAACTCCAGCTTCCCTCGCCCAGTCGCAGCGCCCGGCCGGTCTCTCCGTCGGCATGACTTTTCTGATGGCCGCCGCCTGCGGCCTGATTGCCGCCAACCTCTATTATACGCAGCCACTCGCCGGGCCGATCGCACTCGACATCGGCCTACCGGCTGAGGCAACAGGCTTGATCGTGACCGTGACCCAGATCGGCTACGGCCTTGGGTTGCTGCTCCTCGTGCCACTGGGTGATCTCCTCGAAAATCGTCGGCTGATTGTGACCATGATCAGCCTGGTTACTCTTGCCCTGATCGCGGCCGGGCTCTCCACCACACCTGGACCCTTTCTCACCGCTTCGCTCGCCATCGGGCTTGGCTCGGTTGCTGTCCAGATGATCGTGCCGTTCGCTGCCAACCTTGCACCGGATGCCGTTCGGGGTCGCGTCGTTGGCAATATCATGAGCGGTTTGATGGTTGGGATCATGATGGCGCGGCCGATTGCCGGATTAATTGCCGGCGTCAGCTCCTGGCATACCGTGTTTTATGTTTCCGCGATCGTCATGGTCGGGCTTGGAGCCCTTCTATGGACGCAATTGCCGACCCGCATGCCTGCGGCGGGTCGATTGAGCTACGGCCAGCTGCTCAAGTCGATGGCCCAGCTTCTCGCGACGCAGCCGGTCCTGCAGCGGCGCGCCGCCTATCAGGCCTGTCAGTTCGCCGCATTTAGCCTCTTCTGGACCGTGACGCCGCTTTATCTTGCCGGGCCCAGCTTTGGGTTGGGTCATAATGGCATTGCGCTTTTCGCCCTGGCCGGTGTTGCGGGCGCAATTGCTTCGCCCATCGCTGGGCGCCTTTCTGACAAGGGATTGGTGCGGCCGGCAACGGCATTCGGCCTTGTCAGTGTCGCGGCCGCTTTTCTGATGACGCAAATCTCTGAAGGTTCGACCTTTGCGCTCACATTTTTAACGCTTGCTGCAATCCTGCTCGACTTCGGCGTCACCATGACGTTGGTGACGGGGCAGCGCTCGATTTACGAACTCGGCGCGGACTTGCGCAGCCGGCTCAACGGCTTGTTCATGGCAATCTTCTTCACCGGCGGCGCCATTGGCTCTGCCCTGGGTGCCTGGGCATTTGCCTCTGGTGGATGGTGGCTCGCCTCCATGATCGGCCTCGCACTGCCCGCCACAGCGTTCGCCATCTTCCTGACCGAGACCCGGTCAGAACGATGCTCGGAGAGTTGAGCGAGTTCGGCATCGCATCCGTCATCGATGTACGCCTCCGCGCGATGTGACGGGTAGGCGGTCTCTTCCTGGTGCGGCCCACAGTCTTCTTTCGAGGTCTCTGTGCCCCGACCCTGTTGGTCATAAGCGCGCGGATAAAGCATCTGTCCGCCCATGTGGCTCAGCGATGATCGTCAACGATCGCCGCTGAGCCGGCCAATGGCGCTGTACGGAGAGCGGAGATCTCGAAACAGACCGCTCGTTCGAGCTGCCAAGGTCCGCCTAGATATCTCCAGAGATCCAGGCCCTCCAGCGTCAACGATCGTGGTTTGAAATCGTGTGTCAGTTGCCGGTGCAAGGTGTCTGCGGCTGACCGCGAAACCCTGTTCTGGACGGTGATATGCGGCTGCCACCTCTGCATGTCCTGACCGCCCAGCCATGGCATGAAAGCGCGCTTTAGTTCTGCATAAAGGTCTTCAAGCTCAAGACTTCTGATCGTGAACGCCACACCCGCGCCGAGATGGCGAACACTGGCTGCCTGCGCGCGGATCTGGTCACGCTTGGTGGCCGCGGCCTGCAATTCTCCAACGATCCGCTCGAGGTGTTCGCCCGGTAAACGATGAAACATCGTGAGGTGAGCGCGGAGGAAGTTTCGCTCCGACGGGAAATGCGCGTTTCGAAGGCGATCGAAGATCTCAAGATCGATCTCCGCGATCCGGGCTGTGAGGATAAGCGGTTTGCGTGTCTTCAAGGCAATTCCTGTCGATGCTGAGTAGAGTACTTCACCAAGGCAGATCACCGCGTTCGCCGAGCGCCACCCTGGTGCCGCCCTTCATTCGGCGCATGCGCGACGCACAGTTCCAGTCATAGCAAGGTTTGCTGCACTGGCTCGTCGGCAGCGGTAGGTTCGAATTCACCGCGCCTTTGCAACTCGGTCTGGGCGCTGAAGCGGATGTCGCTATCTCTATCGCGAAGAAATTCGGTGAGCGTCTCCGTACTAAGGCGATCCCAGCCCTTCCCACGATCAGGCCCGGAGGGCACGCGCGGCAACAAGCCCGGCTCGGCACTCCACGCCAGCAACTGATCGAGCGATGCAGCGTTCAACAGATCGCGCAGATGATGGGCCGTCACGTAGGCATCCGGCATGCCTCGATGGGCCGGAAGACCTATCTCGTGAACGAGCCCTTCCGGCATACGCTGGTAGCGGAGCATCTGGTTGGAAAATCGTGGCAGATCAGGCCAAATCCGTAGGGCGCACTTCCAGGTACAGATCCAGGGCAAGCCGCCGGTGAGACGAGGCGTGCAATACCGTTGTTCGAAGGCTGCACGATGTGCGGCCAACGCGTCGATCCCGCCGTGCGGATGCAACACTTCTGGCGCCACATTTTTCCAGTAGGGCGCGCCGGCGACTTGCTCGTCGAGAATATGATGGATGGCCATCGTGTCGGGCGAAATCGGCCGACCCGGATTGACCATCAATGCGCCGCGTTCGTCGTTGACGACCCACCGTCCATTGTCTTCAAGGACCACGTCCTGCCACCCGATTTCGCAGACGTCGTTCGGTCCGTTGCCGGCCGTTTCCAGATCGATGACGCGAACGCGGGATGTCGACAATGCCTGCTGTCCTTCGTCCTACTGCGGCCACCATGCTTTCGATGCGAGCCGGCCACTACGGCTTTCTCTCCTCCACCATCAAGGCAGCGGTGCTCAATTATCTAGTGCCGCAAGGTCATGCCTGCCACTTCGAATGACGTTGTGCAAAGTCGAACTTCTATCCCTCACGAGCCATACCTCGTTGTCCAAGGACTGAAACCGTCAGGGTTGTGGAAAATTCGCCACTGTATCCACGGAATTCCGCAAGAGGACGTCGTCGCTCCTCAGACCACGTTTCAGATGCTGCGGTGTCAGACGCTCTTTCGCGTGACGAAGCGTGTTTCCAGATAGGCCTCGATCGCTTCGGAACCGCCCTCGGTGCCGTAGCCGGAATCCTTGATGCCGCCGAAGGGGACTTCGGGGAGCGCCAGGCCCAGATGGTTGATCGAAATCATTCCGCTTTCGACCTCGCTTGCCAGGCGGTGGGCGCTGCGCTCCGATCCGGTAAAGGCATAGGCCGCAAGACCGAAGGGCAGGCGATTGGCCTCGTTGATCGCCTCGTCGAGATCATGGAAGCGATTGATGATCGAGACCGGGCCGAACGGCTCGTCGTTCATGATCCGGGCGGAAAGCGGCACGTCCGCCAGAACCGTCGGCTCGAAGAAGTAGCCGCGGTTGCCGATGCGATGGCCGCCGGTCGCCAATCGGGCACCATGCTCGAGCGCGTCGGCAACCAGGCTTTCGATCGCCGGGATGCGCCGCTCGTTGGCAAGCGGCCCCATGTCGACGCCGGCTTCGAGACCGTTGCCGACCTTGATCGTCTTCGAGGCGGCGACGAAGCCGTCGAGGAACTGATCGGCGACGCGCTCCTGCACGAGGAAGCGGGTCGGCGACACGCAGACCTGGCCGGCATTGCGGTACTTGCTGGCGGACATGATGGCGACGGCGCGTTCGACATCGGCATCATCGGTGACGATGACAGGCGCATGCCCGCCCAGTTCCATCGTCGCGCGCTTCATGTGCTGGCCGGCAAGGGCCGCCAGCATCTTGCCGACCGGGGTCGAGCCGGTAAACGACATCTTGCGGATCACCGGATGGGCGATCAGGTATTCCGAGATGACCGAGGGCACACCGTAGACAAGGTTGACGACGCCGGCCGGAAGCCCGGCATCGACGAAGCAGCGGATGAGTTCGGCCGGCGACGCCGGTGTTTCCTCGGGCGCCTTGACGATGATCGAGCATCCGGTGGTCAGCGCCGCCGACAGCTTACGCACCACCTGGTTGATCGGGAAGTTCCAGGGCGTGAAGGCGGCAACCGGACCGACCGGCAGCTTGACGGTCATCTGGGTGACATCGGGTGCGCGCGGCGGAATGATCTGGCCGTAGGCCCGCTTTCCCTCCTCGGCGAACCACTCGATGATGTCGGCGGCGCCAAGGATCTCGCCCTTCGACTGGGCAAGCGGTTTGCCTTGCTCGCGCGTCATCAGAAAGGCAATGTCGCCGGCCCGTTCGCGCAGCAGGGCGGCTGCCGACCGCATCACCTGGGCGCGGTCGAAGGCGGAGGTTGCCCGCCACGTCTTGAAGCCCTTCTCGGCGGCCGCAAGCGCCTCATTGAGGTCTTCCACTTCGGCCCAGGCCACCTGGCCGATCGTTTCCTCGTTGGCCGGGTCGATGACGGGAATGGTCTTGCCGGAACGCGCCGGCCGCCAGGCGCCGTCGATATGAAGCAGGATGTCTGGGTAGTGAGCCATGGGAAACCCTTTACTGAATGAAGTTCGCCGCTTTGAGCGCGATGCCGTAGGATCAGGTCAATGGGGAACAGGTCGCCTGGCCAGGCGACCTTGACTGGAAAGCGATGCGGCCACCGGGTCCCAAGCCGAAGGCGCCAGGCGCGACGACTTAAGTTTTTGTGGCGCGAGCAGCTCCCGTCAAGCGGCGCGCCAGACGAGATCGATGCCTCCGCCGGCCGCCGGCGTCAGCATAGGTACGGCAGACAGGAGCTTGCGCGTATAGGCCGAGGATGGGCGGTCGAAGATCTCGTCGCGGCTGCCCTGTTCTTCGATAACGCCCTTGTGCATGACCACAACTCTATCGGCGATCTGCTCTACGACGCCCAGGTCATGGGAGATGAAGAGGCATGCAAAACCTTGTTCTCGCTGCAGTTTGCTCAAAAGGGTGAGGATCTGGGCCTTTACGGTCAGGTCGAGCGCTGAGACCGCCTCGTCGGCGATGACAAGGTCGGGCCGGCGAGCAAGCGCGCGGGCGATGGCGGCACGTTGCCTTTGCCCACCGGAGAGTTGATGCGGAAACCGCTCGGCGAATTGCGGAGCGAGACCCACTTCGGCGAGCACCTCATCGACCCGCGCACGGCGGTCTGCGGCGCGCATCGATTTTTCGTGCCGGAGCGGCGCTGCCACGATGTCGCGGATCCGCATGCGCGGATCGAGCGAAGAGTAGGGATCCTGAAACACCATCTGGCAATTGGCGCGGTAGTCGGCGAAGCCGCTGCTTTTGCGATTGACCACCTGTCCGCGGAAGGTAAGCGTGCCCTCATCCGGTTGCAGCAGCCCGGCGATGATGCGGCCAAGCGTCGTCTTCCCGGAGCCGGAACCTCCGACCAGCGTGACGATCTCGCCAGGATGGATATCGAGATCGATGCCATGCAAGACAGGCTTTGCGCCCGTGCCGCTGCCGTAGGCAAGCTTCATATTTCTGACGCTGGCGAGCGGAGCATTCGGTGCGACTGCACGCGCCGGCACGCGGCGCGGCAGGGCCGAAAGAAGTTTCCGGGTGTAGTCGTGCCGCGGCATGCGGAGGAGTTCGGCCGTTGTCCCTTCCTCGACGCAGACACCCTTCTGCATGACCAGCACGCGATCGGTATATTGCGCCACCATCGCCATGTCGTGGCTGATCAGCACCATCGCGGTGCCTTTCTCTTCGACCAGCGCATGCAGCAATTCCAGCACGTCACGTTGCACGACGGCGTCGAGTGCGGTCGTCGGCTCGTCCGCGATCAAGAGCGCCGGTTCGAGCAGCATAACGGAGGCAATCATGATGCGCTGCCGCATGCCACCGGAAAACTCATGCGGGAAAGCACGGATGGCTGCGTCCGGATCGGCAATGCCGACACGTTTCAGCATGGCCAGGATTGCGCTTTGACGCGCTGACGCGTCCATTGTCGTGTGCAGTGCCAGACCTTCCTCCATCTGGCGGCCGATGGTGAGCGCCGGATTGAGCGAGGTCATCGGCTCCTGGAAGATGAGCCCGATGCCCTTGCCGCGCAGCTTACGCAGGTCGTCCGGCGCAAGCCCGCTCATATCGCGGCCGGCAAACCGGACGCAGCCCCCGCGCCTGACGATCCCGGGCGGCAGAAGGCCGATGACAGCGCGCATCAACATCGACTTGCCCGAACCGGATTCGCCGACGATGCCAATGCGTTCGCCAGCGCGAAGAGTGAGGCTGACGCAATCGACGACGGGTGGTGCCATCGCAGCCGAGGTGCCGAGCACGAGTTGCTCGACGGTCAGGAGTGGTAGCTGGGTCATTGCGTGCCTCTCATTTTCGGGTCGAGCCTATCCCGCAGCGCATCGCCAAGCAGATTGATCCCGAGCAACGCAACGGAGATGCAAAGGCCCGGAAAGATTGCAAGCCAGGTCGCCTGGGCGAGGTAGGGGCGGGCAGCGGCCAGCATGTTGCCCCAGGTCGGGGCCGGTGGCGGCACGCCGAGGCCGAGGAAGGAAAGCGCGCTTTCAGATAAAAGTGTCCACCCGAACATCGAC
The DNA here is from genome assembly GCF_014852195.1 of Ensifer sp. ENS08. NCBI lineage: Bacteria > Pseudomonadati > Pseudomonadota > Alphaproteobacteria > Hyphomicrobiales > Rhizobiaceae > Ensifer > Ensifer sp. ENS08. The sequence continues at coordinate 154,665 of NZ_JACVBF010000017.1, forward strand.
GTTGTCAGGACCGTCAGCGGCGCGATGCAATTCGGCAGGATATGGCGCAGCAGCGTGTAGATTTCGGAATCGCCTGCAATCCGGGAGGCGTCAATGAATTCCTTCTCCCGCAACGAAAGCACTGTGCCCCGAACGATCCTTGCTACGGACGGCGTGTAGGCAATGCCAAGCGCCAGCACGATGCCGAATTTGTTGGCGCCGAAGATCGCAAGCAGCCCAAGCGCAAGCAGGATGCCGGGAAAGGCGAGCAGGGCATTGGTGACGGCGACGAGCACCCGATCGGTCCAACCGCCGACATAGCCTGAGATGGCGCCAAGCGCGGTGCCGAGCACAGTTGCGATCGCGACCGTGGCAAGGCTGACGATGCCGCTCGCCGACGCGCCGAGCATCAAGCGGGAAAGCACGTCGCGTCCGAATTCGTCGGCGCCGAGCAGATGCCGGGCCGAGGGGCCGGCGAGGCGTGCCTTCATGTCGAGCGCCATCGGATCATAGGGCGTCCAGACGGAGCCCAGGCAGGCGACGATCACGAAGGCGCCGACGAACAGGCCGCCAACCAGCGCATTGGCAGAAAGGGTCTTCATGTGATTTTCACTCGCGGATCAAAGAGCGGGTAGCACAGGTCGACGATCAGGTTGACCAGCACGTAGATGACCGCGATGAAGAGCAGGCATCCCTGAATGACCGGATAGTCGCGGCCGAAGATCGCATCGACGAGGAGCCGCCCGAGACCCGGGATCGTGAACACGGTTTCGACGACGGCGATACCGCCGAGCATGTTGCCAAGCACCAGGCCGATCAGCGTCAGCGTCGGCGCAAAGGCGTTGGGGAACACATGGCGCCACAGCACCGTTCGCTCGGGCAGGCCCTTGGCGCGCGCATGAGTGATGTAGTCGAGCCTGAGAACTTCGAGCGCCGAGGCGCGGGCCATGCGCAGAAGCACGCCGATCTCGTGTAGGAAGAGCGTGAGGATCGGCATCAGCACATAGAGCAGCCCGCGGCTCGGGTCTTCGGCGACGGAGACGTAGCCGACCACCGGCAACCATCCGAGCTTGAGGCCGAAGATGAGCAGAATGACGAGACCGAGCCAGAAGGTCGGGATCGACAGAAGCAACGCGGCGATCGACACAAGGGTGAAATCAAGTCTGGAGTTCTGGCGGAGGGCGGCGATGAAGCCGGCCGGAACGGCGACCAGCGAGGCAAGGGCGACGGCAACGAGGACGATGCCGGCGCTGACCTTGAAACGCTCGATGATGAGATGGGTCACCGGCTCCTTCGTAGTGATCGACGTCCCGAAATCGCCCTGCAGGACGCTGGTCAGCCAGATCGCAAACTGCGTCAGGATGTTCTTGTCGAGTCCAAGGTCCGAGCGCAAGGCAGCGACACTTTCCGGCGACGCCATGTCGCCGAGCAGCAATGCTGCCGGGTCGCCCGGAACAAGGCGTATCAGGAAGAAGACGACGACGGCGACGAGGAAAACCGTCGGAACGGCCATTCCTATCCGCGAAAGGATGAAGCGCAGCATCTCGAGCGAACTCTCTTACTCGGCGATCGTGACTTCCCACGCCCTCGGCATGGAGAAGATCGAGGCCGCGTAGTTCTGGACGTGTTTCTGGTAGGCCGAAGCCTCGAGCCCGTTATAGAGCATGATGAAGGGCACGGTTTCCAGGAAGCGCGCATGTAGCTTGTCGAAAAGCTCCTGGCGCTTGGCCGGGTCGGAATAACGCACGGCGTCGGCGAGCATGGCCTGCGCGTCCGGATCGTCCCAGACCTTGCGCGGCTCCTTGTCCTTGTTGCCCATGACGGAGTCCATGGTCAGTGCGGGGTCGTAGCGTCCCGAATAGGGAAACACCATCGCCGTATAGTTGCCGCTCTGATATCGGTCGAGTTGTGCCGCCCACTCCAGCACTTCGAGTTCCGCGGATATTCCGACCTGCTGCAGCATTGCCTGTGCCACGATTGCCGCATCGTAGGTGTTGGAGTAGCGCGTATTGGCGATGAGTTTGATCGGCTGGCCGTTGTAACCGGCTTCCTGCAGCAGCGCCTTTGCCGCCGCGGGATCGTAGCTGTAGCCCTGGGTCTGGGCTGGGGAGTGGTATTTTGAGGTCGGCGGTATCAGCGAGTTGTTGGCCTTGCCGAGACCGAGCGTAATTCCCTCGACCATGGTCTTGGTGTCAAGAGCCATGGCGATGGCCTTGCGGATGCGCATGTCCTTGAGCAGCGGATCGCGCGTCTGCAACAGGAGCGCGACGATGCCGGGATTGGTCGCCAGCGAAACGGCGGTATCGGCGTTCTGCTTGAACTCCTCGACATCGGCATAGGGAACGTCCGGTACGATATCGATGTCGCCATTGAGCAACGCAGCCTTGGCGGAGGAGCGGTCGGGAATGACGGCGAAGCGGACGGCCTCGACAAGCGGACGCTTGGCGCCGGTGTAGCCGTCCCGCTTTTCTTCGCTGCGTACCGCGTAGTCGGCAAAGGCTTCGAGGTCGATGAATTCGCCCTTACGCCATTCTTTGTACCGGAAGGGACCGGTGCCGACAGGCACGTTGAACGAGCCGTCGGCGTTAAACGATGATTTGTCGAGTATGCCGGTCATGCCGCAGTCGGTTCTGGCAAGCGTTGCCTGAAAGAGGGCGTTCGGCTTTTCGAGCTTGAAGACGACGGTTTTGTCGTCGGGTGCCGTGACCGATACGACATGGGCGGCGCCGCCCGCGGCAAAGTCGTTGCGGCATCGCCATTTTGTGGCTTCGTCCATGTAGCGGTTCCAGTTCCAGACGACGTCGGCCGAAGTCAGCACGTTGCCATTATGGAACTTGACGCCATCCCTGAGCTTAAACGTGTAGGTCAGGTCGTCGTCCGAGACAGCGACCTCCTTGGCAAGCAGCGGCTTTACCGAGGCGTCCTCGCTATATGCAACGAGACCCTCGACTATGTGCAACACGACGGCGTCGCTGTTGGCGTCTCGGTTGACGCCCGGATCAAGGCTGCGGATGTCGGCATTGAGTGCGATTTTCAGCGTTTCTGCTGCGGCCGGGCCGCAGGCCAAGGTCAGCGTTAGTGCTGCGGCCGACGCGGCCAGTCTCTGTCTACGGTTCACCTCAGTTCTCCTCTTTGTGGTCTGCCCGGTTTTCCGGTTGAGCGAACTGTGCCTTTTGTTTGATCATAATGCAATACGAAAAATCGCAAACCTTCTCGGCCTCCCCAAAAGGGGGGCAAATGCGCTCTCGGCAGGCGTTATCTTTCGCTGCGGATCCGGTCCTCAACTTTCTGCAGCGTCGATTCAAGGTGGCGCCGCAGCGCAAGCTGGGCGAATTCGATCTCGCCGGAGCCAATATACCGGAGGATCTGGATGTGCTCCTTCAGCGACCTCTCCATGCGCTCGGGCCGGAGCCGATCGAATACCGAGGATTCGCGCAGCAGTCTAAGGTCGTTCTGCATGCGCACGGATTGCAGGATGAAGCGGTTGCCGGACCAGGTGGCGAGTGTCTCGTGGAAGGAGGCGTTCAGTTTTAACCAGCTGTCGCGGCTGATGCTGCCGGCGGCATTGATCTGGTCGAACATGCTTTCATGTTCGGCAATGAGGGCCTTGAGCGCATCCGGATCGGCGCGGTAGTTCGGCTCGGCAAGGCCTGCAAGCTCGATCGCGATGCGAAAACGATAGCTTTCGGCCAGGCTTTCTGCGCTGTCGAGCGAATCGACAAACGCCCATCCGTGGCCGCGCTGGCGGTGAATGAGGCCCTGCGAGGATAATTGCGTCAACGCCTTGCGGATCGTCCCGCGCGCAATGCCGTAGCGTTCCGTCAGCTCATTTTCCGACACTTCCTGCGGAATGGTGCCGACAGAGCGGTCGCGCAGGATCTGCTGCTTGAGGCGCTCCGTTTCGCTCTCACTGAATGTCTCGATGTAGGTGCCGTTGCCGAGATCGGTGGCGGCGACAAAGCCTTTGTTGGGGATGAGGCGCACGAGATCCTTGGTCGCAAGGATTTCGAGAGCGGCCCGCATCGGTGTGCGCGATACGCCAAACATTGTTGCCAGGGTCTTCTCGACAATCGGATGACCTGCCCGCCAGCCTTCTTTTTGTGCCTGAAGCAGGATCTGCCGGGCAATGTCGATCTGCAACGCGCTCGGGCTGCTTTCCGTGCTCATCAACTGGCTCCAGGGTCTGGTCGGTCTTTGGGTTGCGCTTCTGACATAGCTGTTCGATTTCCTCTGGACAATTCCTTGTGATAGTGCATTTTAACGATACAAAACGCAACATAGAGTGAAAGAGAAGACAGATGACCGCCGCACCGTTTCCGTTCGTTTCGATCTCAGGAACTCCGCTCGAGCGCGGGCGTCAGTATGGGCTGCAGGCGAAGGACCGTGTGCGTCGCAGCGTCGAACTGTATGCTGGTCGGCTTGCGACGCTCGGGGTCTTGGCCGACGACCTGAAGTCGATCGTTGCCGGCTATGTACCGCTCATCGAGGCGTTCGACCCAAACTTCGTGGTGGAGATGAAGGGTATCTCCGAAGGTGCGGACTTGCCGTTCGAGCACGTCGTCCTCATCAATGCCCGTACTGAGATCCTTGCGAGGGCACGAAGGACCCAGGCTGCGAGGGCTGAGCATTCGGGCGACGGCTGCACCGGTGTCGTTGTCCTGCCTGAGCGCAGCGCCACGGGAGAGCTCGTGCACGCGCAGAACTGGGACTGGATGGCAGAATGCGCGGAGACGGCGATTGTCTTGCGCGTCAAGCCGGATGAAGGTCCGTCCTATCAGACGTTCACGGAGGCCGGTGGCCTTGCACGCAGCGGCATGAACGACAAGGGCATCGCCGTCACGGCAAATTATCTCGAGAGCGACCGCGACTTTGCCGGCGACGGCGTGCCGCTAGCACTCATCCGGCGCATGGTCCTGCAACAGGAACATCTGGCGATGGCCATGCGTGCCGTGGCCGGAACGAGGAAGTCGGCGTCGAACAACATCATCGTGAGCCACAAGGATGGCTTTGCCGTCAGCTTCGAATGCGCACCGGACGAAGCGTTCAACATCTATCCGGAAAACGATCTCATCGTGCATGCCAACCATTGGCAGAGTCAAACGGCGCTTCTGAAATTGCGTGAGCAGGCTCATTCAAGCTGGTCGGACAGTTTTTACCGCGACTGGCGCGTTCGCCGCATTCTCGAAAAGTCCGACAAGATCGGCGTCGCCGAGGTCAAAGCCGCGCTTTCTGACAAGTTTGGTTATCCCTACGCCGTCTGCCGTCCGCCGCATCGTTCGTCCCGCGGCCATGTCTCGGCGACAGTCGCGACCATCGTGATGCGGCCGGCGGCAGGTGAAATGGAACTCGCGGTGCTGCCGGCCGACAATCCGAGCTTCAAGAGCTACCCGACCTATCGCGACGAAATTGCCGCTTGAACCTTGGTCGCCGTCGCCTCGCGCGCGCTCTGCCCATTCACAGAAGGTCCACATGCCATGGATACGCTCACCACGCCCGGCCCGAACAACCTTGATGCCTACTGGATGCCATTTACGGCCAACCGGGACTTCAAGGCGAATGCTGAATTCATCTCCCGTGCCGAAGGGCTCTACTACTTCACCAGCGGCGGCCACCGCCTGCTGGACGCTATCGCCGGGCTTTGGTGCGTCAACGTTGGCCATGGCCATCCGCGCATCGTGGAGGCGATCCAGAAACAGGCGGCGCGGCTGGACTTCGCATCCTCGTTCGGCCTCGGGCATCCGCTGGTCTTCGAATATGCCAACCGGCTAACGTCGATTGCGCCAGAAGGCATGAACCGCGTGTTCTTCACCAATTCCGGCTCGGAAGCGGCCGATACCGCGCTCAAGATCGCGCTTGCCTACCATCATGCGAGGGGTGAAGGGCAGCGCCAGCGCATCGTCGGGCGTCAGCGCGGTTATCACGGCGTCGGTTTCGGCGGCCTGTCGGCTGCGGGCATGGGCCCGCACAAGAAGCAGTTCGGCATGCTCTTGCCCGGCACGGTGCATTTGCCGCACACGCATGATCCGGCGAAGAACGCCTTCAGCCGCGGTCAGCCGCCGCACGGGGCAGAGCTGGCCGATGCGCTTGAGCAGATGATCGCGACCTACGATGCATCGACGATTGCTGCCGTCATCGTTGAGCCGGTCGCGGGATCGACCGGTGTTCTCGTTCCGCCGGTCGGCTATCTCGAGCGGCTGCGCGAACTCTGCACGCGCCACGGCATCCTGTTGATCTTCGACGAGGTCGTCACCGGTTTCGGTCGGCTCGGCCATGCTTTCGCGGCCGACCGCTTTTCGGTAAAGCCCGATCTACTGATGGTGGCAAAGGGCATGACCAATGGCGCGGTTCCGATGGGCGGCGTCATTGCCAGCGATCGCATCTACGATGCGATTACCTCAAAGGCGGCACCAGGTACGGTCGAACTCTCCCACGGTTATACCTATTCCGGCCATCCGCTGGCGGCCGCCGCCGGATTGGCGGCGTTGGACGTTTATGTTTCCGAGGGGATTTTCGAGCGGGCAGCGAGGCTCGAACCGCACTGGGAGCAATGTGCGCACAGCCTGAAGGGGCTGCCCGGTGTCGTCGACATCCGCAACCTCGGTCTGCTTGCGGGCATCGAGCTTGGCGAAAACGCCGCCGTCGGCAAGACACTCGCCAAGAAGGTCTATGAATTCTGCTTCGAACGCGGCGTGCTCATTCGTCCGGTCGCAAACACGATCGTCTTGTCGCCGCCTCTGACGATCGGCAAGGACGAGGTCGAAACGATATATGCGACCATCGCCGCAGCCCTTCGAGCAAACTGATATCGCAAAGCTGACACCCCAACGGGCTCGAGGAGTGTCCTGCGGCTCGATCGCCGCGTGCTACCTTCGATGGCCTTCTGCGCCCGGCCTCCCGCCGATGCCGCACGACCAGACGGTGGGCCGGTACGCGTCGTGATCGATGCAAACGGCGACGGGAAATCCGGGTAGGTGCGCCCCGTGATCGGCCAAACGCTTGTGTTTGTCATGGTTCGGGAGAACCGCAGGGCCTGCGGTTCGTGTGCGCTCCATGAGGCCAGTTCAGCGATCCTGGTGGCGGTGCCGCCGGCGCCAGGCAAGGACATCTTCGGGTGTTGCCTTGCCTGCGCGCGGGCCATGGATGGTGACGGCGCGCGAAGCGGCCGCGACTGCGAAGTCGAGCGCCTCCTCGAAGCTCTGGTCCTGCGACAGGCACCAGGTGAGCGTTCCACCAAAGGTGTCGCCGGCACCAGTCACGTCGACGACTTTCAAAGTAAAGCCGGGCACGCGCAAGACCGTTTCATGGTTGCGAGCCTCCGCGCCGTCGGCGGCCAGCGTCCGCACCACTCGGTCGATTTGGTGCTCTCGCATCCAGTCGCCGATGAGGTTGATGTCGTCGTGGCCGAAAGCGGTGTGGAAACCGATCTGGTTGAAGATGACGACAGCCGCGCCGGTCAGATAGGGCATGTCCTCGGGCGTGCAGCCGCCGACGTCGAGATCGAAGATCGCCCGGCGCCCGTTGGAATGCAGGTCCCTGAGGAGATCGGCTTGCTTCAGAACGCCGTTTTGCGTCTTGGCGTGCAGACGGCGGACGCGATAGAGCGTGGTGTAGAGGTAACCCGGCTGGCGCAACGCTTTCAGACTGGCGCCTGAAAGCCACATCGGCTGCTCGCCCATCTCGACGGTGAGCACGATGTGCTCGCCCTCGACGAGGAAGATGAAGTTGCGCGATTCCGGAATGGCCGGATCGATCAGCATGTGATCGACGCCGACGCCATTTTGCCTGAGATCGGCGATCAGGCGCTCGGACAATGGGCTGTCGTTGAGCAGCGATATGAACTGCGTATCGCCGCCAAGACCGGCGTGCACGACGGCGGCGTTGGCGATGGAGCCGCCGGCTTCGGCCGGAAGCTCCTTGACCATGCCCTTGTCGGCGCGGCCGGGCCAGCGGTCGGCGGTGTAGTATTCGTCGAGGGCGACATCGCCAATGAAGAATGCAGTCATAAGGTTAGTCCCGTGCCCGCTGCCGCCGACACCTTTATCGGACCGCCCGAAACTGCTACCCATGGGCTTTCGCCGAGGCCGCAGACGGCCATCCAGTAATAGGGTGCGGGGCCGGAAACGCCGCGGCAGGCATCGTGCCAGACATTGCGATCCATGACGACAGCCTGCCCGGGCGCGATGACGAAGGCTTCGATCTCGTCGCGATCAGGTGCTTCGCCATCCGACGCCGGCGCAACCGCAAGGACAACCGGTTCAGCGAGACAGAAGATCGCCTCTTCGGTCAGCGGGTGCCGCTCCATCGCGCGGCAGTCCCAGGGCGCTTGTCCGCCACGGGTGATGCCGAGATGACCGCGGCCGTCGATCAACGGCGTTTTCGTAAAGCCGTCGTTCCAGCCGTCGCCGACAGTCCAGAGGACCTTGCCGTCCGTGTCACCGGTCAGGTCGTACACCCGGCCGTAGCGGGAAAAATTGTCCGGGGTCACCGGCCGGGCGTGGACGACGTTCATGCCGCACTCCTGATCGCGCGCACGACACGCATCAAGCCTGCGACATGGGCGGCTTCGACCCGGCCGGTGTCCTTGTGATCGTGCTTGAACCAGCTGCCGACGACGGCGCCGTCGGCCTGAGCCAATTGCTCGGTGGCGTTGGCTTCGGTGAGGCCGGCGCCGATCAGGAGCGGCGTCTCGCCACCGGTCGCAGCGCGGAATCGCGCCACCTTCTCCAAGTCGGTCGGCTGGCCGGTCGCGTCCGAGGTGACGACCAGCCCGTCGCAGCGCGACGCACCGATGCGCACGTCTTCCTCCTCCAGCCGGCCTGATAGGACCGGCTGGTACTTGAACCGGACACCACCGAGGAGCAGGGCCGTCACACCGTCGCGGCGGGTCTGAAGTTCGGTCGCAAAGGGGACGTCTGCTTCGGGCGGCAGGTGGCCAGCGACGGAATCCACCTGGATGAACGAGACCGGATAGGTCCGCGCGAGCGCGAAGGCGCGGGAGTCGTCGCGCAAGACGTTGACACCGATGCGCGTTCCGAGGTCGAGGTGGAAGATCCGCTCTAGCACCCGTTCGACATCCTCGGCATCGCCGAAATAGTTCTCGACCACCAGCCCATCGACGCCTTCGCCGGCCATGATGCGGGCTTCCTCTTCGGCCTGGGCAAGCTTGGCCTGAGCGCCGTCACCGGCAAGGTGCAGCATGCCGAGGATCGGTTTTTGGATGGTAAAGGTGTCGCCGAAGCGGCTCATGTCATGTCTCCTGCACGCCGTGCGGCGCGGTCTCGCGGCCCCAGCGCGTTGCAAATTTCATCTGGACTGCCGGCGAGTAGACGATCGACGTGCGCTCGACCAACCGGTCGTCCGCGTCGAGCACATCCCCGCTGGCGCAAAGGTAGCCCGGCACGTCCTGCGCCGGGGCAAAGACCTCCCGCAGGCGATCGGAAGCCGGCACGACGGTCAACAGCAGTTCCGAACGCAGGGGGTGACGGTCATAGTCGCGGCGCAACACCTCGTAGAGGGATTGCGACGCGAAGTCGTATCGATCAAGCCCGGGATAAAGGGCGAGATCGAGCTCGGACGTGTCGACGTTCAGCCATGTCACGCTGTCGCCGTTGGCAAGCCCGCGGGCGCGCACCAGCACGAGTTGGCCGTTGTCTGCCCGGTGCTCCAGCACCTGCGTCACCGGGCGCTGGCCCTGTTTTCGGGCAAGCTCCGTGAAGCTGCCGAAGTTCCAGATGTTGTGGCTGATCGGTCGGTGCGAGACGATTGTGCCGCGGCCGCGAACCTGCTGGACGAGGCCCTCCGAAACCAGAAGCGCCATCGCATTGCGCACAGTCGTGCGGGCAATGCCGAACTGGTCGCGCAACTGGTTCTCCGAGGGAATGGCTTCACCTTCGGAAAAGTCGCCGCTCAGGATCGCGGCGCGCAGCGCCCGATAGAGCTGCCGGTAAAGCTGCTCGCTCGAATAGAGATCGAGGCGCAGCCGCGACAGTCGATCGTCAGGGCGTTCGCCCGTTGCGGTTGAGGCGTCTGGCATAGGGGGATGGGTCAAGGCAGGCTCCGGCGCGGTTCTGTTACTTCGTGGCTCCGTTTATCTTGAACTCCTCGACACCCGCCTGTTTCAAGCCGTAGCGGTCGAGGATCTGTGCATAAGTGCCGTCGGCTTTCATGGCGTCGAGCGCGCCCTTGATTGCATCGCGCAGTTGCGTGTTGGCCTTTGCAAGGGCAATGCCGTAGTGGTTGATCTCGCCAACCTCACCGATCTGGTAGAATTTGTCCGGCTCCTGCTTCATCAGGTCGAGCAGTCCTTCAAGGCCGATGACGGAAGCCTGGGCACGCCCCTGGCGGATCTGCATGATGTGCTCGGCCTGGGTCGGGATCTGAATGACGGTGATCAGCTTGTCGGCCGGGCAGATGGATTTGCCAAGGTTTTCCGCCCAGGTGACCCAGCTGGTTCCGGTCGCGACCGCAACCGTCTTGCCGCAGAGGTCGGCCTCGGCCTTGATCTCACCCTGGTGGTCGGCGGTCGAATAGAAGACGTTGCCGGTCTTGAAGTAGTCGATGAAGTCCAGTTGCGTCTGGCGTTCCACCTTGTCGGAGAAGGCGGTCATAATCAGGTCGGAGCGGCCGGTGACCACTTGCGGGATCAATTGCGGGAACTCGACGTTCTGGAATTCCGCCGTCAGGCCGAGGCGCTCGGCGATCGCCTTGGCAAGATCGATGTCGAAGCCTTTCAGTTCGGTCGAGCCGGCGTCGCTGTATTCCATCGGCGGATAGGCAAGGCTGATCGTGACGTTCAGCTTGCCGGTGTCGCGCACGGCATCCGGCAGGGCGGCGGCCAGCTTCTCGTCGGCGGCATGGGCAGCAGCCCCTGCGGCAAGGCTGATGAAGGTGGCGGAGGCAAGCGCCAGAGCCATCGGCAGCAATCGTTTCATTTCCTGTTCTCCCTTTTTTGAACTCTTGTCGTCAGGCAAGCACGCGGCTCAGAAAACTGCGCACACGCGCATCACCGGGGTTGCTAAGGACCTGTTGAGGTGCGCCGTTCTCGCGGATTTCGCCGTCGATCATCACCACGACGCGGTCGGCGACTTCTCTTGCGAAGCCGATTTCGTGGGTGACGACGATCATCGTCGTGCCGCCGCGCGCCAGATTGCGCATCACCTCCAGCACCTCACCGACGAGCTCCGGATCGAGCGCGCTGGTCGGCTCGTCGAAGAGCATGACGCGCGGTTCCATGGCGAGCGCCCGCGCGATTGCCACGCGCTGTTTTTGGCCACCGGAAAGCTGCGACGGGTAGCTCGATGCCTTGGCCGCCATGCCGACCTGCTCGAGCAGGGCCATGGCGCGGGCTTCGGCCTCGGCGCGGCTGAGACCGCGCACCACCATCGGTCCCTCGGTGACGTTGCCGAGCACGGTGCGGTGCGCAAACAGATTGAAGTGCTGGAACACCATGCCGAGCTGGCTCTGCTGGGCGCGCAGTCGCTTGACCGGCAATTCCTGCAGCGCGCCGCGGTTGAGCTCGTAGCCCATGATCGCGCCGTCCACCCACACGTAGCCGCCATTCGGTGTTTCCAGGTGATTGATGCAGCGCAGGAACGTGCTCTTGCCGCTGCCCGAGGGTCCGAGGATGCAGAGAACCTCGCCATAGGCGACGTCCAGGTCGAGACCCTTCAGCACCTCGTGATTGCCAAAACTCTTGCGGATACCGACCGCTTTAACTGCAAGTGTCATGCTTCACCCGTGACGGCCGGACGACGCGCCCAGGCTTTGAACCAGCGGCGTTCGGTGGTTGTCGTTGCGGCATCGCGGCCGAAGTGGCGTTCGAGATAATACTGGCCGATGGACAGAACCGTGGTTCCGGCCAGATACCAGACGGCGCAGACAAACAGCAGTTCGATGACGGCGCCGTTGATGAAGTAGATGCGCTGGGCCGCGTTCAGCATCTCGCCCATGGCGATGGTGGCGGCGAGCGAAGAGAACTTCAGCATGCCGATCGCGCTGTTGCCGAGCACGGGCAGGATCAGCCGAAGGGTCTGCGGCAGGATGATGCGCCGCATCGTCTGCCCGGGCGTCATGCCGAGAGTGTGGGCCGCCTCCTTCTGACCCTTGTCGACCGAACCGATACCGCCGCGCACGACTTCCGTGAGGTACGACCCTTCATTGACGCCGAGACCGAGAACCGCGGCGACGAAGGGTGTCACCACATCGACCATGCGGGCGTCAATAAGACCTGGGATGTAGAGCTTCGGAAAGATCAGCGCGATGTTGAACCAGATGAGAAGCTGGAGCAGCACCGGTGTACCGCGGAAGATCCAGACATAGAGCCAGGCGGCAAAACGCAGGATCGGGTTTTCCGAGAGCCGCATGATGCCGAAGGCAAAGCCGAGCAGCACGCCGAGCACCAGCGCGCAGGCCGAAATGAGCAGCGTCCAGCCGAAACCGGTGATGATGACACCGGCCGTCAGAAACTCGCCGACCACCGTCCACTGGATCTGCCCGACGGCGAAGGCGCGTCCGATCACCGCCAGAAGCAGGATGACGAGACCGCCGCTGATCCAGCGTCCGGGGTGTTTCAGCCGGCGAATGACGACATCGGGAGCGGGAAGATCCGACAACGACAGTGCGGGACTTGGTTTTGACTGAGACTGGTGCATGGCATCCAATTGTAGGGTTAGGCCTACAACTTGATACTGGCGCGGCCTGAGGGAGTCAAGCGGCCCCCTCGGGTATATTTGAGGGTTTGCATGTTTAGCTGCTTGGGGAATTGCGCAGGCGGTTCGGTTTTCCCGACGGCACTTCAAGAAACGTCGGCTGCTGGTAGCGGCGCTTTTGCGGCGACTGTTCAAAAGTCAGATTGAGCAACGGCGTTGTCAGCTGCCGGCAATCGAAATTGCTCCAGTGGTCGGTCTTGCGGAACAACGGTCGGGGTTTGGTTTCCGATCAACCGGGCTTGAAGCCGATCACCATCGAGTCCGGCCCCAGCAACGGCTCGACGCGCGTGGACACAAAACCGGCGTCGCGCATCCAGGCTTGGCAGTCGGCGCCGGTATAATCGAAACCGCCGCGGGTCTCGATCAGCATGTTCAGGCTCATCAACAGGCCGAAGGCGTTCAAGCGGCGCTCGTCGTCAATGACGGCGTCGTAGACGATCACGGCTCCGCCTTTCGGCAGCGCAGCGAACGCTTTTTCCAAGAGCTTCCTTTTTTCGGCAAGATCCCAGTCGTGCAGGATGTGCCCCATCACGATCACGTCCGCATTGGGCATTGGGCCGTCGAAGAAGTTGCCGCTTTGGAAGGTGATGCGGTCGGTAAGGCCCTGCCGGGCGACGAAGTCGTCGAATATCGGCTGCACGGCGGGCAGATCGAAGCCGATGGCCTTGAGATGCGGATGCGCTCGCGCGATCACCACCGGCACCATCCCCTGCGCCGCGCCCACATCGGCGAAGGTCGTGTATTTCGACCAGTCGAACCTGGCGGCGATCGCCTGCGCCGCGCCGGCGCTGATCCCGCTCATCGCCTCGAGGAACCCGCGCAGCCGTGCCGGTTCCGCATAGATCGCGGCGAAGAAATCTTCGCTGTGCTTGGCTTCGTTCTGTGGTTCTCCGGTGTGCAGGGCTTCGGTCAGCGAACCCCAGAAACCGTAGAGCCGGGCATTGGCCATTTCGAGGATGCCGCCGATATAGGATGGCTTCGCCTTATCGAGGAAGAGGTCCGTGTCAGGGGCATTACGATAGCGGCCGTCCTCGCGTTCGAGCAGCTTCAGCGCGACCAGGGTGTCGAGAAAGTCGCGGGCCGAGCGGGGATGCAGTTTCAGCCTGGCCTGCAGATCCGGCAGTTCGGCCGGGCCAGTCGCAAGCTCGGTGAAGACGCCGAGTTCAACCGCACTGAGCAGGGCCTTGGACGCCCAGAACCCCATGCCGACCTGCATGATGTTGTTCGGTGTCGTTGTGCCCATCGCTCGTCTCCTCGTGGATCGTGTCGTCGAACGGCATCTGGGATTGGTGCGGAACCCGAAACTGTTCGGCAGCGCTGGCCGTGGACGTCCCGTCTCATCGACGCAATAAAATATTGCGTTCTGCGATGGGGTGCAATTAATCAAGAATCACTAGCAAGGACCGCAATCAAAGATCCCGTTGCGTGACTTCAGGTGGAATTGTTCGCGTCGTGTGATGAGCCTGGGTCTTGCTGGTACGAAGTCAACTTCAGCAGCTACCTTGATCGTCGCACGAGCTATGAGGTTGCGAGACTCGCGCTTTATTTGCCGAAACCTCGGATCGATGTTTCGGTTACGGTCACGGCAGCGAGGACCGCCTCGATATCGCGCCCGCGAATGACGGACGCGGGCGACCTCGAGCGGTTGAACTCCGGGGTGGCGTATTCGCATTAGCTGCTGTCAGGTGGGGCAAAGAAACAGTTCACGTCGTCTTCCGTCGGATGAAGGCAAATATGATACTGCCCATCGCCCGAGGGGATCTCATCGCCATAGGGGATAAAGAACACGTGCGGTCGTCTTGCCATGTGGTGGTCGCCAGCATGCAAGAAAACGGAAAAACCACGAGCCCCTCGCAAAATGTCGGGCGCGGGGATGGCAGCACAATCGCCACCTGCCTCATGGGCCTTGCAGCACGCCAGAGGATAGGTCCAGCCGGTCTTTGCCTGGTGAGCGTCCGTTCGGACGACTCCGACTGAGATTGTCGCAAGAATAATCAGATAAATGGATGATGGCGCGGCTCTCATTGTGCACCTCCTTGGAGGCAGCCCTTCGAAAACGCCGAGAGGTTGCTTGCTGATTGGCAAGTACGAATTGTCTGTTGTCAGCATACTCCCGGGTGCTTGGCGTGAAACCTGAAATATGCTCCTCGGACCAACGGCCAAGGAGAAACACCAAGGGACAAGGTGGGTACTGTCGCGAGGGCGGTTTCCTTGGAAATGCACAACGGGCCATGCGCTCCATCGTAAAAGTGCACAGCCGACCTGTCGCGCGGGGCTTCGCTTAGTCGTTATTGACGCTGGCCTTTCCGCGTCGATTGTTGTGCCGCAGCACCCGCTCGCTGATAGACGAAGCAGCGTTTCTGTAGAGGGCAATCGCGGGTGGTTCGGTGGATGATACGAGCCGTCGTGCATCAATCGGCCGTATGACCGTAGCGGCTGCGAAAGACTGCTGACGCCTGACGATGCATCCTGCGTCGGCCAGCCGGTTTAGGATATTGAGGCTTCAAGCCTCATGGGTAAAATTCACCCAACCTTGCTCGGCTCACTTGCGACCCCTTTGATGATGAGCGCCGCCAGAACGGCCGTGGCGACCCGCTCAGATATCGCGCCGGTTTGCGTTTCGGAAGCAAGCGCCTCCGCTGCACCTAACAGACCGACGCACACAGGATGGATATGGCCAACTTCCAGCTCTGAGAATGGCCGAAGGGCATTACACATCAAATCTATGTATGCGCGAATCATGAGCCGTTGCTGCGCGGCCATCTCTTCTGTCCCTTTGAGCGCCGCGGATATTGCGAGACCTTCTGGGCCAAAATCGGCAAGGCAATTGAAGTATGCTTTGCTGATAATGTCAGCTACGGCGGTGAGCTCCTTTGGCGCTTCGCAAAGCGCGGAGCGGAGACGGTGGACATAGTTTTCCTCCAGCCGCTTGAACAGTGCCAGCAAAAGTCCGGACCGGGTAGAAAAGTGTCCGTAAGCGATCGGACGACTGACCCCTGCTTTTGCAGCCAAGGTCCCGAGCGTCAGTTCATCCGCGCCCTGATCCCGGACAATTTGCATCGCGACATCAAGCATTTGTTCGCGACGCATATCTTTCTTGAGCTTCACGGTTGCCCCTTGCACCTAAAGTTACAATATGTAAGTTACATAGTGTAACTAACCGGTCAAGGGTGAAGTGATGAGTGAAGTAGCTGTCATCGGGCTGGGGCGCATGGGCAGCGCGCTCGCCAAAGCGCTTATAACTTCGGGAAGGAGCGTTACAGTCTGGAACCGAACTCCAGGCAAGGCAGAGGCCTTGGAACACCTCGGCGCGTCGAGGGCGGAAACGCCGTCCGCTGCTATTGCCGCCAGCAGCACACTTATCGTCTGCCTGTCAGACTACGCGGCAACCTCGATGGTCCTCGACGCATGCGCGACAGACTTGCTCCAAGGAAAGACCGTCGTGCAACTCACGTCGGGCACGCCGAAGCAAGCGCGTCAGCTTGAAGAATGGGTGGCGAACCGCGGAGGAAGCTATCTTGACGGCGCGATTTCTGCCTGGCCAAGTCAGATCGGTGGACCTGAGGCCTCGATCGTTATCGCCGGACGAGAAAGTGTCTTCACCTCGCTCGAAGCGAGCTTAAGGCTGCTCGCTCCAAATCTTACTCACGTTGGAAACGATATAAGCCGCGCAAAGGTTCTCTTTAATGCGGCTCTTGCCTATTTTGCCGGGCACTGGATTGGCTTCAGCCACGGGGCGGCGATGTGTGCTGCGGAAGGAATGGATGTCGCGGAATTTGGCGAAACAATAGCCATCAGGTCGGTCGGCGTGGATATCACGCGGCTCGTCGAGATAGCGGATGATTTGAACATCAACACCGCGTTTCCCGCCTTTGCCTCTGATCTCTTTCGCAACGCTACAGACGCGGGGTACGGCGCCGAGGAGCATTGTGCGATTGTTAAAGTGATCCGCGCTTGGTGAAAACGGTTCTCTAAACTGCAGGCGTGCTGCCGCAATACGCTGTGCAGCTAGACGGAGCTGTCCAAATTAACATTTCGAGCGGTCTTGCTTTGTCGATCAGCAAAAAAACCGTGAGGTCGACCCGTTGCAAGCAGGCGATGGAGCCTGGGCGCGACGATGGTGCGATGAAAGCGACCGGAGCGGCTAGTTGGATAACGTTCCTGGACGCTGGCGGGCGCTACGCTGAACCTCTTGGCGAGCGGCTCTTTTGACGGGTCAAGCCGGGGAAGAACGGGGGCTGGCCGCGTGCCGCGGCCGGCGCCTGGTGCGCTCAAGCAGGTGTCGGCAAAGCCGATCGTGCCACAGTTTCGCGCGCGTCTGCTTCTCGAAATGATATCAGTCGGTGGGAGGCCTCGTCCCAAAGGACGAGCTTCACCAAGCCCAGGCTTTGCCTGATGGTGATGCGGCCCATATCTCCCAGTTCAGGATGATCACGTATGACCTCAGGAAGCCTGTAGAAGGGAACTCGGCTCGACAGGTGATGGAGATGGTGCATGCCGATATTGCCGGTGATCCAGCGCAAGGGCTGCGGCAGATCGTAGTGCGAGGCGCCATGCATGGCCGCGTATTGGAACGTCCACTCGGGTGGCCTTGACCAGTGCGTGTCTTCGAACTGGTGCTGGACATAAAACAACCAGACACCTGCAGCCCCAGCAAGAAGGACGATCGGCAGATGGATCAGGAGGAACGGTGCGACACCCACTGCCCAGATAAGAATGCCCGAGAGTGCGGCAATCGCCACATTCGTTGCCATGGTGGAAACCCACGGAAGAGCGCCAGAGCGCATCATTCCGAACGGCAACCTTTGCTTGAACAGGAAGAGCCAGGCGGGACCGATGCCGAACATCACGAGCGGATGCCGGTAGAGGCGGTAACGAACCCGTCCTCCTGGCGTGAGGGCGTCGTATTCGGCAACGGTAAGCGTGGTGATGTCACCGACACCTCGCTCGTCGAGGTTGCCTGCCGAAGCATGGTGTACGGCATGGGCGCGGCGCCAGTAGTCATAAGGCGTTAGTGTCAAAACGCTGATCATTCGGCCCGTCCAGTCATCCAGGCTGCGCCGCCCGAAAAACGAACCATGTCCGCAGTCATGTTGCAGCATGAACAAGCGCAGGAGAAATCCCGCCGCAACAGGGACGATAAGGACCACGCCGAGCCGGTACTCGAAGTGCAAACAGACCCAAGCTCCTGCCCACAGCAGAACAAATGGCACAAGGGTCGCCGTCAGCTCGAAGGTGCTGCGGCCGATATGCGGCTGTCGATAGGTGGACAGGATCTTTAGCCAGGCTTTTTCACGGTCGACGGTTGCTGCCGCGCCGTGGCCGGAAAGCGGGCTGACTCTGGAATTCTTCAAGGCGTCTTCCTAGTTGATTGTGTGACATAGTCGCCTTGAGACATTGCTATGGACGCAACAGGCAAACTGGGATTTTGGGCCGAGATCTCGCTCGCCTTCGAAATCATGTTTCGGCCTTCGACGTGATCGCTCATAGCAGCGCGTTCGCCGGCGGAATAGCGGCAGACCGGCCGACGCCGCCGTTGCATATTGGATGACGCCAAGGCCTTATCTGGAGCATTTGACTGTGCCGGCAATCATGACGAGCCCTTCCGTAGGATACTGGGAGCCTCCGCGCGAAACTTGAGGCCTGATAGCGATTTTGAAAGGAAGGTTCGTTCAGAGCGCGAAGCCAATTGCGCTATAACCAAAGCTAGCGAGCAAATTCGATGGGGCGTTTTATCGATATCTTCACCTAGGCGTCAATCGGTTGTTCGCGTTGTCTGCAGCGCGATGCGAGGTCTCCGCACTCGACGACGACTTCGGGTCTGCCTTTCGCAAAATCCGCGGAACGGCGGACCCTGACCTGAAACTCGGCTTTTAAGTTGTCGGATTTTGGTTTCGACGCCGCTATTCGTTGGGGAAGGGGCTTAAGCAGGGGCTAGCATCAAGAGAACCAGAACCGCCGCTATTATCACGCTGAACCCCAATATGATCTTGATGATTAAACTTGCATCTTCCAAAGAATGCTCCTATTAGTAGAGAAAACGAAGAATACAACCTTCAAAGATATAATCATCTGCACCTGGGGTTGTCTATATCTCAATTAGAAACATCCTTGGATTGCGGACGATCTAGGAAACGTGCGGGATTTTGGTTGGGAGCGATGACGTGGCGGAAGGGCTTCGCGTGCGACCGAAGCGGTCGTTTCAGGCCTTAAATACCGGTCACAGTGTCCATCGGGATTGGTTGAGTGAGGTCGGCGTCTGTTTCTGATCCCAAGGGACTAACTTGACGACCGCCCAAGGACGGCGCACGTCGGTTGGGGCTAACTGCGCGTCGTTCGCTTTGTCAGTCACCTTCCACCTCTCGGGCCAAGCTTTCCCTCAGCTTTGCGGCCGCTTCTGCTACTGCGGCCAAGTGGTGTTCAGAACTCATTTGCTCACGCGCGTGGCGCAAGGCGGGTCGCACCGCCTCGATCGATTTTCCAAAACGTGCCATCCATGGGTAGCGCGGCACCATCCAAAGATGGAAGTGGTGTGTCGTGTCTTCATTGTAGATGTAATACACGTGCTCGATACCCAGTTGGCGCTCCTGCTCACGTCTAATGCGTTGGACCAGTGGCAGAAATTCCGATGTTTCGGCTTGGCTCATTTCCGTCAAAAAGCAAAAATGCCTCTTTGCGGTGACGACGATTTGCCCGGGGATTGGATAGGCGACGTCCTGGTGAGCATGGAAAAAGCGTGTTTCTTGGACCGCGCCTCCAGGGACTGTTCGTCTTCCCGACGTAATCTCGCAACTCAAGCAACCCGAGGTGGTGGAAAGCCTGCTGAAAAGGTGATCGACAGATGAACGCGAACCTTAGCCCTTACGACCCCGGCCCTCGCCAGCGTTGCGGCAAGCCGTCGGAAGTCGTCCTGAAGGTCAGCCAGCAAGTCGTGAACGGCGAGGACAAGCATCTGCCGGATCGCCGGCTGTGCCTCGGTCTGCTGCGAGATCGAGAGGAAAGAGCTTTGGGAAGCGGGAGTAGGGCCTCGAGAACCTCTCAAGGCCGCCGACGCATGCGGGCGCGGTTTCGTACGACAGACAACCGAGAACCTTTTCGAGGGCTTTCACTCCGTTCTTGGGCAGTCTCGATAGGCCGCTGACAATGCCCTCTTTCCACGCATCTCCACGTTCCCATGCTTCCTCCCACGCATCGGCCAGTTCGTCCCCGTGGCGCGTCTCCACAAGCGCTTCGAAGAGCAAGGCGGCCTGCGACAGGTCTTTGTCCGCCTTCACGCGTCCTAGCGTGTCCGTCAGCCTACGCGAAGACACGATCAGCTTGTGGACGGCATACCTCTCGGGAGCGGGGACAAGGACGTTCACGCCCTCGCGGAAGAGAAGCACCGTCCGGACGGGCTCGTAGATGAGATAGTCCAAGAACCGGAGGTTTTCCGCCGACGCGCCGCCGAGGGCGGGCATGGGCGACGGCTTGCCAGTATATTCGTCCGATCCTCGGTTTCCAGTCGGGAACTCCACCCGATAACCCTTGGCGTTCTGGAAGGCCACCACCTTGGCTTTGTCAGCCTGGTGCGGAACCGCTCGGAAGTCGGGATCGACCGACTTGAGGATTTCGAGGATAGGCGGCAGGCTGTCTTGGACCCCAGCCGAGATTGCGAAGTCCTGCGCGAAGTCCGCGTCGCCTGTCTGCATAACCGCCGAGGGAAGGCGGACGCCTAGCATCCCCGCATAGGTGCTGAATGCGACTGACCCGATAAGCACGGCCCGCAACCGAAACAATCCGGCGTCGGCTAGGGCTTTCGTGACGTCGCCCGCAAACTGATCGGGGCCGGGGAGGCCAGCGCGGCGCAGCGTGCTCACCATGCGCCTCCGCTCCCGGATTTTGTCCTTGATTTCCTTGTGGGCCTTCACCCGCTCCGTGATCGCTTCGTCGCTCGCGGGACCGACGTAGCTTCGCTTGTCTTTGCCCTCGGGGGTAGGGAGATCAAAATACCAGTAATTGCGATCTTTGACGGTCACGCTCACGAACCATCCCTCCAAGGGGAAGTCCGCCACGAATTGAGCATCGAGCGTCCGTTGCGCCAGCTCCGCGAACATCGTCCGATAGCTGATGTCGATCTCTTTCATCATTGGTGTTTCCTTATCGAGTGCGCCGGCCCTCTCGGCGACAAGTTCGGCCATCACTTGGTCGAAGCTTCGTTTCCTTCTGCTGATCAAGTCATCTTGGCTCATCTCACCGCTGTTATAAGTCGCTGCCAAGACCTTATAACGATGCGCGGCCTTGTCAATGTTATAAGTCTTTGCCAAAACCTTATAACGGGTTGGCTGCTACGAAAAAACCCCGGAAGACCGGGGTTAGAGTGATGCACGTTGTGTTCTGTTTCGAGCACTGACGATGCTGACTGTGGTGCCGACTTTCGCTTTGCACTGCGCAAAGCTGGATGCAGCGCTCATCAGGATGGCGGCCGTGGTGATCGCTAACGTTTTCATCTGATTGCTCAATTCAGGTAGTAGATTTTCGTTCGTTCCGGTTCGGTGGCCTTGAGGCCGTCTAGCTCGCAGCTGAAGACGGCTGCATATTGCGGGACTGAGAAGCCGTCCTCTGCCCCTTTGACAACGAACGAGATAGTCGTGATCGGTATTCCTTAGAGTTCCTTTCAGACGATGATGGCGGCTTCGGGATAATGATCAACAAACCCTAATTTACTGCCCTCCGCACGATAGCTATCGCGTTCGCAATGGTCGCTTGGATGAACATCTACGACCGCCATGGATCATGGAGAACAACTCGCGCCTGTCGGCGTCCGACACTGGGCCACATTTATCAACGACCCGAGGTGCTTGCTTGAGACGGATTCTCGATATCCTCTCGATTGAAGGCCGGCTTCGACCGATTTTCTCTTGCGTTTCGTTCGGCATGGGCGCTCTGAAGCATTGCATGCGAGCGCTGGGCAGCCTTCTCGCATCGAGCATGCAGCTCCTGTAGCTCCTTGTCCGTCAGTTTCTCGATACCGACGAATTCGTTTTCGGCATCCGTAAACAATATGATTTCGTCGAGTTTGGCCTGCAGCGCCGCCCCATCTCGATTTTGGGTATTTTGAATGAGAAACACCATGAGGAACGTGACGATCGTTGTTCCCGTGTTTATCACTAGTTGCCACGTCTCGGAGAAGCCAAAGAAGGGGCCCGACAGTGCCCAAGCAAGAACCGTGATCACACAGACGATGAAGGCAAGCGGGCTGCCTGTTGCGTGTGCGGTTGCGGTGGCGAACCTTGCAAAGAAACGATCCATGGTCAGGCCTGCGTGCGATGTCGTTGGCCTACAGCGGGTTTACGACAAAACGGGGCACAGCCATGCTTGTTCCCGATGCTGCGAAGATTTGAGATGTTCTTAATTGCTTCCAGTGTTCTGGTCTTTGCGGGTGCGAACAACTCAACTCTTCACGCCGAGTTCGTAGTGTTCTCCAAGGCATGAATTTATCCTACCGACCAGGTGAGCGAATTGCGCTACCCCATCGTCTCATGAACGATCCCGGCGGTTTGCGCTCTGAAAGGGTCGTGCGTGAGCCCTCATCATCAGTGCTTCTTTTCAAGTTTGTAGGTGTCGAGGCGTCTGATCGCCCGCCGCGATTAAATGTGCCGATCGTACGGATGGTATGGTTTGGCGACGAGAAGTGGAACGATTCCTCCGTAAAATGCTTTCTCTCCTGCATTCACCTGCCAAGGAGAGAACCATTGAAATCGCTGGCTGAAATTTTCGAGCATACACTGCAGGATATCTATTTCGCTGAGAACGCCATCACCAAGGCACTTCCAAAGGTTGCTAAGGCAGCCAACAGCGCTGAACTGAAAAAAGCGGCCGAAGAACACCTCTCGGAAACCAAAGACCAAATCAAGAAATTGGAGCAGGTTTTCAAGTCGATCGGCAAGACGGCGTCTGGTGAAAAATGCGATGCCATCGAAGGGCTGATCAAGGAGGCCGACGGTTTGATGAAAGAGGCCGAAGGAACAGCTCTCGATGCCGGACTACTGGCCGCTTGCCAAGCTGTCGAGCACTACGAGATCGCGCGCTATGGCTCTCTTCGTGAGTGGGCCAAGGATCTTGGTCATGATGAGGCGCACAAACTTCTGAGCGAGATTCTCGACCAGGAGAAGGCTACGAACAACAAGCTCACCAACCTCGCCGTGACGTCGATCAACAAAACATCGAAGCGATCCAAGGCGGCCTAATCGCCAAGGGGCGGCCGCGCCCTTTAAAATGGCGCGGCTGGCCGCGGCGCAACCTCTGCAGTTGTCGCTCCGGCAAGGTGAGCCGGTTTCGTGGATTGTCATTCCAGAGCCGTCGTTTTCTTTGGCTCAAAGGAGAAAAGCGTATGACTTACATCGAGGACGACAACGGCGAGGTCTGGGACCTTGCCGAAAAGATCGGGTTCTGCATGCTCACCACTCAATCCGGCGCGGACCTTAAGGCCAGGCCAATGTCGGCCTACATCGAGCGGGTTGAGAACGCCCTGTATTTCTTGACCGACGTCAAGAGCCACAAAGATGACGAGGTCGCGCGCCATCCAAATGTCTGCCTGGCTTTCGCCGACACGAAGAAGCAAAAGTATGTGTCGATTTCGGGCGTAGCCGAGGTACAGAATGACCGCGAGAAGATCCGGGATCTCTGGTCAACTCCTGCCAAGGCATGGTGGGACAGCCCCGACGATCCCTCCATTCGCATTCTCAAAGTTACGCCAAGCTCGGCAGAATACTGGGACAGTCCCGGCACTGTGATCAGCTACATCAAGATGGTAGCGGCAGCCGTCACCAGCGCCCAACCGGACATGGGCGAAAACGCCAAAGTGCGGATGTAGGTATTGGCGGGCCGACGTGGCCTGTCATCTTTGTCGCCTGAGATTACCTCATGAAATCGGTGATGCGGCGGCTTGGCGCGATCGCTCATCTTTTCAACGGGCAGGAAAACGTCTTTCCGCTGATCGCCTCATAATTCCAGACGCGCTGCTGGCGTTATCCGCCGCCACGGCAATTGAACCTCAGGTCGAGACCTGGCGAAAACAGCCGTTGCGCAGGCCATTCTCGTCGGCGCTTCAATTGATCGGCTGCGACATTTAAGGGGAAGTACGTGTGACGGATTGGCTTTTATCTGTTGGTGTGAAACTCGACATTTTTCCGCATCTGGCAGCTTTGATGGTGGCCTACATCCTTGCTCTGCCGATCGGCTGGGATCGCGAACAAAACGAACGAAGCGCTGGTCTTCGCACATTTCCGTTGGTCGCCATCGCCGCATGTGGGTTTATACAGGCTGCAGAGACGGTCATACTTGGCAACGCCGAGGCCACCGCGCGCGTGGTTGAAGGTCTGATCAACGGTGTCGGTTTCATCGGTGGCGGCGCAATCCTTGTCGGCAAGCTCGGCACTCGCGGGACCGCCACGGCGGCGAGCATCTGGGCGACCGGCGCAATCGGCGTCGCCGTGGGGCTCGGATCCTACGATACCGCCATCGTTCTATCGATCGTCACGTTCGCAACGTTGAAAGTTATGACAAATTTCAAGTCACCGAGAAACGAAGCCCTGGCACCGCGGGAAAAGGATTGAGTTAGCGCCATTGTCATATGGCACGAGAGATCCAGCCCTAATCATCGCATGTCCGGATTCCCAGCTTACCACCGGCGCGAGGCTGAATTTCCTGCGGCTACGAGCAAGCGTTTAGGACGGTCGATCCAACCGTCCCGCGTCCCAACCTCTCGTGCAAGCAATGCTGGACCACCTCAGCGCGGCCGGAGCAAGCCAAGCTATTGGCACCGGCCAAGATAGTCTGACTAACGTTACCTGCTGCGGACGCGCTCTCATGGCTCGAGAGCGTTGTGCCTAGGCGGCGCACGTTCGATCAGGCGACCGCAAATCTCGCGCGCACCGGTCTTCCTCCTGGTAATGCTCGACGTTCGGTGTTTGCCGCTCGATCCGCCGCGAAACCTCGGCTTTCTTCACTCTGGCAATCCGGCCATGCGATAGCCTTCGATAAAGCGCTGGACTGTTTGTGGATCGCGAGCAGGTTGGGCCGCGGCCCAGTGGGAGATGGTGAATTTCGGAGCCATTGCCATGAAAAGTGCTGCTTCCCGCATTGCCTCGTCTGTGCGACCGAGTTGGGCAAGGCTGGCCGCCAGTATGCGGCGTGAGGGGCTGCGGTAAATCGCCTCCATGCGCAAGATCTTGACGGCTTCTTCATATTGGCAAGCAGCGTAATGGGCGAATCCAAGTTGCCAATAGTACCAGCCTGGCGGGTGCGGGTTGAGCCGAAGCGCCCTTTGGGCCAGTTCGACCGCTTCCGATCCGCGCCCAGCGAAGGCCACAAGTTCTGAACGGATGGCTAGGGCATCTGCATTGTTTGGTTCCAGCGTAAAGGTGGTTGCGAAGGCTTGATCAGATTCGGACCAGCGTTTTTCGTAAGCCCATAGATATCCGACGAACCAGTGACTGGCAGCATCGCCTTCGTCCAACGCAACTGCTTTGTGAGCTAGCTCAAAGGCCCTTGAGCGGTTCTCTTGGGTGGGTTCGATGCCTTGCGCCCATAATTGCCAATAAACAAAAGCCAGACAACGAAATGCCTCTCCATACTCGGCATCGATGGAGACTGCGTGGTTCAAGAGTATCTTGGCCTCGCGCAGCGCTTCTGGGGAACTGTTGAACGCTGAGATCAGAATTCGCCCCCTGACACAAAGATCATATGCTTCCAAGCTCTTCGGACGTTTGCGTGACGGTGGTCGCGCCAAGCGTCCAACGAGGGCCTCGACAATCTTGTCTGTGACTTCGTCCTGGAGACCGAAAATGTCTTCGAGATTTCGGTCGAAACGTTCAGCCCAGATGTGATCGCCGCAAGCGGCATCGATGAGTTGGACGTTGATGCGCACGCGACCGCCGGCGCGACGAGCGCTGCCTTCCAAGATGTAGCGAACACCCAGTTCGCGTGCGACTGCTCGAACGTCAGGTGATTTTCCCTTGTAAGCAAACGTCGAATGCCGGGCAATGACGAACAAGCCGGGATTTCTGGAAAGGTCGGTGATCAGGTCTTCTGTCAAACCATCCGTGAACACGTCCTGTTCGGGCTGACCGCTGAAGTTGGTGAACGGTAGCACGGCGAGGGACGGCCGCGCAGGCAGAGACAACTCTGTATCTTGTCCGTAGACCTTCAAGGCTGCGGGGTCGTAGAGCACACGATATACATGAACTTCCTCGGCGATATTTTTCAGGGATTTCGGGCCGAGATCATCGAAGCTGAGCGCGAGCTTCCGCTTGACTTGGTCGTGGATCGCCGCGGACAGGTAGATGGCGCCTGGGTCGGCAAGGCTTTGTAGCCGGGCGGCGATGTTGACGCCATCGCCATACAGGTCGCTGCCATCTATCAGGACATCGCCGAGATTGATTCCGATGCGCAAGACGACATGGCGCGTCTCGGGCAAGGCAGCATTGGCGGCCTGCATCTTCCGCTGCAACTCAATCGCTCCGGCCAAGGCATTGACCGCGCTTGGAAACTCAATGAGAACACCGTCACCCATCAATTTGACGATGCGGCCGCCATGCGCACCTACGATAGGCTGGAGGATTGTCGTCCGACGCTCCTTCAGCGCTGCGAGCGTGGCGATTTCATCCTCCTCCATCAATCGGGAGTAGCCAACAACGTCCGCGACGACGATAGCGGCGAGGCGGCGATGAATGTGTTTTTCGGCCATTGAGCAGAAGGTTCCTCACTAGTTGCAAAGTGCAACGCGGTTATCTTTGCGGCCTGAGATTTTCGGCCACGATGGCCCCGTTTGGAAGCATACGCCTGTTGCAATCGGCACGACAGGCGCATGCTGACGTGCCCGGCTTCTTCAAGCCGCAACACGTGACAAAGACGCAGAGGAGGGATGTGCTGCACCTATTGATCGCGTGTTCTTGCGACAAGCCGGCGAACAAGTGGCCGCGTCGGCCCGTTCAGCGACAGTTGCGCGGAGAAGAAAAACGAGCGACAAGTTCGGGAGGGCGATTGCAAGGGGTAGAGGCGAAGACCCACAATGAAGCAAGCGGAGAGCGCACGTTCGTGGTCGATCTCGCCGGTACGGATGCCGTGGACTCCGGGATTTTCACCTGGGATATCGTCCGGGACCTCGCCTACGGAGATTCGCGGAACTAGTTCCGAAGCGGTACTCCTGGTCAGGCCAGTGGCTTGCCGTGAGGTCCCGAACGCGCATGATAGTGGGCAGCGACGCCTGACGTTTGCATATTAGCCTCCATGCACGCACCAATGAAGGCCTCGCGCGCGACTGCAGAGGGAACCGAACGGTTCAGCGCGCCCCGGCATGTCGTCACGGCTCGTTCATAGCCCTGTCCGTGCCTTATCGGCCATTCATGCTCTAGAAAATCCAGCGCGTCGTAAACTGATGCGAATAGGCGGTTCGTTCCTGACTGTAAGCGAACAGATAATGGAACCGCCCAAAGTACCTCAGGAAGGCGCATGATGTCCCCCTTCCGTATCCTAACAGTTTGATAAAATAGAAATAAACTATAGATGACACTATACAGGTAGGGGCTTCGTTCTTCAACGTCCATGCACTAGTCATCTCGGGCGGCAACCTAGTACGTTCGCCGTATGGGGTGGCGAGAACTCCGTTCTGGAGGTATCAGCTACCGGCCAAGGGCCCTTCAAAGCGCCACCTTCGTCGTCTCAAAATCGATGGACAAAGAGTTATGGCGTCTGGGGCCTCCACGGAGACATCACTGTCAGTTGGCCGCCCGCTTGAGCCCCCAGATACGCATGAGTTCATTCGGCCCTGAAATGCCGGCGTTGCGGACGGATGGGTCGGCCGAGTTCCTTTTGGTCTGTCCCACCCGCACGGGCAAACCATGTCTGAAGCCGTCCAAAAGGTAGTACGACAGCTGGATTTGCTTGGGCCCTTCCAGCGGCTCCGCGTACCCCACTCTTTTTCCTGTACTCGTCCGGACACGGGCACAATCTTCAGCACGTTCAGCCGCTGTAAAAAAAACGCCCGCGTCGGCATTATGAGGGTCGACGACCCTTGTACAGTGCCAGATGGACAAGGGCGGCCACTCTTTCTGCGTCGGCGAGCCCGCACCAGATCACCCCTTTCGTCAGGCGATCGGATGGTGGCCGTTTCCATCTCACGCATTGCCCCACCCGTGGAAATACGACCAAATAAACACGGGATCGATAGACGCCGTGACTGCGGCAGGTGTGTTCAAAAATCTGTCGGATCAACGTTGCCATTTTCTCGGAACAAGTGCTGCCTGTTCGACGTTGAGCGACATTCGTCGGCTTCCACGGCCTTATAGGACGCGTGAGGCGACCAGCACATGCAGGACGGTAGTTAACGATGACACACGGCAATCAAGAGGCAATCGCTGGGAAAACATGCGTCACTGCAAAACCCACTCGCGCGCGCTCAGTCGAACCTTTCGAGACAGTCTACAACGGCCACTACGATCTCACGGAATTTATTGCCATCTACAAGTTACAACCTTTGGAAGCCCGCGAGATCCTGGAACGCATAGGCCCCTCACGGACGAAGCTCGACGCATACATGAATGAGCTTCGCGTTCAGGCCCAGAAGTAGTCAAAAGTCGCCCACGTCCTCGATCGTTCGGGGTGACGACCGCGATCAGCAAGTGCTCCGTCTGAACGACTCAACCGCGCCGGCGCTCGTTAAGCGGAGGGGGATGGGGTCGGAGGCAAGTGTGGATGAGCCTCCGGCGGCACTATGGGCGACCAAGAGACGGATACCAGGCCACACTGCGTACCATCCTAAAACTTGATCAGGCCGTTCGAAAGAAAGGCCCGCAGCTTGGCGTGCACCGGCACGGACTGATAGAGGGCAATTAGTTCTGGCGACCCCCTCTTGCCATGGTGTCTTGCCATCTCTGTCATCGAGACGCGCTCTCCGGCGTAAGGCACGTACCGCACGAGCGCTCCTGCGGTGACGTAGCCGGGGTGAATAACACGGCAGTAAAAGCCGGGGCGAGCGACCTTTTTGTATATTTTGGGAAAGCCATGATCTCCCATTCTATCCGCAAGTACTCGGCACGGCATCCGGGGCGCTGTTACTTCCATCACGAGATCGCCTATTAGGAGACGGTCGCCGACCGACACGATTTGGTTGTCCAAACCTGCAATACACAGATTTTCGCCAAATAGCCCGTGATTGATAGGCTTGTTGAGCGCCCTTTGCCACCAAAGGCGGGTTAGGTTTCCTTCAACGTAAACCGCCTGCTCGGGACCGCCGTGGTATTTTCCATTACAAACGGCGTCGTCTGCAAGACCCTCGAACCCAACGAAGACCGTTTCGCCTGTTGGGTGCTTGTTGATCCCGGTTTTCATCTTCTTGCCGGGTCTTTCTTCGGGTTTGCCAATGCACACCGCCAACACCTTCAGATCTCGCGTTGCGGCCTTCATGTACAGCCAACCTCCTCAATGATGCGCTTGCTCTCCCAGCGGTGCCTCATCCGCGAGCGCGCTTTGTGCCTGCCACCTTTCACGGTTGTTATGGAACCTCCTTTCTTCAACGGGCGCAACATCGACCATCGATCCTCATAGCGAGGTAGGCGAGTGTTTGGCGCGACGCCCACTTCATCTCTACACGAAGGCGGCAGGGTCGGTATCAAATCTAGGGGAGGGGGAGAACGACGCAGTCTTCGAAAGGCGAACGTTTCTCGCTCGCTCCACTAAACAGTTGGAACCGCCGCCAGTTCCTATCCTCGCAATGAGCGTGCCGCCGGTTGCGTAAGCGTTCGGCTTCGCTTGCGCTCGAATTGAGCGATTTGAAGATGGGCGCCACGACCTGCGGGCGCCCCAGGGGAGCGGTGCTGCGCAAGTTTATATTTGCGGGGGGCATAAGAACAAGGTCTCGCCCGAAAATTGTATTTTCCATCGGTGAAACCAAAATCTGCGTTCCTCGCCGTTTGTGGGTGGAAATTGTCCCGGTTAACACAATCGAATAAACTACAAATTCACTTGATAATTATTGCAACTCAAAGGTGAGGTTGCTGACTATGCTGATGCCGTCTCGTATCAGTGACCCCATTATCCGTTCAATAACCAATTTATTCTATAGGATACTTGCTTCGGGCAATGCAGCCCGGTCCACCTGCTTTCATGTGAGGTATGGCCACTGGCGATAGAAATGAGTTCGGCACGCCAGCAGCGATATCCACATCAGGAATCGTCTTCATGAGAATTAAGAGCCAATTTATCGTTCTGGCATCGGTCACCGGTATGACCATGGCTGGCCTCATCACCAGTCTTTGGGGCTACGCGGGTGCAGCAGCTGATGTTACGCGGGCTTACGACCAGAAATATCACTCGTACATGCTGGCTGACAACTTCCGGCAATCGTCGGATGATTTGACTCGCCTCGTGCGTACCTACGCCGAGACGGGGGACCCTTCCTTCAAGGACCAATACAATGCGGTCGTTGAAATCCGCAATGGAACGCGACCGCGGCCCGAAGACTATCACCGCATCTATTGGGATTTCGTCGCAGGCGGGGACGCAAAGCCGCGTCCTGACGCAACGGCTGTTTCTATGCAAGATCTGATGCAGCAGGCTGGTTTCACCAAAGAGGAATTCGCCCTCCTCGGCGAGGCGGGAAAGCGCTCTGATGCGCTGATCAAGCTTGAAACCGAGGCGATGGCGCTCGTTGACAACGCCGCCAAACTTGGCCCCGAAGCCAAGAGCAAGGCGACGAAAATGCTGAACTCGCCGGACTATCACCGATTCAAGGCCGAGATCATGAAGCCGGTGGATGCCTTCTATGTGAAACTGGAGCATCGCACGCAAGCGGCCGTCGACGAGGCCAGTGTCAAGGCATCGTTCTATTGGATGCTCATCACCATCGCCATGTCCGCTTTGGCGCTCATGCTTTTCATCGTCGGATTCGTCACCTTCAAACGAATTATCGGGGGCATGTACAAGCTTGGGACTTCCATGGGCCTCGTTGCTGAGGGTCAACTGGACGCGCAGATCGAACTTGCTCGCAATGCCGACGAAATCGGCGACATGGGCAAGGCCCTCGAAGTCTTCCGCCAGGGCGCGAT
The DNA here is from genome assembly GCF_014852195.1 of Ensifer sp. ENS08. Lineage (NCBI taxonomy): Bacteria > Pseudomonadati > Pseudomonadota > Alphaproteobacteria > Hyphomicrobiales > Rhizobiaceae > Ensifer > Ensifer sp. ENS08. Next base: position 185,434 of record NZ_JACVBF010000017.1, read on the forward strand.
CACCAACCGGCGGCTTGAGCAGGAAGCTCAGGAAAGCCGCAAACGCGCCGAAGTCGAGCGCATTGCGATGCAGGAAAAGGCCGAAAATGATGCCGCTGAACGCTTGCGCGTCGCAACGTCGGGCCTTGCAGCCGGCCTCAAGAGACTGGCATCAGGCGATCTGGCCTTCCAGATTAACGATGCCTTCGCGCAGGATTTTGAGACACTTCGCCACGATTTCAATCAGTCCGTTGCTCAACTCGGCACGACCCTTGTGCAGATTTCCGGGTCAATTTCGACCCTCGATACCGGCACGCGCGAGATCGCGGTCGGAACCGACGACCTTTCGAAACGGACCGAGCAACAGGCTGCGTCGCTCGAAGAGACCGCGGCGGCGCTTGACCAGATTACAGTCAACGTCGCCAATTCCTCCAAGCGAACTGAGGAGGCAAAGGGGGTTGCAAGCCGCGCCAACCGTTCGGCAGCCGAATCCGCCCAGGTCGTATCCCACGCCGAAGAGGCCATGCGAAAGATCGAGGAAAGCTCACAGCAGATTTCCAACATCATCGGCGTTATCGACGAGATCGCTTTTCAGACGAACCTCCTCGCTCTCAACGCCGGCGTTGAGGCGGCCCGGGCGGGAGAAGCCGGCAAGGGCTTTGCGGTCGTTGCCCAGGAAGTTCGAGAACTCGCCCAGCGTTCTGCACAGGCTGCCAAGGAAATCAAAGGCCTGATCGACAACTCTTCCGCAGAGGTGGACAACGGTGTGAAACTCGTCCGTGACGCAGGCTCTGCGTTGAAAACGATCAGTGGCTTCATTGTTGAAATCAACACCCACATGGAATCGATCGCCACATCTGCGAAAGAGCAGTCCGCCGGGCTTGCCGAAGTCAACACCGCAGTTAACGCGATGGATCAGACGACGCAGCAGAATGCGGCAATGGTGGAGCAGTCCAATGCGGCTTCCAACACACTTGCGAATGAGGCGGTGCGCCTCAGAGGACTTGTCAGCCAATTCAAACTCCAAGGCGCAACTCAGAGTCCCTTGGCGAACGGGCGAACGACCACAAGAAACGACAGCTCTCAGCCGCATCGGTCGACGCGTAGGACGGCAGCCTACCACGGCAATGCAGCACTCGATGTCAGCAGCGACTGGCAGGAGTTCTGAGCCGCCCGGCCGTCAAAGCAGGTAGAAATACGGGCCTGGCAAGTTTGCCAGGTTTGCTGGCTGCTTTTAGCTGGCGCCCTTCTGTGGTTCCAAGGTGCGACGTTGACCATTTCAGGATCCATGGTCAACGTCGTTCAATTTGGATCGCAGCTAGGTCTCGGTATGGCGGAACACAACGCATGCGGGCACCTGCAGCACTGCTCAGTCACAGGAAATCGACTTGCGGGAAACCCGCGATCCGATGCCACTGAATTTAGTTTGCTCCTCACCAATCGTTTACTTCCTAACGGCTGCTCCATGAGTATCATCGCCTTGATGCCGGGGGCGGCGTCATTCGGGGCAATTTGTCGTCTTGGGAGAGCAACAAATGAACCTGGAGAATTCGAGCATCGCACCGAACGACGTTGCGCTGCTCCAGAGCGTGCTTGACGCATGGTGCCGTCATCAAAAGATCAGCCGAAAAGACGCCACAGCGGAAGCGAAAATCCTCATCAACGAGTATCGAAGAGGCGTTCGTTCTCAGATCGGGTTGATCGACGCGCTCGCCAAGCAGCAGTAGGAGCCGATGGCTTCCCATCGGCCATTTCGCGGGAACAGTTGCTGAGGGTGCATCGGCGCCATCAGCTTTTGGACCCTTCGCAAGCCGTCATCGTTCCACCGGATTGCTGCAACATCGAAGTTGGAGCAGTCTGCCCGCGGACGTCGCCCTCTGACGGGCCGCGTCCAATAGCGCTGCGAAGTACTTCCTGCCTCCCAGCCACTTGCACAGAGGTCGCCGAGTGGGGTTCAGGATTAACGAGGTGCGAGGCAGTCCTCACAAATGCCGCAACCGTCGACATCCATCAGTGAGGCGAGGTGCTTCTGTTGGCAACAGAGGCACACTACGGTATCGGACGTGTTTCGTGGCTCGCGTTCAGGCGGAAGAATTTCGATCTGTCGGTCAGAACTGGCACGGGTTGTCTGTCGATTCATCTCGGGGCTCCATGTCGAAGACGCCACAGAGATAGGAAGCCGTTAAACCGACGCAAGATGTCGATCGCGACGCTCCTTAAAGCGGGACCAAGATGGGGGCGATCCAGCTCGCATTTAATGCGCCTCAAACCGATCCAGCATACTCTGAAGTACCGCATTTTCCTGTCGAAGCTTCCGAACCAGACGCTTTTTCAGCCGGAGGTTTGCATCCTGGAGTGACGCCAGCTCGTCAACAGTGACTGCAATTGCAATGTGCACTGACTTTGTTGGCACGCGCCGCGCCAAACCCGTCGAACGAGGACGCTTCGAACGCTCGGGCGGCTTTACCGGGAAGGTGGCGTTGGCTGACGCATCTGCCGAGCTTGTCTTGGGGACGACACTCTCTTCTGGCACTTCTGGTTGACTAGCGGTTGTTGGGGCATCATCGACCGCCGCAGCCACTGAATTGAGCGGTTCCGTAACCTCCGGTGGCTGGTCACCAATTCGAGCTTCAGCAAGAAACAGATGTGGGACTTCGGCCTCCGCCTCACGCACAAATGCCTTCAGATCGGTGTCGCCCCAAATAGAGGCTGGTCGACCTGTCGAACGTCGGCGCGCCGATTTCACTTCGACAATGAACTTTCGCTGTTGTGGCTTCATCGATATCCAGGGACCAAAGCTGGTTCAGCGCGTAAAGCGTCAAAATCGCTCTAGCATCTTCTTGAGTTGGGCGTTCTGTAGCACCAGCTTCTCCGAAAGCTGACGCCTTAGCATTCTTATTTCCTCATCCAGGGCGGCCACGTCATCGGCTAAAGAGATCGGCTGCTTGGGAGCACGGAGGCTCGGTGAGCCATACTCGACCCGAGGATCCACCGCAACGGAGGCGCTTGATCTCTTGTCTCTTGTTTGCCGTCGGTGTGGTTTGCGTGCGGGTCGATCCGCCTGCTCGGGCGCCTGACCGCCCAAAAGGTTTGTGCTGTGGCTGGCGGTCTCGAAATCAACCGCATTTGCTCCGCCGGTCCGGACATTGTTTTTTACTTCGCTCGGCTCCGGGTCGGCAGCGTTTGTGACCGCATCCGTCGTTTGAGTACTTGCAGGAGGATCCATTCCTGCCAAGGGCGCATCCGAGCTTTCGCTCACGGGCTCCGATATAGATTCCCGGGGCTCGACAGCTCTGCCTCTTGAGGTCAGATCAAGTAAGAACTTCCATGGTGATTTCATGATATCTCGTCATCCAGGATTGCGCCATGCCATCTCCGAAGGATGCTTTGACGAAGACCGATCGCGTAGACGATCGGTCTTTCATTAACACTCAGCTGAGCCCGAGCCGCTTGCGCAACTCAGCATTCTCGGCCCGCAACTTATCGCCGAGCTCCCGGCGAAGCCGCGAATTCTCTTTCTCCAGCTGAAGAAGATCCGCGATCTCGTCATGTACTTGCGATTGCGCGGCCGTCCTCTTGTCGTCGTTCTTCCTTGCGGCGTTTGCCCTTGCGGCGCGCTTCGGTTGACTTGCAGTTTTCGCCTCGGCCGAAGTTTCCTTGCGCTTCCGGCCTTTCCCGGCGCTCGGTGCGGGGCTTGACTCTGCCGTGGCAACGTCCACTTTTTTTGCTCGTGGTCCGCGCTTCTTAGGCGCTGCCACTTCCGCCGGAGCGGTCGCAGTAACCTGGTTGTCGTCCAATTTGACCTCATCTGCCATAAGTCTATTTCCTCTCTGCGGATCGAAAGCATTTGTCCGACGCGCGAAATATGACAGCCACACCACCCGCGGTCGAGACATCAACGATATCAGTGCTACATTGCGCGAGGCCGACCGAGGCAAGTTTGCCAGCGACGAAGATGTGGCGACGTTGTCGGAAGGAAGTCAAGTCTGCCCGTCAATCATGAGTGGGGAGCCTATCCGCTGGTCAGGGCTCTGCAGTGCTTGATGAGATCGGCGCGCTTATCGAGAAGGGCGATCCGGATGTGACGCCTCGCGTGGTGGAAAAGACATCGTCGACATTGCCCGATCGCTGGCGCGTGCGCAAACGCCTCGATAGCGCCTGGTAAGGAGCATGCATCCAGCGAGTTGGACCTGCTCGGGACTAGGCTCGATTGCTTGACTTGGGCCGGCGGGAGGCGAACCTGCGTCAGGGTGCTATTTGATAAAACCTGGATACTGGACTTCTTCTCGATTCACACCTTCGGAATCTAACCGAATGGGGGCGGGATCCGGGGGGGCGCCCATGTAACTATGTGCGACAAGCCAGTCGCGCAAAATAGTCTCAATTGCGGCGGCTCGACCGGCAGGGGACGGTGAAAGCTCCGGGTCGGTCATGTAGGCCGCGAGCCCGGCTTCGATGTCATCAGCAAGGGGAGGCAGGTCTGCGAAACCGGACATGAAAGACTCCTCTGTATCTCACCGATATAACGAGCTTTCATGGCGCCTGTTCCCAGCGAGTTGAACAATTGCTCCAACGGCTCATTTACCCGACAGCGGAACTCTTGTCGGTGCGAAGCAATTGACGGCATCCGTCGGCGGTAACCATTCGAAGAGAAGCTTCTCGCGCAAGAACCGGCTGTCGGCACGTGGTTCTAAGAGATTGCCTGACGGATACGGCTTGGACGCCGCCCTCTCGGCTATCCCCGGGCTGTGGTCGGACCAGCCGACCGCGGCTGTCAGGCGACATGTAAAACTGGTCCGGTAGCGACACCTAAAACTGGTCCCCCTTTCAGACCTTAGGAGGGACTAATGGACGTTGAGACAGGTACGAAGATCTCCGCGAGATTGGCGCGGAGAGAAGCGATGCTCGAACCGGACGAGGTGACTGCGATGCTGCGGCTCAAGAAGCTGGGGTGGGGCACGCGGCGGATCGCGGCGGAGCTGGGATGCTCGCGCACGACGGTACAGCGATACATCGAGACGGGTGGCTGGCGCGGGTATCGGCGAGCCCGCCGGGAAACGCAGCTCTCGAAGCATGAAGCGTGGGTCCGTGAGCGGTTCTTTCGCCATGGCGGCAATGCTGATGTCGTGCGGCAGGATCTGGCTCGAGAACTCGGCATTGAGGTCAGTCTGCGCACGGTTGAGCGAGCGGTCGCGGGGTATCGGCAGCAGTTGGCGGCATCGGCTTTAGCGACGATGCGCTTCGAGACACCGCCAGGCCATCAGATACAGATCGATTTTGGCGAGAAGCGAATGGAGATCGGAGGCGAGAAAGTCCGCGTCTACATCTTCGTGGCAACGCTTGGCTATTCGCGTCGCACATACGCGACGGCGTTTCTCCACGACCGTCAGTCTGCCTGGTTCGATGGGATGGAGGCAGCCTTCAGGCATTTTGGCGGTGTCACAAGCGAGGTCCTTCTCGATAATGCTGCGGCATTGGTAACACGGCACGACGCGGTGACCCGCGAGGTCGTGTTCAACGATCGGCTGCATGCCTTCTCCCGCTATTGGGACTTCCGTCCTCGCGCATGTGCACCATACCGGGCTCGTACCAAAGGCAAGGACGAGCGAGGCGTCGGGTATGTGAAGCACAACGCACTTGCCGGACACAGCTTTGACAGCATGGAAGGCCTTCACCTGCACCTTGCGTGGTGGATGCGCACGGTTGCCGATCTTCGATGCCATGGCACGACAGGCGAACCACCACTTGAGCGCTTTGTCCGCGACGAAGCTATGACGCTACACCCACTAAATGGCAGGCCGCCATTTCGTCAGATCCGAGAACTGCTGCGCAAGGTCCACGCCGATTGCGCCGTTGAGGTCGACACCAACGCCTACTCAGTCCCGTGGCGGCTCATCGGCGAGATTGTCGAGGTGACGATCAGCGGTGGCCAGGTCCGCGTATTCCATGCTGGTCAGCTTGTCGCGAGCCACGCCGAGTCACACGGGCGTCATCGTCGCCTGACGGATCCCGCCCATTTTGTCGGCGTCAGCGGCTTCGGCATGCCTGTCAAGCAAGCCGCGCAGGCCGATCCGCCCGCTCCCAAGCTGCCCGAACTTCTTCGCCCATTGTCGGAATATGAGCGGTTGATCGGAGGGCAATGGTGATGGCAGTTGATCACGACACGCTGATCGGCTGGCTGAGCCGGCTGAAGCTCACCGCCATCCGCGACCAGCTCGACAACCTTCTTGACGAAGCCTCGCGCGCGGATCTCACCATTCGCGAGACGCTCGCATTCCTGTGCGAACGCGAGATTGCAAGGAAGGACGAGAGACGCATCATCATGGCGATGAAGATCGCGCATTTCCCGCATGCACGAGATCTCGAGGGATTTGATTTCGAGGCGCAGCCCAGTGTCGATCCGCAACAGATACGAGAACTCGCCACCGCCCGTTGGGTGGCAAATGGTGATGCCTTGCTGCTGCTCGGTCCACCTGGCGTTGGGAAGTCCCATCTCGCGATTGCGCTTGGAAGAGAGGTCATCCGTCAAAACTACACGGTGTTGTTCACAACGGCGCAGGCATTGGTCGCAACGCTCGTGAGAGCACATGGCGAAGGACGCCTGGAAGAACGACTTGGGTTTCTCGCCAAGCCCAAGCTGCTCATCATCGACG
>NZ_JACVBF010000018.1:0-172957 GCF_014852195.1 Ensifer sp. ENS08
GCCGACCTGGTGGTTCTGGCGGGGTGGCTGCACCCGTTCCCATTCCGAACACGGCCGTGAAACGCCCCAGCGCCGATGGTACTTCGTCTTAAGACGCGGGAGAGTAGGTCGCTGCCAGGTCTGCAAATCGCAAGAAAATCCGGAAATCTTCTCGACACAAAACTCGGCCAAGCCGAAACGCAAGGGCCGCCACCAAGCGGCCTTTTTGCGTAGGTAAAATCGAAACACACAACGGGATTTTGCTTCGCAAAACCCGGACCGGAAAAAGCATAAACCGCCAAGCGGTTTACGCTACCGCGCCAAATCCCACAGGGATCTGCGCTGGACGCGGGGTGGAGCAGCCCGGTAGCTCGTCAGGCTCATAACCTGAAGGCCGCAGGTTCAAATCCTGCCCCCGCAACCAAACATACTTGAAAAAGTCTAACCGCTCCCATCTAACGGGGCGGTTTTTGCGTTCGTGGAGGCGAACTCGCTGATGTCCGGTCTGGATACCCTTGCGGTATCGGGCGGCCCTGACGAGCCGCCCGGTGTAGTCTCTGGGGTAGCACTACTTCGAGGGCGAGGCCTTGATTGCAGACACTGCCTCGGATTCCATCTGGCCTACGGTCGTCACCTCCCCGTCGGTGAGCTTCCAGAGGCGGAAGGGGCCGGTGATGTCGCCGTACTGGTCGAAGCTCACAGGGCCGATGACGCCTTCGTACTTGATCGGCTTGCCGTCCTTCAGCAGGCCGAGCGCCTTCTCGAATTCCGCCTTGCCGGCGTAGATCGGCGTGCCGCCGGGTGCTGTGACTTCCGAAATCGCGGTCTTGATCGCGTCCTTGTCGGCCTTACCGGCCTTGGCGATCGCAAGGGCGACGATGGCACCGGCATCGTAGGATCGGTCGGCGGCGGGTGCTGACGGTTCAATGCCACCGGAGAATTCTGCGTAGTTCGCGTTGAAGTATTCGGTGGAGGCCGTCGGCGTGGTTCCCGACGAAGTGCCATAGGCCTCGTTCAGATACTGTGGGCCGACGCTTGCGATGAAGTCCTTGGAATTCATGCCATCATTGAACAGGAATTTCTGCACGCCACCGCCGGAAATCCAGGCGCGGGCAATCGTCGCGCCGTCGACCGGTGTCGAGACGAGGTAAAGCGCATCCGGTTCGCCTCCCATCGCGACTGAAGCTTCAGAGGAATAGCTCGCCTGCTTCTCGTTATAGGGGGTCGTCGAGGTGATCGTTCCGCCGAGCTTGGTGTAAGCGGCGGTGAACTCCTGCATCAGATTGTTGCCGAAGTCGTTGTTGACGTGAATGATGGCAATCTTCTTCATCCCCTGGTCGAGCGCATATTTGGCTGCCGCCGTTCCCTGCAGCGCATCCGAGGTGATGGTGCGGAAGAAGACACCGTTGGTCTTGCCTTCGCGGCCGAGCGCCGTCAGCGTCGGGGAGGAGGAGGCCGGAGACACCTGGACTACACCGGCCGGCGCTGTGACAGATGTCAGGATCGGGATCGACACCGAGGAAATTATCCCGCCGATGATGACCGGCACCTTCTTGATGTTGACGAGCTGTGTGGCCTGATCGACGGCGACATTGCCTTGGCTCTGGCTGTCACGGGTGTCAATCACCAGCTTGCAGCCGCCGACGCCGCCCGCGTCGTTGAAGTCACGAAAGGCCATTTCTACGGATTTCGCGCCTGCCTTGCCGTATTCGCCGGCGGGGCCGGTCAGCTCCATGACCACGCCGACGGTGATGTCGCATCCTTGTGCTGCGGCAGGTGCGGCACCAATTGCAATGCTCGCGAGCATGGTTGAAGCCAGGACGAGGCGTTTCATCTGATATCCCTTGTTCATGTCACTCCCCTTTGTTGAGATTATATTTCATGATGCTGCCGTGACGCCCGGTGCGGTCCCGCTCGAGCGTGTAGACGTCGCCTTCCAGATCGCGTGCTCCAGCGAGGGCAGTCTCGATCTCCCCCAAGTCGACGTCTGAGAGGACGAGATTGGAGATGGCGAGGTTGGAGGTGAGGTGATCGCGATTGCGGGCGCCGACAATGACTGCCGTCACACCGGGCCGGCGGAGCATGGCGGCGCTGGCAATCGTTGCGATGTCGGTTGCATGGCGGTCGGCCACCTTGCGAAGTGTCGACAGCAGTCCCTGGAACAGATCCCAGCCGCCGAGGTCGTCGATGATCAGCTTGTACTTGGTCAGCGAGCGGTTTTCGAGCGGATGCTGCGGTTCTGGTTTGCGGAGCCAGCGGTCCGACAGGAAGCCGCCGGCGACCGTGCCATAGCAGAACAGCGCAAAGTCGTGGCGGGCTGCGAGTTCCACCATGCGCTTTTCCGGGCGCCGGTCGAGCAGCGAATACTGCAGTTGCAGCGAAGTCAGCGGGATCCCGCCATCGAGGATTGCCGTGACATGCTCGCTGTCGAAATTCGTGACGCTGATCTTGTCGATCCGCCCATCCTGCTGGAGCTCTTTCAGCCAGCCAAGCGTCTCCAGCCAGGCAGGCATTTCGTAGTCCCACCAGTGAAACTGGACGAGATCCAGTCGCTCCATGGCGAGCCGTTTGCGCGACGTGTCGATCACACCTTCCACATAGGCCTTGGTGATTGTCGGCAGGACGCCGAGATCGGGCACGAACTTCGTGTGGACGCGAATCTGGTCGAGTGCTGCCTGGCCCTGCATGTCACGGTAGCGCAGCCGGAACCGTCCGATCAGGTCTTCCACGCCGGTATAGATGTCTGCGCAGTCGAAGGTGGTGATGCCGGCATCTGCGAAGGCCACCATGTCTTCGATGGCTGTCTCTTCATCGATGGCACCATGGCCACCGGCAAGCTGCCATCCGCCGCGAATGACGCGGGAGATCTCGTAACCCGGGGCGATGGAGATACGCTGCATGTTACTCTTTTCCTTCGAGGGGCACGGATGTCGTGGCGGCATGGCTGAAACGGCGAAGCCCGGTGCGCCGGATCCGCAATCGGGTGGAGCAGTTGGGATCTGGACAGGCGATGTCCGCATCCGTGGTCATCCAGTCATGCGCATGGGTCGGGCGCTGCTTAGCGGCGAGCAGGGGAAGCACGGAGGCGAGGGAGTAGATCGACAGCCCCTGTCCCGGCGGAAGATAGAGCATCTCGCCGTGGAGCTCGAAATAGTCGCCGGTCTTGGCGCCGCAATAGACGGCCCCACCCTCCGGGATCACCACCTCGACACGTAGGTCAAAGAGCTCGAATGTGTCGTCGGTGATGCTCATCGATGCTCTCCCTCATGCCGCTTCTTCGCCGGCGTCGAGACGCCCGCGCACGAGATCGAACGAGCGCCCGATGTCATTGGAAAGCGCGTTTACCGCAGCCTCTTCATCGCGCGACTCGAGGGCCTCGATGAGTGTCCAGTGATGGTTCGTCGCAGCCAGTCCGCCTTGTTCGTCGTGGATATGGGCGGCGGCCCGGACCACCGGGCCGGACTGGAGCCAGAGGCTTTCCACCATCGGGATCAGCACACGTGAGGAGGCGGCCCGATAGATCTGGAAATGGAAGCGATGGTTGATTTCAGAGGTGATCGGGCCAACGTCCTGGCCATGCCGCTCGAAAGCTGCCTCGCAATCCCGGTTGATCTGTTTCAGGCTTTCGATGTCTTCCGCCGTCAGTCGATGACAGGCGAGCGCCACCAAGCGCCCCTCGATCAGGATACGGGCACGTTCCAGGTCGTCGAGGCGGTCGCGGGTAATCAGCGGCACGCGGACGGAGCGATTAGGCAGGGCCTCCAGGGCCTGTTCGGAGACGAGCCGGCCGAGCGCTTCTCGTACCGGCATGGTGCTCGTCTTCAGCCGATCTGCCATGTCTACGATCCGCAGCATGTCGCCTGCGGAAAAGCCGCCATTGATCAATGTGCGGCGCAGCTGGTCATAGACGCGATCCTGCAAAGTCTCTCGACCGACAGGCGTGAGGAAGTCGCCCGATTGGCCAATCGTGTCCGTCATCCCGCCTCCAAGCCTCCCGGAAATATCGGTTGATTTTCGCGTCCACGTAAAGTTTGATCAAACATCACGGATCAAATCAAGGTTCATTTTTGAAGATGGCTGCTGCCCATTCCCAACCATCACGATCGTTTCAGAGTGCCGCAGCACCGCCTGCCATCGAAGCACGGCATCTGACGAAGCATTTCGATGGGCTGACCGTGGTCTCCGACATGTCGCTTCAGCTCGCACGGGGCGAGATCCTGGGCCTGATCGGGCCGAACGGTGCGGGCAAGACCACCATGTTCAATCTGCTTGCAGGCAGCCTCAAGCCCAGCTCCGGCGAGATCTGGGTCGAGGGGCGTGAAGTCTCGAGCCAAGCGCCGGAGCAGCGCATCGCCCATGGGGGCGCTCGGACTTTCCAGATCCCGCGGCCTTTTCTGGAAATGAGCGTGCTTGAGAACCTCTTGGTCGGCGCTCAGAAGCAGACGGGCGAAGGCCTGTTTGCCAATTTCCTCAAAGCTGGTCTGGTGCGCCGCGAAGAAAAGGCAGCACTTGAGAAGGCACATGCGATCTTGGAGTTCGTCACGCTTTCGCGGCTGGCCCATGAACCCGCGCGCGTGCTGTCCGGCGGGCAGCGCAAGCTTCTGGAACTCGCGCGCGTCCTGATGGCCGATCCGCAGGTGATCCTACTCGATGAGCCGGCAGCAGGGGTGAACCCTGCTTTGCTCGAAGTGATCATGGAGCGAGTGGTGGCGCTGAACGCGGAGGGCAAGTCCATTCTCCTCATCGAACACAACATGGACATGGTGTCGAGGCTGTGCTCGCGGGTAGTGGCCATGGCGCTCGGCAAGCTGCTAGCCGAGGGTGCGCCGGCTGATGTGGCCGCCAATCCCGCAGTCATCGAAGCCTATCTTGGCGGTGGTGCATGATCGATCTTATTCTCAACACCTCTGCGCTGGTCGCAGGCTATGAGCCTGACCTTCCGATTGTTCGCGGCGTGGATTTTTCCGTCTCACAGGGCGAGCTCGTTATCCTTATTGGACCGAACGGCGCTGGCAAGTCCACGTTCGTCAAGGCGATTGCCGGCATGGTGCCGGTGCATTCGGGTCGGATCCATCTGGCGGGGAGGGACATCACGGATGTCGCTCCTCACCGCAAAATGGCCGAAGGTCTGGCCTTCGTGCCGCAGACGGACAATGTCTTTGCCAGCATGACCATCCTGGAAAACCTCCAGATCGCCGTTGCGCTCCTGCCGAAATCAGAGCGTAACCTCGCTATCGAGACGATCCTGACGCGTTTTCCGGATCTTGCCGTCAAGCCGAAGCGCCTGGCAGGCGCACTCTCCGGTGGGCAGCGGCAGATGCTGGCTGTGGCACGCGCGCTGGCGCTCAATCCGCCGGTTCTGATCCTCGACGAACCCTCCGCCGGCCTCTCGCCAAAGATCGTCGGCGAGGTCTTTTCCATGCTGAAGCGCATCAATGGCGAGGGCGTGACGATCGTGCTGGTCGAGCAGAACGTCAAGGCGGCCATGGCGATTGCCGATCGCGCCGTCATTCTGGCCGAAGGGCAGATCCGCCACGAGGGGACGCCTGAGGATCTCGCCGATGATCCACTCATCGGAAAGATCTATCTCGGCACGACTGGGCGCGCAGCCAGTGAGGTCGCGTCATGAACCCGCAATTCCTGATGGACGGACTGATTGCTGGCGCGATTATCGGCTTGGGCGCGGTCGGCGTGACGCTTACCTATTCGATCCTGCGCTTCTCCAATTTTGCGCATGGTGAGCTTCTGTCCTGGGGTGCCTATCTCGCACTCGGCATCAGCAGTGCGCTTGGCGTATTGGCAGCAGGGCTTACGACGCCGATTGGTCCGTTCTCCTTTGGTTGGGCGCTCCCGATCGCTGCGGTGCTCGCCATCGCACTGACGGGGCTCCTGGCGCTTGCCGTAGACGCGGCGCTGTTTTCGAGCTTCCGGCGACGCGGCAGCGCCATCATCATCATGGTCATGGCAAGCTTTGGCGCGTCGCTTGCCCTGCGCAGCCTGCTCGAATTCTTGTTTACCTCGAAGCCTGCCTATTTCAGCCAGGCGCTGCAGATTGCGATGAAGCTGGGACTGGGTCTCAGAGCCACGCCGGACCAGCTGGCCATGCTGGCCGTGGCTCTGGTCTCTGTCGTCACCGTGCATCTCGTCATGACGCGGACGGATATCGGCCGGGCCATGCGTGCGGTCAGCGAAAATCCCGGGCTTGCCGGTATCGCCGGCATCGATGTTCGCCGGGTCATCCGAACGGTCTGGTTCTTAGGCGCCGCGCTCGCCTGTGTCGCCGGCATCATGAGTGGCCTGATCATCCAGATCCGCCCCTATCTCGGGCACGATCTTCTGCTGCCCTTGTTTGCGGCCGCCATTCTCGGCGGTATCGGTTCGGTTCCGGGCGCCATGATTGCCGGCCTGTTCATCGGTCTTTCCGAAGCCTTCACGGTCCAGCTGATCGGGGCCGAATGGCGGGCGGCGGTGTCCTTCGCCATCCTGATTGCGGTTCTTCTCGTCCGCCCCCGCGGCCTGTTCGGAAAAGCGACATGAGCATCGATCTTATCGCCTATGGCGCCTTCTTCCTCACCATGGCCTTCACCTATGCGATCATCTGCCTGGGGCTGAATGTTCAGTGGGGCATGACGGGACTGTTTAATGTCGGGATCGCCGCATTCGTCGCGGTCGGCGCCTATACCTCGGCGATCCTCACGACGCCGGACACGGCAGAGCGCTTTGGCGGCTTCGGCATGCCGATTGCCGTTGGGTGGCTGGGAGCTGCCATCGTCTCGGGAGCGCTTTCCTGGGCCGTCGGCGCGCTGACGATCCGTCTGAGATCCGACTACCTCGCCATCGCAACCTTCGGCGTCGCTGTCACCGTTCAGCTCTGCATGCTCAACCTGCAGAGTATCACCGGCGGGGCCTTCGGGATCGGCTTCATTCCCCGCCCGTTCGCCGATCTGCAGGGCAATGCGCTGCTCTTCAGTCTCGCCAATTGCGGTCTCATGGCCCTTGTCGTGCTGGTCCTCTATCTCGGGCTGCAGCATTTGTCGCGCAGCCCCTGGGGACGTGTCTTGCGGGCGATCCGTGAAGACGAAGTGGCCGCGCAGGCGCTCGGCAAGCGACCTGTCCGTTTTCGCTTGCAGGCATTTGCCAGCGGCGGCGCAATCATGGGCCTGGCAGGGGCCGCGCAGGCACACTTCATTGGCTTTATCGCGCCCGACAACTACATGCCGGTCCTCACCTTCCAGGTCTGGGCCATGTTGATCGTCGGCGGTTCAGGCAACAATCGCGGTGCCATTGCGGGCGCCATTCTCGTCTGGGGGCTCTGGGCTCTCACGGCCGCTGCCGTCTCCGCCTTCGTTCCGCCTGAAGAACAGGCGCGTGCCGCCGCATTGCAGATCGTCGCGATCGGCGTCGGGCTTTGCCTCATGCTTCTGCTGCGGCCGCGCGGCCTGTTCGGCGAGGTGAGCCCGCTCGCGCGCCTGAGCCGCAACAAACAATCCTGACCATCGAGGAATGATCTCCGTGTCCCAGCATCCAGAACGCATCAATCTCACCGCGGACCTGTCGATCAGCCGCCTCGTCTGCGGCCTCTGGCAGGTTGCCGACATCGAAAAAGATGGTGTTGCCGTCGATCCGGAGCAGGGGGCTGATGCACTGCAAGCTTATGCGGAGGCCGGGTTCGACAGTTTCGACATGGCCGATCATTACGGATCAGCGGAGATCATCACCTGCCATCTCCTGAAGCGCTACGCCACTGGCGAAAAGCGACCGGTGGCCTTCACCAAATGGTGCCCTGAGCCTGGTCCGATGACGCGCGATGTGGTGCGCCGGGGTGTGGAGGAAAGGCTTACCCGTCTTGGCGTCGACAAGGTCGACCTGTTGCAGTTCCACTGGTGGACATTTGAACACCCAGCCTGGCTCGATGCCCTGCACGAAATGCAGGTGATAAAGGAGGAGGGCCTGATCGGAGCCCTCGGTCTTACAAATTTCGATGCAGCCCATCTCAATCTTGCACTGTCGGACGGGATCGAGATCGCTAGCAATCAGGTCTCCTTCTCTCTGATCGACAGGCGCGCCGCCGGCGATTTGTCGTCCCTTTGCCTCAAGCGCGGCGTTAAGCTTCTGGCCTATGGCACGCTTTGCGGCGGCTTCCTGTCGGAGAAGTGGCTCGGTCAGCCGGAGCCCGCATCGATCCCCGACTGGAGCCGCTCAAAATACAAACGCTTCATCGATACGGCCGGCGGATGGAGAGTCTATCAGGGTATACTGCGGGCGGCATCCACGATCGCCCGCAAGCATGGCGTTTCGATCTCCAACGTGGCCAGCCGCTGGGTTCTCGAACATCCGGCCGTTGCTGCGACAATCATCGGGGCACGGCTCGGTGAAAACGAGCATCGCGACGACAACCTGAAGGTCTTTACCTTCGAACTGGATGCGGGTGATCGAGATCTGCTCGACAACGCCTTTGCCGAAGCCACACCCATTCCCGGCGATTGCGGCGATGAGTATCGCAAGCCGCCCTTCCTGACAGCATCCGGCGACCTCAGTCATCACCTCGATGCGATCCCGTCCGTTTACAAGGCAGTTCCCGTGCCGGGGCGCGAGGATCGCCTGCGTGTTTCCTCCGGCAGCATCTGGGAACCGCTTGCCGGTTACAGCCGGGCCGTGCGCGTCGGTGACCGGATCCTGGTATCGGGCACGACGGCGACGCACGGCAGTAACCGTTGTGTGGCACCCGGCGATCCGGGCGCGCAGGCGACCTATATTCTCGACAAGATCGCCGCATCCATCTCCGCGCTAGGCGGAAAGATGGAGGATGTCGTCCGCACGCGCATCTATCTCAAGGATGCATCACAGTGGGAGCCTGTCTCGCGTGCCCATGGCCGCTTCTTCTCCGAGGCCTTGCCGGCGAACACCTTGATCGAGGCCGGTGCGCTTGTCGGCGAGTATGAAGTCGAGATTGAAGCGGAAGCCGTGGTTTAGGTTTTTCTTGCGGGCGGCATGAGAGCGGCGCCGCCTGTCAATCTAGGGCCTCACTGACGCGACCGATTTGGTGTCCGCGATCAGGTTCGAGCGCTTGCGGCTCTGATACTGTCCTTGGCTGGCCTCCACGACAGAGCCGCGCTCCATGATCGTCTGGCCGCGGACGAGCACTCGTACCGGCCATCCCTGAATCTCCTGTCCTTCATAGGGCGTGTAGTCGGCGCCGTGCTGGAGGATCTGGTTGGTCAGGGTCACGCGCTCCTGCGGATCCCAGAGCGCGATGTCGGCGTCTGAGCCGATCGCGATTGTACCTTTCTGCGGATACATCCCGTAGAGCTTGGCGTGGTTGGTCGATGTAACCGCGACGAAGCGATTGATATCGATCCGGCCCTTCATCACCCCTTCGGAAAACAGGATCGGCAGGCGGGTTGCCACACCCGGAATGCCGTTCGGGATCCAGCGAAAATGGCGCTTGCCCTTCTCGTTCAGCTTGCCTTCCGGATCGTCGAAGCGGAAGGGGCAGTGGTCGGAGGAGAAGAGGTCGAAGACGCCCTGCTCGATCCCCTCCCAGCACGCATCCTGGCTTGCCTTGTCGCGCGGCGGCGGCGAGCAGACATATTTCGCCCCATCCAGACCTCCGAGGTCGAGATCATCTGCCGTCAGCATCAGATATTGCGGGCAGGTCTCGCCGGCGATCTTCTGGCCACGCTGGCGGGCGCGGCGGATTTCCTCCATCGCCTCGCGGTTAGAGACATGGACGATAACCATCGGCACATCGACGATTTCGGCGAACGAGAGGGCGCGATGCGTTGCTTCGCGTTCTGCCGCGACCGGCCGGGTCGTGGCATGATATTTCGGCGCGAGTTTCCCCTCTTCTTCATGCCGGCCGATCAGGTAGCGGATGGCGTCTTCGTTTTCGCAATGGACCATGACCAGCGCGCCGGTGCGACGCGCGGAATCGAGGGTTGCCAGGATCTCGTCGTCCCGCAGGCGAAGTCCCTCATAGGTCATGAAGACTTTGAGAGAGGTGTAGCCGTCTTCGACGAGAGCCGGCAGTTCCTGGCCGAGCACTTCCGCCATCGGATCAGTGATCACGAGGTGGAAGGAAACGTCGACATGGCATTTTCCGTCGGCCTTGGCGTGGTAGATCTTCAACGCTTCACGCAGGGACTGCCCCTTTTCCTGCATGCAGAAGGCGAGCACCGTGCTGTTGCCCCCGATCGCCGCGGACCGCGTGCCGCTGTCGAAGTCATCCGCCATGACGATCCCGTCGCCCGAGGGCTGGTCGAGATGCACATGGCTGTCGATGCCGCCGGGCAGCACGAAGAGGCCGGAAGCGTCGATGACCTCATCGGCTTCCGTCAGCTCTGCCGCCAGCGCCACGATCCGGCCGTCCCTGATGCCGACATCGCTCACAAATGTGTCGCTTGCCGTTACCACCGTTCCGTTGCGGATCACCGTATCGAAGCGCATCAGTCAGTCCTTTTCGTTGATTTTCAGCTTGCCTTGGCAAGTCCCGCCTCACCGGCGAGGATGGTGTCGAGGGCCGCGGTGAAGCGATCGACTTCCTCGATCGTGTTGTAATGCACCATCGAGACACGCAGCATGCCGCCATGGTCGGTCAGTCCAAGATATTCAGCAAGCCGACGTGAATGGAAGTCTCCGAAGCGCATGGCGATCTTCTCGGCGTCCATGGCCTTGCAGAGGTCTGCCGCCTCGCGTCCATCGAAGCGGAAGGCAATGGTGGGCACACGTTGGCTGTCGGGGTTCGCCGACTGCCCGATGATCCGGCAGTCGTTGCGCGAACGAAGATAGGTCAGAAGCCGCTCGGTGAGCGCGTCTTCCTGAGCGGTGATCGCGCCATAGGCAGCTTCGATCTTCTGCCTGACAGTTCCGGTTTCGCCGGCCTGTTCGCCGAGTGAAACGAGATAGTCGACGATGCCACAGGTCGAATAGGCGAGTTCGTAATTGGGATTGCCCGGCTCCAGTTTGCCCGGCACTTTGTCCCGGCCGTAGAAGTAGTGGTAGAGCGTGTCGAGCTCGAGCAGCAGGTCGTATTTGCCGTACATCAGCGCGTAATGCGGACCATAGGTCTTGTAGAGGCTGAAGACGTAATAGTCGACGTCGAAGGCCTGCACGTCGACCGCCCGGTGCGGGGCATAGGCGACGGCATCAACGCAGATCTTGGCGCCACGGGCATGGACGAAATCGGCGATCTCGCGGATCGGATTGATGGAGCCGAGGATGTTCGAGCAATGAGTCACACAGACGAGCTTCGTGCGCTCGCTCATCAAGGGGGCGAGATCGGCGAGGTCGAGTGACAAAGTTTCCTTGTTCAGCGGCCAGATCTTCAAGATGACGCCGCGTTCCTGCAACCGGTCCCAGGGACCGATGTTGGATTCGTGATCCGATACAGTGATGATGATCTCGTCGCCGGCCGTCAGCTGGCTGTGCATGGCGCGGGCGAGGTTTTGCAGCAGTGCGGTGGTCGAGTTGCCGAAAACGATCTCTTCCGGACGCTGTGCATGCACGAGATGCATGGCGGCGGTCCGCGCCTCGTAGAGGGCTGCCGCCGCGGCCTGCGAGACTTCGTAGGAACCGCCGAGCTGGACGTTCTTCTCATAGAGGAAGGTGTTGATCCGCTCGACGGCAATTTTGAGGATCTGGGAGCCTCCCGCATTGTCGAAGAAGGTCCAGCCGCGGGCCAGGCCCGGGAACTGGCTGCGCACATAGTCGAGATCGAGCGACTTGGTGGAAGGTGTTGCCATTGCGGGTGTCCTCCGATGTTTTTTCCTGTTTAATGGTTGAGGACTGCGCGGAGGAAACCGCGCGTCCGCTCATGCTTGGGGGCGTCGAAGATGTCTGCCGGGGTGCCGCTTTCGACCAGCCTTCCGCCATCCATGAAGATCACCCGGTCAGCGACCTGGCGGGCAAAGCCCATTTCATGGGTGACCACGACCATGGTGACGCCTGATCCGGCAAGCTTGCGCATGACATCAAGCACTTCGCCGACCATTTCTGGATCAAGCGCCGAGGTCGGCTCGTCGAAGAGCAGGACGCGCGGCTCCATGGCCAGCGCCCTGGCGATCGCCACGCGCTGCTGCTGGCCGCCGGAGAGCTGACCTGGGAACTTCTCCGCTTGCTCGGAGATGCCGACGCGGGCGAGCAGTTCGCGGGCCTTACGTTCCGCTTCCGCCACGGATGTGCCGCGCACCCGCATCGGAGCAAGCATGACGTTTTTCAAGACGGTCATGTGCGGAAAGAGATTGAAGGACTGGAAGACCATGCCGACTTCGGCGCGGACCTTTGCGAGGGCCGGGCCGGGCTCGACGCGGATGCCGTCGACGGTGATCCGGCTTTCCGGCGCGAAAGCTTCGAGATGGTTGATGCAGCGGATCAGCGTGGACTTGCCCGAGCCCGACGGGCCGATGACGCAGACGACTTCGCCTTCGGCGATGTCGAGGTCGATACCGTGCAGGACGGTGAAGGCGCCATAGGCCTTGGTGAGCCCGCGGATAGAAATGAGAGGAGCGGTCGTTGCGGTCATCAGCGCTTCCCCCGGCTGAAGTGTTTTTCGAGACGCGAGACGACGGCGACCATCGGCCAGAGCAGGGCGATATAGATGAGCGCCGCGCCGATCAGCGGTGTCGGATTGGCGGCGAGCGCCTGGGCCTGGGTCGCCTGCTTGAGGAGATCCGGCATGGCGACGACGGAGGCGAGCGCCGTATCCTTCATGACGTTAATGCAGTTGTTGGTGAGCGGCGGAATGACGATGCGGATCGCCTGGGGCAGGATCACGTCGATCATGGTGTGGCGGTTCGACAGACCGAGCGCTGCGGAGGCCTCGAACTGGCCGTGCGGGATCGCCTCGATGCCGGCGCGGAAGATTTCCGCCGTATAAGCCGCCGAGACCAGCGACAGTGCAGTGACGGCCGAGAGGAAGGGTGAAAGGCGAATGCCGATGAAGGGCAGGGCATAATACACGATGATCAGCAGCACCAGCAGCGGGATCGAGCGGAAGATGTCGATGTATATGCGGATGAGGATCTTGATGAGGCTCGGTGCATAGAGGCGCGTGACCGCCAGGAAAAGGCCGCCGGCAAGACCGACGAGAATGCTCGTCACCCCGATCTGCAGGGTCACGATCAGCCCCCACAGTAAGACTGGAAGGCTGTTAGCCAGGACATCGAGGTTGAAGAAGGTATTGATGAGTGTCATGCCGCATCGGCTCCCATGGCAGGCCGGCGGAACGAGACCGTCCCGCCGGCCGCGTTTCGAGCGTTACTTGCCCTTGGGCATGTCGAGGACGGCGACCGTCGAGGTCGTGTCTTCGGCCTTGGCGCCGAACCATGTCTCGTGCAGCTTGGCGATAAAGCCTTCCTGCTTCAGTGTGCTGATGACGGCGTTGACTTCGGTTGCGAGCGGATCGTTCTTGTTGAACATGATCGAGTATTTCTCGCCGGTCGGGATGCGCTCGACGACCTTCAGTTCCGGCTTGTCCTTGACGTAGTAGAGCAGTGCAGGGATGTCGGAAATGTAACCGTCGACGCGGCCAGCGACGAGATCGAGCATGGCCGGCTGCAGGCCTTCGAAGCGGCGGATCTCACCGAGCTTGTATTCTGCCTTGTGCGCGTCGGCCCAAATGTCGCCGGTCGACCCGGTGTCGACGCCGACGACCTTGTCGCCCATGTCCTTCAGACCCGTGATGCCGGAGGCGGCCGTCACGGTGAGCGACTGGTCGCTGTCGTAATAAGGCTGGGCGAAGGTAACCGATTCCAGGCGCTTTTCGGTGATGGTGATCGAGGAGATCGCCATGTTGATGCGGCCGGACTGGACTGCCGGGAAAAGGCCGTTGAAGGGCGTGTTGACGAACTCGACTGTCTTGCCGAGGCGCTTGGCAATCTCGTTGACGAGGTCGACCTCGAAGCCCGACACCTTGCCGCTGGCGTCTTCGAATTCCCAAGGTACGTTGCCGATATTGGCGCCGACGGTCAGGTCGGCGGCATAAGTGGAGGTGCCGAACGCGGCCAGCAGGCCCGCGAAGATGGATGCTTTAAGTCCGGTTGAACGTGTCATGAGAGTTCCCCTTGTTTTTTGAACATGTCTCAATCTACATTGGTCTAACTGGTCAGACCAGTCAGGCCAAACAAGCATGCTGCTTTGTGCTTGGCAAGAGGATGGCGGAAAAAATAGATTGCGCGTTGAAGCACGCCGCCAGGAAAGGGACTGCATGTTCAACAAGACGCTCGTTCCCCAGTCCGTGGCACGCGAAATCCAGGGTATGATCCAGTCCGGACAGCTGAAGCCGGGCGAGAAGATCCCATCCCAGCGGGAGTTTTCCCAGAAATTCGGTATCAGCCGGGCCTCTCTGCGGGAAGCGTTGCTGACATTGGAAACGCTCGGGCTTTTGAAGACCGAGGCTGGGCGGGGCACCTTCGTTGCGAGCCCTTCTGCGCCCAGCTCGGGTGCAGCTGGTCACATGGCACCCTGGCGCTATTCCGACAGCCATTCGGTGTTCGACGTCTTCCAGACGCGCATCCTGCTGGAAGGCGAGATCGCCCGGCTGGCCGCGGGGCGTCTCACCCAGTTGCAGCTCGACCAGATGGAGCAGGCGACCCGGACGATGGAAGAGTGCTGGGCGAGCCAGGATCTTCTGGCCAATGTCGAGGCGGATCTCGAGTTTCACGGCACCATCGTCTCCGCCTGCTCGAATGCCATGCTCAAGGCGCTGTACCAGACGGTGCGGGATCAGGTGGCGGAGACTCAACGTCAGCCGATCCCGATCACCGACCCGGAGCGCATGCGGGAATCGATCGGCGAACACCGCAAGATCATTGCGGCACTCAGGGCCAATGACGGTGCACGGGCGAAGCTCGAGATGGAAACGCATATCCGCAATACGGCGCGCTGCGCGGGTCTGGAGCCGTAAGCCGGGTCTGCCTGGCAAACCGTCACACAGATCTTATCGCCCCGCCATCCACCCGGATCTTGCTTCCCGTTACGTAGGACGCGGGCTCGGAGGCCAGGAAGACGGCAACGGCGGCGAATTCCTCCGGCCGACCGTAACGTCCTGTCGGAATACCGGCCGCGGACTCGGCGGCGATCGCCTCGACGCTCTTGCTTGAGCGGCTGGCTGCGGCTGCATCGAGTTCGTCCACCCTTTGTGTGTGAATGCGCCCCGGAAGAAGGACGTTCACGGTAACGCCGTCTGCTGCCACTTCCGCAGCGAGTGTTTTCGACCAGCCGATCAGGGCCGAGCGGATGCCGTTCGACAGTGCCAGCCGTGCGATCGGCTGTTCTACGCCTGAGGAGGCAATCGATATGATCCGACCCCAGCGCTTTTCCCGCATGCTTGGAAGGAGACTGGTGGTCAGATGAAAGATGTTGGCGGCCATCGTCTCGAAATGATTGAGCCAGTCCGTTCGTTTCGCATCGATGGCTGCGGCCGGCGGCGGGCCGCCAGAATTGTTGATGAGGATGTCGACACCACCTGCCGCAACAAGAGACGCAATTGCCCCATTCACGCTGTCGATGTCGGAGAGATCAAGCTGCAGCGGGATGACGGGACCGGCCGTTGGCGCGAGTTCGGAAGCCCAAGCCCAGATGGCGGAGGTGTTGCGGGCGGCGGCATGGACCGTCACCCCTTCTTCCGCGAGCCCGCGGGCGATCGCCGCACCCAGTCCGCGGCTTGCACCCAGCACGAGAGCGGTTTTGTTTTTCAAGCCGAGTTCCATCAGCCGAGCTCCTTCAATCGTCTGTCCTGGCGCGTTATGAGGCGCTCGATCTCGCTGATATCTGCGGGAGAGAGGGCTCCGCCCGGTTTGCGCAGTGCCGACGTGGCGATGGCACCTCGTTTCGCCATGATGTATTTCCGGATGGAAAGGCCAAGGCCCGGTTGCTGTTCGTAGCGGGCGAGCGGGAGATAGGCGTCGAAGATGTCCTGGGCGCGCTCCGGATTTCCCTGCTCGTTATGGTGGACGACGTCGCGCATCATTTCCGGATAGGCAAAGCCTGTCATGGCGCCGTCTGCCCCGCGCGCCATCTCTTCGGGCAGGAAGATGCCGCCATTGCCGCACAGGATCGAAATGCGCCTCTTGCCGGAAGTCTCCGAAGCGGTTCGTAGTGCGGTAATCTTGGAAAGACCGGGCCAGTCCTCGTGTTTCAGGCAGACACAGGTCGGGATCTGATCGATGATCGTCTGGATCACGGAGACGGGGATGGTGACGCTCGTGACGAGAGGGAAATCCTGCAGCACGAAAGGCGTATCGCCGATGAACTCCGCCGCCTGCTTGTAGTAGGTGACGATCTGCTGATCGTTGCGCAGGGACGAGGGGGGAGCGATCATCACGCCAGCCGCGCCATCATCCATGACCATCGAGGTCAGAGCCTGCATCTGGGCAAAGCCTGCAGCAGAGACGCCCGCCACAACCGGCACGCGGCCATCGACCCTGCGTAGGATACGTCGGACATAGGTCTGCGATTCCTCGATGGTCAGCTTTTGCGCTTCGCCCATCATCCCAAGCACGGTCAGTCCCGTCGCGCCGCGCTCGAGGTAGAAATCCACCATGCGGTCCGTGCTTTCCAGATCGAGATCACCCGTTTCCGTGAAGGGGGTGAGTGCTATGACGTAGACGCCTCTTGCCTCTTCATTCAGCCTCATCATTGGCTGTCTCCTTGATGTTTCGAATATCTTGCATGGCCAAAAAAGCCTTCGGGCTGGCCGATCATCTTTTCGAGGCCCATGCGCTCGATCAGCAACCGGGCTTGCTTGTCGGCTTCTGCGATGACCTCACCGAGGTCCGTCAGAAGAGGCCGGCCACCTTCGAGCAGGATCTGCCCGTCGATCACGACAGTGTCGACGTCGTTCCCATTGGCGAAATAGGCCAGGCGGAAGATCGGCATCTGGTAAGGCGCTAAGTGTGGGCGCTGCATATCGACCACCACGATGTCGGCCTTCTTGCCGACTTCGAGGGAGCCGAGGTCCCGGTCTAGCCCCAGGGCGGTCGCCGCATCGATCGTCACCATCTCAAGGGCCTTGCCTGGAGGCAGGACCGAGGGATCGCGAAAATGGGCGCGGTGATAGTGCATGCATTGCTGCATGTGCCGGAACATGTCCGCCGATCGGTCGGGAGCGGTTGCGTCGGAGCCGATGGCGACCACAGCGCCAGTCTCAATCAGTTCGATCGCCGGGCACCGGCCGAGGATGGAGGCGATGGCACTGGGGTTATGGGCGATGCGGGTGCCGGTATCGGCGATGATGCGGATCTCTTCTGGCGTGATGTCGATGGCGTGGGACAGAAGCGCGTTCGGTCCGAGGATGCCGAGCTTTTCGGCGCGGGAGACGGAGCCCCTCCAATGACCATCCTGCGTGAACACCACACCCGCCTCGCGTGAGAGCGCCCGCACGGCCTTGGTTTGTGCGACCGCGGCTTCGTAGTCTGCGGCTGACATGTCGCGTTGGTGTTCGTCACGCAGGACGGGGGTGAGCAAGGCGATGTTCAGGCGTCCGCGCCCGTGCCACAGATCAAGCAGTTTCCGACTGACGCCAAACTGTTCCTCGAAGGTCACCGGTCGTTCTGACGCCTTGCCGTCGTGCCAGGACGCATAGGTTCGCGGATGCGGGGGGCGTGTCGGTCCGACGGCGACGACCGAGCGCGTGCCGACTGCCGCGACGCCCTCGCAATGGGCGCTCCCATAGGCGACGTCATCCGTCCGCATGATCGTGTCGCCGCCACCAAGAAGCGAAACGCCGGTGGTGACGCCGAAGCGCAGGCGCTCGAGGGCGGCAAGCCGCGCCTCCGCAAACCAGAATTCGGGTGTCGAGCCGACGGTATAGGCAGCGTTGCAGATCTCTTCCCAGTGATTGCCTTGCTCCATGCCCATGGTCTTGATCAGACCGTGGCCGGCATGGGCATGGACGTCGATCATGCCGGGCATCACCACCTTGCCGCTGGCGTCGATATGGCGCTCGGCCTGATATTCTCTGGCGATCTCGTCCGTGTGCCCCACCGCGACGATGCGATCGGCAAGAACAGCGACCGCACCCTTGTCGAGGACGCGGCGACTGCCGTCCATGGTGAGGATGGTTCCGTCGCTAATGATCAGATCGACGCGCCTCATGGTGCTCTCTCCCCAGACTGGAAGTCAGGGAGCCGCGTCACGTCGAGCACGCAGTCGTGGCGCATGCGCCAGTCCGGCCAGGACCCGGACAGGCCTGTCACCCTCAGCGGATTGTAGAGATAGAGCCATGGAGGATCCACTTGCAGCGTGTGGAAGGCATTCTCGAAGATCTCCGCACGCTCATGCTGATCAACCGTTGCCCGGCCCTTGTCGAGCATGTCTTCGGCCTTGGCATTATGGAAGCCCAGCCACCAGGAGCCTTGGGCTCTGTGGTCGATCTTTTCCGCGAGGATGCGGAAGGTGCTCAAGGGGCTGGAATCGAAGACGCACATGTCGCGCACCTGCTTCAGGCGGACACCATGGGCGTAGGCCTCGCGGTCCGCGTGGAGGTGTACGTTCAGTGTCACACCAATTGGGGCAAGCTGCTCGGCAAGAGCGGCCGTCAGTGCCTCGGCTTCATCGGGAAGGCGCGTCGGGCAGTCGACCTCGATGGTCAGGCCTTCGCTGAAGCCGGCCTCGGCAAGCAGCATTTTTGCCTGATCGAGATCAGGGCGCAGATCCTCTGATGGCAGGCTGCCGAAATGCACGGGGCTGACGAAGCCGGTCAGTGGCTTTGCTGCACCGCTCACCACCCGATCAATCAGGGCCTGGCGGTCAATCGCCAGATTGAGAGCGCGGCGAACGCGGCTGTCCGTCAGGGGTCCCCTAAAGGCATTGAAGAGATAGATGACGGCGACGGGCACGAGTGATGTGACCCGCGTATGCTCGGCCGTTTCTTCGAGCGCTTTGGAGGCTTCGTAGTCGAGGCTGTTTGCCACCTGCGCCTGGCCGGAGATCAGCATGCCCAGCCGCGTCTCCCTTTTCGGTTCCAGGCGAAAGATGAGTTCGGCATTGGCTGGTCGCTCGCCATGCCAGCCACCGAAACGTTCGAGGTGAAGGGCATGGCCGGGTTCGCAGGAAACCAGGCGATAGGGGCCTGTACCGACCGGCTGCGACGTGTCTCCCGCCTCGTAGCGGTCCAGTGCTGAGGGAGCGACCACGTAGCCATAAACCAGGATATCGAGGAGATCGGCGATCGGCTTCGACAGGCGGATGGCGACTGTTTGGGGATCGACCGCCTCGATCTCCGCATCTCCAAGATACTGGTGCCAGACCCCGAGCGCACCGAGCGTGTAGCCTTTGTCAGGACGGGCCATGCGTATCAGGGATTGGCAGACGGCCGCCGCATCGCAGGGGGTGCCATCGTGAAAGCTCAAGCCTTTTCTCAGCCTGAACGTCCAAATTCGCGCATCCGGCGTGACATCCCAGGAGCTTGCCAGTGCTGGCACGTAGCCATCATCCTTGCCATAGCGCACTAGTCCGTCGAACAGGGCGTCGAAGACGGCCAGCATGTCATTCGCATCGGTGCAGTCATGCGGATCTTCGAGGGCAAGGCGCGGTTGAACAATGACGACGGGTGAACTCACTGGCTTTTCCTTTCGGCATCATTGCGATCATGGAGGTGGCATGCAACGGCGCTGCCATCCGGTTGGGGCGTCAGAACCGGACGCTCGATCGCGCATCGATCGAAAGCAATGGGGCAGCGGGTTCTGAAGCAGCAGCCGGAGGGCAGGCGCAGTACGCTTGGCACTTCGCCGACGATCTCGATCTTCGGTTTCGCCAGCGTCTTGTCGATGGTCGGCGCGGCCGAAAGCAGAACCTGCGTATACGGATGTTTCGGCTGGCTGAACAACTGGTCGCGGCTGGCCGTCTCCACCATGAAGCCGAGATACATGACGCCGATGCGATCGGCGATGTGGTGAACCACCGAAAGGTCATGCGAGACGAACAGATAGGAGAGGCCAAACTCGTCGCGCAGGTCCATCATCAGGTTGAGGATCTGCGCCTGGATCGAGACGTCGAGCGCTGAGACAGGCTCGTCGGCAATGATGATCTTTGGCCGGACCGACAACGCGCGTGCGATGCCGATCCGCTGCCGCTGACCTCCGGAAAACTGATGCGGGTAGCGTCCCGCCTGTTCGGCATTGAGGCCGACCTTTGCCAGCAGCGCGATCGCCTCGTCATGGAGTTCGCGTCGGCTGAGCTTGCCCCCGGCCTGAGCGCGTCTCGGCTCCATCACGATGTCCCTGACCCGCTGCCGAGGGTCGAGGGAGGCATAAGGGTCCTGGAAGATCATTTGTAGTTTGCGGCGGATCGCGCGCATTTCGCGAAATTGCATCCGCGAAATGTCTTCCCCGTCGATCCGGATTTCGCCTGCGGTCGGCTCGTAGATCCGGGCGATGGTCTTGGCCACGGTCGACTTGCCGCAGCCGGATTCGCCCACCAGGGCCATGACCTCGCCGGGTGCAATCGACAGGTCGATACCGTTGACCGCCCGCACCTGCTTCTGAGGAGCGAGAAGTTCTCCCTTTCCGAACTGCAGCCGATCGAAAAGACCTCCCACGGGGAAGGCTTTGACCAAGCCTCTAACATCGAGCACGGGGGTCGTCATGGCGCCGTCTCCTCCAGCGGGAAGTGGCAGGCTGCATCGAGCGAGCCGCGCACGGGGGTGAGCGCCGGCGTTTCTGCCGAGCAGATGGCCTGAGCCCTGAAACACCGGTCCCTGAAACTGCATCCCTCACCGAGCGTGCGGATGTCTGGCACCGTGCCGGGTATCTGGCTGAGGCGCTCCCGGCGATCGGTGATCTTCGGGATGCTGTCCAGGAGACCGCGCGTATAGGGATGGGCCGGGGAGCGGATGATCTCGCTCGTGACTCCCCTTTCTACGACCTTTCCGCAATAAAGCACGACCACCCTGTCTGCCATCTCGGAGACAACCGCGAGATCGTGGGTGACGAGGATCATGGCCGCTCCGCGCTCGACAATCTGGCGCCGCATGAACTTGAGGATCTGGGCCTGGACGGTGACATCGAGAGCCGTGGTCGGTTCGTCCGCGATGATCAGGCGGGAACCGGCCAGGAGCGCGATGGCAATCACGACGCGTTGGCGCATGCCGCCCGAGAACTGGTGCGGGTAGGCGTCTAGGCGGCTGGCGGCCTCCGAGATGCCGACATCTTCGAGCATCTCGATGCAGCGTGCACGCCGTGCATTCTGATCGAGATCGGTATGCAGGCGCAGCATTTCGTCCATCTGCCGCCCGACCGTGTAGACCGGATTGAGAGACGTCATGGGGTCCTGAAACACCATGGCGATCTCGCCGCCGCGCACCGCGCGCATTTGATCCTCGCTCTTGCGCGTCAGGTCTTCGCCGGCAAAAACAATGCTGCCTGCCTCGATACGACCGGGGGGATCGATCAGGGCGAGAATGGAAAAGCCGATCACAGATTTGCCGCCACCGGACTCGCCGACGAGGCCGACCACCTCGCCCGGGCAGACATCGAAGCTGACGCCGTCGACGGCCCTAACTACGCCGCCGAATGTATGGAAATGCGTTTTCAGATCCCGGACTTCGAGAAGTGCTTCGCCCATGGTCACTGTCTCCTTCGTCATTTCAGCCGCGGATTGAGTTCGTCTCGCAGGAAGTCACCGAACAGGTTGATGCCGAAGACGAGGAACATGATGAACAGCCCGGGAAAGGCAGAGGTCCACCAGATGCCCGAGAACAGGACATCGAACCCCTCCTTGACGAGCAGGCCCAGCGAGGGCTCGGTGATGGGGACGCCGACACCAAGGAAACTCAGCGAAGCTTCGATCAGAATGAAGGTGCCAACCTGGATTGTGCCAACCACGATGAGCGGCGTCATGACGTTCGGCAGCACGTGACGTATGATGATCTCGCCGTTTCCTAGCCCCGCCACCTTGGCCGCCTGGATGTATTCCTTCTGGATTTCGCTCAATGTCGATCCGCGAACAGTGCGGGCGTAAACCACCCAGCCGACGGCGGTGAGCGCGATCAGAACCATGCCGATGCCTGTCCCGAATGCCGACATCAGGAAGAGCGCAATCAGCATCGAGGGAAATGACAGCTGGATGTCTGCGATGCGCATGATGATGCTGTCGACGATACCGCCGTAGTAGCCGGAGATCAGCCCGAGTGCCGTCCCGATCACGCAGGAGAAGATCATGGCGGCGAGGCCGATGAAGGCGGAAATCCGCGCGCCATAGACGATGGATGCGAGCACGTCGCGGCCCTGGCCATCGGTCCCGAGCAGATACCTGCTGTCACCACCCTCCAGCCATGCCGGCGGCTTGAAGCTGTCCATCAGTTCCAGCTGGGATACATCGTAAGGGTCCTGGGCGACAAGCAGCGGCCCCAATGTCGCCAGCAGGGCGAAGAAGGCGAGCAGTGCGCTTCCGAAGACGGCCGGTAGATTTCGGCGGTAGTGAAAGAAGAATTCCGAAGAGAAGAACCCGGTCATGCGATCCTCACTTCACGGTAATGCGCGGGTCGATCAGCGTGTAGACGATGTCGACGATGAAATTGATGGCCACGAAGATGAACGCCGTCAGCATCAGGTAGACGACGATGACGGGGCGGTCGCCGCGGTAAATGGAGTCGATCAGCAGCTTGCCGGTTCCTGGCCATGCGAAGATCGTTTCGGTGATCGTTGCGAAGGCGATGAGATCGCCGAGCTGGAGGCCGAAGATCGTAACGACTGGGATGAGAGCGTTCTTTAGGCCATGCCTGAACAGGATGTTCTGACGAGACGCACCCTTCGCACGGGCAAACCGCATGTAGTCCTGCCGCATCACCTCCATCATGCCCGCACGGGTCATGCGCAGCATGATGGCAAGGGTGGCAAGGGCCAGCGTCACGGAGGGCAGGATAATGTGCGACCATCCGTCCGCCGTGAAGATGGATATGCGCAGGCCTAGGATTTCCACCGTATCACCGCGTCCGGAGGAGGGTAGAAGCTGGTAGCGCACGGAAAAGAAGAAGATCAGCATCATGCCCACCCAGAACCCGGGGAGGGAAATGCCGAGCAGCGAGCCTGCCATGATGCCGCGAGACACCGGCTTGTTCGGATTTGCCCCGGCATAGACGCCGAGCGGCACGGCGATTACGGTCGCCAGCATGATTGCGACGAGCACCATCTCGATCGTTGCCGGCAGACGCTCCAGGATGAGGTCCATGGCGGGCTGACGGAACACATAGGAGCGCCCGAAATCGCCCTGCAGCATGTTGCCGAGGAAGATGAAATACTGGCTCAGCAGGGATCGATCGAGACCCAGGAGACGGCGGGCCTGTTCGATCTCGGCGGTGGTGGAATCGATCGGGATCACCATGAAGACGGGATCGCCGGTAAAGCTCATCATCAGGAAGACGATGACCGATACGCAAAAGAGTACCAGCACCATCTGCAGGAGCCGCTTGATCGTGTAACCCAGCAAGGCAGTGTCCCGTCATGAAGAAGTGAGAAATTCGGGACTGTCTCCCTAAAGGTCGACAATCCCGCGTTCGTTCGGGGCAGGCTTATTCCTTGACGTCGATCTCGTAGGCCCAGAGGAACTTGTCCGCGCGCGGTGTCATCTCGACATTGGTCTTTGCGGCATAGAGATCCTGCTCGTAGTGGATCGGAATCATCGGGATGTCTTCCATCAGGATCTTGGTGACTTCCTGCAGATAGCCGTCGCGCTCTTCGAGCTTGGAGGTCGCATCGGCCTTGTCGATCAGCTCGTCCACCTTCGGATTGGAATAGGATCCGCGGTTGACCTGGCCATAACCTTCCTTCTTGTCGCGCGAGTAGAACATCACGCTGTACATCGAGCCGCCGTCACCGGACGGAACGTCCCAGCCACTCATGATCATGCTGGACTTGTCGCTTGGTACCCGGATGTAGCCGAAGAAGTTGGACTTCGGCATCAGGTTGAGCTTGAGATCGATCTTGATCTTGCCGAGCATAGAAGCGAGCGCCTGAGCGATCTGCTGATCGTTGACATAGCGGTTGTTGGTGGTGTCGAGGGTCACCGTGAAGCCGTCTGCATAGCCGGCCTCGGCCATCAGAGCTGCGGCCTTCTCGAGATCGAAGGGATACATGTCGCGGAAGCTTGCACCGTCGACGTAACCCGTGTGGGAAGCAGGGACATACTGCTCTGACGGTGTCGACAGGCCGTTCATGATGATCTTGTTGATCGCATTGACGTCGATCGCGCGGACCATGGCTTCACGGACGCGACGATCCATTATCGGGTTCTTGTCGAGCGCGATGGTCGGACTTTTCTCACGATGGTCGATCGAGACCACGACGTTGAGCAGGCTCGGCTTGGTCATGACCTTGTAGCGGTCATCCGCCTTGACGCGGTCGACGTCGCGGACGTTGAGATCCTGGATGACATCGACTTCGCCGGTCAGCAGGGCTGCCGTACGGGTGGCGCCATTGGTGATCGGGCGGAACGTGACCTCTTCGATCTTCGGTGCGCCGGCGAAGTAGTCAGCATTGGCGGCAAGAGTGATGTGATCTTCCTTGATCCATTCGACCAGCTTGTAGGGGCCGGTGCCAACGGGCTTCAAGTCCAGCTGTTCGTCGCCCACCTCCTTGGCATACTTCTCGCTGAGGATCAGGACGGCCGCCAGATCGTTTGGCAGGACTGCGTAGGGCTTGGGCGTCTTGATCTCGACCGTGTAGTCATCGACCGCAGTGAAGGAAGCGATATTGGCGCCGAGATTGGCCATCAGCGACTTCTTCAGACGGTCAAGAGTGAACACAACATCCGACGCCTTGAGCTCTTCGCCGTTGTGGAACTTGACGCCGTGGCGCAGCTTGAACACCCAGGTCGTGTCGTCCTTGAGCTCCCAGCTTTCTGCAAGGCCGGGTCCGAAGGACAGGTCGGCATTGCGACGCACCAGAGGATCGTAGATGTGGTAGAAGAGGATGTTGCTGGACAGCTCCTCGCCCGCCTGGGGGTCGAGATTAACGGCGTCCGACGTCAGGCCGACGGTCAGTTCCTTGGCATGGACCAGGCCGCCGAGGGCCGTCGAGCCCAACAGGACGAATGCGGCAAGGGCCGCGATACGTCCGGATTTCATGCGAAGATTCAGCATTTTTAGTTCCCCTTTTTTGGTATGCCGACACGTTTGCATGCGCGTTTTCACCGAAGTACGGATTGCACCTCGATCTGGTAGCCTTCCGGGTCTTCCAGCACGAACGCTCGAATTCCGAGAGAGACGCTGTCCTTTGGTTCCGTCAGCCCGATCGCGTTCTGGCTCGAGAGATAGCGATGCCAAGCGTCGACATCCGGCACGCGGATGCAAAGCTGTACGGGCTTGATCGGATTGGCGCGATGCATTCCACGCGCCTCGTCAACGAGACCGACATAGGCATGCTCGGCAATCTTCAGGATCTTCGACCAGCCCTGATCGATCTCGAGCGGGAAGCCCATCACCTCTGTGTAGAAGTCGAACGCTTTGGGCAGGTCGACGTAGTAGAAGAAGGTGATGGCCTTCTCGACGATGCCGTGGTCGGGCCGCGTGGGTGCCTCAGTCATGTGATAAGATCCTTTGGAAACCATGTGCTTTCGCCGCGGCGCAGATAGCGTCCGCTACCGGGCGTGTTGAGGACCGAGCGGCCGTCATAGGCGAGCCTGCCTGCGTGATAGGTCGCGGCAACCCGTGCAGCGAAACGCCGTCCGTCATAGGGGCTCCAGTTGAGACCATCGTGGGCACGGCTCGCCTCCCAGACATCGTCGCCCTCGGCGAGGATCGTGATGTCGGCATCGGCACCGGCGACGAGAGCCCCCTTGCGCGGATAAAGGCCGAAGAAGCGGGCAGGGCGTTCGGCGAGGTATTCGGCACAATAATGCGCTGCATCGACGCCACGCTCCTTTGCGACGGTAAAGAAGGCAGGCAGCAGCGTCTCCATTCCGGGGACGCCCGCACCGGCATCGAAGATGCTGTCGGTGAACTTGTTGTCGATCGGCCAGCTGGAATGATCGGAGCTGACAAAGGCAATCCGGCCCTCGACCAGTTCCTGCCAGAGCCGGTCGATTTGACCAGGACGAATGGGTGGGTTCACCTTCATCCGCGCGCCGAGCTCTTCACCGTCGCGCTCGGGATCGAACCAGAGATAGTGGACGCAGAGTTCTCCGGTCGCTCTGAAGCCCTCTTGCGCATAAATGTCGACCAGCGTGAACCCACGCGGCGTGCTGATGTGCACGATATGCGCATGGCCGCCCGCACTGGCGGCAAGTTCGAGAAAATGCACGGTCGATGCCAGTTCTGCTACTTCAGGCCGGCTTGGCGAATGCGCGTTGATACCGTTTCGCCCTTCGGTTCTTGCACGCGAAACCCGTGAGCGGACGATCTCCTGGTCTTCATTGTGCAATCCAAGCGGTAGGTCGGTTACCGCAAGCGCTTCCAGCAGGTCGAGGGCGAGTGCCGCATCGATCCTCGGAAAACGGGTGGGGCTGCTCTCGAAGGCGGAGATCTTGAAGGCGACAACGCCACCATCGGCGAGCGATTGCACGTCGCCGAGGGATTGCCCGGGCATCACCGTGCCGTAGAGCGCGACATCGCAATGAGAGAAGCGTTGGACGGCTTCGACCTTGGCGTCCAGGTGCTCTCTGGTGCTCAGAGGGGTCGGGTTGTCATAGGGCATATCGACGATGGTTGTGACCCCGCCCGCAATGGCGGATCGGGTCGTCGGCTCGATCCCGGGAAGGCCGAGATAGCTGCCCGCATGCGTTTGTCCGTCGACGATGCCCGGCAAGACAAAAGCGTCTCCAGCATCGTGAACGGTGCCTGCCGCAGGTGCCTGGCCTTCTCCGATTGCGTGAATGATCGAGCCTGAGACCGCGACCCAGCCGTTGGCAATGGTCATCTGGGGCGTAACGATCCGCCCACGAATGACGAGATCGATGCTCACAGTGACCTCCTGCGGTAGCCGAGTTCTGCCTGCATGCAGGCAAGGGCGACACCGGCCTGAACCGGGTCGATGACGGGCAAGCCCAGCTCTGCTTGCAAAGCCTCCCGGTAGATCCCAAGGCCGGCGCAACCGAGGATGACTGCCTCGGCGCCGTCCTGATCGCGAAGCGTCGAGGCAATACGTGTGACAGGCACGACCGCATCCTGGGCAACGAGTTCGGCAACGGTCATGTTGATCGACCGATCGCCTGCAAGTCGGCCATCCAGTTGAAGGTCTTCAAGGTAGCGCCTGTGGCGCTCGATCGAAGACGGCCCCATCGATACGATCCCGAAACCCCGGCCAAGTCCGAGTGCAGTCAGATAGGCCGCTTCGGCAATGCCGATGACCGGGACATTCGTGGCGGCGCGTATGGTCGAAATGCCGGGATCCGAAAAGCAAGCGATCACCACGACGTCTGCCTTTGCTGCCTGCACAGCCTCAACCAACAGCGGCACCACTTCGGCCACATGGGCATCTGTCTCGATACCAGCGGGCGCGCCTTCCAGTTCAATGCAGAGGATCTCGTGACCATTGCCCGTGAAGGGCCTCAGGCACGCTTCCATCGAGTGCGTGACGGCCTTCGAGCTGTTCGGATTGATCACCAAGATATGCGCCACGGTTCCTCCAAGATGGCTCTCCGAAGCCATCAAACTATGATATTTATCGTAGTATACTACGAAATATCTCATGTCAAAGGCTGGCAATCTTGCGGAGTCGGAAAAAGTGGAGGAGAAGACATAAAGGCGCGTGAAGCCTTGTGATCCACGAGCGGGTGCTGGCAGACAGCCCCCCAATCGAGCTTGGAGAAATTCCGTCTTGCAGAGCCTCAGCGTCGAAAGTGGTCCCTCGCCGGCCCGGCAGAAGAAGATATCTCTGACGGAGACAGCCTATCTTTCGCTGCGTGCGCGGGTCCTGTCCGGCACCTTGAGGCCGGGGGCCGAGTTTTCGGAGCTCGAACTTGCGGAACAGCTTGCCATGAGCAAAACGCCGGTGCGGGAAGCGCTCGGTCGATTGGTTGCAGAAGGTTTGATCGAAGCCTTTCCGAGGCGGGGCTACCGGGTAACGCCCGTGACGGTGAAGGACATCAACGATCTCTTTGTGATCCGTGCGATGACCGAAGGCACGGCCGCTGCAATGGCCGCCCTCAATCTTTCAGCCGCAGACCTCGACCGGCTCGAAGCTCTGGCGGATGCTCGCTATGACCCGCAGCAGGGCGAGAGCGTGCAGTCCTTCGTCAAGGCCAACCGCGATTTCCATCTGGCAATCGCCGAGGGCGCGAACAATCCTCGACTCTTGGCGCTGGTAGCAGCGCATCTCGACGAGTGTACGCGTCTCTTCTACCTCGGCGCCGTCAGTCGCGACGTCAATCCGGAAACCAGCGCCGATCATCGACACATCGTCGATGTCCTACGTCTTCGCGATCCTGATCTTGCGCGAGCCGCCATGGTGGAGCACAGCGAGCATACGCAAAAGGGTATTCTGAAGGCGTTGATTTCCAGCGACACTACGTCGTTGACGCTGTGATGTGTGCGGGGAGGTCGTACTTCCTAGAGGTTGCGTCTTCCGCAATGCGCGCGGACTACGTGCTCAAGAGGTGCCATGTCGTACAAGTCTCTGTGCAATCAGGCCCCCGCAACCAAATCAAAAAAGCCCGCCTGGAGAAATCCAGCGGGCTTTTTGACGTTCCGGGACAGGGAAGGGACGCCAACAGGCGCAAGTCGCAAGCTCAGGCAAGGGTCATCGCGTTCAGCGCAAACGCACGCTCCAGTGGGACATAATGGCCGCAAGCCGGGAGGACGTGCAAACGGCCGTCGATGGCGGCTGCGGCCTGCAAGGCGCCCCTCACTCCGGCGGCTGCAGGCGATCCTTGGGGACGATCAGGCGTATGATCAGGCCTTGCGAGTGCCACTGGCGAAGAATTTCGCCGCCGAACTGCCTTTCGATCGTCAGCTTGGCAAGCTTGGTGCCGAAGCCCTCGGTCCCGGTCCGGGTTACCTGAGGCCCGCCCTGTTCGGTCCATTTGAGTTCCAAGGTCTCGCCGCGATCGATGCATTCGATGTCGAGGGAACCGGTGGCGGTCGAGAGGGCACCGTACTTGGCGGCGTTGGTGGCAAACTCGTGCACGACCAACGAAAAGCCGGTAATCGCGGTGCGCGAGATGCCGAAATCGCAGCCACGCGTCGTGACCCGGCGAAGGCCCTGTGGCGTTTCGCCGTCATAGGGCGAGAGCAATGTCGAAAGCAGTGCCTGCAGATTGGCCCGGCCTTCGCCTGCGCCATCACGATCGGGCGTCGGCAAGGTGAGCACGTGTGCGCGCGCCAGCGACCCCAGCCGCGCAACGACGGCTGACGCCAGCTCTTCGGCGGATGCGGCGGCCTTGGCGCTCAGCGACACGACGCTGCTCGAAACCATGAACAAGTTCTTCACCCGGTGCGCCATCTCCTGGATCAGCAGGTCCTTCTGCTGCTCGGCCTGCCGGCGCTCGCTGATGTCACGGGCGATCTTAGAGGCGCCGATGACCAGGCCGGCATTGTCCCGGATCGGCGAGATCCGCAGCGAGATCGGGATGAGCCCGCCATCCTTGCGCTGTCTGAAGGTTTCGAAGTGGTCGACGCGCTGTCCGGCACGAACCTTTGCCAGGATCTCCAGTTCTTCGCCGAGGCGATCCTCCGGGATCAGCAGCGTGACCGGGCTGCCGACCGCTTCTTCGACCGTATAGCCGTAGAGGCGCTCGGCGCCGATGTTCCAGCTGGTGATGATGCCGTCCAGATTCATCGACAGGATCGCATCTTCCGAGGATTCGACGATTGCCGCCAGTTGCTGGGCCGCGCGTTCCGTCGCGCGGCGGATCGCCAGCTCATGTTCGACTGCCTTGAGCAGATGGGCGTTATCGATGGCAATCGCCGCATGTGCGGCGATCGAGGTAATCGTCGCCTCGGTCTCGGCGGTAAAGACAGCTGGAAGATCATGGCCAAAGAAGAGCCCGCCGTGAACATCACCGGACCGTGAGACCACGGGAACCGCGAGGTAGCTTACCACCGGCAGGTGCCCCTTCGGCATGCCGAAATGCGGTGCGGACTGTCCGTAGCGCGGGTCGGTTCGGATGTCGTCGGAGCGTACGATGCCGAGGCCGCGAAAGGTAGGCTCGAATACCGCGGTGTTGCGGGGCAACTGGAAATTTTCGAAGGCCGCGCGCGGTACGCCTGAGAGGGCGTAAAGCGTGTAACGCTCGCCGTCCGGGTCGGCGAGATTGTAGAAGAAGGCGCCGAACTTCGCCCCGGCAAGCTCGGTGGCGGCGTCGGTCACCGTCTGAACTATGTGATCGAGATCAAGGTTGCTGGCGATTGCCTTGGCTATGCGATCGACCGCCTGCAGCCGGCGTTCCGAGGCCTTGCGCTGGGAAATGTCGAGGATGCTGACATAGGTGCGCTCGCAGCGTGCGCCTTCAAAGGTGACGGTGAAGACCACATCCAGCCGCCGCCCGCGCAGCGTCTGCACGACGGCTTCGCTGCCGAAGCGCCTCTGGCCCTGCCAGAGCGCCATCAGTTCTTCTAGGAAGATCGGCGTCGTCTCCGGCAGAAAAACGTTCGAGAGTGAACGCAGCAACTCGTCCTTCTCGGTGGCCTCGAACAGTTCCACGGTGAAAGGATTGACGTCGACGATACGCACCTGCGCGATTGCTTCGTCCAGGCGGCTGGGGTGAGCCTTCAGGTGGGCGCGCAGATCCTCGACGCCATCCGAGCGAAGCTGATCCAGCAGATCGCAGACTGCGGAGAAGTCTTGCTCCCACACCGCGACGCCGGCGTTTTCGAAGATCTCGCGGAACCGCGCCTCGCTCTCGCGATAGGGCTGTTCGGAGGCGTTCGCGCTACTATTGTCGACCAGCATATTGATCGCTCCCACGAACCCGAAGTGGAACCGCATCGGTGATGGCCACACGTTGCGAAAGGCCGCCGCCGCTTTGCGGCGCGTTCTGAAAAGCTACCGCAAGCGAGCCGAAATGCAACGGTTTCCGAAGGAAAGAAGGCTCGATCAAGCGCGGTCCCTCAGTGCCGAAAACGAAGGATGGACTTGGGCTCGCCGACGAGCAGGGCAGCGGCCTCGAGCAATTGTCGAGGGTTGAACGGCTTTGCCAGCAGAGCGGTGTCGGCAAAGCCCGGGGGCAGAGCCTCGCGACCGTAACCGGATACAAAGACGAAGGGGACCTTCTTGTCTGCCAATGCAGCGGCGATCGCGTCAACCGGCTGGCCGCGCAAATTGGCGTCGAGCAGCGCGGCATCCAGGGCCATCTCGTCGATCAGGCGTAGCGCATCGCCGGGTGTCGCGGCCGGGCCGGCGACCTCAGCATCCTCTTCCTCGAGAATCGCGGCAATTTCGAAGGCGATCAGCGCTTCATCCTCAACCACCAATATTCGCTTTCCCTTCAGTTTCGTCGACGCGGCCGGGGCGTTGGCCGCCGGCGCTTCTCTCACAGGCTCCTCCAAGTCGGACAGGGTACTCGGCGGAACATGGGCCTCGAGCGGCAGCCGCACTTCCCAGCGCATGCCATCTGCCTCGGTCGTCAGGTGGGCGCTTCCGCCGCCTCCCGTCGCGACTTTCTCGATCAGGCTGGTGCCGAAGCCTGGACCGAGCGGCATCTTGAGTGGTGGTCCGCCCTGTTCTGTCCAGTTGAGACAAAGTGCATCGCCGCTTACGCTCCATTCGATCGACACCGTCCCATCGCTTAAGGAAAGCGCACCGTGTTTTACTGCGTTGGTTCCGAGTTCGTGCAGGACCATCGCCACATGCGTTGCCGTCTGCGCATCGAATCGCACCGGTGGTCCGGAGGTCGTGACCCGGCGCGCGTCGGCAGTTCCCCACAAGAGCTGATCGCGAATGATGTCGCCGAGGTCAGCCCCTTCCCAAGCCGTTCGGGTCAGAAGCGAGTGCATGCGCGACATTGACTGCAGGCGTCCGCTGAAGCTTGCGGCAAAGTCGGCGGGGTTCTTGGCCGAGCGCAACGTATGCTGGGCGATCGCCTGGACCGACGCGAGCATGTTCTTGACCCGATGGCTGAGCTCGCTGAGCAGACGTTTCCGGGTCTCTTCAGCCCGCTTGCGGTCGGTAATGTCACGCGCCGCACCGAACCACTCTGCGATGTCCCCGTTGCTGTCGAGCATCGGTATGGCGCGCGAATGGGTCCAACCAAGGCTGCCGTCGCGGCGAATGACCCGGTGCTCCATTTCGAAAGCGGCCTTGTTGTCGATAGCATCGCCAATGCGCGCGAGCATCAGCGTCTGGTCTTCAGGCGGAATGTAAGTTTCGAGCCAACTGTCGCTTGGCTCGTCCGTGTCGGCAACGAAGTCCTTGCCTTGCAGAAACCGCATCTCGTGCCAGTCGGGACCCATGCGGTAGACGATATCCGAACTCGCGGTGACCAGAGCACGGAAACGCTCTTCGCTCGCGCGCAGGGTCTCCGCGGCTTCCATGCGATACTGCGACATCTTCAGGTGCGCCTCGATCCGGGCCAAAAGCTCGCGTGCGCTGAAGGGCTTGATCAAGTAGTCGTCCGCGCCCGCCTGCATGCCCTCGATACGGCTCTCCTCACCGGCTCGCGCCGACAAAACGATTACCGGCACGGTGTTGGTACGCGCGTCCGTGCGCAGGCGCCTGAGCAGTTCGATCCCATCGAAGCCTGGCATCATGATGTCCGTGAGGATCAGGTCCGGCTTTTGCGACCCGACGGCGGCGAGTGCCTCTTCGCCGTTGCCGACGATCTTGAGATCGTATTGCGCGCTGAGAAGGCGGCGTAGATAGTCGCGCATATCGGCGTTGTCATCGACGACCAGCAGGGTTCGGCGGCTGCCATTTCGTTTTTCCGGCGAATGCGGCGCCGGGTCGACCTCCGGCAGACCCGCATCCGAGGACGGATGATCCGGCAGCCATCGCAGCGCCTCCTCCACGAACGGCGCTGCGCCGACGGTCGTCGATGAGCGATCCTCGCCATTGCCGTTGCGGTGCTGCGCAGGAGCGCGACTACCTTTGGGGATTGCCACGCTAATGGTCGTGCCTTCGTCGAGGCGACTTTCGGCCGAGACCGTTCCACCATGAAGTTTCACCAATTCCTGGACGAAGGCGAGCCCGATGCCTGAGCCCTCCTGGCTGCGACCCCTTGCGCCTTCGACGCGATGGAAGCGCTCAAAAAGGCGGGGCATCTCGTTGGCAGGAATGCCGATGCCGGTATCGCGGACCGTCAGGACGAAATTGTCGCCATCGTCCGCGAGTTTGACGGCGACATCGCCCCTGAGCGTGAATTTGAGGGCATTGGAGAGGAGGTTGAGGACGATTTTCTCCCACATCTCGCGATCGACATAGGCCGGTTCTGGCAGCGGCGGCGTATCGACGGTCAGGTTCAGCCCAGCCATTTCCATCGCCGAGCGAAAGGCGCTGGCAAGCTCTGCCGTCGTCGTCGCAAGGTTCGTCGGCTCGAAGCGTGCTTGCAGGCGCCCGGCTTCGATGCGCGAGAATTCAAGCAACATGTTGACCAGCTTGAGCAGGCGCAGCGAGTTGCGATGGGCAATGAGCAGACGGTCGTAATCGTCCGGACGCTCTCCGCTACGGGCCAGCAGGTCCTCGATGTGACCGAGCATCAGCGTGATCGGCGTGCGGAACTCATGGCTGACATTGGAGAAGAAGACGGTCTTCGCCCGGTCTATCTCCGCGAGTGCTTCGGAACGTTTACGCTCGTCCTCATAGGACTGGGCGTTGGCGATGGCGCTGGCGATCTGCGCTCGCATGAGATGCAAGAAATCGTGGTAGTGCTCGTCAAGCTTCAGGCGAGGATTGATGCCGACCACGAGAAAACCGGCGGCATCGCGGGCATTGGCCGCGGGCAACGGAAGCACGGCTGCCGTATGTGGTAGATTGGGATGGTTTTTGCTCGCGGACGGCGGGAAACGGCGTCCGAGATCATCGACAAGCATGGGTTTCAGGTCGGCACCGAAATACCAGCCTGCGGAACTGTCCTTTAGCGCCAACTCCACCTCTGCCGGGCACAGCGCGTGATTCGGTTCAAGGCCTGCCCATCCGGAAAGCCGGGCTCGTTTGCGGCCGGGCTCCACGAGGTAGAGAAGGGCGAAGGGCACGTCTCGCTCGTGCGTCTTGAATGTTTCCGCTGCGATCACGCAGGCCTCGTGGGGCGATCGTGCATCGCCCGAGCGAAAAGCAAGATCCCGAAGGACGACGATACGGCGCTCGCCGATCACCTTATCGGTAATTTCGGACACAGTGGCGAGCACGCCGCCGATCCCGTTTTCTGCGGTCTCGTCCGGCACGGGGCTGTAGGCGATGGTGAAATGGGTTTCTTCCAGAAAGCCGTGTCTATTGATTTCGAGCTCGATGTCATCGTTCCAGGTGGCAGGGCCGCCATGGAAGGGCGTATCGATCAGCGGCTTCAAGACATGCCAGATCTCGCTCCAGCATTGGCTGACCGGTTTGCCGAGTGCCCAGGGGTGTTTGGCGCCGAGCACAGGGCGATAGGCCTCGTTGTAGATCGAGACATACTGTGGCCCCCACCACAGCAGGAGCGGAAACCGGTTGCGCAGGAGGAAGGGGATCATAATCTTCAGCGTCGGCGACCAATTCTCCATCGGTCCGAGAGGGGTCGGGGACCAGTCAAAGTTGTCGATCAACGACCGCATCTCGTCGTGAGATGCCGGCCACACATTTCCCTTGGCTACTACATCGCTGTCGGACGTGTTTTCGGCGTCTGACATTGCGTTGATCCCCGATAGATGACGCTCAAGCAACCTAAACGCCCGGTTTGGGGAAGGGTTCCGTAGGGTCGGCGAGAGTGATGTCGAGACGTCTGGCGAAGCGGAGGAGGGCTGGCGGGCCAAGAGCATGACCGCCTGCCGCCGAGGGCGGCCATGCGCAGTGCGGGTGGTGGCGAACTAGCCGTTCAGCATCGCGCCGCCTTGTGGACCTGCGGGTTCCGTCATCAACCAGAACAGTAGGGTTAGGAGGCTGAGTGCCGCGCCCATCAGGCAGACGCCATGCCATCCGCCATAGGCATAGGCGATGGTAGAAAAGGACGATCCGAGCGCACTGCCGAGCGAATAAAAGAGCATGTAGGCGGCTGTGAGCCGGTTCTGAGCTTCCGGACGGACGCGATAGATAAGTGCCTGGTTCGTCACGTGCACGGCCTGAAGGCCGAAGTCGAGGACGAGGACGCCGGCAACGAGCCACAGGAGCGATTGGTCCAGCAGCGAAATCGGCAACCACGCAGCGAGCATCAACGCCAGCGAGATGCCGGTCGTGCGCTGACCAAATCCGAGATCGGCCCAGTGTCCGGCGCGAGAGGCCGCAAGTGCTCCGGCAATCCCTGCCAGCCCAAAGAGACCGACCTGGGTATGCGATAGTGAAAACGGCGGCACGCTCAGCGGCAGGACAAGCGGGGTGAGCAGCGTCGTCACATTGGCGAAGATCAGCATGGCGATGATGCCACGGACGCGCAGAACCGGCTCCTGGGCGATTAGCGTGAAGGTGGAGGCGACGAGGCGGAGATAGCTGAGCTTGCTCGTTTCCCGCTGCTGATCCGGCAGCAGCTTGTAAAGCAACAGAGCGATCAAAAAGGTGAGCACAGAGGATACAATATAGACCTCCCGCCAGCCGGCCAGATCGGTCAGAAATCCGGCGACGGCGCGAGCCGAAAGAATGCCGATGACGATGCCGCTGGTGACAAATCCGACCACCCGACCCCGTTCCGCCTGATGAGAGAGGCTGGCCGCATAGGCCACCAGCGCCTGCGTGAGGACCGCAAGCATGCCAACTGCGGCGATGGAGACCATGAGCATTTCGACGGTGGCTGAAAGGGCGACGAAGCCAAGGGCTGCGACCGACAGCAGCGACTGAAAGATGATGATCTTGCGGCGATCGAAAAGGTCTCCGAGGGGGACAAGCAGGATCAGGCCGAGCGCGTAGCCGAGCTGGGTCGCCCCGACGATCAGGCCGGCGCGTGTTTCCGACAGATCGAGGTCGGCGGCCATCACGTCGAGCAAGGGGTGGGCGAAATAGGCGTTGGCGACCGCGAGGCCGGCGGCGAAGGCAAAGAGCGTCATCATCGGACGCGTCAGCCGCGATGCCGGGCGGGCGCTGGCGACCGGGCACGGGACATCGTTCGCAGCGCCGGCCGGCGCCGCAGCAATTTTACCATCCATTGGACGTATTCCTTGTTATGGTTTAATAATGAAACCAAGGAATGGATATCATTTTGGTTTCATAATGCAACCAAAAATCCAAATGGAGATCATGCATGGTGGCCCGCAGACGGCTGAAGGAAGACTATTGCCCCAGCGCGCGATCACTGGATGCGATCGGTGACTGGTGGTCGCTGCTGATCGTGCGCGATGCGTTCGATGACGTCCGCCGCTTCAGCGATTTTCAGAAGAGCCTTGGCATTGCCAAGAACATCTTGACGGACCGCCTGAGAACGCTTGTCGAGCGCGGCATTCTCGAAACGGTTCCGGCAGGCGAGGCGAAAACGAGGGTCGAGTACCAGTTGACGGCGAAGGGCCGCGACCTCTTTCCGGTCATGGTCGCCTTGCGGCAGTTCGGCGAAAGGCACTTGTTCCAGCCCGGCGAGGAGCATTCGTTGCTAGTCGAGAAGGAAACGGGCCTGCCGGTTAAGCTCGATATCCGCACGCAGGATGGCCGGCCGATCGATGCGGCAGGGACGGTGCTGATCAAGGTTCCCGAGGCGTGATGTCGCTTCAGGCCGGCCCGCGCGCCGGGGCAGTGAACCGTTCTAACTTTAGACGAATATACAGCTTTCTCTGCTAGTCTGTGCCGAGTCTTTCCGCAGTTCGGGAAATAGGCGATGGGCGTTGTGACGCTAGACCAGGTAGAAGGCCAGATCGCGCGAGGCTTTCGCTATCTGCATTTTTCGCCCGAAATAGAAGAGCTCTTCCGCAAGGACTATGCGGCAGAGCGCGTGCGGCTCGCCGCAATCTGGGGCGTGATCGGTATCTTTATCTACGATCTCGTCTATTTCGGCGACCACACCATGTTGCCGGATGTCTTCACCGGGTTGTTTACCGTTCGCTTCCTGGTGTTCACGCCCTTCGTTATCGCCTGCATCCTGGCGGTGCGGCGCTGGCCGGATGCCCGTCTTTACGATGTCCTGGCGGTCGCGATCGCGGTGCTGGGCGTGACCCTGCCGATGGCCGTGGCCACGCAGAGCGCCAGCCCTTACCTTTTCGTCTACCAGAACGGCAATTCCGCTGCCTTCCTGTTCTTCGTCATCGCGCTCCGGCCGCGTTTCTTTGCCGTTCTTTCGGGGCTTGCGCTGATGTGCGCGTCGCACTTCACCACGACGCACCTGACCGGCGCCTTCGACGACGTAACCTATTCCG
Source organism: Ensifer sp. ENS08 (assembly GCF_014852195.1). NCBI lineage: Bacteria > Pseudomonadati > Pseudomonadota > Alphaproteobacteria > Hyphomicrobiales > Rhizobiaceae > Ensifer > Ensifer sp. ENS08. The sequence continues at coordinate 37,304 of NZ_JACVBF010000018.1, forward strand.
GCATCATCACCTTCTATCTGACGCTGTCGATATTCCTGGCGGTGAGTGCCTATTTTCTGGAACAGAAGGACCGGCAGAATTTTCTCAATCAGTTGAGAGGCAGCCTCCTTTGCCAGCAACTCGAACGCAACGCTGAACGGGATGAACTGACGGGGCTATTGAACCGTCGGTCGCTGGCGCGGATCGGCGGCATGCTGTGGAACGAAGCGCCGGGGGAGACCGCAGTTTCGGCGATCCTGCTCGATATCGATCACTTCAAGCGGTTCAACGACGTTCATGGCCACATTGAAGGCGACGCTTGCATCCGCGCAGTCTCGCAGTGCATCCGCGCCGCCGTCGACGAGGCCGCTTTCGTCTTCCGTTTCGGCGGCGAGGAGATACTGGTGCTGGCGCCTGGACGGGAGCCGCTGCAGGCTTTGGCGATGGCAGAGAGGATCAGGTCTGCAATCGAAGGGCTGCGCATACCGCATCGCGGCCTGACCGATGGCTGCGTGACCGCGAGCCTCGGGACAGCGTCGGCGATCGCCGCGGATACGACGCTTGAGCGACTGCTGCAGAAAGCAGACGACGCGCTTTATGAAGCCAAGCGCATGGGTAGGAATACGGTCGTGCTGGCCACGGACGCAGAGCCCGACGCGCAGGTTGCCTAGGTGGCGGCCGTGCCGGGAAAAGTGCGGCCTCCTGGCCTCCAAATCAGCGAAAGGACCGGGGTGCCCTTCCATCAACATGGGACGACGATGACCCGATCGGTCGAGCGTCGAATTCTCCATGATTTGGTTCGGCGGGCCACGGGCGATGAGCCGGCCGGTGCCCGGCGCTGGGCACCGGGATAGCGGGCCACAGAGCCAAGCGCAATAGTGGAGTGTAAATTTCATGTTATAGGCGTGCGCGGAGGTAGGGATTGCGGCGTGCGGCTATCTGACGTAAATATTGCCCGTCGCGAAAAGCGACCGCTTCCCTTGATCCGCTCAGTGGCGGAGTAAACAGGTGGACGAATTGGCGTCCAGGCGGTCGAGTACATGCCATCCCCGCCTATTTCGGCGCGGATCGGCCAGCGTCTCCCAGAAACCAGATATCTGACATTTCGTCAGCCCCTGCTCGCGAGCCATTGGCGCCTGTCGGTGCCGCACGCTCGCGTCTACCGGAGCGTGCCATGACCACACCCCTCACCACGAAGAAGCCACTTATCGTCATTTTTGCTGCCATTATCCTCGATGCCGTCGGCATCGGGCTGATCTTTCCCATTCTGCCGTCGCTGCTTAAGGAGCTCACGCAGACGGACGACGTCGCGCCGCTCATCGGCACAATGACGGCCCTCTATGCAGTGATGCAGTTCGTGTTTGCACCGGTGCTCGGTGCGCTCAGCGACCGCATCGGCCGGCGGCCCGTCTTGCTGCTTTCTCTCGCAGGAGCCGCCATCAACTACCTGTTTCTGGCTTTCGCCTCCAACCTCTGGATGCTTTTCGCAGGTCGCGCGATCGCCGGCCTCACAAGCGCCAACCTGGCGGTGGCGACCGCCTATATCACCGACATATCGCCGGAGGAGAAACGCGCCCGCCGTTTCGGCCTGTTCAACGCCATGTTTGGCATCGGCTTTATCGTCGGCCCGGTGCTGGGCGGTATCCTCGGCGACCATGGCTTGCGGCTGCCCTTCATTGCAGCCGCCGTTCTCAACGCCTGCAATTTGCTGCTGGCGCTTTTCGTCCTGCCGGAATCACGCATTCCCGGCCGGCAGAAGATCGACCTGGCCGCGCTCAATCCGATCCGTCCGCTCCGCTGGGCCTTCTCCGCCAAGGGCTTGATGCCAATCGTCGTTCTGTTCATCACCTTCAGTGCGACCGGCGAGGCCTACAGCACCTGCTGGGCGCTGTGGGGCAGCGATGCCTTTCACTGGAACGGGCTGTGGATCGGTCTTTCGCTCGGTGCCTTTGGGGTCTGCCAGGCCCTTGCCCAGGCTTTCCTCCCGGGGCCAGCGGTGAGAAGGCTCGGCGAACGCGCGACGATCCTGACAGGTGTTGCCGGCGCGTGCGTTGGCTTGGTCGTCATGGCATTTGCGACGGAAGGCTGGATGATCTTCGCCATCATGCCGGTATTCGTTCTTGGCGGCATCGGCGCGCCGGCCTTGCAGTCCCTTGCAACCCGACAGGTCGCTGAGACCCAGCAAGGCCAGTTTCAGGGCGTGCTGGCGTCGGCGGTAAGCCTGGCATCGATTGTCAGTCCGCTCGCATTCTCGAGCTTCTATTTCGTCTTCAGGCAGGAATGGCCAGGCGCCATCTGGCTGTCGGTCGTCGCCGTCTATCTGGTGGCCGTACCGCTCGTTCTCAGTCTGCGATTTGGGCGGCGCGCCGAGGGCTAGGCGCCTGCATCAGGCCGCTGGTCGCGCGCTACCGGCGGCCGCCTGCAGCCAGCCTGAAAGGTCCTGCTTCAGAAGCGCGCCGAGCCTTTCGGTCTCCGGCGCGTAGAATTCGACCAGCCGGTTGCGCAGATCCGTCGGCAGCGGCACATAGTCGAGTTCGCGGGCGACCATCGAGCGCAGGCCCTTCACGATGGGGTTGCTGCGAAACGGTGCCGCGATCGGCTTCAGCGGCTGAAGAAGTCGACGCAGCTTCGGCGGCACGACAGGCACCGTCTTGTCCTTGACTTTGTTGACGACCGGATAAAGCGGCGACGACAGCTGCAGAAAGTCTCTGACCGCGTCGAGATGCGCCTGCGGGTTCTGGCGCATATGCTCATAGAGGAGAACCTGCAGGTTTTCGGCTGGAAACAGATCGAGATAGGCTTCGAGCTGGCGGCAATAGAGACCGCCGACCAGGAAACGTCCTCCCTTTGCCTGGCGTGGATCGAGATACCGGGTGATGTCGGTGCCGACTTCCCCGCGGCGATAAAGCATGCAGTAGTCGGAATAGGCGCGGTCGACGGGATTGCGCAGCTGCGCGATCAGCCGTGCGCGCGGCAGCGCCTTCTTGATGCGGGCAGCTGCTTCCGGCTCGTCGAGGTAGGAATTGGATTTCTCGCCGACGATGGTCTGTTCAGGTTTGGGCTCGAATTGCCCCAGATACCAGCCGTCGCCCTTTTCGAAGTTGCGGCTGAAGAAGTGGAGCTCGGGATCCGGCATATAGACGGAAGGGTTCTGCTGCAGCGACTGCTGTAGCCAGGTGGTCGCGCTCTTGGCGGCGCCGATGATCAGGAAATCGATATCCGAGAGCTGCATGTCGTTCTCTTTCTTTCCGCTGTCGGTGGGCTCAGTGCGCGGCGTGTGCCGAGATGTCGGACGGCCGTCTTCCGAGAATTCGCTGATAAATGCTGACGATGCCGTCGACATGGGGCTTGATGCCATAGGCGGCAAGCGTCGAGGTGCGCGCCGTTTCGCTGATGCGCTGCCACTCGTTACGGTCTTTCAGCAGGCGCTCCATCGGGGCGACGAAAGCCTCTGGGTTTTCCGGCTCGACGAGAAAACCGGTCACGTCGTTCTCGATCGCTTCGGGATTTCCTCCGTGATTGGTGGCGACGACCGGGGTGCCGTACATCATGGCTTCGATGAGCGTTCTGCCGAACGGCTCGCTCATGGCCGGCACGAGGAGAATGTCGACGGCGCACATATAGGGCGCGACCGGATGGCGAAATCCCATGAGGTGGATCTTGTCGGCGATCCCGAGAGCGCGCGCGCGTTCTGCTGTCTCAAGGTCGAGCCGCGGCCCTGCCTGTTCGGGTGCGCCGAAAAGCAGGCCGGCTATCGGGAAATCCGGATTGCTGCGGTGAAAGGCGTGCACCGCCTCGACGAAACGGAGAGGGCGCTTGCGCTCGTTGAGAAGCCCGAAGTAGCCGACGAACCGCGTCTCCTCCGGCAGGCCGAGTTCGCGCACCAGCGCGAGCCTGCTTTCCTCCCGATCGGGGACCTGATCCGGATGCCGGAAGGGGCTGTGCAGTACCGAGATACGCCCCTCAAGCGGGAGCAACGGCTTTGCCGGCTGCGCAAATCGCGAAACCGTGACCACGTGCTTGGCAAGAAGCGGCGCAAGCATGTTGACCGCCCGGGCGCGGGGGTCGCCGCGGTGGTGCCACAGAAGTTTGGCGCCGGCCAAGTAGGTTGGAAGCGCCCAGGTGGTATGGATCGCGCCGTCGTTGGTGTGCACGATGTCGATGTTGTGCCGTCTCAGGAGATTGATGATCTTCACCATCGAGATCGGATAACGCAGCGCCGAGAAGGATCGCGTCGCGAAAGGACGATCCCGTTGCGGCGAGAGGATGTCGATGTCCTCGATCGTGACATAGTCGATCTTGTTTTCGTCCATATATCTGGAAAGCGCCTTGCGCGGATGATGCACGAAGACGATGGGGGTTATCCGGTCCCTGTCGAACGACGATATGAGGTTGAGCGCGGAAATATGGCTCCCCCCGATATCGTCACCCGAAAATGGAAATCCGACGGTAATGGCTTTTTGAGACACGAAACGAGGTCCCGAAAGTAAACTAAATATCGCAAGACTGTAGCACCGTCTCAATGCTACTTCGAGAGGTCAAAAGCGCGAGTTATATACCTAATTCGGGTGATGCAAATAAATCGAATTGACGAACTATAACAAAAGTGGAAAGCTTCGCCCCGAATTGCGCGAAAAATATTCTTTTGATTGACGATATAGGGCGGAATGAATTGCCCTGCACGAGCGTTTTCAAGCTTCTGGAGCGGGGCCTCGCCAAAAGGCTTTGGGAGTAACTATATGCCGATTGAAATTTTCATGCCGCGCACACCAGGTGCGCCGCAGCCGGCCGGCCATTTCGGTTCTCGGTCTTTCCAGCAACAGACTCGACGCGCAAAGGCTTTTCAGCATGGTGCGCGCACGCTTGCCCTGCTTTCCGCCTTGTTGGGTGTCGCGGCTTCCGCCAGCGAGCCGCAGATGGTCGCGTTTCCCGGTGCCGAAGGGCACGGCAAGATGGCGCAGGGCGGCCGCGGCGGCCGCATCATCCAGGTGACGAGCCTTGAGGACTCCGGCCCGGGCACGCTGCGCGAATGCATCGAGGCGACTGGAGCTCGAAATTGCGTGTTTCGCGTGTCCGGCATCATCCGGCTCAAATCCTCGCTCGTGATCGGTGATGATAGCAACTCGGTCTCGATCCTCGGGCAGACAGCGCCGGGCGGTGGCATTTTGCTGACCATCGACCAGACGAATGACGAACTAAGGCATACCCCGCTTGTTGCCAAACAGACGCACGACGTGATCGTCCGGCATCTGCGCATTCGGCCGCGGCTGCCGAACTCCGTCAAAAACGTCCACGCGGCGGTGATCGAAAACAGCCAGCGCGTCTATTTCGACCATACATCGATGTCCTGGGCGACCGACGAGAACGTCAGCACCTATTCCAACACGACCGACATCACCATCGCGAATTCCATCTTTGCCGAGGGGCTGAACAAGCACAGCAAGTGCACCCTGCTCGGCGCCGATCCGAGAGTCCCGCAGAACATTACCTTCTGGCGAAATGCCTGCATCTCCAACAATGACCGGAACCCCGACAACAACCACTACGGAAAATCCTGCATCGAGATCGTCAACAACGTGTTTTTCAATGCACGTTCCGAGTGGGGAGAGGTGTTCTCGCAGTATCCCGGCGGCACGCCGATTTCTTATGTCGGCAACTACTTCAAGGCAGGTCCGAGCACTGTCGAGAAAACCTACGCAATCAAATGGCAGAACGTCGAAAGCGCCGGCCAGCCTCAGATCTACGAGAGCGGCAATGTGTTGTGGGCGCCGCCATCCAAGTCGCTTCAATTGCTTTCGCCGGGAACAGACCAATTCGTGGTGAACCGTCCGCCTTGCCCCTTGGCGGTTGATACGCTCCTTGCAGCCGGTGAGGCATATGAAGAGGTTCGTGGCCAGTCCGGTGCGTTTCCCCGCGACGATCTCGATGTCGCCTGGATCAAGGATATGGGTGCACAAGGCGAGAGGGGAGCAGGGCGCATGGTGGTTGCGCCTGGCGAGATCCCCGCGATTAAAGAGGCACATGCGTATGGCGACGAGGACTTCGATGGAATGGCCGATAGCGTGGAGGAAAAATTTGGCGGCGTCGTCGGCGTGAATGACGCCTGGGAGCCTGCCTCGACCGATGGGAGCATGCGCTTCGATCAATTCATGGAATGGTTGTCGCAGGAGCGGATTGCCGGTCGCTACCCGAAGTAGAGGTGGCCCACGGGTTCTCTTCTGCGGCGGCCCGGAAGTGCCCGAGAATGTCTGTCAACCGTGCAGGTCAAATCGTTCCGTGGTTCGATAGCAACCAACTATTGCTCTTCCGGACGTCGTATAATATAGTTTTCTAAATTTGAATGTTATTTCTATGTCAGTATTTTACCTGCGTGGCGTTGTCGATTGCCGCGCGGTTTATGTGCGGGCGTGCTTATACTTCTTTCACGTCAGGTATTTCTATCAAATTTATATGTTAGGGCTCTCATGCTGACCATCGATCGCAAAGTCGAAGCGCCTCCAGGGCGAGGCCAAATGCCTGCGGTTCAGTATCGGGAGGCGCGCGTTGCGCCGCGCGGATATGGCATCCGCGATCTGTTCGAGCTTTTCCGCCGGTATCGCGTCGTCTTCTTCTCGCTGCTGGGATCTGCGTTGCTTGCGACGCTGTTAACGGCCGCATTGCTGCCGCGCTCCTATACCGCAGCTTCGGCCATCGTTTTCGACCGCAACGACGTCCGCCCCTACGAGGCGCAGGTCGAATTGCGCAAGCTCGAACGCGACCGGTCGGTGATGGAAACGGAGCTGGACGTGATCCGCTCGCGCGTCTTCGTGGGCGTCGTCGTCGATGCGCTCAACCTGGTCAACGATCCCGATTTCAACACTTACCTGCCTGAAATCCGGAGCGATCATGAGACGTTCCTGCAGTCGTTCTTCGCCAACATCTCCGAGCTCATTTTCGGCGCGCCGGAAGAAAGTACCCAGAAGGAGCGGCTGATCTCGGAAAACGTGCAGCGCAACCGCGCCATCTCGACGCTGCTGAACTCCTATGTCGTCACCCGTACCGGGGAAAGCCTCGCGCTGACGATCCGCGTGGTGCAATCGAACCCCTTGAAAGCGGCCACGATCGCCGATGCGCTCGCCGAGCAATATCTCTCCTGGACGGCGAAAAAGACCGAAGAGGCCACGAACAACACGGTTGCGTACTTGCGCGGCGAGATGGCCAACAGCGCCACCCGAATTGCTGGCATGGAGCGCGATATCGCCGCCTTTGCCCGCGACAGCGACCTGACCTTCGATCCGCAGGATGATGTTCTAAGAGCCCGCATGCTACAGCTGAACGAGCAATATGTGACCTTGCGCGTCGAGGAAGCGGGCGCGGTTGCGAAATACAACGAGGCCAAGCAGTTGGTGTCTGCGGACGGCAAGGAATTGGCCGGCGGTGCGCTAATCTCGACGCAGCTTGATCAGTTGCGTGCTGAAGAGGCGCGGCTCGAGCGCACGCGTGCGCAGCTCGGCGCCAAGTTCGGCAAGAACCACCCGCTGGTCCTCGACGCCACAAACGAGCTTGAGTCCGTGCGCACCATGATCGGCAACGAGGCGCAGCGCCTCGTGCACGAACTGGCAAACAATGCCAAGGTGGCAACGGTGCGCGCCCAAAAATTCCAGACGGAACTGAGCGCGCTGCAGGACAAGGTCCAGGGGCGCAACCTTGCCGAAATCCGTCGGCGTGAACTTGCCCGCGACCTTCAGTCGGAACAGGCGATCTATGACCAGATCGTGCTCAGGCTGGGCGCGCTCAACCCCGAAAGAGGCGAGTACAAGCCGACCGCACGGATCGCGTCCTATGCGGAAGTGCCGACGAAACCGACGTTCCCGAATAACACGCTAGTGATCGTCGCCGGCAGCATCGGGGCCGTTCTGCTCGCGGTCGTCGGGGTGATCATTTCGGACTCCCTGGAGAGCAGGCTGTACCTGCCGCGCGACGCCGAGCAACTGCTCAACCGTCCGAACCTTGCCAGTGTGCCCGATATGCGCAAGCGCTTGCGGAATGCGTCGGCCTTTTATCACTACATGCTGAACAATCCGGAGTCGCCGGCGGCGACCGCCATGCGCACGCTATGCATGGCCTGGCTTACGATCGACCATGAGGCGGGCGGCAAGGTGGTGATGTTGTGCTCGCCGGCGCTTGGAGACGGCAAGACTACGGTTGCGCTCGGCATGGCGACAATGGCAAAGGTCGACGGACTGCGCCCGATCGTCATCGACCTTGACATGTCGGCGCAGAGCGCGCCGAACATTGCCGGTGCCAACACCAAGGATACCGCCATCACGGCGCCGCTAGAAGGCAAAGTCGATATCAAGAGCCGGATCGCGACGTCGCCGGCCTATCCCCACCTTGAGTTCATTTCGGTGCGGCCCGGCCTGATGAACCTCGATGTCCTTTGTGCCGAACTGCGCGACAGCTACGATCTCATCATCGTCGACGCGCCGGCCGTCGAAGAAAACGAAGGCGTGATCTGGCTCGCGTCGCACGTCGATTCGGTCATTCTGGTCTGCCGCTCGGGCGGCACGACGGATCGCCAGCTCGCCAATGTTCAGCAACGGTTGTCACTGAACCATGCGGTTATTCTCGGCAGCGTCATGAACTACTGCGACCGGTCGGAGTAGGCGCCGCCGTCAGGCCGGGTGGGAAGGGCCCTCGCAACTGGCGAGCGCCGACGGCCAAAGCCGCCTAAGTCGGTCATTTAATCGGCCCATCGTCAAATTGCGAAAGTCATTATGTTCGACAGTCGCATCCGTTGCCGGCTCGTTCGAGCGCGCGTTGGCCTGGCTTCGTGTCGAAGCAGCTTTCGGTGTGCGGTGATCGTCGCTAACGTCTGCGTCCGAACGATCGGTGCAGCCGCTTTGGCAAAGTTCTTGTTCCCTAGGGTCGGCGTAAACTCGTCGAAGGTCAGTGCGACACATGAGTTCGCTCGCGTCGATAGGGGGCGGGTCAGGCTGACTGACGCTGAGCCCGGCAAACGGAAAACCGATTACCCAAGGTCACCGCTTAGTGTCCAGCTTGCGGCGATAGGCGATCGCCATCTGCACAAACCAGACGCCGGACATCACGATATGCGCAACGTTCGCGCCCACGGCACCGACACGTGGGATGAGGGCGATTGCCGTGAAGAGGAAGAGGACGCCCCCAAGAAGCGCGCTTTGCAGCAGGATCTTTTCGTGTCCCATAGCGAGAAGGGCCGAATAAAGGGTTCTGCCGCAAAGAAACATGATGACGGCGACGAACTGCACCATGACGAGAGTGGCGGCCGCCTCGAAACCCGGGCCGGCCGTCACGCGCAGCACCCATTCAATGGTCAGATACGCGCCGACGAGGGCGCAGACGCCGAAGGCGAAGAGCAGCCATGCTGTCTGGCTGACGGTCTTTCTAAATTCGTCTATCCCCTCGGTTGCCCAGACGCGCGAAAGATCCGGATAGAGCACGGCCTGAACCTGCTCGCCCGCCTGCTGCGCGATTTTCGCCACCCGCTTGGCGATATGGTAGAGGCCGGCAGACCCGGGATCAGCGAGGTAACCGACAAGAAGCGTGTCGAATTCGAAGGCGCAGGCTTGGATGATAAGCGCCATGTTGGTCCACAGCGAGAAGCTCCAGAAACCGGGGAAGCGGGTCCGGATATCGCCGAGCGGAACCCACATGACGCCGGTCAGCCCCTGCTTGCGCAACTCGCGGAAAGCCCAGACGGTCCTGTTCAGGCTGCTGCAGATCTGCGACGCCATCCACAGCAGCATGAACTCGAACAGCCCCCATCCGAGATAGACGCCGGCAAGGCACAGGAGGGCCCTGAGGATGCTGGCCGCGACCTGCCCATAGGCGACAATCTTGAAGCGGCCATAAAGCCGCATCACCGCCGTCGGCATGCCGGTTACCTGGAATGGCAGGACCGCGCAGTAGATCAGCACGAAGCGGCTCATCTCTTCGGAAATGCCGAAAAGCGGTCCGGCAAATAGCACGATCAGCACCGCCAGCCCCCATCCCGCAAGGGCGGTGGCGAGATCGATCAGCAGGCCGAATTTGAACAATGCCTTGAGGTCGTCGGTCTCGCCGACCTGAAGGGCCTTCGCCCCGTATTTGATGAGCGGCTGCCAAGAACGGAAGCTGACGAAGCGCTCGATGCCGCGAGTGTAGGCGAAGGACAGGGCCAGGAGCCCATAGTCGGCAGGGCCGAGCGCACGCGCCGTCAGGGCAAAGCCGGCCAGTCCGATGAAGGCGCTGGCGAAGTTGCCGGTCAGCAGGTGCGCTATGTTCTTGAGCCGTCCGTGGAGGTCCGCCTCGGCTTGCCAGGCTAAACGATACTTTCTTGTCTTTTTTAGTAGTGATTCCAATAATATCACAAAATTACATCCTGCTTCGAGGTTGCAATTACGTCTGTTTCATGGAAGAATGCTAATATGTGTTTTAGTGTTCTCGCACTGCGAGGAAAATTTGTTTCCCTGTTTCTGGGAAAATTTAATTACTTATCCATATGCAATTAAAAATTGTGCAGTGGAACCTGTTTTTGAAGCATATCATAGTGACCGAAAGAAATTACAGAGGTCTCGTAAAATAAATTCATCCATTGCTGGAGTTTAATTTCCGCTTCTTTTGGTGCGGTTGAACCACCGTGAAGTTCGGATTTATTCATTAGAGGGAAGCATGAAGTTTCCGGCTCAGACAATCTTTCGCATCGTCAGTCATATCGCTTTCGTCGCGACGGCGACGTTGTTGCTGACGGGTCCCCTTCACGCTGCCGGCGCATCGACCGCCAGTACGCCCAGCGCCACCGCATCGGGCGCTGCAACAGCGAGCGCCGTGCCCACGACCCAGGCGGCGCCCGCCGCCTACCGGGTTTCGGTCGGGGACGTGCTGTCCTTCGACATATTGGATGATGCCGAGTTGCCGACGTCGCTGACGATTGCGACCGATGGAGCGGCCGCATTTCCCTTGATCGGCGCGTTCAAGATCGAGGGGCGAACCATTCCTGAGGCGGTTGACGCCTTGCGCAGCGAATATCTGTCCCGCCAGCTGCTGACCGATCCGAAGCTGTCGCTTTCTATCGTAACGGTTCGCCCTGTGCTGATCCTTGGCGAAGTGCGCACACCTGGCTCCTTCGCCTATTATCCGGGACTGACGGTCGAGCAGGCCGTCGGCCTTGCCGGTGGACCACAGACGGCGATGAGCAATCCGGCTGACCGCATCATCGCCCAGGCGAAGCTGCGCGGCACGATCGAGGAAACGGATGTTGAGATCGTGCGAGAGGCGGTCTACACCGCCCGGCTTTACGCGCAATTACGCGGTTCCGAGAAGGTCGACCTCAAGGATATTCCGGAAAGCGTCAAGATGTATGTCGATGAAGTTTCGGTCGGTCCCGTGGTCGCGATCGAGGAGAAGATCCTGAAGACGGACCTGCTGTCGACAAAGAACCAGATGGAGATCCTCAACCAGAGCATCATGCAGACGGAGGCGAGCCTCACGATCCTCGACAAGCTCAAGGAGCAGCAGGAGGAGGTCGTCGCCCTCAACGAACAGGTTGAGGCGAGGACGCTCGCGCTCAGGAAACGGGAGCTGAATACGGAATCGGAGCTTTCACGGGTGAAAATGGCGACTTCGAGCGAAAAATCGCGATTGCTGGAGCTTATCTCCGAGATCGGGCGCTCCAACCGCGAGCTCGCGAACCTGAAGCTACAGCTCGAAACCTTGAAGGCAAACCGCGAGAAGGAGATCCTGACCTTGCTCCAGGAGCGCGAGGCCACGCTCAAGAAGCTCGAAACGCAGCGTCAGTCAACCAAGGAGCAGATGGTCCTGATGGCTGCTGCCGAGGTCGATTCGAGCAAGAACGAACAGGTATCGTTTCTCTACAAGATCGATCGGGAGACCGGTCGCGGCGAGGCCAAGACCCGGCAGAGCATCGAGGCCACAAAAGTTACGGCTGTGCTGCCTGGCGATGTCATCTTCGTATCGATCGCCGGCCTGTAGCTTCGGAATAATAGGGGCTTCGGCCGTGCATAGATGGAGAGTTGCGTGAGGGGCGAGTTTGCATGTGGGCTGACGTCGGGCTTTGACGACGAGGATGACCGTCATTGTCGGGAAACGGTTCTGAGATCGGCGGCGATCGGGGTGTTGGCGAGGGCAGCAGGATGAGCCTGATGGAAACGCTCGGACGAACGCTGGTCATCGCACCGCATCCCGACGACGAGGTTCTGGGCGCCGGCGGAACGATGGCGCGGCTGGCGGCGCAAGGAAGCGACGTCTTCGTGGCTGTTGTCACAGAGGGAAAACCACCGGCCTATGATCGCGCCTCGGTGGAAGCCGTTCAAGCCGAAGCCCATGAGGCGCATCGGATTCTCGGGGTCAAGGAAACGCGCTGGCTGGGTTTCCCCGCCGCAGCCCTTTCCGAAACCTCCCATTCGGCGCTTAACGCCGCGCTGTTCGAGCTGGTGCGCTCCATCGCCCCGCAAACGCTGATCATCCCCTTTGTCGGCGACATGCATGTCGATCATCAGTTGATTTTCCTGTCGTCGATGGTGGCCGCAAGGCCGCATCAGCCCGGCTATCCCAAGGTGATCCTGGCTTACGAGACGTTGTCGGAGACAAACTGGAACGCGCCTTATGTGACGCCGGGCTTCGCACCGAATGTGTTTGTCGACATCAGCGACCATATCGATCGAAAGCTTGCGGCGATGAAGGCGTTCAAGTCCCAGGTTCGGGCGGCGCCGCATGAGCGCAGCCTCGAGACCTTGAACGCGCTCGCCACATTGCGCGGCGCAACCGTGCTGAAATCGGCCGCCGAGGCCTTCGTGATGGTGCGGCAGGTCATCTGATATTTCCGGAGTTTTCAGTTGAGCGAGGGAGCAAGCTGTGGCGACGTGGCCGGTATATGACGAGGAACAGATTGCGGATGTTGCCGCGGTGTTAAGGTCGGGCAAGGTGAATGCCTGGACCGGGCCGCACGTTGCAGCCTTCGAGGAAGCCTATGCCCGTGCACTCGGGCGCAAGCACGCCATCGCGCTTGCGAACGGTACGCTTGCGCTGGAGCTGGCGCTTTTCGCGCTCGGTCTCGAACCCGGCGACGAGGTGATCGTGACGCCGCGCAGTTTCGTCGCCTCGGCGTCGTGCGTTTCGTTTTGCGGCGGCGTTCCCGTCTTTGCCGATGTCGACGAGAACAGCCAGAACATCAGCGCCGCAACGATCGCACCGAAGATCACCAACCGGACAAAGGGCATCATCGCGGTCCACCTGGCAGGCTTTCCCTGCGACATGCAGGAAATCATGGCCCTCGCCAGACAGGCCGGACTTTGGGTGATCGAGGATTGCGCGCAGGCCCACGGCGCGGAGATTGACGGCAAGCCGGTCGGAAGTTTCGGCGATATCGCCGCGTTCTCCTTTTGCCAGGACAAGATCATCACGACCGGCGGCGAGGGTGGCCTGATCGCTCTTGACGACGAGGCACTGTGGAAGAAGGCCTGGAGCCGTAAGGACCACGGCAAATCCTATGACGCGGCGTTCCTGCGAGAGCATCCGCCGGGTTTCCGATGGCTGCATGAAACGATCGGCACGAACTGGCGCATGACATCGCTGTCGGCCGTTCTCGGCTCGAGGCAATTGGAGCGCCTTCCGGCATGGCACGCGACAAGGTCTCGCAACGCTGCGATCCTCGACGAGGTGGCCCTAGAGCTTGCAGCGTTGCGCGTACCGACGTTGCCGAAGGGATATCGCCACGCGTACTACCGCTACTACGCTTTCGTTCGGCCGGAGGCATTGAAGCCCGGGCACGATCGCGACTGGATTGTCGCGGCGATGAACGCGGCAGGTGTGCCGTGTTTTTCCGGAAGCTGCTCGGAGGTCTATCTGGAGAAGTGCTTTACCGATCTTGGGCTTTCGCCGTCCGAGCGGCTCCCGGTCGCACGAAGGCTGGGCGAAACCAGTATCGCGCTTCTCGTCGATCCGGCGCAGAGCGAAGAGGCGATGACCAAGGCCGCCCGCTTCCTGCATGCCGTCGTCACCGAAGCGTCTCTTCCCGCTCTGGGTCAACGCGCGCCGGTGCTTGAAATGGAAGCGCGGGCATAGAACCGCGATTTCGGAAACGGTCGAGCAGCCGCGACGCGGTTGCCCGGCCATGTGCCGACCGGTGCATGGGAGTTGAAGATGAAGCGGTGCTTTGACATCGTCTTTGCGTTGGTCGCGGGCCTCTTGAGCCTGCCGATCATGCTGGTGGTCGGGATTGCGGTCGCCATCTGGCTTGGGCGGCCCGTGTTGTTTTACCAGACCCGGGCGGGGCTCGACCGGCGTCCGTTTCGCATGATGAAGTTTCGGTCGATGTCGGATGCGCGAGACGCCGAAGGCCGCCCCCTCAGCGACGCCGAGCGCACGGGACGGTTCGGGCTTCTGCTTCGCCGGACGCGCCTGGACGAGTTGCCCGAGTTCTGGAACATCCTTATCGGCGACATGAGCCTCATCGGCCCGCGGCCGATCCTTCCGGAGACGATCGACGCGCTGGGCGAGCGCGGGGTTCGTCGCTGCAGCGTTCGGCCGGGGCTCACCGGCTGGGCTCAGATCAGCGGCAACGCCATTCTTTCGAACGACGACAAGCTCGATCTTGATCTCTGGTACATTGCCAACCGATCAGCCTGGGTCGATCTCAAGATCATCGCCGAAACTGTTCTGGTGATGATCCTCGGGGATCGGATCAGCGAACGCCGGCTCAGCGCGGCACGCCAGAGCGTGCCTGAGCGATAAGATCCTTCTGCCGCAGTTCGGGTTGTGGCGCCGGTTCGGGTTGGGCAAAGGCGTCCGACGTCGCTTTTGCCGAAGCTGAGAGCGCGATGTAGGCGCAGGCAAGGGCCACGGGCAAGACGAGCGGGAAGGGCCAGAAGCGGCTATAGGCGTGCGGCACGGCATTCGCGACCAACAGCAGCATGGAGACGTTGGCGACGATGCAGCCTGCAAACGGTCGCCCGCCGGGAAGCCGCGCCACGGCCAGCGCCGGACCGAAGGCCGAAAGCAGCATCACCAGAAGACCCACCGCCGAGATCAGCCCGCCTTCCGTCCACAGGAGCAGATAGAGATTATGAACCGGCTGGTGAATGGCGCTCGCGATCCGGTACTGGTCCGCGCCGACGCCGAGCAGCAAGGTGCTGTCGGTCATGTTCATCGCTTCATAGATCAGATCGACGCGATGATCGAACGTGCCGGCCTGGCCGATGTCGCCGCTTTCGAGCGCTCCGAGCACGCGTTTCTGGAATGCGGCCGGAAGATAGTCGCGGGCGGATGTGAAGACTGCGAGAACGATGCCGGCCAAAAGGACGACGTTGATGATCAGCCGCTTCCAGTTGACGCCGATGATAGCAAATACGCTCATGCCGAAGACAAGGGCGATGAGGCCAGTGTTGGAGCCGGTCAGCACGATCCCGTAGATCAGGATAAATAGGGCAAAGACGGCATAGATTCGGTTGAGCCGCTTCGTCGTGATCAACACAAGCAGGATCGGGACCGCGAGCGCTATCACCGCCGCGCACTCGTTTTCACGCTCCATAAGGCCGCTGAAGCGGCCGTTGCCGCTGACGAAGTTCGTGTTCGTGCGGCCATCAATATGGATGAGATAGATGCCCTGGAAACAAAGGACGAGGATCGAGAACACATAGGTCTTCGCGAGCAGCACGAGCTGATCGAGCGTACGACCGCTGAACAATAGCACTACAAAGAGATAAGCGTAGAGATATTGGGTGACGACGACGATGCCGCGCATCGGATCCGGGCCCGCGATGCTGCTTACCAGCAGGCCGGAGACCAGCATTGTCAGCCCCAGCCACCACAATCCGCTGCTAACACGCCCGAAGAGCTGAAGATCGATATTGCGGTTGAGTAGCGCAAAGCAGAAGCAAAGAAAGGCGAGGAAATCGGCGACCGTAAAGTTCGTATCGCCGTAGCGAAAATAGTTCATCGAGCAAAAAAAGACGGCGCCGACCAGCAGAAGGAACTCGATCTTTTTGGTGAGCACGATGCCTGGCGCGTCGCGGCGAGCGGCTTCGCGGCGAGCAGCCAATCCGGCCGAAAGGGTATGGTTGAACATGTTCATGGCATGCCGTCACCTTCAACCAACACAAGGCCGTGCGCTCGAACGTCGTCTTCAGGCATTCTAGACTTTCTCCCTTTAGTCTGCTTCCTTTTCGCAGGCCTCCGGCCCGCAATCACGCCCCCAGCCGATGAACCCTGGATTGGCGAAATCGCAATCATTTGCCTGACGCCGCTTTCCGTAGCGGAACGGTTGCCCGTCAAGCGTCGTGACGCGCCCGCCGGCAGCGCGCAGCACGGCATCACCGGCGGCCGTATCCCATTCCATCGTGCGACCGAAACGGGGATAGACATCGGCGAGCCCCTCGGCCAGCAGGCAAAATTTGAGCGAGGAGCCCACCGACGTGCAGTCGCGGATTGCGTTCTGCTCCAGAAAATCCGCCGTCTCGGCATCGCTGTGCGAACGGCTGGCAACCGCGGTCAGATTTTCAGGCCGTTCTCGACACCGTATTTCCGTGGTCCCGGTGATGGCAAAGTCGGCGGTCACCTGAAACTTCTTCGCCCGTCCCCCTTCTGCGACATAGCCAACGAGCCGAGCGGGCGCAAAGACGACGCCAGCCACCGGCTCGCCGTCGCTGATCAAGGCGATGTTGACGGTGAAGTCACTTCGCCGGTTGATAAATTCCTTCGTTCCGTCGAGCGGGTCGACGAGGAAGAAGCGCCGGCCCTCGATCTCGGGCACTGAGCCTGCCGCGACGGCTTCCTCGGCGACCACCGGGATATCGGGGAATGCTCGAGCCAAAATGGCAAGGATGATCTCTTCGGCACGCCGGTCCGCTTCGGTGACCGGCGAACGGTCGGCTTTTTCATCGACCGTGATATCACGCGCATAGACGTCTAGAATGGCCTTGCCAGCCTCTATCGCTGCGGCCGTGAGCGTATCGATCATTATCTTTCTCCGTACTGCCGCTGGGAGCGTCGTCTGCCGCGCCGGACTGGTCGTTATTGATTGTCCAGGTAGGCCTCGATTTCGCCTGCAAGCGCCGTGACTTCGCGGCCCACGGTGTGCAGGTGGATTTCCGGCCTCTCCGGGCGCTCGTAAGGCGAACTAATGCCCGTAAAGTTGCTGATCTCGCCGGCGAGCGCCTTCTTGTAGAGGCCCTTGGGATCGCGGCGCGCGCATTCCTCGATCGGGGTGTCGACAAAAATCTCGATGAATTCGCCCGGGCCGAACAATTCGCGGGCCATGCGGCGCTCCGAGCGGAACGGCGAGATGAACGAAACGAGCACGATTAGGCCCGCTTCGGTCATGAGTTTCGCGACTTCGGCCACGCGTCTGATGTTCTCGACGCGGTCTTCTTCGGTGAAGCCGAGATCGCGGTTGAGGCCGTGACGGACATTGTCGCCGTCAAGCAGGAACGTGTGCTTGCCCCGGGCGTGCAGCATTTTCTCGACAGTGTTGGCGATCGTCGATTTGCCCGAGCCGGAGAAACCGGTGAACCACAGCACGCGCGGCGTCTGATGATTGAGCGCGGAGCGGGCCTTCTTGTTGATGTCGAGGGCCTGCCAATGCACGTTGAGCGCGCGACGCAGCGGAAAGTCGATCATGCCGGCGCCGACCGTGGCGTTGGTGAAGCGGTCGATCAGCACGAAGTTGCCGGTGGTCCGGTTGTCCTTGTAGCTGTCGAAGACGATCGGCGCCTGGGTGGAGAGATTGCAAACGCCGATCTCGTTCATGCGCAGCGATTTTGCCGCTTCCTCGGCGAAGGTGTTGACGTCGATCTGGTGTTTGAGGCTGGTAATCGTCGCGCTGACGCTGTCGACTTCCGTGCGCAGGATGTAGCTGCGTCCGGGAAGCATCGCATCCGAATGAAGCCAGATCACGTGCGCCATAAACTGATCGGCGACATGCGGCCGATTTTCCGGCGGCACGAGCATGTTGCCGCGTGAGATATCAAGTTCGTCCTCCAGCACGAGCGTGACAGACTGGCCCTCGACCGCGCGCGCAAGCTTGCCGTCATAGGTGACGATTTCCTTGACCCGGGTGAGCTGGCCGGATTTTGCCACCGCGAGCGGATCGCCGACAGCTATGCTGCCCGATGCCACCTGGCCGGCAAAGCCGCGAAAGTCGAGATTTGGGCGAAGGACCAGTTGCACCGGGAAACGGAATTCCGCTTCGGCTGCCTCTTCCTCGATCGGCACCGTCTCGAGATGCTCCAGCAATGTTGGACCGCCATACCAGGGCATGTTTGGCGAACGGCTCGTCATGTTGTCGCCAAAGCGCGCCGAAATCGGGATCGGCGTGATCGTCGAGAAGCCGAGGTTCTCGGCAAAGGCCCTGTAGTCGGCGACGATCGTGTCGAAGACCCTGCGGTCAAAACCGACGAGGTCGATCTTGTTGACGGCAAGTACGACATGGCGCACCCCGAGCAAGGACGCGATGAAGGAATGGCGCCGCGTCTGCTGAAGAATACCCTTGCGGCTGTCGACGAGCACGACTGCAAGGGCCGCCGTGGACGCCGCAGTGACCATGTTGCGGGTATACTCCTCGTGCCCCGGCGCGTCGGCCACGATGAACTTGCGGCGCGAGGTAGCAAAGAAGCGATAGGCAACGTCGATGGTGATGCCCTGTTCTCTTTCTGCCTCCAGGCCGTCGATCAGGAGTGCGAAGTCGATGTCGCCGTTGTTTGCGCTGGTGCGTTTGGTCTCGCGCTTAAGTGCTGCGAGCTGGTCGTCGAAGAGCAGCTTGCTATCGTACAGCAGGCGGCCAATCAGCGTCGACTTGCCGTCGTCGACCGAACCACAGGTCATGAAACGCAGAAGCGATTTCTTCTCCTGTTTGGCCAGATATTCGAGCACGCTGCCCGGTGTTGCGGGAATGCTGGCGGTCATCAGAAGTACCCCTCCCGCTTCTTCTTCTCCATCGACGCGGTTTCGTCCGCGTCGATCAGGCGGCCGTGCCTTTCCGACGTGCGGGCGGTCAGCATTTCGCGGACGATGTCCTGGAGTGTCGTGGCGTTGGATTCGATCGCAGCGGTGAGCGGGTAGCAGCCAAGCGTGCGAAACCGCACCAGGCGCTGCTCAACCTTCTCGTCCGCATGGAGCGGCATGCGCTCGTCATCCACCATGATCAGCATGCCGTCCCGCTCGACGACCGGACGGCGTGCGGCGAAGTAAAGTGGCACGATCGGGATGTTTTCCTTGAGGATATATTGCCAGATGTCGAGTTCCGTCCAGTTGGACAGGGGAAAGACACGAATGGATTCGGATGGGCCGACGCGCGTGTTGTAGCTCTTCCAGAGCTCGGGCCGCTGGTTCTTCGGATCCCAGGCGTGCTGAGCGTTGCGGAAGGAGAAGATGCGCTCTTTTGCCCTGCTCTTTTCCTCGTCCCGCCGCGCCCCCCCGAAGGCCGCATCGAAGCCGTATTTGTCGAGTGCCTGGCGCAGCGCAATCGTCTTCATCACATGCGTATGCACGTTGGAGCCGTGGGTGAAGGGGTTAATCTGCTGCTCGAGGCCGTCGCGATTAATATGAACAAGCAGGTCGATGCCGAGTTCGGCCGCAGTCCGGTCGCGAAACTCGATCATTTCTCGGAATTTCCAGGTGGTGTCGACGTGGAGGAACGGGAAAGGCGGCTTGCCGGGATAAAATGCCTTCATCGCCAGATGCAGCATGACGGAGGAGTCCTTGCCCACCGAATAGAGCATGACCGGTTTCGCAAAGGTCGCGGCGACCTCTCGGAATATGTGGATCGCCTCGGCTTCCAGGCGCTGCAAATGAGTTAAGGACATCGGTGCTAATGCTCCAATATTGCAAAAAAACTTGAAACCTCAATTATATATTGCGTTCCGTTTGGAAGTGTATGTATTTTTTAAATTTAGATCTTAACTATACTTATTGTTCTAGGCGTTAGTTCTTGTGGTCGTAGTTGGCGCCTCTGAGCCACGAAAGACCCACAATCGCGACGCCAGATAATTCCAGACAAAGACGATCGGGACGCTGATCACCTTGGCGACCGGTGCCGGGATCGTTAGGGCAAGGCCGGTGACGATCCCCGTCGATATCAAGAGACCCGTCAGGGTGGCAGCGACAAATTTCACCGCCTGCACATGGCTGTGGGCAGCGCGGAAGGTCCAGGTGCGATTGAGCATGTAGCTGACCGCGATGCCGCAGGAATAGGAAACGAGGTTGGACAGCGTTGGCCGAGCCCCCAGGAAATAGAGCGTGTTAAACAACACCATGTCGAGCAGGGTCGTCACGGCTCCCACAGCCGCAAACCGTGCAAGCGTTTCGCCGGCACGCTGCCGGGAGCTAGCGTCTTTTGTTGTCGGCAACGACATCGCCGTGCCTCCAATCCGGCATCGCCGGAGCCGGCCGCCGGTGTTCGTCGTCGTTGAGCGACGCTTCGATAATCGGGGCGGGCCGGCGTTTCGACTGCATGAAGATACGGCCCACATACTCACCCATGATGCCGAGAAAAATCGCGTTCAAGGTGATCGAAATCAGAAGCAGGATCGTTGTCGTTGCAAAGCCCGCCGGCCAGTCCTGGCCGAACAGAAGCTTGCCGACGAGGTAGCCGAACAGAAGCAGCAGCGTTGCTGTGCCCATCACCAGGCTTGCCATCGAGGCCAGTCGCAAGGGTGTCAACGAATGGTTGAGGATCCCATCGACCGCAAGCGACAGCATAGCCTTGAATGGGAACTTGCTTTCACCCGCGACACGGGCCTCACGGTCATACTCGAAGCCAACCTGCGAGAAACCCATCGCACTGATGAGTCCGCGCAGATAGGGCGAGGTGTCGTCGACCTTCCGCAGTTCGTCGAGGATGCGTCGGTCGACAAGGCGGAATTCGCCGGCGTTGAGCGGCAGGTCGTCCTCGCTGAGCGCATTGATACACCAGTAGAAGGCACGGCGGATGCGCGTCGTCAGCCATCCGTCCTTGAGCGTGCGACGGATGCCGTAAACCACCTGGTGTCCGTGGTGCCAAAGCTCCAGCATCCCCGGAATGAGATGGGGCGGATCCTGTAGGTCGCAGTCGATCTGGACCGAGCAGTCGCCCGTGGCAGACTTGTAAGCGACGAGAAGCGAGCGTTGATAGCCGATGTTGCGGCTGAAACGGATCACCCGGACGGTCGGATCCTCGCGGGAGATCTCGGTCAGAATGGGGAATGTGCGGTCGGTGGAATGGTTGTCCATGAAGATGATCTCGCGGTCGTAGCCAGGCAGGCTTCGAAACACGTCAACGATCGCCTCATGGGCGCGCCGAACATTGGACTCTTCGTTGAAAGCCGGCACCAGGATCGAGATTTTGGGTCTCTGCTTCATCGCCACCACCATCTTCACGCCGTTTCTCGAGACCAACGGCCGGCGTTCGAACTGGGCAGCGCGGGGGCCTGCCGGTGCCACTCGACCGTGCGGGTTATTCCCTCGCGCAAGGGGATGCGCGCACTCCAACCGAAGAGGTCCTTGGCGCGCGCCGTCGATGCGCGCAGCTCGTTTGCGCCCGCCGACATTCCTCCCAGACGATATTCGATGAGATCAGGGTCGGCGCCCGTCCGCTCGACGATGAGTTCAGCGACCTCCCGCATGGTTGGTGCGATGCCACTTGCGACATTGACAAGCCGCGTGCTGACCGGCGCGTCGGCGATGCGAAGCAGTGCGTCGACAACGTCGCTCACATGAAGCAGATCGCGACGGTCGCCGGAATGGTGGACAACGCAGGGCTGACCGGCAAGGCAACGTTCGATGAACAGAGGGATCATGAATTCGGTCGACTGCGTTGGGCCATAGACCAGAGCCAGCCTGGTGGTGATCACGGGGAAGGGCAAGCGTCTCTGCAATCCGCCGATGAGGTGGGTGGCAGCAGCGAGTTCGGCACCATAGGCGGTGGCGGGCATTTCCCGGCTCTCTTCCTCATAGGGTCTGGGCGCGGTGCCGTATTCGGCAATCGATCCGGTCCGGATGATTTTCAAGGGCGGATGGGGAACGCTGCTTGCGGCGCCGAGAAGGTTCAACAAAGCGGCGAGGTGTTCTTTGATGCCTGCCTTGGCGTCGCTCAATTCCGCTTCCTCGCGTCTCCTCGGGCGTGCGGCGAGATGGAAGACGAACTCAGGTGAGATCTCCGACAGGCAACACTTCATGGCGTCTTCCGACTGGAGGTCGAAGTTGTGTCGTTCAATCGACTGATCGAGCGCGTCCAGTCGGCTGTCGTCGGAGCCGGGCCGAACCACGACATGGACTTCGTGGCCGACATCAAGGCAGGTTCGCGTCAAATGCGAACCAATGAAGCCAGCAGCGCCCGTAATCAGAACCCTCGACATCGCCCATTCCTATTTGCGCAGGACAGTCGGATTGAAGCCCCGGTCGAGTGCGCTTCCACCGCGACGGGTGGAAACGCCTCACCTCCGTCGCTTTCAGTTGACCATGGCCGGGTACGGCAACGGCAAGAGGAAGCGGCCGCCATGCGCGGCGAAGTCCGCCTGCTGCGCGCGGATCTCATCGAAGAAATTCCACGCGAGCACCAGAAGCACGCCGGGCGCATCCTCCCGCAACACGTCCGGGGAGCGAATTGGTATTTTCATGCCCGGCGAATATAGGCCCTGCTTCAAGGCATTCCGGTCAACCAGGTAATCGAGCCTGTCCGGGCCGATCCCAAAATAGTTGAGCAAGGTGTTTCCCTTGGCAGGTGCACCGTAACCTGCGACGGTGACGCCGTCTTTCTTGAGCTGGTCCAGCATGGCGATCAGATCGACGCCGATCTTCCGGATGCGCTCGGCAAAGGCAAGATAGGTATCCGCCTCGAGCATCCCTGCCTTGAGCTCTTCCGCAAGCATCTCGCTGACGATCGCAGTCGGGGGCGTGGCTGTGGCGGCGTGTTTGAGGAAAACGCGCATCGAGCCTCCATGCACGCCGAGACGATGAACATCGACGACGTCAAGGTCGAAGTACCCGCCGAGCTTGACGAGCGATAGTAGGCTGAACTCGGATACATGCTCGTGATAGATCGTGTCGAACTCGTTGTTTTCGAGAAGATTTTTCGCCCAGGGCACTTCGATGACGAAGACACCATCATCGGCCAGCCAGCCTTTGACGCCAGCCATGAAGTCATGAAGATCGCCGATGTGGTTGAACGTGTTTGTGGTGACGATCGCTTTTGCCGAACCGTACTCACTGATCAGTCGGCCTGAGCCGCTATGGGTAAAGTAGCCGACGTCGACGTCGACACCGCGCGAGCGGGCGATCTCGGCCAGGTTCGCCGCCGGGTCGACGCCGAGCGTCTTTCCACCCACCTTGTTGCACGCCGAAAGCAGGAGGCCGTCATTGCAGCCGATGTCGACGATGAGCCCGTCGCCGGCGGCCTTCTTCAAAATTCCGGCCAGTCCAGCAAAATGGTCATGCATGGATGTAGCGCTCGATGGGACGTAGAGATAGTGCTCAAAGAATCCGTCGGGAACCTGGTCGGAGACCTGGATCAATCCACAGGTCAGGCAGGCCTGCGAGTCTAGCGGATACATGGGCTGGTTCGCGGGCACATCTTCCGGGCGCACGAAGCTGTTTGCCGGTGGGTGATCGCCCATGCAGAGAAACGTCAGTGGGTCGGCTGCAAGGCAGGCGCGGCATCTCAAAAGGCGTGTCATTTTCAAGCTCCAGGTTGCTCAAAGGAGGCTGTTTGCTGCTGGCGGCGCTTGCTGGCGCCCGAGCTCGCGAATTGCGTGGCGAAATCGCTGAACGACTGGTGGATATGGTCCAGGTGCGCCTGTGTCAGGCCATGGTGGCAGGCGAGCAGAATGCCGCCGCGCATCACGTCGTCGGCGACCGGATAGCCGCGCGGCTCGACCTTGCTATGAACGCCGCTCATCGCCGGTTGGCGCAGGATGTTTCCGGTAAACACCGGTCGGGTCTGGATGTCGCGCTGTTCCAGGAAGATCTGCATCTCCCGGCGGGTGAATGGCGCATCCGCGCGCACAGTCATCGGGAATGCCAGCCATCCGGTTCGCGAAAGCGGCAATTGCTTCGGCAGGACGAACCAGTCCTCGTAGGCCTCGAAGAAGGCGCGCTGCTTGGCGAAGTTGCCCTCGCGCGCATCGATGTTTTGCTGCAGCCGATCGAGCTGGACAAGCCCGAACGCCGCGCCCATTTCGGACGGTTCGATGTTGAAACCCAGCACTTCGAACACGAACTTGGCGTCGTAGTCGAAGCCGTCGAGGTCGATGTTGAACCGGTTCTCGATGGTCTCGGACTCGACAAAGAGCGAGGATGTGCGGCCCCAGGAGCGATAGAGCATTGCCTTTCGCGCCAGTTCGTCGTCGTTGACGCAAACCATGCCGCCGTTGCCCGCCGCGGTGATGACATGCGAGCCATAGAAGCTGGTCGTGCTGATATCGGACCGCGCGCCGGTGCTTGTATCCCTGATCGTCGCGCCGAGCGTGTCGGCGCTGTCTTCGATCACCAGCAGTTTGTGCGCGTCGGCGATGGCGCGAATGCGATCCCAGTCGGGCAGGTTCCCGATCAGCGAAGGGATCATCACCGCCTTCGTCTTTCTGGTAATCATCCGCTCGATCGCATCGACATCGATATTGTAGGTACCTTCGACGACGTCGACGAAAGCCGGGATAAGACCGGCGCGCACGATCGGGGCGACGGTCGTCGCAAAGGTCAATGCGGGCGTGATGACCTCCGATCCCTTCGGAAGGTCGGCGATTTCGATGGCGAGATGGTTCGCGGACGAACCTGAATTCACCATGATGCCATGCCGTTTCGCAAAGAGCATCGCGACACGTTCCTGCATCGTCCTGACGGCCGTGCCCATCTGTGTCGATGAGCGCAGGACTGCCACGACGGCATCAATCTCTTCCTGACCGTAAACGGACTGTCCGTAATTAACTCGCATCTTTCCAATCTCCGATGTCGCGCAATGGCAATGGTCTTGCTTCGTGTTCGACTTCCTGTTTCCAGGCGGCGGTGTATTGCTCGATCTGATGCTCCGAGAACGACCGTATGTTCCTCGGATCCTCCCTATACTTGCGGTACCAGGCGACAGTCATGGTTACGGTGTCGCGCAGGCGCAGCACCGGCTTCCAGCCGAGTTCCGTGCGGGCCTTGGTGCTGTCGAGGCGCAGGATGGTCGATTCCACCGGTGCGTTTACCTGCGGCTCGACGATGTACTTCGGTGGCGCGTCACCCCATTGGGCAACGACCATGTCGGCAAGCGTTCCGACATTGACGGTCGCTTCCTGGTCGGGGCCGAAATTCCAGCCGCCGGCAAAGCGCGTTCTGCCGTGAAGCAGGTGCGCCGCCAGCATCATGTAACCGCGAAGCGGTTCGAAGACATGCTGCCACGGCCGGATGCTTGACGGATTGCGCAGCCGCGCGGGGCTGCCGCCTTCCACCGACCGGACCAGATCGGGCACGAGCCTGTCGGCACCCCAGTCGCCGCCGCCGATGACGTTGCCGGCGCGCACGCTGACGAGCTGAGGCCCGTTGGGGTCATTGAAGAACGAGGATCGATAGGCCGCTGCGACGAGTTCAGCGCAGCCTTTCGATGAGCTATAAGGATCGCGCCCGCCCATCGGGTCGTTTTCCCGATAGCCCCAGACCCATTCGCGGTTCTCGTAGCACTTGTCGCTGGTGACGACGATCACGCCCTTCAGGGATTTCATGCGCCTTGCCGCATCAAGCACGATGGCGGTGCCGACGACATTGGTCGCATAGGTGTCGACCGGGTTCTCGAAGGAGGCGCGAACCACGGCCTGCGCGGCCATGTGAATGACGAGATCGAAATCCTGTCCGCCGATTGCCCTCGCCACGTCGGCGGCAGACCGGATGTCGCCCTCATGGCCGTCGATGACGTCGCCGAGGTCGGCCGCCAAGTAGAAGGACGGTATCGACGGTGGCAGCGAGAGGCCGACCACCGATGCGCCCAGTCGCCTTAGCCAGAGCGAGAGCCAGCCTCCCTTGAAACCGGTGTGTCCCGTGATCAGGATCTTTCGGCCACGGAACGCCTCGGCAAGGTCGACCTCGCTGGTGATCAAAGCCATGTCCTACATCCGTACGTGATGGGTGGAGGGTGCGGCTGTCGCGGCGGAAAGGTGATCGCGTTCAAAGTGCAGCCACGGCGGATCTTCGCTTTCGCACAGCCCGTTCAGGTAATCGCGATCGCGGATCGTATCCATCGGATGCCAGAAGCCGTGATGCTTGTAGGCAAACAGTTGACCGGCCCTGGCGAGATTGGTCAGCGGCGACATTTCGAGCGGTTCGGAAAGGCTCGGAATGTAGTCGAGGACGCCGGGTTCAAAGACGAAGAAGCCGCCGTTGATCCAGGTTTCCTTCTTCTGCACCTTCTCGGTGAACTCGACGACCTGGTCACCTTCGATCTCGAGGTTGCCGAAACGGGCCGGTGGCTGCACGGCGGTAACTGTCGCAAGGCGCCCGTGCGAGCGGTGAAACGCCAGCAGCGCCTCTATGTCGATGTTTCCGACGCCGTCCGAATAGGTCACCATGAAAGGCTCGTTGTCGAGCCATTCGCGCAGCCGCAGGAGCCGCCCTCCAGTCATCGTCGACAGGCCGGTGTCCACGACAGAGACATTCCAGTCGAGCGGATGATTGGGGTGCAGCACCATCGAGCCGCTTCCGAGCGCAACGGTAAAGTCTGCGGTCGACAGATGGAAGTTATGGAAGAAGCTCTTGATCGACATGCACTTATAGCCGCCGGCGACGACAAAGTCGCGGTGCCCCCAGTGGCTGTAAATGTCCATGACGTGAAGAATGATGGGTTTGCCACCAATCTCGACCATCGGCTTGGGAATACGCGTGGTTTCCTCGGCCAGGCGCGAGCCAAGCCCTCCCGCAAAGAGAACGACTTTCATAGCGGTCTCCAAGAAGATATGTTTGGGATAGTGTTGACGTCTCAGGTTTTATTCATGAGCAATCGCGATCCAATGCGCGATTTGAGCGTTTTCAATAACTGATTAAAATGCACGTCAATAAAAGCAGGTGGTTACCTGCGCGCTACGGAATATGTCTGGATAAGTCCCAGGGTTTCCGTTATGTTAAGTAACTAATATACAAGAAATACCTTATATTCTGCTTGGCCGCAAGCCTTTTTACGTGTCAGGTTTATCCCTGCACGCTTGTCGGGGTTGTCCCGCTAGGCCATGCGCCGCTGCGCATTACGATCCTGTGTGATCTATTTGAAGCCGTGTGCGACTGCATCGTTCCCGTCGCCAGCCTGTATTTTATACTTCGTCTATTTTTGTTCGGGGTTTTTGCATGACCTATCCAGCAAGTGTTTCTTCGGAAAGACAGGAAACTGTTGAAGGAAAATCGGTCGGGATTTTCTATCAAGTCGCCGCGGCCCTGTTCTTCCTGTTCGTTTTCTATTTTCTGTTTCTTCGGATCATGAATTTCGAGATGCGGCGAGACGAGCAGCTGTATGTGCCGCCGGCCAGGCTCTTGAACGACCAGTCGCTCTACGCCGATTTCTTCTACAATCATCCGCCGGCCTCTGCGTGGTACTTCTACGGCATCAGCAAGCTGACCGGGTCCAGCGACCTGCTCTTAAGCGGTCGCCTCGGTGTCTTCCTGGCCTGGATCCTTATGGCAGTCGCTGTCGGCGGCGTGGTGTATGTGTTGACGCGTTCGGCTTGGGCAACTGTCTGTGTCGGCATCCTGTCGCTGGTGAACGAGTTGTTCCTGACGCAGACGGGTGTCGGCGCCACCAACAATTTCCTGCCGTGGCCCTTCGCCTTTCTCGGCCTCAGTCTTTTTCTTCTCGCCCTGCGTAATGAACAGCGCCGTTCGTTTTTGGTGGCGCTGGCCGGGTTTCTGCTGGCCTTGGCCGTGTGTTTCAAGCTGAGCGCCATCGCCTTCATCCCGGCCGTGGCCGTGGCCGCATTCCTTCTGCCGCGATCGCTGGCGCTGAAGGATCGTATTGCCAAGGTCGCGGCGCCGCTGCTGGTCGGCGGTCTTGCCGGCGGCGCGCCGATCCTTTTTTATCTCGTCAGGGATCCGCAGCTCTTCCTGGCGCATGTGGTGCGCTACCATACCGGTCCGCATCCGCAATACTGGCGGCTGATGAGCGGCGACGGGGAGGGCGGGGCGATGTCGCTCGCCCAGAAACTGGTCATGGCGCAGGATATATGGCTAGCGCCGGCCGTGGCCGTGGCGCTTGCGGCGATCATCGCCGTCGCGTTCATCGTTCTTGCCCGGCGCACCGACAACGTGGCGGTCGAACCACAGCTGCGCATGGGGGAGGTGCTCGTGCTTGCGGGCGTGCTCGTCTGCAGCTTTGTGCTGAGCTTCGTTCCGACGCCCGGGTTCCCCCAGTATTTTGCGCCGCCGCTCGTCTGCCTTCCGCTGGCGTTTGGCCTTTTGCTCGAGGCACTTGGTCCGCGCGCACTCCCCACGGTGCGGCCGATCCTGCTGTCGGCCGTACTTGTCGTCCTTGCGGTCAACGCGCCGCGCCTTGGTCAATACCTCGGCAAGGCGACCCATCCGCAGCAGTGGACGACGATGCGCGTGCATGAGGGAGGCGTGACGATTGCTGAGAGAATGCAGGCCGCCGGCGTCACCGGCAAGGTTGCGACGCTCGCGCCCATCTATCCGCTGGAAGGCGGCCTCGATGTCTATGCCGAGCTGGCGACAGGGCCGTTTGCCTACCGCACCGCCGACATGACGAGCCCCGAGCTGGCGAAGTACTACAAGATGACGTCACCATCGACGATCGAAGCGCTGTTCGAGAAAGACCCGCCGGCGGCGTTTCTGCTTGGCTTTGAAGACGAACTGGAAAAGCCGATGCGTGCCTATGCGGAAAGCCACGGCTACGTGCAGTCCGCGTCTCTCGGTTTCAAGGACAGATATGGGATCCCGACCCTCTACCTGAAGCCAGCAACGCCGCCCGGGTCGTGATCGGGTGATGCGGCGTCGCCTCCTGAGGCGGTGCCGTATCAGGTCGATACGCGCGCTGCCGGGTAAAGCGCGTGGGTCTCTTCAGGAGCGGCGATGACGTCATCCCACTGCTTTAGCACCGACTGGATAGCGTAGCGCGTGGCAACCGCGCGTGCGCCCATGGCGCCGATCTGGTGCCGGAGTGTCGCGTCGGCCGCCAGGCGGGCTATCGCGTCTGCCAGTCGGCGAGTGTCCTCCTTGGGGACGAGCATGCCAACCGCCGGCGTGTCGATGATTTCCGACGGCCCCCAAGGACAATCAAAGGCGATGCTGGCAAGGCCCGCGGACATCGCCTCCAGCAGCACATTTGGGAAGCCTTCGAAGCGCGAACTGAGGACGAAGATATCGCCGGCGTTGATCCACTCGACCGGTGATTTCGTCGTGCCCGGCAGACGAACGCGGCTCGAAAGGCCTAGGCGTCGGACCTGTTCCTCAAGCGCCGGCCTTTCCGGGCCTTCGCCGAAGATGGTCAGCGTCATGTTCGGCGCGCGCCCCGCGATATCGGCAAAGGCGTCTATCAGTAGATCGAAGCCCTTCTGCCTGTCCAGGCGGCCGACGGCTAGCACGCGGGTGTTGGTGCCTGACTGTTTGGCACGTACATGCTGAAGCGTGATCGGATTGGGGATGATCACAGCCTTGGCTTTGAGGGGCGGTGGCAGCGAATTCACAGCTTCCGTCGTCTGCATCACCAGCCGCTCCGCCAGGCGAGCCGCCAGCGGCCGCGCCAATCGCCATAGCGGGTTCATGTCTTGCGTATTGAAGTTGTTTCGCTCGGAAAGGACGAGCCGCAGGCCGAGGCCGCGGCTGGCAAGCACGACTATGATGTTGACCTTCGTCAGAAAGGAGATGACGAGGTCCGGCGATAGGGCGCGCAGGCGCGCGCGCAATCGGGCGATACGCTCGACTGTCCTGAACACAGGCACCGACGAGCCGCCGCCCAGCGCCTCCACGCGGACGGACCTGTCGTAGGCAAAGTAGGTCTCCGGGGTTTCTGCGTTGAGCGCGAGCACGTGCACTTGGTCACCGCGGGCCGAGCGATGGCGCGCAAGGATGTTGACGATCTTTTCAGCGCCGCCGGCACCAAGCCCCGAAAGCACAAACACAATTCGCAATGGCGGCTCCTGTCTCGATTAGGGGCAAGCTGACATCCCGCCTGCGCCCCGACCCGACCACGGCTTATACGGCGCTCATCCAGCCGTGGGTCAAGGCGAAATGGACAATCTGCGCCCGCGTGTGGAGCTGCAGCTTCTCCGTCGCGCGGGCCTTATATGTTTCGATCGATTTGACGCTGACATTGGCGCGCGCGCCAATTTCCTTGTTGGAATACCCAAGGGCTACGAGGCGTAGAACGTCTTGCTCGCGACGGGTCAGCCCCGGCACCCCCCCCGTCTTCATCGCGCGCGACCCGGGATTTGGTGCCGTGCGCGTCAGTTCCTGGGCAGTTGGCGGATCGAGGTAGAGCCCACCATGCGTGACGGAGCGAACGGCAAGTAGCAGGTGTTCTGGCGCAGAGCATTTCTGGAGGAAGCCCTTGACGCCGATCTGAAGCGCCTGCTGCGCGTAGGAGCGCTCCGGGTAAATCGTCATCACCACCACATAGGCCGAAAGCTGCTGCTTGAGTATTTGCTCCGCGAGCGTAAGGCCGCTCATGTCGGGAAGGGCAATATCGATGACCGAAACGTCCGGCTCTGTTTCCTTGATCAGCGCCAGCGCCTCCGCACCCGTTCCGGCCGAGCCGACGCAGACGATATCGTTGGTCGTCTCGATCGTCGCGCGGGCGCCGACGATGACGAGCGGATGGTCGTCGATGATGACTGTGCGTATCGGCTTCGTCATGCTGCCCGCCTGACTGTCGGCGCCAAGTCCCCCGACATTCGCTTAGGTCGCGCCTCTTTGTTATTGTCGTTCATGTGTCGGTCCCCCTCTCCGAATTTTTTCCGCAGCTTGAGCCGTGCGGTGGCTGCTAGAAAGTCCTCAGGAAATTGGAGTAACGCCGTTCGATGTTGTGCAGCGTGTATTCGCTTTCTATACGATTGCGGGCGAGATGCGCGTACCGGCCATATTCCTCCGGCGATAGGTCGAGCACCTTGCGCATGGCGTCGGCAAAGGCCTCGGGATTGCGGGCGGGCACGACGATCCCGGCATTGCCGGCAACCTCTGCCGCGTCTCCCACGTCCGTTGCCACCACCATTTTTGCGTAGCTCATCGCCTCGGCAACGACGTTCGGAAAGCCTTCTGTTCTGGAGGACAGGGCGAGGATGTCGATGCTGCGGTAGAAATCCTCCATGTCCGCGACCTCGCCCCTGAGGTCGATGGCCTCGCTTGGCAATCCGGCATCGGAAATCAGCTGGACGACTTCGGGATTGTCCCAGGCTAGTCCCCGTCCGGCCGCGAGAAAGCGCGTGTCGGGATGGGTGCGCAACACCGAGGCGGCGGCGCGAAAGAAGGTGGCGTGATCCTTCTGCGGGTGGAAACGCGCGACGATCCCGATCCGCCGGGGCGGCGCTTCATGGCCTGCTGCCACTGCCGGAATTTCAAAGCCGTTCGGGATGACGACCGAATTCAGGTTGCGGTAGCCATAGGCGCGGTGCATTTCGCGCGCGCGTGACGAATTGTAAATGATGCCGGAGGCCGAGCCGGAGAGCACGCGGGCGGCGGCGATCGCCATATGCGAGCTTCGCGACAGCGAGGCAACATCATCCAGCGACTGGCGAACATTCCAGATGACCGGCGTTGCGCGGCGCGCAAGCTTGGCAGCGACCGTGCCGACCACCATGGCGTGGTACATCCAGCACAGCATGACACTCGGCTTTTCCTGGCGGATGATGTTGGCAAGCCGCATCGTGCCGTGCAGGATGGCCGGGAGCGAGTGTGCGCCGAGCGCCACATACTCGACGCGCGGATTGTCCGCGAGGTCACGGTTTCGCGCCGAGACATCGAGCAGCGATACGACCATAACGCGTTCGTCAGATGACGCCTTGAGCAGGCGCGCGAGCATCGTCTCAGCTCCGGCGCTTGCGCTGAAATTGGTGATCAAATGCAATATCATACCGTGGATCCGAAGTTGCGCCGCCGTTTGGGCCTTCGTCCGCATTCCCTGAGCCTGACGACAGGGCGCACCTGGGTGCTTCCCGGCGGGGGCACAAGCATTAAATTCCTGGACGCGCCCAGTGCACGCCAAGACATCAACTTCCTATTGCCTCGATTATGGACACTTCGGACGCGATTATTTCTGAAATAGGTTCGTACTCTAAATTGACCTTCCAGGGCGCGCCCTAGAATGCAGTGGTTTCAAGATACAACGGCAGACACTGTCATGCAATTATTCTCTTGCAGTATAGCCCGGCTCTGAAATAGCATCCCGTCATATCATACTTGAAATACATTAATATCGCCCGGATGGGTTATTTCTTCCCTTGGTTGTGATCCGAGTTGTATATTGCGCTCTGACACATTGTGCATTTGAGAACCAAAATGCGTTTTGCTCTGGTTGGTGCCGTCGAAGGATCCTTAATCGCGCTCAATGCCCTGTTGGCGAAGGGGATGCTGCCGTCCCTGGTGGTTACGCTGCCGCCGGAGGCTGCGGATCGCCATTCCGATTTCGCGGACTTGACGACGCCGGCGCGCGCGGCAGGCAGCGCGGTCTGCCATACGACGAATGTGAACGCCGAAGACACGCTCGCAGCCATCCGCGCGAGCGCCCCGGACCTCGTCCTGGTCCTCGGCTGGTCGCAGATCTGCCGCGAGGCCTTCCGTGCCATCCCGCGGCTGGGCGTGATCGGGTTTCACCCGTCGGCGCTGCCGCGTCTGAGAGGCAGGGGTGTTATCCCCTGGACCATCCTGCTTGACGAAAAGACCACGGGTTCGTCGCTCTTCTGGATCGACGAGGGCACGGATTCCGGCCCCATCATTCTGCAGCGTCTGTTTTCCGTCGCGCCGGATGAGACCGCGCGTAGTCTCTACGGTAAGCATGTGCGCAATCTGGCGGAGATGGTGCCGGAGGCCGTTGAATTGGCCGCAGCCGGCAAGGCGCCGCGGGTCGAGCAGGACCACAGCCTGGCAAACTATTGTGCAAAGCGTGTCGCCGAGGATGGCTTGATCGATTGGCAGCGCCCGGCAGCGGAGGTGCTGCGACTGATCAGGGCGGTCGGCGAGCCCTATCCCGGCGCCTTTTCGCGCCCGGACGGAAAGGTCGTCCATATCGATGCGGCGCGGCCCTTCGCGGACTCCTTCCGTTACATCGGCCTTGCCGCGCAAGTTCAGACTCATACGGCGGATGGCTTTACCGTCATGTGCGGAGACCGGCAGTGCATCGAGGTAACCGCGTGGCGCACGGCCGACGGCCGGCGCCCCCCGGTGCACAGCAAGTTGGGAGCGTAATCGCGCGGGCATTGCATCGGGTTCAGTCAGGCGGGGCCACAGTGATTGCCTTGGCCCCTCGTCCTAACAGTCAAGGAGAAGGCTTGTATGGCGTACCGATCGTTCAAGATCCTTGTCTCTTCCGCGGGAAGGCGTGTTGGCCTGATCGAGTGTTTTCGCCGGGCAGCGCGCGCGCTGGACATCGATCTCCAAATTCTGGCCTGCGATCTTGATCCTGACCTGAGCGCGGCCTGTGCAGTCGCCGACCGGGCTTTCGCGGTACCCGCCTATAATCACCCGGAGTTCACGGGCCGCCTGGCGGAGATCGCGCGGGCGCATGATGTGCGCCTGCTCGTACCAACGATCGATCCCGAACTGGTGCCGCTTGCGGCAGCGGTGGGGGATTTCGACCGCTTCGATTGCCGCGTGCATGTGAGCACTCCGCCGGTCATCGACGTTGTGCGCGACAAGCTCGAAACCATGCGCGTGCTCGACGCGGCCGGGGTGCCGGTCCCGCGAACCGGCATGCTGGAGGAGGTTCGCGGCGAACTCTCCCGCTGGGACTGGCCGCTGTTCCTCAAGCCCAATGCCGGGAGCGCAAGCCGCTCGATCAGCATGGTGCGCGCAATGGCCGATCTGCCTGAAACGACAGCAGAGCCGATGATCCTGCAGCAATATCTCGACGGCCCGGAGCATACGGTCAATGCGTTCGTCGATGACGGTGGCACATTGCAGTCGGTCATTTCGCATCGGCGCTTGCGCATAAGGGCAGGCGAAGTCGAAAAGGGCGTCACCGAGCGCCATAAGGCGCATCGGGCGATGGCTGAGGGTATCTTGCGGGCGTTGCCCGACTTGCGCGGTGCGTTCTGTTTCCAGGTCATGGACGATCGGCTCACCGGCCCGCGGGTGATCGAAATCAACGCCCGTTTCGGCGGCGGCTATCCGCTTGTGGATCATGCCGGCGCGACCTTTGCCCGATGGCTGCTGGAGGAAGTGGCGGGCTTGCCGAGAACGGCGCATGACGATTGGCGAGAAGGTGTGTTGATGCTGCGATACGACGCGGCGGTCTTCAGGGGATAAGCGGATGGGCGGGCAGGTGCTTGTCTTCGATCTCGACGATACACTTTATCTGGAGCGGGATTTCGCCCTAAGCGGATTCAGGGCCGTTGATGCCTGGCTGGCGAACCATCTGGGCGCGGAAGGCTTTGCCGGGCACTGCGAGGCAGCTGCTGCGAGCGGGCCCAGCGGACGCGTTTTCGATACGGCGCTGGCAGCGATGGGCATTGCCGTCGACGAAGCGTTGGTCGGCCAGTTGGTTGCCGTCTACCGCGGACACCAGCCGGAAATAGCTCTCGCCGACGATGCTCGCCGCTATCTGGAGCGTGCGCGCGTCGGCCGAAGAGCGATCATTACCGACGGGCCTGCGGCCACGCAACAGGCCAAGGTCAAAGCGCTGGGGCTCGAAGCCTTGGTGGACCGGGTGATCTTCACTGATCTTTGGGGGAGAGAATTCTGGAAGCCGCATGCTCGGGCCTATGAGGCGATCGAGACCTGGGCGGACGTCAAGCGGGACAATCTCATCTACATCGCCGACAATCCGGTGAAGGATTTCGTCACGCCGCGCCGGCGCGGATGGCAAACGGTGATGGTCGCGCGCGAAGCGCGGGTTCACCGCACGGCGGCGCCGGATGATGCACACCAAGCCGATAGGCGGATCAGCGATCTAGACGAACTGGACGAGGCATTGCGATCACTCGCCGCTGGTGAAGCGGTCTCTCGGTGAGCTTTTCGCGAACTGGACTGCCAATACAGGCAGGAACGGGCGGTAGTGGCGGCCGCGGAGCGCGTATTCAAACCCGCGGCCGCCGGTATTTTACGCGAAGGTGAAGTCTGCCGCGCTGAAGTTGGCCGCAGACAGGGTACCGTTCGGATCGTCGACGACGATCTGGAACGCGTGGCCGGCCGAATCCTGCGCCTTCAGGATCACGTCGCCGCTCGGGTCGTCATAAGCATAAACCGTGCCGGGGCCGCCGGTGTTGGCATAGCGGGTGATGCCGAGCTTTTCGAGGACGATGCGATCGAGACCATCCTGATAGTCCATGATGGTATCCTGGCCGTTGAGTGCGCCAGCGCCCTTGAGCACGAAGCGGTCGGCGTCGGCGCCGCCCCAGAGAAAGTCTGAGCCGGTCTCGCCGATCAGGGTGTCCCTGCCAGCGTCGCCGCGGATCGTGTCGTTGCCCGAGCCGCCGTAGAACAGGTCATCGCCATCGCCGCCATTCAGCGTGTCGTTGCCGTCTTCGCCGCTGATGCTGTCGTTGCCGCCATCACCATAGACGAGGTCGTCGCCTGCGCCGACGCTGATCTTGTCGACGCCAGCACCGCCATGGGCCTCATCACGACCGTTCTCAGAATCGAGAATGTCGTTGCCGTCGCCGCCGTCGAGATAGTTGTCGCCGTCGCCGCCATCGACCCGGTCATCGCCGATGCCGCCATAGACGTGGTCATTGCCGGACTGGCCCTTGAGCGCGTCGTTGCCGCCTTCGCCATAGATGTAGTCGTCGCCGGCGCCGCCGCCGACGGCCTGCGTCGTAACCTTGCCGGTCGCCGGATTGATGCGATTGACGAAACCGTCATTGCCGTCGCCGGCATAGATGATGTCATTGCCCGCGCCACCGTCGATATATTCCTCGCCGGCACCGCCGTAGAAGGTATCGTTGCCAGCACCGCCGAGCATGGTGTCGTGGCCATCGCCGCCGTCGAGTGTGTCGTCGCCGTCCTCGCCGTCGAAGATGTCGTTGCCCAGGCCACCCATGAAGCGGTCGTTGCCAAGGCCGCCATCGAAGGAGTCGTTGCCGACACCGCCTTCAGCATAATCGTCGCCTGGACCGGCCTTGAAGAAGTCGTTGCCGTCGCCACCGTACATCCGGTCGTTGCCGTCGCCACCGTCGAGATAGTCGTCTCCGGCATAGCCCCAAAGGCTATCGTCGCCGCCATATCCATAAATTGTGTCAGCTACGTTCGTGCCATAAAGCGTGTCAGCTACGGGTCTTCCCTTAACGATCATGTTTCCATCCTTTATTAGTGTGGCAGAATACGCGCCGTTGCTTTTACCGACCGCCGCGCAAAGACAGCAAGCGACCTTAGCGTGTGAAAACTGTGATCTGTCGTGTTAAATGGTGGGGGTCTAAAATAGCATCTATAAGCAACCGCTACAACAGATGTATAGTACCTACTCAACCTCCGGCACGTTGACATCGGGGAACACTTCCATCGATACGGCCCCACTCAAATTCCTGGAAACGGTGTCGTTGCAGCATGGTAGACAACAGAATCACAAGCGGCAGTTTACGATCTGCGTTCCGGCGCAGCGTCATAGATCTCGGCTTGTTCTCGACGGTCGTCAACGTGTTGGCGCTGACCTCGCCGCTGTTCCTGATCCAGGTTTATGATCGGGTTTTGCCCTCTTCGAGCATCGAAACGCTCGTCTATCTCACGATTATCGCGTTCCTTGCCTTCGCGTTCCTCGGCCTGCTTGATGTGATCAGGGCGATCTATGCGGTGCGCATGGCGGCCAAGCTCGACAGCGAGCTCGGGGCGGCCGCCTTTGCGAACGTGGTCGCGGCAGCGGGCCGGGAACCGGGCGATATCCAGCCTTTGCGCGATCTTGCGACCGTTAGAGGCTTCGTCGCTTCACGCGGCACGCCGGTCCTCTTTGACCTGCCGTTCTCGCCGGTGTTCGCCGCACTCCTTTATCTCCTGCATCCGCTGCTCTTTCTGATGACGACGATCGGCGCGATCGTGATCCTGCTTATGGTTTTCCTCAATCAGTACATGAACAAGAAGGCGTCGCAGTTCGCGCAGGAGCGTATCACCAGCGCTAATCTCACGGCGCAGATGTTCAGCCGCAATGCCGAGACTGTGCGTGCGATGGGCATGACGAACAATGTCGGTGAGGTCTGGGGCCGCCAGTTTGCTGCCGCGACCGCGGCAGCCGACGGAAGCCTCGTCGTCAACGCAATCTTCGGCGGCATATCGCGATCGATCAGAATGATCCTGCAGATGGCGATCCTTGCTGTTGGCGCGACCCTTGTCTTAAAGGGGCAGATGACTGCCGGCATGATTTTCGCGTCGTCGATCCTATCGGGCCGCGCGCTGCAACCGCTCGATCAGCTGGTGGGGATCTGGAAGCAGGCAATGGATGCGCGCAGCGCCTGGTCGCGGTTCGAAAAGGTGATCGAGGCCGGCAGTGTCGATAGCCGCAAGCTTCTGTTGCCGAACCCCGCCGGCGATATCGCCGTGCGTGATTTGCTCTATGTTTCGCCCGACGCTGGAGCCGACCCTGAGCCGATCCTGAAGCGGCTGAATTTCACGATCGCTGCCGGCGAAAGCGTTGCAGTGGTCGGCCCTAGCCGGGCGGGCAAGTCGACGCTCGCGCGACTTCTAACCGGCGCCGTTGCCCCGACAGCGGGCTCGATCACCATTGATGGTGCGGACCTGAGAACCTGGGACGTGACGCAGCTCGGCAGCCTCATCGGCTATCTCGCACAGGACGTGCAGCTGCTGCCGGGCACGATCGCCGCCAATATCTCCCGATTCGAGCCGGATGCAGCCGACGAGGCGGTGGTTGCGGCCGCGCGGGCGGCTCATGCCAACGATCTCATCCTGTCGCAGACGAAAGGCTATCAGACCCCGATTGGGCCCGGTTCCAACAATCTCTCCGGCGGCGAGCGGCAGCGCATCGGGCTTGCGCGCGCCTTCTACGGCTCTCCGCGTCTTCTTGTTCTCGACGAGCCGAACGCCAACCTCGACAGCGAAGGGGAAGCGGCACTCGGACGGGCGCTCAGAGACGCGAAAGCGCGCGGCGTCACGGTCGTCATTGTCACGCACCGCATTTCGATTGCCACGACGTGTGACCGGATCCTGGTGATGAAGAATGGCAGGATTGATGACTTCGGTCCAACGGACGAGGTGGCGCGCCGCGCGCAGTCCGACCGGGCGGACCGGGCCGCGAAGGCAGCGACCGCCAAGCGGCCGTCGAACCTGCCGACTGCAAACATTTCCACCTTCCTACCTGGCAGAACCGGGGATCGGCCATGACGGCGGCGGGCACTCGGCGCTCCTGGCGGGAGACTATCGTGACCGATACCGGTATGGTCGCCCGGCTCGGCTATGGAACGCTTGTCCTCATCCTTGCCGGTTTCGGCTATTGGGCGGCAACGGCGCCGCTCTCCGGTGCCGCAGTCGCTTCCGGCACGATCACGGCCACGGGCCGTAATGTTCTCGTGCAGCATCTGGAAGGCGGGATCGTCAGTGAAATCGCGGTTCGCGAGGGCGATGCGGTCGCAAGGGGGCAGACGCTCGTGGTCCTCGACGACACCGTCGCCCGCACCCAGCTCAACCGCCTTGCCAAGCAATGGGTAGCGCTGAAGGCGCGGGAGGCGCGCCTTGCCGCCGAACGGGACGGCCGGCGGGACCTGACGATCGCGATCGGCAACGCGCCAGCCACGATGTCGGCCGCAAGCCGTGACCTGACCGAAGAGCAGGTCAAGGAGTTCCAGACCCGGCTTGCCCGCTTCACCTCCGAGACCGTTATTCTGCAGCAACGGGTCGAAAGCATCAACGATGCGCTCGATGGCTTGGCCGCGCAGAAGGCGGCCGTCGAGAAGCAGACGCAGATCGTGCGCAGTGAAGCCGAGCGAAAGTTCAATCTCCTGGAAAAGGGGCTGACGAACCGCACGGAGTACACGCAGCTTCTTCGCGTCGAAGCGGACCTGCTCGGCCAGGTCGGCATGCTGCAGGCAGAATCCTCATCGAGCCGCACCCAAGTCGCAGAAGCGCGTGAGCAGATCGAACGGCTGAAGACCCAGCGCGTCGAGCAGGCGGTGACCGCGATGAACGAGGTTAAGACCGGGCTTGCCGACGTGGAAGAACAAGTCGAAGCCGCGCGCCGTGTACTCGAGCGCACCGTCGTCAAAGCGCCGGTAGACGGCGTTGTCGTCGCCTCGGTCTACAATGCCGTCGGCAGTGTCGTCGGTCCCGGCGAGAAGATCATGGAGATCCTGCCGACAGGGGACTTGGTCGTCGATGCGCGTATTCATCCGCAGGACATCGACGTCGTCCATGTCGGTCAGCCGGCAAGGGTCCGCCTCTCGGCGCTCAATACCAGCTTGACGCCAGAGGTTTCTGCGACGGTTGCCCATGTCTCGGCCGACCGCCTCACCGATCCGGCGACGCGCGAGCCCTATTACAGGGCCGTGTTGCGCCTGGATACGCCGCTGCCGCCCGGCGTGCGCATGGAGCAGCTGCATCCGGGGATGCCGATCGACGCCTTTATCGAACTCGGCGACCGCACCTTCCTTGAGTATCTGATCCGGCCGATTTCCGACTCCTATCGACGCGCCTTCGCGGGGGAATGACCCCACAAGGTCCTTCCCGAGCAGGATTGCATTGGGCCGAGGTGTACGCTGATGTCGCAGGCTGGCCTGGTCGGCCGGCTGGTTCGTTTTCCGGCGGTCGGAGAGGTCCTGTCGAAGTTCCTCGATCTTCACCCGAGAGCAGTTCCGGGATGCGCGCTGCTGATATCGGGGCGCATTTTTCAGTCGCGCTAAGATTTAGTCGATTTGTATCTATAGGTATGCTTCATTTTTCTCTGTTATGTATTTTGGATATGCAAATATATTCCAAATTATACATAAAATTGTGTGGCAATGTTCCGGAAGTGAATCTTTATTTATTTCTTTTGGGCGGTCCATTCCGCCCCTTGGGAACTGTAGCGGTCGCTTGCTAACCCCAAAGGGTTATGGATTAAATTGTAGTAATACTATTGAGTTCTAATATAATTAGGTAAATTGCTTCCGATAGAACGAAAAGATAATTTACATACAGGTTTTGGCGTGCGAGAGTTTTGGCGAAGTTGGCGTATTTTATTGCGAAGACAAAGTTTGTATCAGTGCATAGATAAAATAGATTTCAGGTAAATTTGTATGAGCTGATCGGTATCAGAAGTTTATTCCAAACAAATTCAACGAGACATGACGTCTCAAGGCGCATCATTCGTCCGTCCGTTCTCGGCGCGGCGGTTGAATGGCGTTCTATGGATCGAAGGGTGTCGCATGCATCGCAACGAGGCCGCTGCCCAGCCCACGCAAGCCGTCGCCCCGTCTCCGCCGTCTATGGCGAGATACTGGGCAAGGTTCCTTAATCTGTTCACCTGGTTTGCCGCCGTCGCCCGTGCGCTTTTGCGCCTGGCAGCAAGAACGGCCGTATCGTCGGTCAAGCAGGTTCGTCGATCGCGCGTGCTCTACGCGATGGACATAGCGTCTGCAGCCCTGGCGCTCGTGGCCGCCTTTTTCCTGCGCTATGGCTTCGACGCCATGTCGACGCGACCGGAGCTTATCTGGGCGCTGCTAGCCACCGGGCCGCAATATCTTCTGGCCT
Organism: Ensifer sp. ENS08; assembly: GCF_014852195.1. Classification (NCBI taxonomy): domain Bacteria; kingdom Pseudomonadati; phylum Pseudomonadota; class Alphaproteobacteria; order Hyphomicrobiales; family Rhizobiaceae; genus Ensifer; species Ensifer sp. ENS08. Next base: position 78,050 of record NZ_JACVBF010000018.1, read on the forward strand.
GTGCGATCGCCTTTCCGATCGCGGGATTGTACGCTCGCGACTGGCGCTACTGCTCCGTCTCTGACCTGCGCTCAATCCTTCAGGCCGTCTTGATCAGTTCAGCGGCGCTGGTGTTGATGTCGTTCTTTGCGAACCGCCTCCAGGATATGCCGCGAAGCGTTGTGCCACTCGAGGCGCTTCTTCTGACCGCATTCCTTTCGGCTTCGCGGCTGAGCTTCCGGCTCGACGAACTGGCGCTGCGCCCAACGCGACGGCAGCCGGTCGCCGAGGGCAATGCCGACCAAATCCCGACCTTGCTCGTCGGCAGCGGCCATGCGGCAGATCTCTATCTGAGAGCGCTCCGCCGCGATCCGCATTGCAGCCACAAGCCGGTCGGCTGTTTGGAAGTGACGCCGGAGCATACGGACATGACCTTGCGCGGCATTCCGATCCTTGGCGCGCTCACCGATTTCGAGACTGTGGTTTGCGCGCTCGCAGAAAGTGGACAGTTGCCGCGCCATGTTGTCTTTACCGAAGCGCTTTCGGCATTCGGGGAAGCCGCTGAGGATGTGATGCGGCGCGCCGAAGCGCGTGGCATGACCGTATCGCGCCTGACGCAGATCACCGAACTCAAGAGCGCCAAGCAGGAAAGCCGTTTCGAACTCCGCTCGATCGAGCTGACGGATCTTCTGGAGCGCCCGCAGGCAGCCCTCGACAACGAGGCAATTCTTCGCCTCGTCCGCGGTCGGCGCGTCCTGATCACCGGCGCCGGTGGTTCGATCGGCAGCGAGCTCACCTTGCAGGTGGCGGCGCGTGAACCGGCCGAACTCATCCTGGTTGAGAACTGCGAATACAATCTCTATGCGATCGACATGGAGCTCGGGGAGCGCTATCCGGCCGTCAAGCGGACGGCAAACCTTTGCAACGTCCGCCGGGCCAATCGCGTCAACGATGTCTTTGCCAAGTACCGGCCAGAACTCGTCTTCCATGCTGCCGCACTCAAGCATGTGCCGATGGTGGAGCTTAACCCTTGCGAGGGCGTACTGACCAATGTGATCGGCACGATGAACGTGGCGAATGCCGCCCGCCGCTTCAAGGTGCAGGCGATGGTGCAGGTGTCGACCGACAAGGTCGTCAACCCGACCAGCGTGATGGGCGGGACCAAGCGGCTGGCCGAACTCTATTGCCAGGCGCTTGACCTTCATTGCCTGAAGAAGGGTTCCGGCCCGCGCTTCATGACGGTTCGCTTCGGCAACGTGCTCGGATCGAGCGGCTCGCTGATCCCGCTGTTTAAGCGGCAGATCGCCAAGGGTGGCCCGCTGACGGTAACCGATCCGCGCATGACTCGCTTCTTCATGACCATTCGCGAAGCCGTCGAACTGACGCTGCAGGCTTCGGCCTATGGTCTGGAAGGCGAAATCGGCAAAGGCGAGATTTTCGTTCTGGACATGAATGAGCCGATCAAGATCATCGACATCGCCAAGCGGATGATCCGGCTTGCCGGCCTTACGCCGGGCAAGGACATCGATATCGAGATCATCGGTCTCAGGCCCGGCGAAAAGCTCTATGAGGAGCTGTTCGACAGCGGCGAGCAACGCATCAGTTCACCTATTCCCGGTGTGCTCGGCGCGATGCCGAACGCCGTGCCCCTGGCGACGCTCAAGGAGATGTTTGCGCGCCTGAAGCTCTTTGCTGAACTCGGGGATCAGGCGATGGTCTTTGCGATCATGAACAGCCTCATTCCCGGCTTCGACAAACATCCGGCTGAAGGCACGGCTGGCGCGCCCTCGTCGGACGACGGGGAGGAAATGGCTGCCGACGCCGATGACGCGCATCTCACCGACGATGTCCTGCAAGCAGCGCTGGCGAACTTTAGGCGGGGCCCGCCTTCGACGCCGATGCCGACATGATCTGTGCGATCTTTCGAACGTTTGTATGGAGAGCGCCCTGATGTTGATTGACGCGAGCGACTATTCTCCGGCCAGCCTGCCGCCACGGCGGGCGGCTGCCGCCGCGGGATCGGCGGTTGCTGGCGTGGTTCCGAAACAACGGATCGCGGTACTTTCGAGCTACAGTCGCTCTCTCACCAATTTTCGCCTGGAGTTGCTGCGGCGCCTGGTGGAGGCGGGCCATTCCGTCTTGGCAGTTGGGCCGGAGCAGGACGAGGATGTCGTCCGGCAGCTTGCCGCAATCGGCGTGGAGTTCGTCCACTCGCCGATGGCGCGCACTGGGCTCAATCCTCTGACGGATCTTGCGACGCTCTGGTCTTACTGGAGGCTGTTTCGTTCGCGGCAGATCGATGTCGTGATCCCTTATACGATGAAGCCGATTGTCTACGGCGGCATTGCCGCTCGCCTGGCCGGCGTCAAGCGGCGGTATTTTCTCGTGACCGGCCTTGGCCACGTCTATTCGGAAGCCGCAGGAAAGCGGTGGGTCGGGCGCCGCATCAAGCAACTGAGCGTGTTGCTCTACCGACTGGCGCTCAAGGGGGCAGGCGGGGTCTTTGCCTATAATCGCGCGGATTCGGCTGATATCGAGAGCTGTAGGCTGATTTCCGATCAGCGCGACTTGACGCTCGTGCCGGGCTCTGGCGTCGACCTCGACCACTATGCTTTTTCGAGCCCGCCCAGCGGGCGGCCGGTTTTTCTGCTCATCGCCCGCCTGCTGAAGGACAAAGGGATTGGCGAGTATGCCGAGGCCGCGCGCCTCGTCCGCCAGCAATTCCCGGACGCCGAATTTCGTCTTCTGGGGCAGTTCGATCCCAGTCCGGCCGCGATTGCCGCGGAAACCATTGATGGATGGGTCAAGGACGGCAGCCTGAACTATCTCGGCGAAACCACGGATGTGCGCCCGCATCTCAGCGATTGCAGCGTCTTCGTCCTTCCGTCCTACTATCGCGAGGGCATACCGCGCAGCATTCTTGAGGCGATGTCGACGGGGCGCGCGATCGTCACAACCGATCTGCCGGGCTGCGACGAGACTGTGGTCGACGGGCTCAATGGTTACCTGGTTGAGCCGCGCAACGCCAAGCAATTGGCCGAAGCCATGTGCCGTTTTCTCAGGGCGCCTTCGCTGATCACAGACATGGGGCTCAGGTCCCGTGAACTGGCCCAATCAAAGTTTGATGTGCATGCCGTGAACAAGCTGCTTCTCGAGCGCATGGCGTTGATCTGACAGGAATATTTCACCTTTTCAAAAATAGTCGCGAGTGTTCGACAAGAAAAAACAACCGCGAAGATGCTTTGTCAGCAACTTTCCGGATGCGCGCTTTTCTAACACGCCAATGACAAATTCATATTTTTCGATGTATACATTGCTAATAGTTGTTGAATTGATCATTGCTATGCATAATCGCCTTTGAGGAATATTTGAGGCGATTTTCTTACGATGGCAGGCAGCGTCGTTCACATCATCAACGACCTTAACGGAAACGGCGGCGCCGAGCGCCTGGTCGTGGAAATGGCGCAGCGGCAGGCGCGGTTTTCGGCAACGGTAATCGTGTGGAAGGGGGCAAATCACGAGCTCCTGGAGGACAACGCTTTTGCTGCCGTGACGATCATCGCGGTCAAGCTGACGAGCCCCAGGTCTATTGCCAAAGCATGGCGGGCGATGCGGGCGGCGGACGTCGTGCACGTCCACCTGTTTCCGTCCCTCTATTTTTGCGCTCTCCTGCCTTTCCGGAAAATCTACACCGAACACAACACCTGGAACCGCCGAAGGGCGAGGCGGTGGCTGCGAGGTATCGAAAGGTGGGTCTATGGCCGTTACGACGGCGTTGCTGCAATCAGCGCACCTGTCCGGGACCACCTCTCCGAATGGCTGGCGCCCATGGCCGCGAAAATCCACATCGTCGAAAACGGTGTCAGCCTGGACCGGTTTGCGTCGGCGCGCGACCGCAAGCCGAGAGGGGATGGCCTCTTTTACATCGGCATGGTCGGAAGCTTCACGGAGAAGAAGGACCAGGAAACCATCGTGCGGGCCCTGCAGCGGCTTCCGGATAGGGTCCAAGCGGTCTTTGCTGGTGTGGGGGACCGCCGACCGATCGTGGAAGAACTGGCCGGAGCTCTGGGTGTGCGTGAGCGCGTCCACTTTTGCGGGCTGGTCCGGGATATCCCGGCGTTCCTCAGCCACATTGATCTCTATGTGCAATCGTCCCATTGGGAAGGCTTCGGGGTGGCCGTGGTCGAGGCGATGGCGTCGGACCTGCCGGTCCTGGTCAGCGATGTCGGCGGGCTAGCCGTGGTCGTTGACAACGACAACTACCGGTTCCCGGCGAAGGACCACGGGCAACTCGCCGACCGCATTCGCGAACTTACCAGCGATGATGAGAAGTATCGCGATGCGACGGCCTATGCGCGCCGCCGTGCACAAGGCTTTTCAATCGACCGGACCGTCTTGTGCTACGAGGACCTTTACGAGCTGATCAAGCCCGCTCCGCCATCATTGACGGCGGCTGGTGCAGATGCCGGCGCCCCTCGGTTCCACCGTTCCTCGCACTCTTCACAGGACCTGCGCTGAGTCGTCGTTGCGTTCGGGCGGAGGGAAGCGGAGAAGAAAGAAGGCGGCACGATCTGGCGAACGGGGGCATGGCATTGACGCAGCGGCTCATTTGAAAGCAACTGCTGAAATGTAACTTGGAATCTCCGGGGGAGTTGGTATTATCCCCCCATTGCTTTCGAATATACTGAAATCAACTGTTGTCGTTTTCATGTTTTGGGAGCCGATGTCGGCCAATCTACCCTCGGGATCACTGTAGCGGGCGCTGAGCCCCTGTCTGGAAGGCGGGCGGCAAAATATTCGGTCGCTGCAAGATGCCCTCTGGGTTCGAGAGCCGCAGGCAATTTTTACAGGTTGTCCGACTATGGTGATGAGCGCCCGGCAATTTTATTCTGGAAACGACGGCTCGACGGACTGGGTCCGGGAGTCGGAGTTCTTCGCAAAACTGAAGATGCGAAACGGCACCTTCAAACTCACGCAGCCGTCGCGCTTTCGCGAGCTGGAAACCGCATTCAGGCCCTTGCTTTCGCAGCGGGCGACGCAGTTGCGGGAGGTGCTCGATGTCGGGGTTTCCACCGGCGTGACAACAGTCGAGCTGTTGCGATACCTGGAGGTCTGCGGGGCGAAGCCGAAGATCACCGCCACCGATCTCTTCATCGACGCGCACATCGTCGAGGTCGCGCCGGGGGTTCGCGTTCTTGCCGATCCGGAAGGCTGGCCACTGCAATATGATGTCGCCGGTCTTGCGATCCGGCCCTGGATCCGACGGCTCGACTATGTCTCCCTTGCCTTCATCCCGCGGCATCTGGCGAAATCCATGCTGCAGCCGCGCCTGCGCGCGCTGATCCGCAGCGGAAGGAGCGAGCCGGTCCAGATGATCACCCGGTCGTTATCGCGTGACGATTCCATCGCGTTTGTCGAGGATGACATCATGCGGCGCTCACCGGATTTCGCCGGCCGCTTCGATCTCGTCAGAGCCGCAAACATTCTCAACAGGAATTACTTCTCTGCCGCGCAGATCAGGTCGGCAGTGTCCAACATTCGATCCTATCTGAGCGGCGCCGGAAGCCTGCTGATTGTGACCCGGACGAACGAGAAGGGTGAAAACGGGGGCACGCTTTTCGAAGTGGGCGCCGAGGGCACGTTCACGGTGCTGATGCGCGTCGGCTCCGGATCCGAGGTTGAAGACCTGATCCTCGGCTGTCCGGCGCCCTGACGCTCTCCCGACCGTCTTCTCGAGGGCAAGCTAGCCTTTTCTCTCATCAAGTCTCTGCGAAACGGTAAACCTGGCTGCGGGAGCCTTGACGCCGCCTAAGCGACAAGGAAGATTGCAACCCAGACGGAAGGTCCGGTCGCGGACGCACTGGCCGAGTGCCGGTCGCGCTCCACGGTCGGCTCGGCGGCTCAGGAATCCACCTACACTTAAGATCCAGGCGCCTCCGATCGCGATGAGGTGTCGCGAGGGAAAACGGCTTGAAAAGGATACTGGTTACCGGTGGAGCTGGCTTCATTGGCGCACACCTCGCCCGTCGCCTGGTAAAGGCCGGCCATGACGTGACCGTGCTTGATGATCTGAGTTCGGGAAAACGAGAAAACGTCCCGCAGCCCTCGACCTTCATCGAAGGGTCGGTGCTCGACCGTGACGCCGTGCGCCGCGCGCTCGCCAATGTGGACGCCTGCATCCATTTGGCGGCGATCTCCTCGGTCGAGCGATGCAAGCGGCAACTGACGTCATCGCACGCAATCAACATAACGGGGTTCCTCACGATCATCGAGGAACTTGCCCACTCCCGCGCTCATCTTCCGCTTGTCTACGCCTCTTCGGCCGCGGTTTACGGGGCGAGCCAAGAACTGCCGCTTTCGGAAGCCGGACGTTGCATTCCATTGTCGCCTTACGGTGCGGACAAGCTTTCCTGCGAACTTCACGCGCGGTCTGCCTATGAGGTCTATGGCATAGCGAGCCTGGGACTGCGTTTCTTCAACGTGTATGGGCCGGGGCAGGATCCATCGTCTCCTTATTCCGGCGTGATCGCGAAGTTCGCCGAACGGCTGGAGCGCGGTGAAAACATCACCATCCATGGGGATGGTCGTCAGACCCGCGATTTCGTCCATGTGGACGACGTTGTGGAGGCTGTGCTGCACGCGCTTGGCCGCTGGGACACGGGCGCGCGCATCGTCAATGTTTGCAGCGGCGTCGAGACATCAATCAGCGACCTTGCGCGGATCATGATCGAGGAAACCGGCAGCCGCTCGGATATCACCTATATCGACGGCCTTTCGGGTGAAGTCAGGCGCTCGCGGGGGTGCGTCGAAGCGCTCCACGCAAAACTGGCCTATCGCTGCGTGACCGACCTTCGAGCCGGACTCGCGCGACTGCTGCAGTGATCTCGATGGCAGAGCGGGCGCGATGCTCGCAAGCTGCGGAGTGGGGGCGATCGCGCTATTGGCGTCCTCTTGCTGTTCAAAGCATGGTGCGTGCCATTCCACGCCCTTGAGACTTTTGTGTTCAACTTCCATGGTGTAGAAACGCCGGAAACGACCCAAACGGGAATCACGAAGGGATCCGCGCATGGAACTGCTGACGCTTCAACATTTCGCGGGTTGCGTTGGTCAGGCGTTCGATCTAACCCTTGGCGAGAGCACGGTGCCGTTGACACTGGCGGAGGCCACGCCCGGTACGACGCCGATCTTGCCGGGCATGATTCGCGCGCCCTTTTCGCTGATCTTCCGCAGCGGTTCAGCGATCGTGCTGCCGCAACAGATCTACCGGCTTAAAAATGCGTCGCTCGGCGCACTGGACATTTTTCTCGTGCCGGTTGCCCGCGACAAGCAGGGTATCGTCTACCAGGCCGTTTTCAATTGACGTAGAAATGGGCGGTCAGCGGCGCTCCGCTTCGTCGAAATCGCCGGGTGACCACTTCATCTTGATATGCGAGCCGAGGTCGTTGATGGCGCGAAACCCAAGGCGCTGATAGAGCGCTTGGGCTCGAAAGTTTCGTTGCTCGACATGCAAGGTTAGAACGCGCGCCTTTGAGGTTGTGGCCTCACGCTGAATAGCCGTCAGTAAGGCTGTGCCTTTGCCCTGTCGGCGCCACTCAGGCAGGAATCCGATGTCGACGATGAGCCAGCGCTCCTTTTCGGAGTCCAGATAGAGCCGGCCGACCGGCTTGTCTCCGATATCGACAACGAGATAGTCCGCGTCCGGATAGACCGACCGGTAGTGGCGGTGCTGGGCGATAAATTGTAGTTCGAGAAAAACTTGCTTCTGCTCGGGCGACCATGGCACGGCCGCCAGTTCGTCCGCCCGAAATGACGAGTAAAGCTGGAGCAGGAACGCAATGTCGTTCGTGCAGGCATGGCGCAGGGAAGTGCCCTGCACCTCCAATCGCGGTGGATTAGACCGGATCGGAAAATTGACCGCGGCAATGTCAGTGTGCGGCTTCACCCGAACGACGGAAAGTTGCCGTTAAGCGCAATGCAGAAATTTACCGCCAGGTAAGGCTGTCGGTTTTCGTGCGGGAGGTTTCCACCCGACAGACCGATCATGGAAGGAGCAAACTGGGCATCCGGTTGGGCAGTGCTCGCCGCCATGACCGTGTGCTCCGTTGGCAGACTGAGCGAGTTTCCGGAAGACGGCGTACTCGCTCTTTTCGTCCCGTCTGTCTGATTGTAGATGGTCAATGAATGCGCATGTGCGGGCATTTCAGTTGAAAGCAGGGTAACATTCTGCGTCCCGAAGACCTCTCCGATCGTCCGGGGCGTAAGACCTGGACCTGTCCCCTGATTGCAGGGTGCACGTCCGGCAAAGTTCGGCAACTGGAAATTGCTCTGACCGTTGCCGCCATACGACGTCCCGATAAGCGAGAACAACGCGGTATTTTGCTGGATGGGCATCAACGGTCCGTTGCAGAACGCCCAACCATAGGGTGCGTAATTGAAACTGAAGAGCTGGATCTCGCCAATGAAAGGCTCTGTCATTCTTATCCCCTTATTGTGAAATACAGGCCCGGATCAGTTCTGCTGCGGAAAGACGCCGTATAGTGCAATGCAAAAGTGCGTCGTCAGCGTCGGCATCGTGTTGTCATGAGGCTGACCGCCGCCTGTGGGGCTGGTCGAGCTCGGCGATGTCCCGCGGCCCGTCAGGCCGCTCACGTCCGTTGCGTAGAGTGTGTCGCTGGCAACCGCTCCTAACATGACAGTCGGCCCGACCGCCGTGGCGTCCGCAGTGCTCGTCGTTGCGACGATCGGGTGGCCGTGCGGTGGGAGTTGGGTGCTGACCAGCGTCACGTTTTCGGTGCCAGCAAGCTGACCGAGCACCCGCGTCGTCAGGCCCTGACCCGTGCCCCAGTGCATCGGCACGCGGCCGCGTAGGTCAGGCACACGAAATGTTGACTGGCCGTCTCCGCCGTAGGTGGTCCCGAGCAGCGTGTAAAGCATCTCATATTCCGCGATCGAAAGCAGCGAACCGTCGCAGGCTTGCCAACCGGTGGGCACCCGGGGGAACCCGAACATTCGTATTTCCCCGACATAGGGAGTGCTCATGCTTACCTCCGGTGGCTGAGTTCAGTTGCGCGACGGGTAGACGCCCGACAGCGCGATGCAGAAGTTGATGACGTTGAAGGGTTGCACATTCGCGTGCGGCTGCCCACCGCCCGCAGGCGCGATGGTCTGGGACGATAAAGGCACCTGAGACCCACCGGGTTGCGCATAGATCGGCAGGGTTGTCGTACCGAAGAGCGACGGCGCACGTTGATCTCCAACGGCCGTCGTTCCATTACCCTGATGAAGATGTGAGGGGATCTGCTGCGTATTTAATGTCACGCTCTCCACACCCCCATACTCCGCCATCGCGGTGGTAGGTTGCCAGCTTGGATCGAGAGAATTGCCGAAGGACATAGGCGCGCGGCCTTGCAAATTTGGAAGCATAAAGTTTGTCGTGCCGTTGCCACCGTAGTAAGTGCCCAGCAGCGAAAACAAGGCCTGATTCTGGGCGATTGCCATCACCTGACCGTTGCAGAGAGCAAAACCCTTCGGCGCAAAACCAAATCCGGTCATCATGATCTGCCCGACATAGACCTCGGTCATCGCTGCCCCTTCCGATAAATCTTAACGACTCTAGTTTGCGCCTTTCGAACACTCTCCCTCATAACGCGCATCTTGGGAAGAGTGCATGCGGACACTTTTTTATTCGAATTCCCGCATAAGTCGCACTAGTCCTGGTTGTGTGACTCGAATTTTCGTGTCAAGCAGTGCGTGGCGTTGGAGGGGGCTGAGCGTGGCGATGGGCTCGCGTCCACGAAACGCGCAGTGCGTACAGGGGCAGGACATGTTTCACCAGATCTTTGGTCGGGCAGGCGCTGGGCGCGGTCACTTTGCGCTACTCTTTTGTTTCCTCACGTTCCTTTTCCTGGTGGCGATGGTGCCTGTGTCTTCGGCGCAGGCTGGTCTTTGCGGAACAACCCAGAACGTGACAGTGCAGTCCGGCGGGACAAGTGTCATCACCTGCTCGGAGTGGGGCTTTATCCAGCCGGCTGTGACCAACCCGTCCCACGGCAGTCTAACCTTCGGTATGCCCACCAATACGAACGCCCTTATTTACACCAACAACGGAGACGGGGCGACCTCTGACAGCTTCGTCGTCTATGATGAAAGCCCCTCATCGCCAGTCACTTTTAACGTGACGGTTGCGCCATCGAGCTCACCGTTGACCGTGACGCCGGCAAATCTGCCGACACCTGTCATTGGTGTGGCTTACATTCAGACACTCAACACCACCGGCGGCACTGGTCCCTATACTTATGCGCTCAGCGGTGGGACGACGCTGCCACCTGGCCTGACGCTTTCGGCTGCCGGGGTCATATCCGGAACGCCGACCGGCTCGGGCCCCTATAACTTCATCGTACGAGTGACCGATTCCACCACGCCGACGGCGCATACTTACGACAAAAGCTACAATCCGACGATCGCGGCACCCGTGATTGACGTTACCCCGGATAGTCTACCGGACGGCGGAGTAGGGGCCGCCTACAGCGTCCATTTTTCTGCGTCCGGCGGCACGCCGCCGTATACATATACTCTGGACGTAGGCACCTTGCCGACCGGATTAAGCCTTTCAACGAGCGGGCAACTGTCTGGCGCACCAACGACGGCAGGAAGCTTCAACTTCAAGATAAAAATCCAGGATAGCACGACGATCTCGACCGGTGGCGTCCATTTCGTGGCGCAGAATTTTACCACCACCATCAATTCCTTCCCGCCAGTGGCGCTCAGCCCGGCGAGCGGCGCGCTTCCTGCCGCAACGGTTGGCAGCGCCTATTCGCAAGGGATCTCGGCGAGCGGGGGGGCCGGGGCAATCAGTTACGCGGTGACCGCGGGTTCGCTTCCCGCAGGTCTCGCCTTAAACACGACGACGGGCGCAATCAGCGGGACGCCCACCGCTGCCGCGATCGGGACTGCAAACTTTACCGTCACGGCGACGGCGGCGACCTCTGGCTCGGCCACCGCGAACTACTCCATTGCCGTCAGTGCGCCCCCCGTAGTGCTGACGCCGGCAAACAACACCGCCTTGTCAGGGGGAACGGTGGGCGTTGCCTACTCAAACAGCTCGATTTCGGCGACCGGGGGTGTCGGTGCGATCACCTATTCGGTGTCGGCAGGTGCCTTACCGGCAGGGCTCACCATCAATCCCTCGACGGGCGCGATCACCGGAACGCCGCTTCCTGACGCCTATGGTTCCGCGCCTTTCACGGTGACGGCCACGGCTGCGAACGTCGGCACCGATTCCAAGGCCTATTCGATCACCATCGCGGCCCCACCGGTGGTGCTGACGCCGGCGGGTGGGGCCCTTGTCGGTGGCGACGTGAACGTCGTCTACCCGGGTGCGTCGATCTCTGCTAGCGGCGGATTGGGGACGTTCACCTATACGGTGACGGCGGGCGCGCTTCCAGACGGCCTCAGTCTGAGTTCGGCTGGGGCGATTGCCGGTACGCCGACGGCGGCCGGATACGGTACCAAAAATTTCACGATCACAGCGACAGGCTCGACCGCCGGTTCGGCGTCGGCCGCCTACAGCATCGCGATTTCCGCGCCACCGATGACGCTCACGCCCGCGGGCGGCGCGTTGACGGCAGCGACGGCGGGGACGGCTTACTCCGACATGTCGATTGCCGCCGTAAACGGGCTCGGGACGGTAACTTACTCCTTAGCATCGGGCACACTGCCGCCCGGTCTCGGCCTTGCGTCTGCAAGCGGCGCAATCACCGGGACGCCAGCGGTTGCGGGAGCCTTCAGCTTCACCATCACGGCCACCGACATGCATAGCCGGACGGCCAGCGAAAGTTACAGCATTAATGTCGTTGCCATCGCTCCTGATGCTCCGACTGGGGCCGCGGCGATGGCGAATGATGCTAGCGCACGTGTGAGTTTCTCTGCGCCTGCCTTTAACGGTGGCAGCTCGATTACAGGCTACACAGTTACAGCGAGCCCAGGCGGCGTTACCGCGACGGGACCGTCAAGCCCGATCGACGTCACTGGCTTGACCAACGGCCTGAGTTACACGTTTACGGTCGCAGCAACCAACCTTGCCGGGACGGGTGTCGCTTCCGGTGCTTCCAACGCCGTGACGCCGAAAGCGCCGCAGACGATAACGTTTGCCAACCCCGGTTCCCAAACTTTTGGTACGACGCCCACCTTGACGGCAACTGCGAGTTCCAGCTTGCCCGTCAGCTTCACCTCCGCGACAGCAGGTGTGTGCACAATCGATCCTGGCGGTAAATTGGCCTTCCAATCCATGGGTACTTGCACAATTCACGCAGATCAAACCGGTGACGCGGCCACTGAGGCTGCGCCACGGGTAAGCCAGAGCTTCATAGTGAATGCGGTTGCTCCGGCCGCACCGACGGGAGTTGTTGCGACGGCTGGCGACAGCCAGGCTATGGTTGCCTTTGTTGCGCCCTCGAGCAACGGCGGGGCGCTGATCTCGCGCTACGTCGTCACATCGAGCCCGGACGGTTTGACGGGAGACGGCACCTCCAGTCCGGTGGTCATCACCGGGCTGACGAACGGCACGAGCTATACGTTCACGGTCGTCGCTGAAAACAACGCCGGTCCTGGCCCTGCGTCGGCCGCCTCCAACGCGGTGACGCCGCGCACGATCCAGACGATCACCTTTGCCAATCCGGGTGCGCAGAGCTTCGGCACGACGCCGACCCTGTCGGCGAGTTCGGACTCCGGCCTGACGGTCAGCTTCACATCGTCGACGACGGCGGTCTGCACGATCAGTCCCGCTGGACTTCTAACCTTCGTATCGATCGGCACCTGCACCATCAATGCCGACCAGGCGGGTGACAGCACCTATCTGCCGGCATCGCAGGTTAGCCGCTCGTTCGTGGTCAACGCTGTTGTGCCGGGCGCGCCCTCCGGTGTTGTAGCCACGGCCGGCAATGCCTCGGCTGAGGTCTCCTTTGTCGCGCCGGTCAATACTGGTGGTGCGCCGATCACCGGCTATACCGTCACAGCCAGCCCCGGCGGCCTGACCGAGACGGGCCCGGCGAGCCCGCTCACGGTGGTTGGCCTGACGAATGGCGCCAGCTACACGTTCACGGTGACGGCTGCCAACAGCAGCGGTCCGGGTATCGCGTCCGGCGTCTCCAACGCGGTCACGCCGAAGGGGTCGCAAACGATCAGCTTTGCCAATCCCGGCCCTCAGGACTATGCGACGCCGGTGAACCTCACCGCGAGCGCCAGTTCCGGGCTCCCTGTGGCCTGGCAATCCATGACGCCAAGCGTCTGCGTCGTCACCTCAAGCGGTGCGGTAACCTTCCGCAATGGTGGGGATTGCGAGATCGAAGTCTCGCAAGCTGGCAATGGCGCCTATCTCGCTGCCCCTTCCGTTCGTCAACTGTTCCAGGTCTCCGCGCCGAACTTCGTTTTCACCCCGGCTTCGGGTGCCCTGCCGACGGCAACGGCAGCGACGGCATACAGCCAGACCTTCAGCGTCAGCGGCGGAACGGGGCCCCATAGTTATACGGTCGTGGCCGGCTCCTTGCCGAATGGTTTGGTCCTCTCCTCTGCAGGCGCCCTGTCCGGGACGCCGACGGTGGATGGAAGCTTCAACTTTACAGTGAGCGCCACCGATACGTACGGCGCGTCAAGCACCAGCAGCTACGGCCTCATTGTTCGGGTGCAGGCGCCGATTGCCGGGACAACGACGATAACAGTTGCGGCCAATTCGACGGGGAATGTGATTGCACCGAACCTCTCCGGCGGTGCGGCAGCCTCTCTCGCCATCGTCTCCGCGCCATCGCACGGAACAGCCACGGTGGCCGGCACGTCGTTCCACTATACGCCCGCGGCGGGTTTCTCCGGTACTGACAGCTTCAGCTACAGCGCAACGAACGCGACAGGGACATCGGCGCCGGCGACGGTCACGGTGACGGTGTCTCCGCCGATCTTCTCCTTTACGCCCGCTCCCGGATCGTTTCCCGGGGCGACGGTTGCAGAGCCCTACGACCAGACGATCACAGCGGCGAACGGAACCGGGCCCTACAGCTATACGGTCATCAGTAGCGCGCTTCCGGCCGGCCTGACGCTTGCAGCCAACGGCCGCCTGTCGGGCACTCCGACGGTGGACGGCAACTTCAACTTCACGATCGAGGCGACCGACGCGAACGGCGCGACCGGCTCTGTCACCTATAGCCTGGCAGTGGCGGTTGAGGCGCCGTCGGCCGGTGCGGTTGCGCTTACGGTTGCCGCAAACTCGACGGCAAACGTCATCTCGCCCAGCATTTCGGGCGGTGCAGCCGCATCGCTCGCGATCGCAAGCCCGCCGTCGCGCGGCAATGCGTCGGTGTCCGGCTTGCAGATCCTCTATACACCCCAACCCGGCTATTCCGGCGCCGACAGCTTCACCTACACGGCGACGAATGCGACTGGCACATCCACGCCGGCAACCGTCACGGTGACGATCTCGCCGCCGGTGCTCGTCTTTTCTCCGACCGGTGGCACGCTTGCGGCCGCCGTCGCCGGGGCTTCCTATAGCCAGAGCCTGACGGCCAGCGCCGGCACGGCACCCTATCTGTATCAGGTTACATCCGGGGCATTGCCGGGCGGGCTGACGCTCGATCCAGTCAGCGGCGCGATCTCCGGGCGACCGGGCGCCGACGGCGACTTCGCCTTCACGGTGACGGCGACGGACGCCAACGGGGCGACGGGGCAGGCGAGCTATCGCATTGCCGTCGTCTCGGCCAACATCGTCTTCAGCCCGGCGGCCGGCAGCCTTCCGGATGCCATGGTCGGTGAGGCCTATTCTGCGCCGATTTCCGCAAGCGGCGGCACCGGCGCCCTGATTTACAGCGTCAAGAGCGGCACTTTGCCAAAGGGCATGGTGCTCAATGTCTCGAACGGCGAACTGACCGGGCCGCTGGCCGCGGATGCGGTGCCCGACACCTACCGCTTCACCATTGGCGTCGTCGACAGCCGTGGCGCCAGCGGTTCGGCGGCCTATACGCTCAAACTCAACCCGCGTGCGGTGACGGCGCCCAGCATCGTCGTCGACGTGCCCGCCGGCACGACACCGAACAACGTCTATCTCAACGCCGGTGCCACCGGCGGTCCGTTCACCAGTGCCGCCGTCGCCTCGGTCTCGCCGCCGATCGCTGGCACAGCCGAGATCATCGAGGGCGAGCTTGCAGCCGCCGGCAGCTTTACGCCGGTCGGCTATTATCTGAAGTTCACGCCCAATCCTTCCTATTCCGGTTCGGCGGTGGTTAGCTACACCTTGAGAAGCGCACTCGGTACGTCGGGTGCTGGAACTGTCACCTACAAGATCTCACTGGACCGTGTCGCAGCCGGGGAAGAGATCGACGGCCTGGTACGCGATTTCGTGCGCAACCGGCAGAGCCTGCTGTCGTCGACGGTCAAGGTTCCGGGGCTGATCGAGCGGCGACGGGCGGCGATGAGCACCGATCCGGTGACGACGGCGGTCACACCATCGGAGAATGGCGCGCGCCTTGGGTTTTCCACCAGCCTCACGCAGATCCAGGCGGCGCGCGACGCAGCCGACGCGGCGGCTGCCGGCCAAACCTTCGTGAAGACCGACCAGCCCTTCGACGTCTGGATTGATGGCAGCTTTCTGTTCCACAAGGACAAGGACGACGATAGCGACAAGTGGGGCAACTTCGCCCTGTTTTCGGTCGGTGCCGATTACCTGATCAGCGAGCGGGCGCTGGTCGGCCTGTCGTTCCACTACGACTACACGAGCGACCCGATCGACGAGGACGCCGAACTGACCGGCAATGGCTGGCTTGCCGGTCCCTATGCGTCGTTCGAAATCGGGCAAGGTGTGTTCCTCGATGCCAACCTGCTCTATGGCGGCTCCTCGAACGACATCGATACCGGTATCTTCACCGGCACCTTCGACACGACCCGCTGGATGGCGGACGTCAAGCTGACCGGCGAGTGGCAGCTCGACGAGATCACGGTGCTAACCCCGAAGCTCAGGGCCGTCTACTTCAACGAAGAGGTCGACGATTACACCGCCAGGAACGCGCTCGGAGAGACGATCGACCTCAAGGGGTTCATCGAGGAGCAAGCCCGCTTCAGCATCGGTCTTGATGTCGAGCGGACGCTGGAACTGGAAAACGGCCTGATCCTGTCGCCGACGGTCGGAGCGGATGTCGGCTTTGCGTCGCTCGATGGCGAAGGCCTGTTTGGCCGGGTCTCGGCCGGGCTCGCGCTCAGCAACAACGACAACTGGGACCTCGACTTCTCGCTGCTCTTCGACATCGAGGGCGACGGTTCGCAGGCGGCTGGTGCGAAAGTCGGTGCGCGCGTCCGGTTCTGACGCCCACGAGGTCTATACGGAGGTATCGCGTTGCGATTGACGCGATACCGATAGATGAGACGGTGCTGGACCGATACTTCCGTTCCAGTTCACGAGGCTGCCGGCGGTACACCGGCCATCATTGGCTCTGCGACACCGGTTTGCTTCTAGCGTTTCCGGCAGCCATCTTTCCGCACCTTTAGGGCTCCGCCTTGGCGAACGTTGGAGGCTGCGGAATGCTTGGTGAAATGCTTCAGATGCCGGATTTGAGCTTGCCACTGATGTAGCGGAATTCCTGCGTCTTGCCACCATAACCATAGGCGGCAGCCGCAACTTCGTGGACGAGAACGTAGCTCTCGTGGTGTACCTGTCCGAGCAATTGTTCAAAGCGCCCGAAGATGGCTTCGAGATAGGCAGCCATTTCCTGCTTGGTGTTGGTGCCGTCGACGACCTTGATGTCGAGCCAGAAGCTGTTGATATCCTGTTCGGCAAGCGACTTTCCGCCAGCGAACCAGTGTTCCGGATCCGCATAGGTGATGACGATTGCCGTGATCGTCGGATCCTTGCGCAGGTGCGCTGCCGTCAATTCGCTGACCGAAGCGGCGATCCGTGACGAGAGTGCGGTGTCCGGCTTGCCGCTGACGGTGACGTTGATGATGGGCATTGGGTGGTTCCTTTCGGGTTTCCTGTTTCGTGTGTGAGCCCAATCTGCCACGTCTCTATCTTCGGAGAAATCGAATTGTTTAATATCATAACTTCGATTATATTGAAGTAATGCAAGCCTTCGATCCCGATCTGCTTCGTACCTTTCTTGCTTTCGCCGAGAGTGGCTCTCTTGCGAATGCGGCCACGGCCGTTGGGCGGACGCCTTCGGCTGTGACCGCCCAGATGCAGCGCCTGGAAACGATGATCGGCGAGCCACTTCTCGCGCCCTCAGGCCGGGGGCGAATTCTCACGCCGGCCGGGGAGGAATTGGTCGTTCATGCACGCCGGATTCTCGAAGTTCACCGGGATGCATGGCTGAGCCTCAAGGGTGCCAGCACCGACGGCCGTCTGGCGCTCGGCTGCACCCAGGATTTTGCCGACAGCAATCTGCCGGATCTCTTGCGCCGCTTCGGGCGCACCCACCCGCGTGTGCGGTTGGACTTGAGGGTCGGCAGATCCCGTGAACTGACTTCGGCCTACGATCAGGGGCTGATCGAAGTACTGATCGTCATGCGGGAGGGGCCGACGCCCGACGAACTTGCCATTCTGCGCGAACCGATGCTGTGGCTATCGTCATCGGATGCTCCGCCCACGGCTGACAGCGAGTTGCCGATCGCGGTGCTGGATCCGCCCTGCGGTTTTCGCGCGGCCGCGACGGCAGCCCTCGATGAGTCCGGTCGTCGCTACCGCATCGCGGCGACAAGCCCCAGCCTTTCCGGTCTGCGCGCAGCCGTGCGAAGCGGGATTGCCGTTACGGCGCGCACAGCACGCTTCCTCGGAGAAGGGATCGCGGTCGCACCCCCGGCACTTTCGCTCCCGGCATTGCCGAATGCGGAATTCAGCTTGCGGCTGAAGGTAAAAGCCGACAAGCCGGCGTCGAACCTCGCCACACTGCTTGCCGAAGGCTTGGCGGCCGGTACCGAGCGGTGGTGAAGACGATCACCCGGAAAGACTGCGGCGCTGCCGCGCCGATCTACGGGCATTCCGGATCCAAGCACACAGCGCCAAGGCGAATTCCGAAAGCAGCCGCTGCACCGGGAAACCTGTCTAGGATGACGTTTACATCTGCGCGGTCATGCCGCCGTCCACCGTCAAGGTGATGCCATTGACGAAGCTGGCGCCAGGCGAGGCCAGGAACACGGCGGCCGGTGCGATCTCCTCCGGTCGGCCCCAGCGTTTCAAGGGAATTCGGATACCGACGAAGGCCTGCAGTGCGGGATCGGAGGCGAGTGCGGCATTGGTCTCGGTTGCAAACCAGCCGGGTGCAATCGCGTTGACCGTCAGCGTCGCCGATCCAAGTTCCACCGCCAGTGAGCGGGTGAGGGCATCAAGACCGCCCTTTGCCGCGGTATAGGCGGGGTCGCCCGGCCGCGCGACGGAGGCGGCGATCGAGGTGACGAAGATCAGCCGGGCGCACGAGGAGCGGCGGAAATAGGGAAGTGCTGCCCGCGCCATCGCATAGGCTGCCGTCAGGTCCGTGTTGACGAGGGTGGCAAAGGCGGCGGGATCCATGACGTCGGTGCCGCGCCGGTCGCGCTCGCCGACGGCGTGAATGAGGATGTCGAGTTGGCCGGTCCTGCCGGCGGCGGCAGCGACGATCTTTTCCGCATCCGTCGAAACGTCGCCGGGAACGATGTCGAGTGCGGTGCCTTCCGATGCAGCCTGGGTACGGGCCGTTTCGAGTGCGGCGGAACCGCGGCCGTTGATCGCGACGGCTGCTCCTGCCCGTGCGAGCGCCTTTGCCATTTCAAAGCCGAGACCGCGGCCGCCACCCGTTACCAATGCCGTCATTCCGCTGAGGTCGAACATGTCGGTCTCCGATGCATTCCGCCGATTCCGGGCTGACGCTACACCAAATCCCGGCAGGAGAGCTTTAGCGCCTGTCATTGCAGCCGCCAATGGCGCAGGCGCACGGACCGCAGGGCCGTCCTGAAGCGGTTACCGTAAAGCGCTTGTTCCGTCCGGCCCGGCTGTCTAGTTCGTCGAATGCAATCGCCCGATCCGGGGCGCACAGGAAGAGAGGGTGCAAGATGACATTGTCCAACGCCGTGCGGCGGTCGGCTGAAGCCGGTCTGAAACGGGACGACCTTATCGTCTCAACTCTTTCTTCTGGCGGCAGGGATGGGATATCCCGCCGCAACAGGATTGCATTTTCATGTTTCTACTCGAACAAGCGGCCTATCCGGCTGCTCACGCCCTCTTAAAAGACTTTTCTTCCACCCACGTAGCCATTGCTGCCGTACTCGACGGCACCATAGACGGTGAAGTCTGGGTCGATCGTCCAGTCGAACCACACGTCGCGCTGCTCGCAAATGGCGACGCCTACTATCTCGCGGGCCTGCCCGTCGAGGCGGGCGATAGCTTTGCCGACCTGAAGGAACTGATCCCTGACTGGGCCTATTTCTTCATCGAAGACCGCTGGTACGATCGTCTTGGCGATATTTGGTCCAACGGCTTCGCACGGCCGCATCCACGCGTCAGGATAGGTTTGCCGGGAGCAAGTTTTGGTCTCGCGACAACGGTGTTGCCTGACGGCTTCCGTCTCGTGCAGATCGACCGCGCCCGCTCGATCTGGAACCCGGCAATATCGACACGGTAACCGATCTCATGGAAGGGTGGGCTGATCCCGAACTCTTCCTGGAAAACACCATCGGCTTCTGCGTACTTCACGACGGATCCATCGTCAGCTATTGCGCAACCGACAGCGTAAGCGGTACCCGTTGCGAAGTGGGCGTCGGGACCGAACCTGCCTATCGGCTTGGCAAAGCGGCAGCGGCTGCGACGATTACCGAGTGCATCAAGCGCGGACGCACCGATATCGAGTGGCATACGCACGCCTCGAACAAGGGTTCTGATCGCAATAGCCAAGGGTTGTGGCCTCATCGAACGCGACCGGCACGTGGCTATAGCGGTAACCTGCCGGCAGAGAACGTCGGCGATCTCGACCTCAACACTTGCCTGGAATGGGGCCTTCATCTGGAGAAGGCAAGCGATCACATCAACTGGAATCGCTTCCACGCAACCGGAGCCTGGATGCTTGCCGGCGACCGCACTCGGGCGATTGCCAATCTCCGCCAGCTTGTCGATGGCGGTTGGGATGGCGAGGCCGAGTGGCTCGAAGGCTACTGGGCCGTGCAATCGCTCGTCGACGATCCCGAATTCAAGGCGATCGTGGCACGGCCGCGCGCGATAAGAGAAGAGGAATAAAAATAAGATCCGGCCGTGCCCGTAGGACGCGGCCGGATCTTAAATTGGGTTGTTCCGCCCGTCTTCACGCGTCACTTCATCGTATAGACGTCGATGGTGAAGTACTTGTCGTTAATCTTCTTGTAAGTGCCGTCGGCGCGGATTTCGTCCAGCGCCTTGTTCAGCCGTTCGCGCAGGTCGTTGTCCTCCTGGCGCACGGCAATGCCGACACCTTCGCCGACGAATTTCTTGTCGGTGATCGGCTCGCCGATCAGTTCGCAGCACGCCTTTCCATCGGCGTTTTTCGTCACCCAGTCGAGCAGCGGCAGCATGTCGCCAACCTGAAGGTCGAGGCGACCGTTGACCATGTCGAGGTTCGCCTCATCCTGCGTCGGATAGAGCTTGATCTCCGCGTCGGGGTATGTGGCGGTGATGTATTCGGCCTGGGTGGTGCCTGACTGTGCGCCGATCACCTTGCCCTTGAGCGCCTCATTGGTGAACTCGGTAAAGCCTGCACCCTTCGGGGCCGCATGCGTCATGGCTGCGAGGTAGTAGGGATTGGTGAAGGCGACCTGCTTCTTGCGTTCCTCGGTGATGAACATCGACGCGATGATCAGGTCGTACTTCTTGGCAACCAAACCGGGAATGATGCCGTCCCAGTCCTGGGCGACGACTTCGCATTCGACCTTCATGCGCTCGCAAAGTGCTAATCCGATGTCGACGTCGAAGCCGCCGATCTTGCCGGCCGGATCGATGAAGTTGAAGGGCGGATAGGCGCCCTCCGTGCCGATCTTGATCTTTTCGGCGGCCTGGGCCGAAACGGCCGTTGCCGCCATGATGGCGAGCACTGCTGCTGCAATCCGCTTCTTCATTCGCGTTCCCCTTGTTGTGCACCATTCTTGATGCTTCCGGGGAAGACTAAGTCGCGCTCGTCTATAAGCGAAATAGATAGGCGCGATAATCGGTATTGTTTTGGTTGATCTGCCTGGCAGCCAGGTCCTACTTGTAGCGACCGTGGCGCTGGAGCACTTCGACCTTGTAACCGTCGGGATCAACCACGAAGAAAAACCGGGCAAGCAGCGCGCCATCGCGGGTGAAGTCGACGATCTTGCCCGGATTGAGACCAGCGTCCGTCAGGCGCTGGTGCTCGGCGCTGAGGTCGTCGACCGACACCGCCAGATGACCATAGCCGTCACCGAGCGCATAGGGCTCGGTCCGATCTTTGTTGACCGTCAGCTCAAGCTCGAATTCGCTTTCCTCGTTGCTGAGATAGACCAGACTGAAGGTTTCGAACTCCAACCGTTCGGCGATTTCGAGCCCAAAGGCCACACGATAGAAATCGATCGATCGCTTCTCGTCGAGAACACGGATCATCGAATGGATCGCTTTGGCCATGGGCATCTCCTTCAAGCTTGGACCTCGGCGGCGTAGCAGAGTGTCGCCGATGATGGAACCCCGCCGAGTTGGTGGAGATTAGGCTTTTGCGCTCCGCTTCTTCAGCTGCTGTTCGCGGAAGAAGATGAAGAGGCCCGAGGCGACGATCAATGCCGCGCCGACGAGCACGGTCGGGCGCGGTGTGTCGCCGAAGAAGAACCAGCCGAAGACGACGGCCCAGAAGAGCAGCGTGTATTGCAGCGGGACGACGGTCGCGGCATCGGCGAGCTTCAGCGACCGATTGACGAGGATATGCGCAAGCATCGCGACGATGCCGAGCGCGCCGAGTTGCAACAGCGCTTCGCCATCGACCGGCGCCCAGCCGGAGGGATTGGCGGCAACGCCGACGAGCGAGAAGATGAGCGCGCCAACGATCTGCCAGAAGACCAGCGTCGTGTCAGGTGTGGAGCGGAGCGTGCGACCGAGCATGAGGGCAAATGCGAAGGCGGTGCTGCCGGCAAGCGCAATCAAGGCCGGAAGGCCGAGGCTTTCCTTGGAGGGATCGAGCGCGATCAAGACGCCGGCAAAGCCGATGAGGATCGCCGTCCAGCGCCGCCAGCCAACCTTTTCGCCAAGCAGGAACGGCGAGGCCGCCGCCACATAGATCGGCGCCGCCAGCCAGTAGGTCATGGTATCGGCGAGCGGCATGTAGGCGACCGCGAAATAAAAGGCGGAAGCGTCGATGGCAAAGAGCAGCGAGCGAAGGGCCTGGAGGCCAGGGCGCTCGACCTGGAACATAGAGCGCAGGCCGCGCCTGAAAATGAAGGGCGACAGGAACAGAAGTGCCGCAACGCTTCGGATCACCATCAGCTGGCTGACGGAGTAGGTCGCCACCAGCCATTTGCCCATGACGTCGTTCAGCGAAAACATCAGCATCCCCAAGAGCATGATGAGCACGCCGGTACGGGCGGCGTTCGGGGCGGTTATGGGGGCGGAGATCACGGTCATGTCAGGGCCTTTAATAAGTTGCGCACGCCATGCCACATTCAGCGCGGCCGATCCATTGCCGAGTGCATATGGAACCATAAGTTTTGCGAATGAATCGGTGGCGACGCTTGGTGCGGCAGCCGAACCAAGACAGGGCTTGGTAACAACCGTTTGGCGATCCACCAGCAAAGCGATTGGCGGCCCCCTTGACGTTCCGCCCGACACTGCTAATTAGTCAAGCGTGCCCGCCGTCCAGACATCGGATCGCGGGTCGAACACTGGTGCCGGGCCCCTCTGGCGAGAGTTTTTACGGCGCTCTCGTGATGTCGGTACCGCCAGCAAATTAGCCGGCGGATTAGCTCTCATGAAAACTGATCTCATGCCTCACGCATGTGCCCCTTTGGCCGTGCGCATTTCTGTTTTGAAACCCCATCTTTTCACCGAATCCGGCGTCGTCCGCGCGAAGGAGGCACGTCGATGAACCAGCCTCAATCGCATTCGAGCGCGCTCGGCTATTTCACCTGGGCCTTCATCGTCACGGTGGTCGGCCTTGTGCTCGGCGCCTGGCTGGGCTGGCAGTCGACCGGCACCATCGGTGGCATGGCCTCCGTCTTCTTCATCTGCACCGTGCTTGCGGTGCTTGAAATCTCGCTGTCGTTCGATAACGCCATCGTCAATGCCAACAAGCTCAAGGACATGACGCCCGAGTGGCAGCATCGCTTTTTGACCTGGGGCATCATCATCGCCGTCTTCGGCATGCGTATTGTCTTTCCGCTCCTGATCGTCGTCATCGCGGCGAAGATCGGCCCGATCGAAGCGATCGTTCTGGCGGCAAGCAAGCCTGAGGAATATGCGCGCATCATGAACGACGCGCATCTGCCGATAGCGGCCTTCGGCGGCACCTTCCTGATGATGGTGGGCCTGACCTACTTCTTCGACCATGAAAAGGACGTGCACTGGATCAAGTGGATCGAAACCAAGATGGCGCGCTTTGCGACCATCAAGGGTATCGAGATTGCGTTCGTTCTCGCCCTCATTCTCAGCTTTTCGACGCTGCTCGAACCGGCAGAGGTCCACACATTCGTGTATTCGGCGATCTACGGCCTCTTGACGTTCCTCGTGGTTGAGGTGGTCGGCGGTCTGCTTGATGCCTCGCAGCAGACCATGAATGCGGCGGCAAAGGGCGGTTTCGGCGCCTTCCTCTACCTCGAAGTTCTCGATGCCAGCTTCTCGTTTGACGGCGTCATCGGCGCCTTTGCGTTGACGCAGAACCTCTTCGTCATTGCGATTGGCCTCGGCATCGGCGCCATGTATGTGCGCTCGATGACGATCATGCTGGTTGAGAAGGGAACGCTCAACGAGTATCGCTACCTGGAGCACGGCGCGTTCTACGCGATCCTGGTCCTCTCGGTGGTCATGTACTTTCAGACGCTGGTCCACATTCCGGAAGTCATCACCGGCCTTGGAGGTGCTGCGCTCATCGGTATCTCGCTCTGGTCGTCCATTCGCCACAATAGGCGCGAACGCGAAATGGAAGAGGTGCAAACGCGGGATTCGCAGGAGCAACTGCGAGCCTGATCGGATCTCTTGACTTGATAATGAGCCCGGCGGGCATGTCCGCCGGGCCTATTCTTTATCGAGAGCAACTTCTCGAGGGGGATCGGTGGTTTTGGTTTGAAATGGCAAAATGACGGCGGGCACAGGACCAAGAAAAGCGTCATCCAACAAAAAGGCCGGGTTAAACCCGACCTTTCGTGATCGCACCATGCCGATGCCAGTACATCCGTGGTCAACGGCAAAGGGTACCTGTGCTCTCAATTCAGCCGTCGATCGCAATTTACGCAAATCGGAAATCCTGATCGCCGTCCCAGTGATGCCGCCTAATCCTGCCGTCTCCCCACGAAGGCCATCTGAAGCGGTGCGCGGGTTCTACGCCTGGCCGGCCCAAGGTTAAATAAAAGCACCGTAGATCAATCTGCCGGATCGAGCCCGTACAAAGCGTGCTGTGTCCTTCCAAGGTCAGCCTTGCGGCGGCTTATTTCCCACGCCGACTACCTTTGGCTGCCGCCGATGTCTCTTCCGTTGGCGAGGGCGCCGGCAACGGTAAGCGCCGTCTAAAACCCAGAGGCGGGATCATCAAGTGTGCTCATTCCCGCTTCCGAGATCACAAGTCCTAACCGCCCACCGATAGCCAGAAAAACCGCCCTGCGAACTGAGGTGTGTCCCAGTCGCCGAGGATGAAGGCCCGTGTTCGATCGACCCACGCCCATGAATGGGCGAAGCCATTGTGCGCGACAAGCGGCGCGTACACCGGTTCATCAGTACCGCTGATGGGCCGCGATAAGCGCGCTCAAGCCGGCGAGCGACACGGCGTCGCGGGTGGCCATCGCCCCCGAGTTCCCTCAAAACGAAGCGCGCGCTGGCCGCAGTCATGCAGACGAGGCGGTGTTAACCAGGTGACGGCAAACGGTGCGGTGAAGGGGAATGCCACGATCTCCACGCTCCCTTAGCGCGTTAGAGACGGTCTTTTCGGAGAGCCCCTAAAGAGTGCGTCCGTGCTCTCGAAGCCGAACCACGGCCGCCCCTGCACGGGCCAAGGCGATCGAAAATGTGGCCTCACCGCATGCGTGTAAGCACATCCATGTCCTGACATTGGAGGTCGCCGTAGGGGGCTATCGTCATCGAGGACTTTCGACAGGCCCGACCCGATCTTGTCGCCAGGGGTGTCTCCTCAAGCACTCTCCGCCAGACGAGGCCAGTTGATGTGGCGCAAGAGCCCGGACTTTTCGGGCGTCGATCATGATCGGCCTCTCCTTCAGCACGCCCGTCGAGACATGGCTCGGTTGTGGCAGACGCTGCCAGCCCATCAACCCTGTTCCGCACAAGCACCGAGAACAGGGTGTGACGGGCCGGCCTCCCGCGCCTGCCCCTGCCGCCTCGCCCTCGACGGAGGGGGCGAGCTAAAGGAGGCACCAATGACCAAAGATCGCAGACGCCAAACACAAGTCGATATCTACGAGCGCGTCACTAACCGGATTATCGCCGCCATCGAGGCCGGCGCCGGTGACTACAGAATGCCCTGGCATCACGACGGATCGGCCATCACCACGCCCGTCAACATCGCCTCAAGCAGGACTTATCGCGGCGTCAACATCCTCTCACTCTGGGCTGCGGCCCACGCGGCCGGCTATCCCACCGGGATCTGGGGCACTTACCACCAATGGCAAGCGCTCGGCGCTCAGGTTCGTAAGGGCGAGCACGGTCACCTTGTCGTGTTCTGGAAGACCCACGATCGCGACAAAACGGAGGACCAAGCCGACGACGCAAATCGTGACGAACCCGCCCGGTCCATGTTTGCTCGTGGCTACTCGGTTTTTAACTGCGCCCAGGTTGACGGCTACACACCGCCCGAGAGCCCGGTGTTGCCGGAAGCGAAGCGGATCAACCGGGCCGAACGGTTCTGCGCGGCCCTCGGCATTGATATCTGCCACGGCGGCTCGCAAGCTTACTATCGCCCGGCTACGGATCAGGTACAGATCCCAAGGTTCGCGTGCTTCCGCGATGCGGTCGCCTACTACGCGGTGCTGCTTCACGAATGTGGCCATGCATCTGGCGCCAGCCACCGTCTCAACCGCGATCTCTCTGGACGTTTCGGCTCGGCCGCCTATGCAATGGAGGAATGCACGGTCGAGCTCCTGAGTGCAATGATTTGCGCCGATCTGGGCCTCAGTGTCGAGCCGCGTCCGGACCATGCCCGCTATATTGCATCGTGGATCGACGTGATGCATTCCGACAAGCGCGCCATCTTCACTGCTGCCAGCAAAGCGCAGGAGATTGCCGACTGGATGCATGCACAACAAGACAAGCAAAATGAGGCAAGGGGCGCCGGCTAGGCGTCCCTTTCAAGAGAAAATGCCATGGATCATCACCTCGCGAGCGAAAATGCGAGGTGATGGGTGCGCCGACGGCGGCGGCAGGGGCGCGGTGTTTGAAATTGCCGGTTGCCGTCGTCGCGGCAATCGGACATTTGAGTTTTCTGAAGAAAGGCAGTCGGCAAAGCAAGTTATGGCGGCTCGCCGCATGACGGCATCTCTGTTGCTTAGCACCCTCTACCGATAAAAAGTTGCCGACAAGAAAGGGAGCTGTAGCCCATGGCGAAGTGCGCTGATGCTGTCCGCAGAACCTGGATTTGTTCGTGAACTCTGCGAACCGTCCGTTTCCCTTTGCGCCTTCCTTCATCATCTAAAAGCTTGCCACCACCGTTGTCCGAGCAAAGGCAACGCAGCCGGCATTCTGACGATCACGGCAACTGCGGCATGTCTCCCTCGGCAATGTACCAAATCCAAGGCGTCATCTCCGGTCGTGCCTCGATCATTTCCGTCAATGCCCGCTGGTAGTTCCCACCTGCACCGGCCGACACGATAAACATCGCAACCGGGCAGGGTCGCTGTTCCGGCAAGGTGACCGACACGATTGGTTGCTCGTGTGAGAGGTTGAAGCGTAAGCCTTTGACGAACTTGCGTCGCAGCCCTGCCAGTCTGTTCAGAAGATGGCGCTCATGGACGTTTTCGAGTGGGATCCAGTTCTCGTTCACCACCATCATCGCGACTTCTTCGACGGCTGCAACCCCGGATGCCGAAATCCCAAACGTCGCGATCATGACGAGGTGCAATTCGTCGTTCGCACGCCACAATTCAAGTTCCGTTTCGTATCTGGCGTTCAACCGCCTCCATGCTTGGTCTTCAAGCATGAAGGGAAAGGGCAGATGCCGCACCACGATCCGGTGTCCGACGCGTGCGGGGATGAACTCCTTTGCTTCCGCAACAGCGATCATCAGTTTGCGCGGTCCTGTCCCGGACGCTTGCGCACCGCAAAGCGCGGTTACTCGGCGTGCGGCAATTGCTTCCTTGTCCTCATGATGGAACGCCTCCGGCACAAACAGCATATCGCTCAGCTGTCCGCCGCGGGTCGTCATCTGCGACGCGGCATTCATGAGGCTCGTGCGAACCCGACCCCAGCCGCGCTTTCCAGTCCAGGAGGGCTGCCATTCGGTCAATTCTCCCATTTCCCACAGGTAGTGCAGCGTTGCGCGCAACGAGAGCTTCTGTGGCTCATTGCGAATGGCGGACTCTTGCGGACCTGCCGATCGAGATGCGGCCGCTCGTGGACCTTTCTTCGTCATCGAAAAATCGATCTTCAAGATTGCTCGCCCGTTCGCATCGACCTGGATCGCATTGCCGATCAAAGGCCCGAGCCCGGACAATTCATAGGGAGGTTCAAAGGATGGGCAAGCCGGGTCATGATTGCGCCCGGAAAGCGGCATGCGTTTGACGAGGTGTTGCTCATCGAGCCGCGCGATGTACATCGCAACCGGCGGCTCCTTGCACTGGCAATATGGCCGAAGCCCCTGTTCATAAGCACGTGGAAGAAGAGCCCGGAATTCGCTCGATGCCTCCTCGAACAGCCTGTCGCCGATCAGAAACCGTCGCACATTCGCCTCCGCTTCCCATTCAATAGGCCCTAAGGGTCAGTGACGATGTAGCATGGATTTTTCGGTTATACTATAACAAAAAAGATAGTATAAAGTGGAAGGGATAGCGCCCTATGCTGTCGCCACGGAGATGAAGGCGGTGCCAAAAGTAAATTTCTCGCCGCAGCATTGGCAAGCGTCTTCATGGATGCGACGTCGATCCACCTTCACGTGGCGCTGGCTTTCATCCCAATCCCTGGAGCATGATAATTGGAAGGAAAGCATCCGTCGCTACTGAAAACACAACGATTCCTAGCGCTATCGGAGGTTCGGCGACTTGCCGGGTCGCCGAGGGCCCGTACTGCTGGATCGCAGCAAGGCTTTCAAACGCACTGCAATCGGAGCGCCATAGCGACCTTTGCGAATCGATGAGATTGGGCGGGGCCGAAGTCGCTCCAGCTCCGGGACATAATCGGGGAAGCAACCACAGAAATGGGCAATCGGCGATGTCACCCGGCCGGCAGCGAATCCGTCTGGCTCAGTCGATGTGGGATATCCCGCTTCGTGCTGATTTCGAGGTTGCGAGCGAACATGGGTCGATGAGCAACCTCGACGCAAAGATGGTTTCCTCACGTGTCAAAAGAACAAGGAGAAATTTTTCGCCGGAGCGATCGGCTGCCTGGCGAACGCGAGGGGCGTGACCTCGAGCCGTAACTCCTGGCCGCGCGGTACGACGTCGGTCGCTCAGGACGGTGGATGGCAATTGGCGCGCGTCTGACGCGGCAACGCGGCTAGGGGCAGCATCGTTGAAGTTCGTTTGTCGATCCCGGCGATGGCCGGGGCGGAGACTTGCAATCCAGTTTGCGGGCGATGTGGTCACCGCGACCGCGCAATGTGCATCCGAGAGATCTGGCGGCAGTCCGTGCTGCTCGCTGCTTCCAATGGGCAGAGACCGGGACGGGCGTATCGTTGGGCGGCGTGCCCAGTTGAAATGTGCCGCGGTCTTATGAGGTGCCGGCGGGTGGCCGGAACGGTCTGTCGCCGGCGTCGGTTGCACTAGATCATTCCCTCTTCTACATCGCCCTTTAGCCGACCGCCTGCCTTTCCGGTCAACCCCTGAAGGGGTACGTCTCACCCAAATATTCTGCAAAATTCCATTTTTGGATCACTGCTGGGCACCGGATGCTTTCCTCCAGCAAGCATGACAAACGCGCACGCGTTTTTTTGAGCAGAACATGGAATTTAGCAGAATATTTGTGCGAGATGACCGCAGCAGATCGGCCGTCTCCTCGCGCGCTATCGGGAATGGTCCCGAGCAACCGAAGGAGACAATACTATGGCCACCACGATCGCAGCTCTCACGCAGAAGACCGATGGCACTCTCGAAGGCGTTTTCGCCACCATCCGAGTGAACGCCCCGATCGCTATCGTCCCCAACGCCAACAAAACGAGCGAAGAGGCCCCTGACTATCGCGTCATCCACCGAAAGACCGGGTTCGAAATCGGCGCGGCGTGGAACCGTATCGCCCGCCAGACCGGAGAAGAGTACCTCTCCGTGAAACTGGAGGCTCCAGAGATCGGCGTGATCTTCGGCAACCTCGCACAGGCTCCCGGCGGCGATCCGAACCGCAAGGTGATCATCTGGAATAACCCAAACTGAGCCACCAGCGCCGGTCCCGATCAATCGGGACCGGCACCCGCTCGTTCTGAATGCGACCGATCCCGAGCGGGATGCCCACGTTTGTACCCAGAAACAGGACGGGCATCGAGCCCGCACCTGTTCTTTTATCCTGCCACACGAGATGAAAAACTATCTGCTCAGATCGCCAAGTCTGCCGCGAGGAATCGTGCCGCCTAAAGGACGAGCGGTCCCCCCGAAATGCTCCGCATTCCGGCTCCCCCACTCGCCGGCTCCGCCGGTCGCATTCGCGATCCTTGACCCGGCCCAATTCTCGCGGCCGGCGGCGTCATCTTTCCCAACAGCCAAGGAGATGACGAAAATGACGGTTGCACTGGAAGCCCACATCGAGGAATTGCGCCGCGAGCTGAACTGCTGCGACCCGGCTGAACGCGCCCAGATCCAGGCCGAACTGGAACAGGCCTATGCGGAGCTTGAGGTCATCGTAGCCGAGCTCGAGGGCCGCGTCAGCAGCGAGCCTCCCTTCTAGGGAGGCTTTCGCCAGGCTCGCATTTACGGCAAATCCAAGAATATAGCAGATCGCCAACCCGCGCTCGGGTTCCTATGCGACGAGCGATTTTTCCCGGAAATCCGGGGACATCATCGCCCCCTGTCTTGGTCAGTAACGATCACCCAGGGCGACAAGCCGCGCTTGGTCCTCCTCAACATTAACGACTATGAGCCCTGATGCGCGTCCGAAGCGCGCTCGGTCGGAACCATCGAAACCATTTCCAACAGCCTCTTTGCGGACTTCGTAAGTGCCGTCGACGTCTTTTGGTCGAGGACGAGCGCTTGCCTGAATAATTCGACGCAGGCAAACCTTGCCGATGGTTCGCTCTTCAGACCAAACAGGTCCGCACACCAGTTGCCGAAAGATCGGACGTTCCGGGTTGGTGAACGGCTTCGAGAGCATCGGGTAGAGCAAGCGCGTTCAAGCGCAGCACACACTCACTGCGATTGCTTTAAGCTACATCCCGCTCGATTTTTCCACCGCGCTCGAACCCGATTTGGACCAGAGCGAAAATTGCCAGATGAGGAACTTGTGCGTCGACCTTAAGATCCTTGCCAAGGGCGAGGGGTCGGCAAGGACATTACCGCTCGCGTCACGAAGACAACTCGGGCTCGTATCGGCGGTGCTGACGTCACTCAAGCCGGATGTCGGCCGGGGCAATAAGCACGGGTAATTGTTGGCTTGGCGTGGAAGGTTAAATCCGGACAAAGCGGTTTGCCTTGGCTGCCTGATCCATGTCCTTCCGCCGAAAATATATCGCGCGCCCGCAGCGGATTGGGCTATGACCTTGCACGATAATGATCTGCTCGTCTTTGCGCATCGACTGCGTGATCTCGTGCGGCATGATCAGCGGTCGGCGCTGGAGATTGACGCTTTCGGATAGGCGCGATCCTGCGTTTTTTGGGCCCCAGCCAATGACGCGTGAGCCTCTCTTCACCTCGACGGTCATCTCGCCGCATTGGGCCGAGACGCTGCGGGCCGTGTCGAGCGCTTTAATCGCGGCATAGCTGGCAAAGGCACAGCCGTCGATCCACGACGTCGCGCCATCCCTCCCGAAATGCCGCTCCAGTTGTCCGACCGATTGGTACATAAGCATCATGGAGATTCCGTACTTTCGGCCGCGATCACGCGCCTCTTCCAGCACCCGCATGTAGCCGAGCAGATCGACCTCATCGAGCATGAACAGCGCACGGCGCTTGAAGGTGCCATCGGCCTGCACCACTGCGTTGATCAGCGAGCCGATGATCACGCGGGCGATACCCGGATAGGAGCGCAGGATCGATGCCGGAATATTGATGAACACGTCATTCTTGCCCGCTACGATGTCGCTCGACCTGAACGCGTTCCCGCAGACAAGCGCCGCGTAGCTGTCGAGCGACAGCCATTGCGTGTCCTTAGAGGCCGTGGAATAGACGCCGCTGAAGGTCTGCTCAGTCATGTTGGTAAAGACGCCCAGCGTTTCGCGGATGAAGGCCGATCCCGAATGGTCCTGGATGTCGCGCAGCATGGCGAGCACAGAGGGTTCTGGCTCGGATACGATCTGCCGGAGACTGCGTAAGTTCCGTCGCCCATCATATTCGGGCGACAGCATGACATGGGCGAGCAGACCGGTCAGCAGATTGTGTGCCTGGTTCTGAAAGTAGGAGCCAGTCGAACTTTCAAAGCGCACGCTCTCCGACAAAAGCATGTGAGCAATGCCGACGATGTCCTCTTCCTTGTGCTTCGATTTCTCGATGCCGTCGAGTACGTTGAAGCCCATGACCGGGCTCGTCGGATCGAGCACCATTACCTCGCGGCCGAGCGCGCGGGTTCTATGCTCGACCACCATTGGCGCGACCTCGGTCGATGGATCGAGGCAAATCAGCGGCCCGGTGTAACGCAGCGCCGTGGGCACAACGTTGCTGGTGGTCTTGTATCCACCTGACCCGGCAAAGAAGAGCACGTGCGTTGAATCGAAATCCTGTTTGTAGGTCAGCAACGATGCCTTGCCGCCCTGGCCCCAGGTTGCTGGATCGTTCGGATCGAAAGGTAATTGATGAACGACTTCCTTGTCGACCCGGTAACGCTCGCCAACGACGATCTCGCCATCAGGCGGAAACAGCTTTCCCGCCGCGGCCATCGACAGCCAGTTCGCGTCCCCGAAGATCCCGCGCTTGGCTCGCTTCACCGGTTCTGGAACAACCGTGGAGATGCGCGCGCCCACCGCCACCGCCAGGAAGCCGGCCACCAAGCCAATGACGGCGACAATGTCGAGATAGGAGAGTGCCCGGTCCCACGAGACCGCACCGCTCGCCACGTACGGCGCGAGCCGATCGAACTCGCGCAGGACATAGAAGCCGGCCACGAACAGAAAGCAGACAAGGTTCACTATCGCGATCGACCTTCGCCGGTGCAGCGGCAACGCACAAACGGTCAATAATCCGACGACCGGCCCAAGCAACAACGCGGGCAGGGGCGAGGCTCGTAGGAACCAGTATGATGTTTTTCCAGATAGCTCGCCGGCAAGCTTCGGCCAGTGCCAGCCGACGATGTAGACGGCAAAGGCGGTGACGGCAATTGGCACCAGAACGAGCAGCAGGCTGGGATGCAGTCTTTCCTTTAGTGCCACTTCGCCGCCTCCTCGATGTGAGATGATCCTCTATCATGCGAAGTCGCCTTGAAGGCTTGCTCACCGATATCGCGCAGCCGCCGATGCTCGTCGGTGCCGGGCACGACGCTTGCCAGTTCCGTTAGGCCACCAAGCAGAAACGCTCGGTCGGCCCCCGCGAGACCCGCTCTGACGATGATGCCACCGAGCAGGAATTTCTCGCGGGCCTCTCGTTTGCGATCATTCGTCATGAGAAACCTCCGCCGTCGTTCCAGACCCGCCACCTGGCTGTCGACGCGACGAAGCTGTTGCGCCAGCAGTCCCCTCCTTCTCCTCTTTGCGAAATCGCGCGGCAATCTGTTCGAAGATCGCGTCGAGTTCTTCCTCCGTGATCTCCATTTCCGCCAATCCCGTTTTTGTCGCGGCGCGCGCAAACCGCTCGGCGGATTTTACGATTAGCGTTCGTCTGCGCTCGCGCAGCTTCTCGATCTGGGCATCGATATCAGAGAGCGATGATTTTACGGCCATTCCAGCGTCCCTCGTGTCGGAGCAATCTCACGGCGATAGTTATACTATCTATTTAGTGATAGTAAAATAGGATAGGTTGCATCACCCCGAAAAAGCCGCAGCCGGAATTTCGGCATCGGCCGTCTTTACGGAAGAGCGGCATCGGCCCTCCGGTCCGATCGGTTTGAGGGCGCAATATACGTCGCTGGCGCGACGTGCTTGAAAGCTTCGGAGACACTCGTGGCGATCATGTTCGTTAGAGCGCAGGTGATCAGCAGGGGAGCGGGGCGCAGCATCGTCTCGGCCGCCGCCTACCGCCACCGCGCCCGGATGACGGACGAGCAGGCCGGGACGTCCTTCAGCTACCGTGGCGGCGCGTCGGAGCTGGTGCATGAGGAGCTGGCGCTGCCGGACCAGATACCTCTCTGGCTGAAGAGAACAGTCGACGACAAGACCGTCGCGGAGGCCAGCGAGGTGTTCTGGAATGCGGTAGATGCGTTCGAGACGCGGTTGGACGCGCAGCTTGCGCGGGAGTTGATCATCGCGCTGCCCGAGGAGCTGACGCGGGCGGAGAATATCGCGCTGGTGCGCGAGTTCGTCCGAGACAATTTGACGTCGAAGGGCATGGTCGCTGACTGGGTCTATCACGACAAGGACGGCAATCCGCATATCCACCTGATGACGACGCTCAGGCCTATTACGGAGGAGAGGTTTGGGCCGAAGAAGGTCCCAGTCCTGGGCGATGACGGAGAGCCGTTGCGTGTCGTTACGCCGAACAGGCCGAACGGCAAAATCGTTTACAAGCTCTGGGCCGGCGACAAAGAAACCATGAAGGCATGGAAGGTCGCGTGGGCGGAAACGGTCAACCGCCACCTGGCGCTGGCCGGCCATGAGCTCCGTCTCGACGGCCGCTCCTATGCTGAGCAAGGCCTCGATGGGATCGCGCAGAAACACCTCGGCCCAGAGAAGGCGGCGCTCTCGCGCAAGGGTGTCGAGATGTATTTCGCGCCCGCCGATCTAGCGCGGCGGCAGGCGATGGCCGACCGGCTACTCGCGGATCCTGCGCTTCTCCTCAAGCAGCTCGGCAACGAACGTTCCACCTTTGACGAGCGCGAAATCGCCAAGACGCTGCACCGCTATGTCGATGATCCAGTGGACTTCGCCAATATCCGCGCGGGGCTCATGGCTTCGGACGACCTCGTGCTGCTGAAGGCGCAGCAGATCGACACCCAAACGGGCAAGGTGACAGAGCCGGCGGTGTTCACAACGCGGGGGATCCTGCGCATCGAATATGACATGGCGCAGTCAGCCGAGGTTCTGTCGATGCGAAAGGGCTTCGGCGTCTCCGGTGCCAAGGCCGCCGCCGCCGTCCGAAGCGTCGAAACGGCCGATCCGAAAAAATCCTTCAGGCTCGATGCGGAACAGGTCGATGCGGTACGTCATGTCACGCGCGATAATGCCATTGCGGCGGTCGTGGGGCTTGCCGGCGCCGGTAAGTCGACACTGCTTTCGGCGGCCCGCGTCGCATGGGAAAGCGACGGCCGACGGGTGATCGGCGCGGCCCTAGCCGGCAAGGCTGCGGAAGGGCTGGAGGACAGTTCCGGGATCCGGTCGCGCACGCTGGCGTCCTGGGAGCTTGCCTGGGCCGGGGGGCGCGAAACAATGGAGCGCGGCGATGTGCTCGTCATCGATGAGGCCGGCATGGTGTCATCGCAGCAGATGGCGCGTATCCTCAGGGCTGTGGAGGACGCAGGCGCAAAAGCCGTGCTGGTCGGCGACGCGATGCAACTGCAGCCGATCCAGGCGGGTGCGGCGTTCCGGGCAATCACCGAACGGATCGGCTTCGCGGAACTTGCCGGCGTGCGGCGGCAGCGTAATGTCTGGGCGCGCGATGCTTCCCGTCTCCTTGCGCGCGGCAAGGTCGAAGAGGGCCTTGATGCCTACGCGCAGAGGGGCTGCATTGTCGAGACCGAAACCAGGGCCGAGATCATAGACCGCCTCGTTGCCGATTGGGCCGACGCCCGCCGGGACCTGCTTCAGAAATCTGCCGTGGGCGAGCATCCGGGACGTCTTCGCGGCGACGAACTGCTTGTGCTTGCTCACACCAACGATGACGTCAGAAAGCTGAATGAGGCCTTGCGCAAGGTCATGATCGACGAGGGCGCGCTGACAGGTGCGCGCCAATTCCGGACGGCACGTGGGCTTCGTGAGTTTGCCGCGGGCGACCGGGTGATCTTCCTCGAAAACGCCCGCGTCCTCGAACCACGGGCAAAGCGGCTTGGTCCCCAATATGTCAAGAACGGCATGCTTGGCACGGTCGTTTCATCCGGCGACGAACGCGCTGACGCACTGTTGACTGTACATCTCGACAATGGCCGGGACGTCGTGATCAGCGAGGATAGCTACAGCAATGTCGATCACGGCTACGCCGCGACCATCCACAAATCTCAAGGCTCGACCATCGACCGGACCTTCGTGCTCGCCACCGGAATGATGGACCAGCATCTGACCTATGTGGCGATGACCAGGCATCGTAACCGCGCCGATCTCTACGTGGCGCGCGAGAACTTCGAACCGAAGCCGCAGTGGGCGCGTAGCGCACGTGTCGACCATGCAGCCGGCGTCACCGGTGAAATGATGGATACCGGGTTGGCCAAGTTCCGGCCGCAAGATGAAGATGCCAAGGAAAGCCCCTACGCCGATGTGAGGACGGACGACGGAACCGTTCATCGACTTTGGGGCGTGAGCCTGCCGAAGGCACTCGAGGAGGGCGGAATCAGGACCGGTGATACTGTGATGCTCCGCAAGGATGGCGTCGAAACGGTCACGGTAAGGGTGCCCGTCACTGATGAAAAGACCGGCAAGAAGCGTCTCGAGGAACGTCAGGTCGAGCGCAACGTCTGGACTGCAACCCAAATCGAAACTGTCGATGCGCGCAAGGCGAGGATCGAGCGGGAAAGCCGTCGGCCGCTTGTGTTCAGAAAGCTTGCTGAGCGCCTCGGACGATCCGGCGCCAAGACGACGACGCTCGATTTCGAAAGCAAGGAAGGCTATCGGGAGCATGTCCTTGATTTTGCCCAGCGGCGTGGCATCGACACGCTCGCCCGGGCCGCTGCGGAACTGGAGGAGGGTGCGGCGCGGCGGCTGGCGTGGCTTACGGAGAAGCGGTCGCGGTTGGCGAAGCTCTGGGAGCGAGCGAGCATAGCGCTCGATTTTGCAATCGACCGGGAACGGAGCGTCTCGTACAACGAGGAGCGCAGAGTATCCTTGGTTGCCGGCATCCCGTTAGCCGGAAACTATTTGCTTCCACCCGCCACCGAGTTCCCCCGCAGCGTTGAAGAGGATGCGCGTCTCGCGCAGCTCGCCTCGCAACAGTGGAAGGAGCGGGAGGAAATACTCCGGCCGGTGCTGCAGAAAATCTATCGCGACCCGGGTGGCGCGCTGTCGGCGCTCAACGCTCTGGTATCGGGCGGAGACGTCGAGCCGCGCAAGATTGCCGAAGATCTTGGCCTTGCACCCGAACGCCTTGGCCGATTACGCGGCTCTGACCGCATGGCCGATGGCCGCGCCGCTCGAAACGAGCGCAACGCAGCCATGGCCACCTTATCGGAGCTGCTGACTTTGGCGCGCGCGCATGCAACCGAGTTCCGCAGGCAGGCGGAGCGCTTCGCCAGCCGCGAGCAGCAGCGGCGCGCTCATATGGCATTGTCCATTCCCGCGCTTTCGAAAATGGCGATGGCGCGTCTCGTCGAAGTCGAGGCGGTCCGGGAGCGCGGCGGGGTCGATGCCTACAAGACGGCCTTCGCCTACGCCGCTGAGGACCGTTTGCTGGTGCAGGAGGTCAAGGCGGTCAACGAGGCGTTGACCTCACGCTTTGGCTGGTCTCCATTCACCGCCAGGGCCGATCCGATCGCCGAGCGAAATGTTGAAGAGCGGATGCCGGAAAATCTCGCCACTGAGCACCGTGAAAAACTGGTGCGCCTGTTCGAGGTGATCAGGCGTTTTAGCGACGAGCAGCATCGCGTAGAAAAGCAGGATCGCTCGAAAATCGTTGCCGGCGCAAGTATCGAGTTCGGAAAGGAAGCAGTGCACGTGTTGCCCATGCTTGCCGCCGTCACGGAGTTCAAGACATCCGTCGCCGATGAATCACGGGAAAGGGCGCTTGCCGCTCCCTATTACAATCATCATCGCGCCGCGCTCATGGATGCAGCGACACGCATTTGGCGCGATCCGGCC
Source organism: Ensifer sp. ENS08 (assembly GCF_014852195.1). NCBI lineage: Bacteria > Pseudomonadati > Pseudomonadota > Alphaproteobacteria > Hyphomicrobiales > Rhizobiaceae > Ensifer > Ensifer sp. ENS08. Next base: position 115,588 of record NZ_JACVBF010000018.1, read on the forward strand.
GGCGCGGTCACCAAGATCGAGGAGCTTGTCGCAAAGGGTTTTGCCGGCGAGCGGATTGCCGCAGCGGTCACCAACGATCCGGCCGCCTATGGGGGGCTGCGCGGCTCCGGTCGCCTAATGGACAAGTTGCTTGCTCCCGGCCGGGAGCGGAAGGCTGCGCTTCAGGGCGTGTCGGAAGCAGCAAGCTGTGTCCGTTCTCTCGGAGCGTCTTATGCCGCAGCGTTTGAGGCCGAGACCAAGGCTATCGCCGCAGAGCGCCGGCGTATGGGGGTCGCCATTCCCGGCCTATCGCGGAAGGCTGAGGATACGCTGCGGCAGTTGACGGCAAGAATGAAGAAGAAGAGTGGCGGGCTCGACGTTGCTGCGGGTTTGACCGATCCGACCGTCGCCCAAGAATTCGTCGCCGTCAGCCGGGCGCTCGACGAGCGCTTCGGCCGCAACGCGTTCCTGCGTGGGAACAGGGACGTTTTCAACTTTGTGTCGACAGCGCAACGGAATGCATTCGAGGCAATGCAGGAGAAGTTGAAGCTTCTTCAGCAGATCGTGCGGGCAGATAGCGGCCAGAAGATCGTTTCCGAGCGCCAACGACAGGCGGTCAATCGGGGTCCTGGTGTCGAGCGGTAGAGGCAATTCAAAGAGCTTCATTCACTCAGGTGTCTCGGCAGCCGGTCCTTGCTGCACGGCGCGGCAGCGAGTTGCTCCGCAGACCGAACCGAAGAACGGGGTTGGAATCCGATGACGTTTCTCCTTTGGCATCAATCCGGTGCAAGTACATGCTTGGGCCAAGCCCATGGTCTGAAATCTGTTTTGTCCTTTCCCGAAGCCGCACGTCTATGCAGGGATTGAACTGAATACCAACAGGCACAGCTGCCTTGGCCGCGCTACCGGAATTTACAGGTAAAGACGTTGGGTGGCAATGCCGATGGGACACGGCTGACCAAGACGTTGCATCGGCCAGCTGAAAGTCCCTTGCCGTCGACCACAAGCGTTGCTCGACGAGGGCAGGACAGGGGGAGTTCTCCATGGGATTAGCACGATGGCCGTAGCAGGCGTGCTTCCTGCCAGCCTTGGGGACGGGAGTCCCCACGGTCCTTCCCCCTGGCCTGCATAGCGTCGATCCCGCCTTATCCAGCGCGTACACCTTATCAATGGCTTCGCAAGCACCGCTGTCTCCCACGACCGGGCTCGCAAGTCGCAAGAACTTACCCTCGAGAGCTGATTTCGGCATGGGGTTACTTGCCTCTCCCTCCGCAACGTCCACGTGCCTTTCGAAGATTTGTCCGTCGCGCAACTGTAACCAAGCGCTTGCGGCGTGAGCGCCTCGAGGCGAGGCGTGGCTGGTATGTGGCCTGAGCTCGATACTGTCTTGAAACCGCCCGGCGATCTCGTCATGAAGCCAATCATCCACGAACCAGTCGGGACCGGGCTCGACGCCGAATACGGCCATGGCTATGGCGTGCGGTGCGCTGAACTGTGCTGCCCACATGTCCCGTGGACGCACTTTGCAAAATGGCGGTTCGCACACGATCGGAGGCGCGGTCACGATCAGCTTGGCATGCAAGCCGTCGGCAGGATCAATGCCGGCCATACGGATGACGTCGCGGCTGGCCTGGACACTGCTTAGGATGAGTCGGCAGCAACTGAATGGCTTGAAGCCAACCCGAAGAATTTCGTAGGCGTCCCCCAAACCTTTGGTCAGTTTATCGAAACGGCACTCGTCGGCGCCCGCCATCCGCCAGAAACCTGTCTCACCCTCGAAGACATCCAAAGGCCCCTCGTAGCCGGCAGCGGCAAGGCGTGCGGCCAAGACTCCCATTTGCGCGGCCATGCCGAAGTTGTTCTTCGCCATCGAAGGCGCGTCTCCGTAGACGGTCTTCATGACGGACGCTACTGGCGCATTCGCAGCAGCGATCGCGATGGCATGCGCCGCTCGTCCGGCGTCGAGACGCATGAGTCTCGCGGCCGCGGCTGCTGCACCGAATATCTGCCAAGTCCCATGGCCGTGAATCGCCTTTCTGGGCTGGACGTGAGCCAGTGAGATGCCAACGCGGCAACTCACCTCATAGCCGATGATCACGGCCGCGAGGAATTCTGTGCCTGAAGACTTCGTGTGCTCAGCGACCGATAAGGCTGCCGCAATCACCGTGGCTCCGGGATGGCCCTTCTCGTAGATGTCGTCGAAGTCGAGCGCATTGATCAAAGTGGCCTTGACGAAGGCGGCCGCCGCCGGTTCGGCACAGCCACTGACAGGTCCGCCGGAGGAGGGTGCGACCTGGCTGTCCCCCCGTAGGTTTCTCAGCATTCCAGCCGTGGGCAGCTGGCGCCCACCGAACAAGCAGCCAAGGGAGTCCAGAAGGCAAAGCTTGCTCCTGTCGAAAACGTCGCTCGGAACACGAGCGAGTGCTTCCTCGGCGATGTAGCTGCCGAACGTTTGCGTGATGAAAGCGGTCATATCTGTGTCCGATTACCCGACGATGGCGATTGGCGGTCCATTTTCAGGTGCGCGTTGTCTACGTGCTACTAGAAGAAATTTGTGCCCCGAAGGTCTGCGCAGAGGAGCTGCAGGAGGAATTGCAACGATCACTGCGCCTGCAACCTCGGTCGACGCGTGCCTGATCGACAAACGAAACCTTGTGTGACGCGGCGGGAATGAGCTTGCGGACTACCCCCACACGGTCGAGATCGAGGTGTGCGGAAACCACACCGACCTGATCGACGGCGCGGGCTACAACCTGTCCCCAGGGGTCGCAGACGAGAGAGTTGCCGTAGGTGAAACGGCGATCTCCGTCCGCTGCAGTGTAGCCTCCCCACTGACCACAGGCGACGAAATAGACTTGGTGCTCGATCGCGCGTGCACGGCAGAGCACTTCCCAGTGGTCCTTTCCCGTCTGTAACGTGAAGGCCGCGGGCAGAATGACCACATCGACGCCGGCGTCTGCAAGCGCATCAAAGAGCCGGGGGAAGCGAAGGTCGTAGCAAATCGCACAGCCGATCCTGAAACCGCCGGATTCGTAGACGAACAGGCTTTCTCCGGGCGCAACGGTGGCGGATTCTCGATACATCTTGCCATCTGGCGCCTCGATGTCGAACAGGTGAACTTTGCGGTAGCGGCCGACCTCGTTACCTTCTGGGTTAAAGACGACCGTTGTGTTGTAGATCTTCGAACTCCCATCGACCCTTTCGAGCAAGCTGCCGCCGTGGATCCAGACCTTTTGCCGGGCGGCGAACGTCTGCAACATGCGATAGGCGTCGCCGCCCGGCATATGATCAGCCGCCGCCAGTTTCTCCGCCACCGTGCCGCCGGACCAGTCGAAATGTTCCGGGAGAACGATGAGATCTGGTGTATCGCGTGTGATTGCCTGCAGCATCAGGCTCTCGGCCGCGCGTAAATTGCTGTCGCGGTCGGGTTGGGAGTTCATCTGGACGAGGGAAATCTTCATTATACGATCCGATCCAGTTCGAAGATGGAATGGCCGGCCTCAAGGTAGGGCCGGAGCTTAAGGGAACGCTGTTGGCGCTCGAGGGCGACGTCCGCGATGCAGCGCATATCGGACGGATCGGCAACGAAGACACCCTCCGTATCTGCTAAGACCGCATAGCCGGGCAGCACGGCCGCCCCGCCGCATGCGATCGGGACGTTGATCGCGCCACCAATCTGGTGCCGGCGGCTGGTCGTCTTGGACGAGACTCCGCGACACCACACCGGGAAGCGGCTGGCGCGGATCTCCTCGATGTCGGTGCAAGGACCATCGACGATAATGGCGACAGCGCCACGCGCTCGGGCAGCAGCAACGACACCGCCGCCGACGCAGGCGACGTCGTCCCGGTCGACCCGGGAGATGACGAGAACATCTCCCGGGCGGAGCAGATCGATTGCCGTGTAGATGACGGCTCCATCACGGCCGGGCGCGGCGACCGTGACTGCCGTTCCAATTGCCTTGACCGGAAAGACCGGCGCAATTCCTGCCCCAACAAATCCAAGATATTCGAAGTGGCCGATGGTTGCGGTTTCGACTCCCTCAAGCAGGGTTCGCAATGCGTCCGGAATCGCTTGCAGCTGTTTTTCGATCTTGTAAGGCTGGGACATCGATGAACTCCGATCTGCCCTGTGGTTCACAAATCAGACCGGGCGCTCGCCGGATGTCGTCGTCCGATGCATAATCCGGATCGTGTTCGGGTCGAATGAATCGCGCCGGTGCATCGTGCAACGGTTGTCCCACATCACTATGTCGCCCACGCTCCATTTCTGGACGAAGACTTCCGGCGTGTTGGTGGTGTGCTCCCAAAGCCTTGAGATCAGGTCGTTGCTTTCATCGAGCGGCAAGCCGACGATCCACGCCCCTTCCGACGTCCCGCCAAGATAAAGCGCTTTGCGGCCCGTCTCGCCGTGGCTCCTGACCAGCGGATGAACGACGCCGCTCCACTCGCGAAAATCCGCGCTCGTCGGTTCGCCTTTCCCGAGGCGCAATTTTCCCGTTTTGTCGTAGACGTTCTGGAAGAAGATCTGCCGCCCCTCAACAGCACTGCGTAGCTCCTCGGGGAGCGTTTCAAAAGCCTGGTAGGTCGACAGGAAATACGTGTCTCCGCCGGAAGCGGGAACCTCGATCGCCCTGAGGATGGCGCCGGCGGGCGGGCGTTCGTAGAACCATGTGTCCGTGTGCCACGTCGCCTCGCTGTTGCCGAGCGCGCCGCCCGGCTTGCCGTCCTTCATCACATTGCTGATCACCAGAATTTCGCGATGGATCGGGTGTCCGCCTTCCTGTAATTGCTTGGGATGGATGACGAAATCTCCGAAGTGACGGGAGAAGTCGACCTGCTGCTGGTCTGTGATATCGCTCGCCCGAAAGCGAATGACGCCGTATTGCAGCCAGTAGGATCGAACTGCCGCAATGTCCGCGTCGTTGTAGTCGGAGAAATCGAACCCGACGATATCTGCGCAGACGTTGCTGTCATTCTGGATTGCCGAAACTCTTGTTTTCATGTGTGTCTTCGCCTCTGTGTGGGAAGATCCCGGGCTCGGGATCACATAGAGCTTAGCGGAGTGATAAGTCGGCATTCCAATATCAATTCGTTTGCATTAATATTGGAATACAATGAATGTCACTATTGCTCCAGCAGTTGGACAGCGGAATGGGCGATGGCGAGGTCTACGCGGCAGCCGGCCGAGAGCTTCTCGAGACGGGTCGAGCGGATCATGGACTTCAAGGTGATCCCGCCATCGACGAGCATCCAGGCCTCGAGATAGGCGCCCAGATTGACGACCTTTTGGACGGTTCCCGTCAGGCGGTTTGCCGGTTCGTCGAGGGCCCCTGCCGCATCTGCGAGCCTAACGGCCTCCGGTCTGATACAGCAGAAGCGCACATCGTCAGGATCAACGTCCTCTGCCGGCTCGGCGGTGAGCACCGCCTTTCCCGCGCCGAGGGAAACCTTCAGCTTCCGATCGGCCCCGGTCTCTGCGGATACCGGGAGGATATTGGACTTGCCTATGAAATCTGCCACGAAGGAGGTTCTCGGGCGGCCGTAGATATCCGCGGGCGCTCCTTCCTGCGCGACCACTCCGCCATGCATGACTATGATCCGATCGGACATGGCCATCGCCTCTTCCTGGTCGTGTGTGACATAGATGAAGGTCATGCCGAGATCTTCCTGGATCTCTTTCAGCTCGACGCGCATCGCTTCCCGGAGTTTAAGGTCAAGGTTTGAGAGCGGCTCATCGAGAAGCAGCACCGACGGCGAGGGCGCAATCGCCCGGGCGACCGCGACCCGTTGCTGTTGCCCCCCTGAAAGTTCCTTCGGATAGCGATCCTCAAAGCCCTCAAGATGGACACTCTTCAAGGCTCGTGAGACACCGTCGGCGATTTGCTCGCGGGGCCGGCCCTGCATCCTTAGGCCAAAGCCGACATTCTGGGCGACCGTCATATGCGGGAAGAGTGCGTAGTTCTGGAAGACCAGTCCGATTTTCCGGGCTTCCGGCGGGACGCCTTGCTGATCGCGGCCGCGAATTCGGATTTGTCCGCTCGAGGGCGCTTCAAATCCGGCGATCATATTGAGGGTCGTCGTCTTACCACATCCGGACGGACCAAGAATGCTGACGAATTTTCCCTTAGGGATGGCAAGGCTGATATCGTCGACGATGCGGTTTGCACCGAACTGCTTGCTGACGGAAAGGAGTTCAATATCGATGGTGGTCATTTGCTACCCCCGTGGAATTGGGCGGAGAAGCCGCCGATCTTTTCGAAAAGGATGATTACGCCAAGGATGAAGAGGAGTGATGTGACATTCACGGCCGCAAGCACCGGATCCAGGCTGTATTCGAGATGATTGATGACGGTAATCGGAAGTGTCGTCTGACCGGGTCTGACCAGGAAGACGGAGAGCGGGATGTTGTTGAAGGAAATGATGAAGGCGAAGGTCATCCCCGAGAAGAGGCCGGAGCGGATCAGCGGTAACAGCACGTATCGGATCCTCTGCGTGACGCTAGCGCCCAATACGCGTGCCGCGCGGTCCAGCCGCTTGTCGAAACCAAACATCGCCGTGGCCGCCATGCGCACGACGTAGGGCAACGTCAGAATGATGTGAGCCATGACAAGGCCGGGTGTCCCTAGCAGGTCGTAAAGTCCAACCGAGGACAGGAACAGGACGACGGCCACGCCCTTGACGATTTGCGGGACCGACATGGGTGACAAGAGGAACGCCATGATGGCGGTATGCCCCGGACATTTTGCGTAGGCGACGCTGTAAGCTCCAAGGACGCCGAGCAGTCCGCTAGCGAGCGATACGATGACGGCAAGTTCGACGCTGAGTAGAAACGGATCGAGCCAGCGGCTAGTCCATAGTGCCGCGTACCATTGAAAGGTCCATTCGCTTGGGATGAACGTCACAGCCGAAGTTGGACTGAAAGAGGCCGCAACGACGACCACCAGCGGAAGAGTGATAAAGGCAAGGATGGCGACAAGCGCCATCCTGAACAGATATGTGAGCAGTCGGTTCATCGGAGCCTCCCGAAATTAAAGGTGAAGTTTTTGGTGGAGGCGCGACTCCAGCTTGGATCCGACGAAGCCGGCGGCCAGCATCAGGATGAGAAGAACGTTCGCCATGACCGCCGCGAAGGGCCAATCGAGATAGAACAGCACCTGCTCGTAGACCATTGTGGCCATGACTTTGAAACCAGCGCCGCCAAGGAGGGCCGGGGTCGCATAGGCGCTTGCGGCCATGGTGAAGCCAATCAAGAAGGAGCTTACGATTCCTGGCACGGAGAGCGGCAGGATGATGTGCCGGATTACAGCAAGACGTGACGCGCCAAGAATTTGCGCAGATTTTTCCAGACTGGGGTTGATACCCTGGAGGCTCGTCAGAAGCGACAGCACGCCAAATGGCAGGATGACGTGAGTAAGCCCAACCACGACGCCGAGAAGGTTTTTCGACAAAGGCAAGGGTTCCGTGATCAATCCGGTCCACATCAGCGCGGAATTGATAAACCCGCGATCTTCAAGAATGATGAGCCAGCCATAGGTGCGAAGCACGACCCCCGCCAATTCGGGCGCAATGGCAAGCGCGAAGATGACCGTTCGCCAGCGCGACGTGGCGCGAGCCAGATAGTAGGCGAGGGGATAGGCTAAGACGGTCACGCAGAGCGCAACGAGGCTGGACATCACGACGGTGCGGGCCAGGCCAGCAAGGACAAGGTCGTTGCTGAAGAAGCGGCTGTAGCTCGCAAGTGTCGGGCCGCCCTCCGTTTGACTTTGAAAGCTGATCCCGATCATCATGCCCATCGGTATCGCGAAGAAGAGCACCAGGACGAGCGACGGCGCGACCATCGGCAGAAGTCCCTTGGCAGGGGCTCCGGCGGGCGGGGGCTTTGTCGGAGTGGAGCAAACAATGACGGCCATGATCTACCTCACTTGGCCGCCGCGACGACATCACGTTCCCATCGTTCGCCCCAGGCGGAGAGCCGTGTTGCGACCGCCGCGAGATCGGGCAACAGAAGGGCCTTGAGATCGGCTTCGGTGGTGATCTGCTTGGCGCGGATATCGGCGGGCACCTCGATGTCGATTCTGCCGCTGCCGACCTTGTAGCCGGTGACCCATGCCTCCTGGCTGGTCTTTTCGAGAAAGAAGTTCACGAACTTGAGAGCTGCGTCTCGGTTCGCCGCGTGCTTCGGGACGTTCAGGGTTGCGACCAAGGGGATAGAGCCTTCCTTCGGCAGAACATAGTCGACCGGCAAACCGCTATCGACGAGCAGCTGCGCGCGCCCGTTCCAGAATGGCATCGCCCAGACGTCGCCCCCTTTGAGGTACGTTTCCATGACTGAGGATGACTGCTCAAAGCCGATCGACTGTCCGGCGAGCTTGGCCATGGCGGCAAAGCCGGGATCGACGTTCTCGAGCAGATCTCCACCATGGGCGACCGAGAAGATCTCCATCAGGTAGGCGGCCATCACGTTTTGGAATGTCGGCAGAATGATTTTGCCCTTGAGGCCATCATCCAGGAGCGCGTTCCAGGAATTTGGACGCTCTGCCAGCTTGTCCGTCCGATAAAGAAGCGAGAGATACTGTACTTCGTGAACCGCGCCGCAGGGGCCAGCAACGCCGGCAATCACCGACGACAGACGCTCAAGATTAGGAACCTCCTCTGGTGAAAATTCCTCAAGCAGGCCCTCCTTGCATCCTTCGAGCGATTGGGAAGCGGTCATTACGACGAGGTCGAAGCCAGGGCGGCCATTGGTGGCCTTGATCTTGGCGTAATCCTGGGAGGCGGAACCGACGGCGTCGTAGATTACCTTTATCCCGAACCTGGCCTCGAAAGGCTCAATGATCCGCTCCCGAATGATGGTTTCGTACGGCCCGCCATAGCTGTTGACGATGAGCGTTTCGGCGTGGCTGTTCGCAGCCAAAACCATTGATACGATCGCGGGCGCGCACAGCGCAGTGTACCTCATGACGATCCCCTTTGTTGGTGTTGTCGGTACGGTGACATTGCGCCAGCCAGTCTTGCGATCTCCAATATTGATTTCCCGGTATTGATACGGAAATCATATCAATCGTGTTGCATTCGCTGAGCTGGCGGACGGCGTGAAGCGGATTCGGTCTTGAGGGCCTCAAGCTCTATGAATCCGCGCTTGGGTTTATACGCGCTGCCACAGGCAGCCGCTCTGTCACCCCGGCTGGCAGATTTCGTTGATTAGGCGTGGATTGGCTTTCAGGGATTTGAAGATATGAAGCCAGAACCGGTAATGGCTTTCGCGATTGAGATCCCTGGCCTCGAATGCGCGCTTGGCCGCAGCGGTCACGGCGTCGCAGCCGTAAAACTCCATCGCAAGTTCCACAGCCGCCGCCACCGCGACGTCATTTTGCGCACCCGCCTCGTTTGACGGTTCCAGTACATTCTTCAAAGGCTTCGACATGGCGACTCTCCTGTGAGAGTCCGGCGAGGAAATGTGGCCGGACGGTCTCACAGCGAAGATCGCGTCGTCCGGAAGCACACGGTGCCGCTCATATCGAACAGGTTGAATCTTAGCTTACTTCCCGCCCTGGGAGAAGTCCAAAACTCTGCGCTGAAATCTTTGGTCGAGCTTCTTTGAAGTTTTCGGGCTGACGCCCGAGATGATCTGGCTCCTGTGCAAGCTGTTAAGCGGCACCGGCATTGCGGATGCTGGAGCCTTGCCTAACTTGATCATCTCTCAGTTGGAGGCACCCCTAAGTTGCTTTGAGGTCGCGTCCAGCCAGTTTTCAACCCGAAGGTTGGGAATGCGCGTGAACTCACGGGCATTGGCTGTGACGAGGACTGCTCCCGCGGCACAGGCATGAGCAGCGATCAATAGGTCATTTGGGCCGATTGGTTTGCCTGCAGCTTCCAACTCAGTGCGGATGTTGCCGTACTTGGCATCGGCGGGCACGTCGAGCGCGAGCACCAGAATGCTTTCTAGAAGGGCTTCGATTTGGGCCAGCAGCTTCGGGGAACCCTTCTTGGCGCATCCATAACGCAATTCTGCCGCCGTTATGATGCTGACGCAGATTGCCTCCGACCCGACCGCCGCAATACGTTCAGCGACCTGCCCTCTCGGGTTCCGAGCCAACTCGGACACGATATTTGTGTCCAGCATGAAAAGGTTGCTCACAGGTCGATTTCCTTGGCGGGCAACAAAGTCTCGTCAATATCCGGGAACTGATCTTCAGGCCCAAGAGGATCTAGACCTGCCAAGACTTCCAGCAGGTTCTTGCGACGCAGCGGCTCTATTATAAGCCGATCCCCGTCGCGATGGATCATCACTCGATCGCCAGGAAGCTCAAAGTCAGCCGGGATGCGAACAGCCTGGCTCTTGTTATTCCGGAAGAGCTTAGCTTCCCTCGCAGGAGGTTCGTTGTGTCTAATCTGCGGCATAAAACTCTCCATTGCATATACATTTGCATATACACACTGACAAGTGAGATTTCAAGTGAGAGCTTGACTTGCTCGGTGAAAGGAAGGTTTCCTCCAAACAGGATCGAGGCCGTGATAGCAGCCAAACTCGATCTCATGCGACCGGGGCAAGGTGGCAAAGTGTTGTTGCGTTCTGGTGCGGGAACAGATCGGTCTTCCGGTCGCGATCGAGGGATTTCGGAAAGCACTGCTGCAGCGCAAAGCCACGCTCGGCGACATTGCCAACCAGGCCGAACGTCGTGGTGTTGGCATCGTGATCTGCCCTATCTGGAGGCGCAGGCCGCCGATGTTTAAGGAAGTCAAAGATGTTGGCGCTTCGGTGCGCGGGTGCATGTGCATATCAAAACGCTTGCATTGGCACAATGTGACGGCGGTTGATGGTCGCGGGACGGCCCTTAATGGACAGAGTCGTATCGCGCTTTTCGCGTTCTGCCACGACCTTGCCCTTTGCGACGACACAAAGCCGCTCGGCACGCAGGCGAACCGCCTCGATGGGGTTGCCCGCATGGAGTACGACGAGGCTTGCGGATTTGCCCACGGCTAGACCGAGATGATCGAGGCCCATAATCTCGGCATTGATCTTGGTGACCATGTCGAAGCAGGTGCGCATGTCTGTGGGCGAGGACATCTGGGCGACGTGCATTCCCATGAAGGCGACGTCGAGCATATCGGCTGTACCGAGGGAATACCAGGGATCGAGCACGCAATCCTGACCCCAACCGGTGCGGATGCCGACCTTCAGCATCTCGGGCACTCGCGTCAGGCCACGGCGCTTAGGGTAGGTGTCGTGGCGCCCCTGAAGCATGATGTTTATGAGTGGATTGGGGATCACTGAGATGTCGGCTTCCGCAATCAGCGGCAGTAGCTTCGAGACGTAGTAGTTATCCATCGAATGCATCGATGTAAGGTGCGAGGCAGCTACCCGGCCTTGCAGGCCGAGCCTCTGGGTCTCATAGGCAAGCTGCTCGATATGGCGCGATAACGGGTCGTCCGTCTCGTCACAATGCAGGTCGACCATCAGGCCGCGCTTTACCGCGATCTCGCATAGTTCGGTAACGGAACGCGTGCCGTCGGACATGGTCCGCTCAAAATGCGGAATGCCACCGACGATGTCGACGCCCATGTCGAGGGCGCGGATGGTGTTTTCGCGAGCATTCGGGGAGCGATAGAACCCGTCCTGCGGGAAGGCGACAAGCTGGAGGTCGATATAGGCGGCGATCTCCTTCTTGACCTCTAGCAGTGCTTCCACCGCAAGAAGGCGGTCGTCGCATGTATCGACATGGGTGCGGATGGCGAGGAGACCCATCGAGACCGCCCAGTCGCAATAAGCTAGCGCCCGCTGCTTGACGGCCTCGTGGGTCAGGAGCGGCTTGAGTTCGCCCCACAGCGCGATGCCTTCGAGCAGCGTACCTGAGGCATTGATACGTGGCAGGCCGTAGGACAACGTTGCGTCCATATGGAAATGCGGATCGACAAAGGGCTGACTGACGAGGTCGCCCGAGGCGTCGACGACACGACCAGCCTCGGCATCGATGCGTGGCTCGATCGCGGCGATCCTATCGCCCTTGATGCCGATGTCGGCGACGTTGCCATCGGGTAGCGTGCCACCTTTTACGATCAGGTCAAAACTCATCTTTCGCCTTTCTGGTACGGGATCATCAAAGCTTTAGGGTATGCAGCACGACGTGCGACCAGGATCAGCGCCAGGATCGACAGCGCATAGGGCATCATCAGGAAAACCTGATAGGGCACGATGCCGCCCGAAATTTGCTGCAGACGAACCTGATAGGCATCGAAGGCGGCGAAGAGGACGGCGCCGATCAGTGCCTTTCCTGGCCGCCAGGAGCCAAAGACGACGAGTGCGATGCAAATCCAGCCGCGTCCATTGATCATCTGGAAGAAGAACGAGTTGAAAGCCGAGGTGGTGAGAAAGGCACCGCCGACCGCCATTAACGCGCTACCGACGACAACGGCGCCCATGCGGATGCCCGTGACCGAAATGCCCTGCGCTTCGACCGCTGACGGATTTTCGCCGGCAGCACGAACGGCGAGACCGATGGGCGTGCGATAGAGGATCCAGGCAACGGCTGCAACCGAGATGAATGCGAGATAGGTCAATGGCGTCTGGGTAAACAGCGCCTCGCCAACGATCGGGATGCTGGATAAGCCCGGGATCGGCAGGGGCTGGAACGGCTCGATTTTGGGCGGCGACGTCACTTCGGGCAGCGCAAGGCGATAGACGAAATAGGTAAGGCTTGTGGCAAGTAGCGTAACACCGATGCCGACGACGTGCTGCGAAAGGCCGAGTGGTACCGTAAGCGTCGCATGCAGCAGGCCGAACATGGCACCGAAAAGGGCAGCGACCAGCAAGCCGGCCCAAAGATCGCCGCCGGAATATACGGTAAACCAGCCGGCGAAAGCGCCTACCGTCATGATCCCCTCGATGCCGAGGTTAAGAACGCCCGCGCGCTCGCAGATCAACTCGCCCATCGTCGCGAAAATCAGCGGAGATGCTATGCGGATTGCGGCAACCCAGAAAGAAGCGGTGAAGAGGATTTCGAGCGCGTCCATGTCACCTCCACCTGATTCGGAATCGCGTCAGAAGGATCGCGACAACCATCGTCAGTAACGAGGTGGCGACCATGACGTCGGCTATGTAACTCGGTACCTTGGCCACTCGGCTCATGGCATCTGCGCCGACGAAGATGCCGGCGACGAAGATGGCAGAGGCGATGACGCCGAGCGGATTCAGCATGGCCAGCATAGCGACGACGATGCCCGCGTAGCCGTAGCCTGGCGACAGGTCGAGCGTCAGGTTGCCTTTGAGCCCGGAGACTTCGGAAAAACCCGCGAGAGCGGCCAGTCCTCCCGAAAGCAACGCCGTCTTCATCAGAGTGCGGTCGACCAGAATTCCGACAAAACGTGCGCCCTCGGGATTGATGCCGACGGCGCGCATTTCGTAACCGAGAACCGTCTTTTTCATGACGATCCAGATGAGGACGGCCGAAGCAAGGGCGATGATGAAGCCATAGTGCAGGCGCTTGCCCTGGATAAGGCGCGGCAGTTGTGCTTCGGCAATGACCTTCTGCGATTGCGGCCAGCCGAGCCCCATCGGATCCTTGAGCACACCTTCGAGCAGCATCGACACGAACAGCAGGACGATGAAGTTAAGCAGCAACGTTGTGACCACCTCGTCGACGCCGAAACGCGTCTTCAGCACGGCTGGGCCGAGCAGAAGCAACGCGCCTGCGGCCATGACGGCGACCATAATTACCGGGATTAGAACAACCGAAGGCAGGGGCAGTGCGCCCGTTCCCAGCGCCACGGTGACGACGCCACCGATGTAGAGTTGGGCTTCTGCGCCGATGTTCCAGAGCTTTGCCCGAAAGGCGACGGCGATCGCCAAACCCGTGAAGATCAGTGGCGTCGCCCGGGTCAAGGTCTCTAGGAATGCGAACTGTGAGCCGGCCGCCCCCTTCGCCACAAGATAGAAGACGGACAGTGGGGAAGCGCCGGCGGCGAGAACCAGTACCGACGTCAGCACCAGTGTGGTGCCTATGGCAGCCAGCGGAAACAGCAAGGTGATCGCCAGGGACAGCGCGGGTTTCGGTTCAAGCCGCATGATCGCCGCGCTCCCCGCTGTGGCCCGCCATCAGTTCCCCCAGTTCCCGAATGTTGCGTTCGCCCCTTGCAGAGGGTGTGGAAAGGCGCCCCTTGAACATAACGAAGATGCGGTCGGACAATGCCAGGACTTCTTCGAGATCTTCCGAAATGAGCAATATCGCGGCGCCCCGATCTCGCGCTAAGAGCAGCATGCGATGAACATAGGCGACGGCGCCGACATCGAGGCCGCGTGTCGGCTGACTTGCCAGAATGACCGCGGGGTCGGCATCAAGGGCCCGGCCGAGAATGAGCTTCTGCATGTTGCCGCCTGAGAGTAGGCGTATGCGTGCTTCGGGCGAAGGGCATTTGACGTCGTAGTCGGCAATGAGTTTCTCTGCGAAACGCCCGGCGGCTTTCCAATTCAGGAAGCCCATGCGGCTGAACCGAGGGCTTTGGTAGCGTTCGGCGATGACATTTTCCGTCACGCTCATGTCGCCGATGCTGCCGATAGCGTGGCGGTCTTCCGGAATGCGGGCCACGCCATGTGCGAGCGCGGCGCGCGGCGACCAGTCGGCGACGTCCCGTCCAGCGATGGAAATGCTGCCGCTGGTGGGACGCCGGATGCCGGCGATAAGGGCAGCAAGGACAGCCTGACCATTACCGGCGACGCCGGCAATTCCGGTGATTTCACCGGCTGTGAGGGTGAGCGATACTTTGTCGAGGCCCGCCCCGTTGTAGGCCGTTGCGGAGACCTGTTCGAGTGCCAGCAGCGGTGCTCCGAGCTTCAGCGGACTGACGTTGGCTGGCTTGACCTCTTTTCCAACCATGAGCGCTGCCAGTTCTTTGCGATCGGTCGAACCTGTTTCGCGCTCACCTACGAGCTGGCCGGAACGCAGAACCAGCACACGATCGCTGACGGCCATCACTTCGTGTAATTTATGAGAGATAAAGATGATCGACAGGCCTTTGGCGACGAGCAGCTTCAGCGTCCGGAACAGTGCCTCAGTCTCGGCGGGGGTTAAGACAGCCGTCGGCTCGTCCATGATTAGGATTCGGGCTTCGCGATAAAGAGCCTTTAGAATCTCGACGCGCTGTCGCTCGCCGACTGAAAGGCTGGAGACGGTAGCTGTGGGGTCGACGGCGAGGCCGAAATCGGCGGACAATCGCTCGATGCGCCGTCGCGCGGCGGCCCGGTCGAGCCGCAGGCGCCAAATGCTCTGCGTGCCAAGCGCAATGTTTTCCTGCACCGTCATGTTGTCAGCGAGGGTGAAGTGCTGGTGAACCATGCCGACGCCGGCATCTATGGCAGCGCGCGGATCTCCCGGCGGCAGCGGCTTGCCAAATGCCTCGACGGTTCCTTCGTCGGCGACGTAGTGGCCGAACAGAATGTTCATCAGAGTCGTCTTGCCGGCGCCGTTCTCCCCGAGAAGTGCTATGACTTCGCCCTGCTTGAGTTCAAACGAAATGGCGTCGTTAGCCCTGAGTGGGCCGAAGCGCTTGCTGATGCGGGAAAGACGAAGGGCGGTTTTGCTAGACACGTCGGCGACCGGAAGAGGAGTTGTGGGGACTTCCTTTCCCGTCCAAGGAGAGAATGGTCGCTGTTGGCGAAGTGTAATTCCTGGTCCGCCACAGCCGACCACTTCTCCCATGAACGCGAGGAAGGAAGGCTAGGTCGACTTCGGCTCGGCGTCGTTGATCTCGACGGCGAACGAACCGTCCTTGATCATCTTTTCCTTTTCCGCGACCTTGACCTTGATGGCGTCCGGAACCTTGCTCTCAAAGGTGCCGAAAGGCGCCAGTGAACAGCCGCCGTTTTTCATGAAGGAATAGATGCCATAGTCGTCAGCCTTGAACGCGCCGGCCTTCACTTCGCTGATCGCCTTGTCTAGCGTCGGTTCGAAATGCCACAGTGCGGATGCGACAACGGTGTCCGGATAGTCCGCCTGGGTATCGATGACATTGCCGATGGCCAAGACCTTCTTCTCCTTGGCGGCGTCGGACACACCAAAACGTTCGGCATATAGCAAGTCCGCACCCCCATCGATTTGGGCGAAAGCGGTCTCTTTGGCCTTTGGCGGATCGAACCATGAGCCGATGAAGGCGACCTGGAATTTGGTGTCCGGGGCCACTTCCTTCACGCCGGCCATGAATGCATTCATCAGCCGGTTAACCTCTGGGATCGGATAGCCTCCCACCATGCCGATGTTCTTGGACTTCGTCATTGCGCCGGCGACAAGGCCGGACAGATAGGATGCGTCCTGGATATAGTTGTCGAAAACTGAGAAGTTCGGAACAGCGGCGTCGGGCTTGAAGCTCGAGCCCATCAGAAAGGCGACATCCGGGTAGTCTTTGGCAACCGTGCGGGCCGCATCCTCGACGCCGAAGACCTCGCCAAGGATCAACTTGTGACCCGCCTCGCAATACTCACGCATGACGCGCTCGTAATCGTTGTTCGCGGTGTTTTCCGAATAGACATATTCGATGTCGCCGCGCTCCTTGGCTGCATTCGCTGCCTTGTGGATACGACTGACCCACTGCTGCTCGACCGGAACGGTGTAGATGGCCGCCACCTTTATCGGATCCGCAGCGAGCAGACGGCCCGGCAGACCCGTCGCCGCCACCACGGCGGAAGCGCCAGCAGCTTTGATCAGGGTTCTTCTGGAAATGGCAAAATTGAAGGAATCGCTTTGCATTAAGTTCCCCTCTGATTGATTGCGCGTTTGGCGCGCGTCTTTTTTACCACTTGGTCAATGTAGGGGAAGTTGGATTTTGCAGCAATTGGGGTGTGGTACGCCATTCAACCGGATATGACGCAGCTTGCGCGACAAGCTCTGTGCAGTCTGAAGAAAGACGTGTCGCGTCTGAAGCCGCTAACCGATCATTCAACGCGACAAGTTGGAGGCCTCACTTGAAGACCGAGAGCCGTGCGTACTTTGGGCGCAGTTTCGAGCAACCGGTTTCTTGGTTGCGACCTGGGCGAACAAGTTCCAGTGCGACCGGCAAAGCACGTGTGAGATCGGGCTGAAGTCGATCCACTGCAGCTGTGTCCAACGACGTCTTTCGCGCTTCTCTTTCAATAGCGAAGATGGTCTAAGGTCGTGGCTGGGAGACTTTTGAAGGGGCCAGGTCACCAGGATCATGCGTTTCCAGAGGCATGAGCAGTGGAGCCGGAAACTGGAGCTTCTATCCTGATAAAGAAGCGGAGGCGCGTGAATGTTTCTGATCGACCGTGAACTTGAGGCGCTCACCGTTTTTCGGCGCGACCTGCACCGGCGGCCGGAAGTCTCGGGCGAGGAGCGGGAAACGGCGGAAACGATCGTGGCGTCGTTGGCTGAGACGAAGCCGGACGCGGTGATGACCGGCCTTGGCGGGCACGGGGTGGCGGCAATCTATGAAGGACGCGAGCCGGGTCCGACCGTCATGGTGCGGGCCGAGCTCGACGGGCTGCCGATCGAGGAGATTTCGGAAATCGGCCACCGGTCGCAGATCGCGGGCAAGGGGCATCTTTGCGGCCATGATGGGCACATGACGATCCTGGTGGCGCTGGCGAGGGGACTGGGACAAATGCGGCCGGCCAAGGGCCGGGCGATCCTGATGTTCCAGCCGGCGGAGGAAAACGGCGCCGGTGCTGCGGCCGTGCTTGCCGACCCGAAATTTGCTGACATCAAGCCGGATCTGGTCTTCTCACTGCACAATTTTCCGGGATTACGCTTTGGCCATGCGGCGCTGCGCTCAGGACCGGTCAATTGCGCCTCGCGCGGGATGCGGATCTTGCTTTCCGGCAAGACGGCGCATGCCTCGACGCCGGAGGACGGCATTGCGCCGACCTTTGCGATCGCCGCCTTGCTTTCCGGGCTGACGGCGCTTGGCAACAACGGGCCGCTTAACGAGGATTACACGCTGGTCACGGTGACGCATGCCCGCCTCGGCGAGGCGGCCTTCGGCATCAGCCCCGGCTATGCCGAGATCTGGGCGACGCTGCGCACACTGACCGACGAGCGCATGGCCGATCTCGTCGCCCGGGCCGAGGCGCTGGTTGCGAAAGAGGCCGGTGCTGCCGGGCTGAAGGTCACGATCGGCTACGAGGACGTGTTCCACCAGTGCAGCAATGCGGAACGCGCCGTGACGGCGCTTGAACGGGCCATGGACGAGGAGGGCGTCAGCCGTGACCGCGGCGAGGGCGTGCTGCCAATGAAGGGTTCGGAGGATTTCGGGCTTTTCGGGCGCGTGGCACCAGCGGCGATGTTCTTCCTCGGCGCCGGAGAAAACCACGCGCGGCTGCACAATCCCGACTATGATTTTCCCGATGGCCTGATCGGTATCGGCGCCAAGGTCTTCATGCGGGCGATCCGTAACGAACTGGGGTGAGGGCAAAGGGCGGCCACTTGCGCGGCGGCCGTTGTGACGGCACTCTTTGAAATTATACAGCGCCGGCCGATGGCCTGTTTCGCGTCGTTTCGGGGTTAGTCTGGAAGGAGCAGGGGATGAGGCAGTGCAGCTTTCGTGTCGCGCTTTGCCTGGCGCTTGCCATTGCAGGCATAGTGACAGCTCGCGCGGCGGACACGCCCGACGCCGATGCCATTCCTGAGCCGCAGCAGACCGAGAATGCCAGCCTGCAAGACTTCATCAAGGCCAATCCAGATTGCCTGGAATTCACCGATCAGTGCTCGCACTGCGTTGTCGTCAACCGTGTTGCCGAATGCTCGACGGCGGAGATTGCCTGCATCAAGCGAGAGAACCATTGCATCAGGCGGATCGCTAAATGATGCATCCTGCAAAAAAAGATGTCTATCAGGAGCTCAGTGCCGACGGAGTGCTGAAGCGCCGCAATATGGACGGTGCACAACGGGACGCAACGGTACCGCTGATGTGAGCGACGTCTCAGCATGATCGAGGCTGGCTTCAGCGGTGGCACGCGTCTACTCAAGGCTCTTCCGAGATGTAAGCTTGTCGACGCTAGTCTGAGCCTCGCTCCAGTTCCGCCAGCCGCTCCTGGCAGACGAACTCAACGAGTCGAAAAAGATGCTCCGTCCGCTCGAGAAGCCATCCGAGTCCTTCTTCGGTGATCTCAAAGTGCTTCGAATAGCGTGCCTTCACATAGGCTTCGTTAAGAATGTTGTACCAGGCGGCATATCGATGTTGGTCACGCGGCCAAGCCTCGACCAGCCGCTGATCCCGATCCTCGGCGAGACCGCGGAGAAACTTGAGGTTGTGCGAAGGTGGGCTGTAGTTGGTATGAGTGAGGAGAACCGTCGAATACAGTCGTTCTATAACCTGATGCAATGTGAATGCCGCATCTTTTGCCCATTCCGGATCTCCTTTCATCTTATGGAGATGGAAACGAGTTGTTTCTAACAGGCGTTCAGAAGCGGGTAGCATCGCCGAATAGTGGTTCGCTGACGATCGGTAGCGCTCCATCGGGGTCAGCCGTCTCGGCTCGGCCAACGGTCGATCGTCGAGTTCGTAGAGCACGATCCCCTCGCGCAGAATATCGACGAAGAAATATTGTCCGTCTGCAAGGAAGTTGTTCACCTCTCGGGCGCCATGGACAATCAGCCCCACGGGCGTCGAGACTCCTTTGTCCCACATCAATCGGTCGGTCGCCTTCTCCCAGTATTCCGGTTCCGCGAGCTTTTTCGAATTGACGATGACGAAGATATCGTAATCGGAGCGATAGCCCTTCATCGTATGCGGTTCGTCAACAAAGGTGCCGCGGGCGTAGGAGCCGAAGAGGATAATTTTCAGGATCCGACCGCGCTTCTTGAAGTCGGCCGAACCGCCCTCGAGCGCATCGGCAAACTCCTCGTGGATGATCTCCACGACGCGCGCAAGCTCGCGCTGCTTCTTCTCGGGAAGATGTTCCAGGTTCGTTTTCATACTCAACCGATAGGATAAAGACGATTCGCCGTCTACTGCAGCAATTTATGGGTTTTGTGTTATTAAAAAATAACAGATTGATCTATATGGGAGATTAATGGATGATCTGTCTCCGTGTGGAATGACTTGCGCGGATGCAGAGGACAGGCCAATGGAATTCCGTCAAATGAGATGTTTTGCAACCCTCGCCGAGGAGTTGCATTTCGGGCGCGCTGCGGCGACGCTCTCCATGGCGCAGCCCGCCCTTAGCGTGCAGATACAAACGTTGGAAAGGGAGCTCGGCGTGCAGCTTCTCATCCGCTCTACGCGGCGTGTTCAACTGACAAAAGCCGGCGAAGTTTTTTACGAGCGGTGCATCAATGTTCTGCGGGAGATCGAAAACAGTTCCGCTGTCGTGCGGGCCGTTGCGGGCAAGAATGTCGATCGGATCACCATCGGAACCATATATCCCGCGACCTTCGGTGTCTTGTCGCTTTTTCTGAACAAGCTCGGCAAGCGATTTCCCGATATTCAGATCCACGTGAGCAGTGGTTCCACCGATGCAATCATCCGCGACCTGGAGAAGGGCCGTATCAACCTTGGCTTCATCCGGCCGGTCGAAAACATCGGATCGCTCCGTTGGCAGAGCATCGCCAACGAACGATATCTTCTGGCGGTGCCACTTGGCAGCCGGCTTGAGACGGCGGAGACCGTCACAATGAGCGATCTGAAACGGGAACGGATCATCTCCTTTTCCCGCTCAAATCTATCTTACACGGAAAAGTACTTCTTCGAGCAGTTCAGAAAATTTGGCCTTCTCGATCAGGTTGCCTGTAGTTGCGACGACACGCTCTCGTTGGTTTCGCTGGTTGCGGCCGGGATGGGCGTAGGTTTCGTGCCGGAATGGACCAGAGATTTGCCCCACCAGTCGTTCCGCCTTCGGGAAGTGGAGGGGGTGGATTTCACGATCGGCATGGGGCTTGCGTGGAACAAAGAGGACCCGACCGCGAACCGTGAAGAGATCGTAGAAGTTGCCCGCACGCTGGCCGCGGCATCAAGATCGCTTAAAGCTGTGGGTGACGATACCGGAAGAAGCAACACCAAGCGCGGTCTTCCGGCCCATGGCGAATAGGTAGGTAAGTGGCAACGTAAGCCGTCAGAGGTTGGCAATGGGGGTCCTTGGCAGGAGCACAACTTGCCGGCGGCTCTCCAAAAGGTCCAAAATGTCGCTGGGCCGAGTATTGTTTGAGTAAGACGAGAGGGCAAAAAAGGAGGAGAAGGTGAAGGGCTGGTTTCAGAAGCTAACCGATGTTTCCACCGTGGCGCGCACCAAGGAGATGTTCAATGAAGCGCTCACCGAGCTCGCGCAAGAGCTCGGCTTCGAGTATTACGCCTACCTTAATCTTCAACCAATCGGAACATTCGCCGTTTCGAATTATCATCCTGAATGGCAGGATTGGTACTTCGCCAAAAGCTTCAACGAGATCGATCCCGTGATCCAGATTGCAAGGGCGACGATGAAGGCGTTCACCTGGTCTTCCGAAAATTCAAGGACTGTCAGATCGAGGCGCGTTCGGCAGTTTTATCTGGATGCCGCCGGTTTCGGTATTCGGTCGGGGATCACCATTCCAGTCGCGACTGCGTTCAGACGTATAGCAATGCTGACCATGGCCTCACACAAGCCTTCCCTCTCGCTGAAAGGTGATGTCGATCCGGTAGCGGCCGCCATGGCGGTCGCCCAGCTTCATGTGCGGATCGAGCAAACGAACATTGAGCCTACAGCAAAACCGAGCATCGCTTTGACCACTAGACAGGCGCTTATGCTTAAGTGGGCGTCCGAGGGCAAATCCATGAGAGCAATCGCCGACATCGAGAACATGACCTACTGGAACGTCAACTTCCACATGAATAATGCGCGCAGGAAGCTAAATGCCTACTCGCTTCCGCAGGCGACGGCTCTGGCGACGAAGCTAAAGCTGATTTGAAGCCAAGCGCTTCGCCGCCAAACGTCTGAAGTCGAATTTCTAGGAGTACAGATGAAGCAGGCGGCGAACGAGCGCGCGGAGCATTTACGGGCGATTTCGCGTGAACGGCTTGAGGCGCTTGTGCTGGAACGTGCCGAGAGAGACGAGGGCTTTGCCCTTTGGCTCGATGCCAGGTTCGCGGCTTCGGTAGCTGACGAGGCAAGCGCGCTGCTCGATCCGGTGCCGTTTCGTCGTCGCGCCGAAGCGCTTTTCGCTTCGACCGGTTCGGGGCGGCATCGGCACGGTTGGGGCGAACGGTCTGCGGGTATCGATGAAGCGGCGCTCGAACAACTGATTGACGAGGCTGAACCCCTTCTTGCTACCGGGCGCGGCGCCCATGCATTAACGATCTTGAAGCCCGTTGCCTCGGGGCTGGCCGCATATTGGCCGGAAAACGCCGATTGGGATGAAACCCTGCACGAGTTCTTTCCCCGGCTTGATCAATTGATCGCTCAAGCCGCCCTCATGGATGGTGTCTCACAGGAGGCGCGCGATAACCTCGCCGATGAATTGGCCGACTGGCAGCGCGAACTCGCAGAATTCGGCGCCGACGATGCCTTTGCTACTGCCATTGCAGCTTGCATGCAGGGCTGGGACGAGCCAGGCCTTCAGGCGACGCTCGCAGGGCTTGGGCAGAGCTGGCCGCCTGGAGGAGGTAGCGATCCGCTCGATGCCGATCTGACGCGGGCCCGACTTGCCGCGCTCGAAGCCATGGGGCGTGGTGAGCATTTCCTCAACCTTTCCCGTGCGGCTGGGTTTCATTGCGACCATGCTGTGAAGCTGGCGCAGATGGGGCGTGTCGGTGAGGCGGTCGCGCTCGCCCATGTGCGCCTAACCACCCATGGTGATCTCTTGCGGCTTGTCGAGGTCGTGGCTTCTGTCGGCCGGGTGGAAACCGCGTTCGACCTTGCTGCCTGGGGGCTGTCGCGAGACGGGCGCGACGAAGGCGAAGAAAACTGGCATCACAGAGCAGGCAGGGCAATGCTGGCACGCTGGCTGCGCGAAAAGGCGCATGAGGTAGGCAATCGGGATATGATGTTCAAGGCAACGCAAGTAGCCTTCGAAGAAAGCCTTGCACGGGAAGATTTCCGCGTGGCCAAGAAACTCGTTGCTCCGCCGGATTGGCCGAAGTTGCGCGAATTGCTGCTTGCGGCGCTGACGGCGGCACCTTACGCCTATGAGCGGATCGAAATCCTGCTCGACGAGGACTTGGTCGCCGACGCCGTTGCTTGCATCGACCTGCAGGAAACGCGTTTCTTCAGTCCACGTGACCCTACGCTGGGTCGACTTGCTGAACGGGCATTGGCGGATCACCCCGATTGGGTGATTGTCCTTGCATGCCGCATGGCCGATCCGATTATGTCTGAAGGAAGATCAAGCCGCTATGAGACGGCCGCATTGTGGCTCGGGATTGCCGCCCGCGCGCATAAGGCTTGCGGGCGGTCCGCCCAGTGGCTTGCGCACCTTGATGGGCTTATCGAGCAGCACCGGCGCAAGCACAAGCTGCGACCGCTACTGGAAGAGCTGCGGCGCACGGCCAAGTGAATAAAGTACCTCTTGGGATATCGCGATGCAGGCATTCGCCTGACGGCCGCCGAAAAGCAGACCTGGATGGCCGAGTTGAATTTTTCGGCCCCAAACCTACGCCTTCTGAAAGGTCACGATGCTGCGCGTGCTGGTTCAACGCCGCCGTCGCGTGATGCTGTTAGTGTCGTATAAATATCACTAAGCTCCAGATTTCTGCTGCTCTGGACTTAACCTTAGGCGATCGAAAACGTCCGGGCAGAACTCAAACTGCCTCGCAGTTCCTCGTCCCATCGAGTTCTTCACAATCGTTTCGGTCAATATGCCCCGCTCAATGAGAGGATCGATTGATTCCGCCACAGCATTGCGCGTCAAACCGGTAATTTGGCTTATATTCGAGAGCGTTAGCTTTTCATGGTTTTGATGCATCATATAGAGCACCGTCATCATTCCGACCTGCTTTAAACGCGATTGCGGCGTCTCTCCCTCAACCGGTTTGTCGAAAACTTCCTGCAGTGCGTAAGCCGAAAACAGCTGGCTCTGCCAATGGGCATTAAGTGCGCTTGTCATTTTTTATACTGTCAGATATATGATTGTAAAAAGCGACGCGAAATTGCGCCGCTGTTAGGATTGCGCACAATCGCGTTAGTGAAGGTGGTGGCCATGAACAAGTCTCTTATACGGGCATTTGTCACTGCAGCCAGTTTAGCGCCATTCTATCTTGTTTTCGAGAGTAAAGCGCAGGCGGGCGAATGGGGGTGCCAGGTTATCCTGTGCCTTTCCAATCCGAGCGGTCCGACGCAATACGCGGAATGCCGGGCGCCAATCCACAGGCTCTGGCGCGCGCTTGCAAGAGGGCGCTCCTTTCCCACTTGCGGCAGCGTTGGGTTTCAGGCCTCGCGTCCTCGATACGACCCCTATTATTGCAATGACGGTTATCGCCTGACAACGCGGTATGGAGACCATGGGCTCGAAGCGAGTTGTATCTCGGCCACGCCACAGACCGTCTCGAACGCTGAATGCTACTCCAACGATGATCGGATGAACTCATCGGCAGCGTGGCGGCGGAGAGACGGCCGTACACAGTGTCAGCGCTATGTGACGACTCGACCGAACATCCGCCCCCAACCCCATTACATCGACGTGATCATCGACGGGGTTGGCAAGCAACGAGTGTGGTATTGAGCATGCCTGTTGCTTTCCTCGATTTGGCGCAAACGTGCGCACCCACAATTGCAAGCGAGACGCTCGCCGCCATCGTCAGCCTTGAAAGCCGGTTCGAACCCTTCGCCATCCGGGTCAACAGCGGCGCGACACTCTCGGTGCAGCCCACAACCAAGGTGAAGGCGATCGCAATCGCCACGTCATTGGCAGCCGAGCGGCACGACATACAGCTCGGCCTCGGCGGCATCGGCATGGAAGAACTCCGCCAGCTCAATCTTTCGATTTCAGATGCCTTCGACCCATGCCGCAACCTTCGGGCCACGGCGACCATTCTCGATGGGTACTACCGGCTGGCGGTGAAAGCGGGCGCGGACCCGAGCCGGGCCGAACAGGTGATGCTGCACTCCTACTACGGACGAAACGATCCATCTGTCGGCGCGATGGTCAGGTACGATGAGCAGGTCCGCCAGGAAGAAAGCCGGCTCGCCAGCACCATCACGACGCTCATGATCGAAGATGATGGACGGGAACTCAACGAAGCGCCTCTTGTCGAGGCGATCGGCGATGCACGCAAGGACGAGGCCCTTGCCGATCAAACGGCGTCGGTGCCGTCCTGGGACGTTTTCAGATCGAGACGGAGGTCCTCCGTCCTCGTGTTTCAGAACAGTCATATGGAGGAGAGTGAATGACTTTCAGCGCCCGTATCCGCCCGATCGCCGCATCCGCCGTAATGGCAATGGCCATCCTGGCATCCATGGTCGAACCTGCCTTCGCGCAGGCGGCCGGCATCGAGACCGTGCTGCAGAACATCGTCGAAATGCTGACAGGCAACATCGCCAAGCTTCTGGCCGTCATCGCGATCATCGTGATCTGCATAGCCTGGATGTTCGGCTACATGGATCTGAGGCGCGCAGGGTTCTGGATCATCGGCATTGGCGGCATCTTCGGCGCTACCGAACTCGTGAACACCATCGTCGGAAGCTGACGCCATGGCGAGTTTTCGGCCAATCCTTGAGGAAGACACGCTGTTCATCGCTTGCACCCGGCCGGCGATGATCGCTGGCGTGACGATGGAAGCCATGGGCATGAACATCATGCTGACGACCATTCTTTACATCGTCGCCGGCTCGATCGCCTACTTGGCTGTTGGCGTCGTCTTTCACCTCATTTTCCGCGCGCTCGTCAAACACGACCACAACATGTTCCGCATCTTGCTGGCTTGGGTGGACACACGCGGCCGGTCGCGCAACAGCGCCTTTTGGGGCGGAGCGACGCTTAGTCCCCTGAATCTCGCCCGGAAATACGATGAAAGGGACCTCGGATTTGCCTAGCCTGACCACACTCAGATCTCGCGAACTCGGTCCGGAGACCTTCATCCCCTATGTCCGCCATGTCGACGTGTCGACGATCGCGCTCGATTCCCGGGCGCTGATGGTAATGATCGCGCTTGAAGGCGTCTCTTTCGAGACCGCGGATGTTCTCGACCTGAATGCTCTCCATAGGGACCTCAACACGCTCTATCGGAACATCGCCGACGAGCGGCTTGCCTTGTGGACTCATCTCATCCGCCGTCGCGACAACAGCTATCCGGAAGGCACGTTCACCACACCTTTCTCGGCGGCGCTCAATGATAAGTATCGCGCGCGCATGGTTGGGGAGGACCTGTTTCGCAACGACCTCTATCTGACGATCCTGTGGTCTCCGGCCCGCGATCCGTCCGACAAGGCGGCAAGGCTGCTGGCGCGCTTGCGTCGGGCACGTCAGGTTGGGGCCGAACTCGACGAGGAAGCCCTCAAGCAGCTCCGCGACAAGGTCATCGATGTCACAGCGGCGTTGAAACGCTTCGAACCGCGCGTGCTGTGCCTCTACGAACGTGACGGCCTGTTGTTCTCGGAGCCGAGCGAAGTGCTGCATCAGTTCGTCGGCGGCCGTCGGGAGCCGGTCCCGCTGACGGAGGGGCGTATCGCCTCGGCGATCTACTCGGATCGTGTCATTGTCGGCCGCGAGACAGTCGAGATCCGGCACGAGGCCGAAAGCCGCTTTGCCGGCATGCTGAGTTTTAAGGAATATCCGGCCAGAACTCGGACCGGCATGCTCGACGGTGTGCTCACTAGTCCCTTCGAACTGATCCTGACGCAATCCTTCTCCTTCGTCTCGAAGGCGGACGCCCGCGTGATCATGGGCCGCAAGCAAAACCAGATGGTCAGCAGTGGGGACAAGGCGGCCTCACAGATCGAGGAACTTGATGGGGCGATGGACGATCTGGAGTCCAATCGGTTCGTGCTAGGCGAGCACCACCTGACGCTTTCCGTCTTTGCACCATCGGTGAAGGAACTGACCGACAATCTCGCCAAGGCGCGCGCCAGCCTGACCAGTGGAGCCGCCGTCGTCGCGCGCGAGGATCTCGGCCTCGAGGCGGCCTGGTGGGCACAACTACCAGGGAACTTCCGCTATCGCGCCCGGTCCGGCGCGATTACGTCGCGCAACTTCGCGGCGCTCGCACCATTCCACTCCTACCCGATCGGTCGGAAGCACGGCAATGAATGGGGACCTGCCGTCGCTCTTCTCAAGACGGCGTCGGGGTCACCGTACTACTTCAATTTCCATTATGGCGATCTCGGCAACACTTTCGTGTGCGGACCGTCCGGTGCCGGCAAGACCGTGCTTTTGAACTTCATGCTGTCGCAGCTGGAGAAACATGACCCGCATGTTGTGTTTTTCGATAAGGACAGGGGATCTGATCTCTACGTGCGCGCCGCCGGCGGCACCTATCTGCCGCTGAAGAATGGTGCCCCGACCGGGTGCGCTCCCCTGAAGGCACTGGAACCGACGCCGGACAACAAGGTGTTTCTCACGCGCTGGGTCGGCAGGCTTGTCGGCTCGGCAACACGGGAACTGACGGTGACCGAACTCCGCGATATCGCCGTCGCCATCGACGGCCTTGCCGACTTGCCCGTGGAGCGCCGGACGATCGGCGCGCTCAGGACCTTCCTCAACAACGCCGATCCCGAAGGCATTGCCGCGCGACTGCGGCGGTGGGAGAGAGGGGGGCCGCTCGGTTGGGTGTTCGATAACATCATTGAGGACATCGGCTTCGACGGCAAATTCGTCGGCTATGACATGACCGATTTCCTCGACAACGAGGAAATCCGCACGCCGCTGATGGCCTACCTCTTTCATCGCGTCGAGCAACTGATCGATGGCAGGCGCATCATCATCGTTATCGATGAGTTCTGGAAGGCGCTCCAGGATGAAGGGTTTCGCGATCTCGCACAGAACAAGCTCAAGACGATCCGCAAGCAGAACGGACTTATGCTCTTTGCTACGCAGAGCCCGCGCGATGCGATCGTATCGCCGATCGCTCATACGATCATCGAGCAATGCCCGACGCAGATCTTCCTACCGAATTCCCGCAGTAACTACGCCGACTATGTCGACGGCTTCAAGCTCACCGAGCGGGAGTATGAACTCATTGCACGCGAGCTCTCCGTCGAGAGCCGCCGATTCATATTGAAGCAAGGACACAATAGCGTTGTCGCCGAACTGAACCTCGGCGGTTTCGACGACGAACTTGCCATCCTCTCCGGCCGCACCGCGAATGTCGAACTCGCCGATGCAATCCGCACAGAAGTCGGCGACCGGCTCGCGGATTGGCTTCCGATTTTTCAGCAAAGAAGGAGTTTGAGCTAATGGCTTCTAATCGAATTCACGGCGCGGCAATAGCCGCGGCGCTCATTCTCTCCGCCGGCACGGCAGCCGGGCAGGGGATCCCGGTGATCGACCGAACCGCGATCGCCAAGCACCTCGAGAGTATCGCCCAACTGAAAGCCCAGCTTGATGCGCTCAATCAGCAGATAGAGCAGGCGCAGCAGCTTTACGGCTCGCTCAACAAGATCACCGATATGGCGGATGTTGCCGGCGTCTTGAACGATCCTGCCGTCCGCAAGGCGCTGCCTGGGGACTTTAACGTCATCGATGGACTGTTCAAGGGAAGCGGAACGGGCGTGTTCGGCGATACGGCCACGAAATTCCTTGAGGGTAATTCGACCTATCGGACCAGCGCAGAGGACTTCTACGCGCAGGAGCTTTCGCGCATTCAGAACAAGAATGCCGGCCAGATGAGCCTAGCGCAGCATATCTTCGATGCCGCGGCCAAGCGCGTCGATGGCATTGACCAACTCCGCGAGAAGATTTCGACCGCGGCTGACGCCAAGGACATAGCCGACCTTCAGGCGCGACTTCAGGCGGAAACAGCTTTCCTCCAGACCGATGTACTGCGCATGGAGGCCCTCCGAATGGTCCAGCACGCACAGGCCCAAATTGACGAGCAGCGCAAGGCGGAAGACTGGCGCCGGCGCCTCGACGCGATGGGGGCGGCACTGCAATGAAGAGGCATGTCGTTCTTCTCGCTGTCCTATTGGTTAGCTGCTCCGAGCAAGCCGAGCGCACCTACACTGTCGACGAACTCATCGCCGACGAGGCCCTGCTGTCCGAAATCATCGCGACGTGTCGCAACAACCCTGGTGAATTAGGCAATACCCCGAATTGCCAAAACGCCGCGGCCGCAGACTTCAAGGCCCGTCTTAAGCGGATGTGAAAGGCACCTGGAGGTTGAGGGCATGTATCAGGTCTTTGCCTTCGTCGACGAGCAGTTCAAGGCTCCGCTGGAGACCTTCGTCTCCGACGGGACCTCGAACATCTCAGAGTGGATTTCGGGCCCCCTGACGGCAGCGGTCACGCTCTATGTCGTGCTTTACGGCTATCTCGTGCTCCGCGGCTCGGTCCAGGAACCGATCCTCGACTTCGCATTTCGGACGATCAAGCTCGCCATCATCGTGATGCTGGTGAGGGACGCCGACGAATACCAGACCTACGTCACCGACATCTTCTTCGAGGGATTGCCGCGTGAGATTTCGCAGGCGTTGAACTCCGGCGCAGCACCAAGTGCCTCAACCTTCGACAGCCTGCTCGATAAGGGGCACGCGTGTGCCAAGGAGATCTGGGCCCGCTCCTCTTGGCCGGTCGATTTCGTGACAGGCATCGGCGGCATGATGGTCATTGGCGCGAGCTTCATCGTCGCGGCGATTGGCTATATCGTATCGCTCTATGCCCGGCTGGCGCTCGCCATCGTGCTCGCCATCGGTCCGATCTTCGTGGCCCTGGCGATGTTTCAGGCGACGCGGCGCTTCACCGAGGCGTGGCTGGGACAGCTTGCGAACTTCGTGATCCTCCAGGTGCTCGTCGTCGCCGTCGGCTCACTGCTGATCACCTGCATCGATACGACCTTCACGGCAATTCAAGGATATACCGACGTGCTGATGCGTCCAACCGCGCTCTGCGCCATCTGCCTCGCTGCCCTCTATGTCTTCTATCAGCTTCCGAACATTGCTTCGGCGCTTGCCGCCGGCGGCGCGTCGTTGACCTACGGCTACGGCGCTGCACGCGACGCCCACGAAAGCACGCTCGCCTGGGCGGCGTCCCATACCGCCCGTGCGGCCGGACGCGGTGTCCGGGCCATTGGTCGAACCTTCAGCTCGAAAGGCTCGGGCTCGTGACGCTTTTCGCACGAACAAGAAAAAAGGGCTCTTCAGGAATGATCAGAACATTTCCGCTGCTCTGCATGGCGGCTGCCTTAAGCGGCTGCGCATCGCTGACGTATCCGCTCCCAAATTGCGATGGCTATTCGCGCCGCCCCCTCAATCGCTCGATGTGGCAGTGGGAAGACAATAGCAACGTCAAACAGAAACAGTCCTATGCGGGACCGGCGACCTCTCAGTCCGTCGCCACCGCGTATGTCGAAGAGGGTAGGGAATCTTTCGCCTTTGCCCAGTTCGACGTCGACGCCTCCTATCGTCCAGGCGGGGGCTGACGCGATGGTCTCCGGCGACGAACTCAAGACATACTTTGACAAGGCGCGGCGCTTCGACCAGGAACGCATGATCCAGGTCGAGCGCTCTTCACGCGTTGCCTGGTCCATTGCCGTCGCGGCAAGCATTCTCGCCGGCGCTTCGATCCTTGCCGTTGCCGGCCTCACGCCGTTGAAGTCGGTCGAGCCGTTTGTCGTGCGGGTCGACAATTCGACAGGCATCGTTGATGTCGTCTCGGCGCTGACGTCGACGGCCGGCACCTATGACGAGGCCGTGACGAAATACTTCGCCGCGAAATACGTCCGCGCTCGCGAAAGCTACGTCTGGAGCGAGGCAGAGGACAACTTCCGCACAGTCGCTCTTCTTTCGACGCAGCCGGAGCAGGCTCGGTTCTCGGCCCTCTATCGCGGCAGCAATCCGGAGTCGCCGCAGAACACCTATGGGCGCGGCGCCACCGCACGCATCAGCATCGCCTCGATCTCGCTGATAAATTCGCATGTCGTATCCGTCCGTTACATGCGCACCATCACCCGCGGGGAAGAAGTCCGGACAACCCATTGGGTTGCAACGCTGACGTTCTCCTATGCAAACGCGCCGATGTCGTCGACGGATCGGCTGGTGAATCCTCTCGGTTTTGCCGTCAGCGAATACCGAGCCGATCCGGAGGCCATCAACTGATGCGGACTAT
Source organism: Ensifer sp. ENS08 (assembly GCF_014852195.1). NCBI lineage: Bacteria > Pseudomonadati > Pseudomonadota > Alphaproteobacteria > Hyphomicrobiales > Rhizobiaceae > Ensifer > Ensifer sp. ENS08. The sequence goes on from NZ_JACVBF010000018.1 coordinate 146,733, forward strand.
TTTCATTGCTACTCTCCTCCTTACGACGTCCGCCAGCACGGCATCTGCACTCGATATTCCGCGCGGCGCGGCGCAGGACAGTCGTGTCCGCTTTGTCGATTACCAGCCCTACAACATCACTCGCATCATAGGCTCCTTGCGTTCTTCGGTGCAGGTGGAGTTCGCGGCCGACGAGGAGATCGCCCATGTTGCGCTGGGCAACAGTGTAGCTTGGGAGGTGGCGCCGGCAGGAAACATCCTGTTTCTCAAACCGCGGGAAAATCAGCCGGTCACCAATCTCTCTGTCGTCTCCACTCGGCGCGACGGCTCGACCCGAAGCTACCAAATGGAACTGATGGTGCGGGACGGAAAAGTGGAGGTGGGTCATAACACCTACTTCTACGTCAAGTACCGCTACCCGGCCGATGAAGCGCAGCGGCGCCGCCAAGCTGCGGCGGCGCGAGAGATCGCTGCTCAGTCGAAGGAGGCCGACAATGCCCTGGCCATTCATGAGGGCTATGGTGCTCGGAATTGGCGTTATTCGGCGCAGGGCTCCCAGGCGCTGGAGCCGCACTCGGTCTACGACAATGGCAAGGTTACGACATTTGCCTTCGTCGGCAATCAGGAAATACCCGCGATCTACATCGAGAACTCAGACGGTAGTGAAAGCCTGGTGCCGAAATCCGTAGACGGCAATCTTGTCCTGGCCCACGCGATTGGCCGGAAGTTCATCCTGCGGAGGGGACGGGACGTGCTCTGCGTCTTCAACGAGGCCTATGACCGCGTCGGTATCAATCCGGACACCAACACGACCTCGCCGGCGGTCGAGCGGGTCGTTCGGACTGGAGCCGGCGCGGCGCAATAGGAGACAGTCATGCTTGAGGAAGATGAAAACCGGATACCGGGGGAGCGCGGCGAAACGGTTCCCGGGGGGAGGATCGACAGCAATCCTTTCTTGAAGCGCGGCGCGGTTGCGCTGGCTGTTGTTACCTTTGTCGCTTTCGCCCTGTGGTCGATGAGCGGCGAGCACACTCCGACGGACAGAACCAGACCCGAGCGGGTTGTCATCCGGCAAACGGCGAATTTCGAGCCCGTCAAGGAGAAGATGGAGCCGGTCCAAGCCGTGCCGGAAGTGAAGCTGCCGACCCCGCGCGCGGCAGAGGAGGTGCAGGCCGAAGATCCCCTGCTCGACTCGGCGCGCCGGGCGCCGGTCATGGCCTTCAGCGGTGGACAGAAGAACTCAACGTCGCACCATGAGACCGCGGATCCGGCGGTGCCCGCGGACAGCCATTTCGTGCCGCTTGATGGAAGCATGATGGGTCAGAACTCGGCCAACGCCGACGAGCAGCGGTTCAACGGGCTGCTACGGCCGACCAGGCTTGAGGGCTCGCGCGCCGGCACGCTCGGCAATCGGAACTTCGTAGTTGCAATGGGATCGTCAATTCCGTGCGTATTGGAAACTGCCATGGCATCCGATCAACCCGGCTTCACCAGCTGCGTAATCAACCGAGATGTTCTATCGGACAATGGCCGGGTTGTCCTGATGGAGAAAGGTACGCAAGTTGTTGGCGAATATCGGGGCGGCCTCCAGCGAGGACAGAAGCGCCTATTCGTGCTCTGGAACCGCGCGAAAACCCCGAACGGCGTCATCGTCACCTTGGCTTCGCCGGCAACGGATGCGCTCGGCCGGGCGGGCGTGAATGGCTATGTCGACACTCACTGGTGGGAGCGGTTCGGGAGTGCGCTTCTCCTGTCCATCGTCGGCGATGCCACGAGCTACGCCAACAGTCGCCTGCGTAACAGCGACGTCGACGCTGAGACCACCACAAACGCAGGCCAGCAGGCGGCAGCCATCGCCGTCGAGCAATCGATCAACATTCCGCCAACGCTCAATAAGAACCAAGGCGAGCTCGTCTCGATCTTCGTCGCGCGTGATCTCGATTTTTCCGGTGTTTACGGATTGCGCGTGATCGGGCCGAAAAACAAAATCCTTGACCGCGCGTTGCTGGGAGATGTCCGCCCGCGGTCGGCGCGCGTGACGAAGTAGGGTGCGGGCGATGACCGAAGGTCCTGATGCGACGGTCGTTCGTGAACTGCTGTCTCCGTTCATGCCGTACCTTGACGACCCCTCGCTCTACGAAGTGATCGTCAATAGGCCAGGCCAGGTGCTGACAGAAGGCTCTGGTGGATGGCGGACCCATAATCTGCCGGAGCTATCCTTTGAAAAGCTGATGCGCCTTGCCAGGGCCGTGGCTAGTCTTTCCCATCAATCCATCGATGAAACGCGGCCGATCCTGTCGGCAACACTGCCGGGGAATGAGCGAATCCAGATCGTCATCCCGCCTGCGACCACTCGGAACACGGTCAGCATCACCATCCGAAAGCCCTCGTCGGCCGCATTAAGTCTTGGCGACCTTGAGAAGGGTGGCTTGTTCACTGACATGGCGCCCGGCAGTCACATGGCCGGTGCGACGGACCGGAAACTCATCGATCTGCATCAGACGGGCGCGTGGGCCGAGTTCCTTCGCCAGGCGGTGCTGGCCCGGAAGAATATCGTCATCTCAGGAGCGACGGGGTCGGGGAAGACAACGCTCTCCAAGGCACTCATTCGTCATATTCCGGATGATGAGCGGGTCATCTCTATCGAAGACACGCCGGAACTCGTGATTCATCAGCCGAACCACGCGCGGTTATTCTATTCCAAGGGAGGTCAGGGGCTCGCCAAAGTCGGCGTGAAGGAGCTCCTGGAATCCTGTCTGCGCATGCGGCCCGATCGAATCCTATTGCAGGAACTGCGCGATGGGACGGCTTTCTACTTCATCCGCAACGTGAACTCTGGGCATCCCGGCTCAATCACAACGGTGCACGCTGACTCCGCGAAACTGGCGTTTGAACAGTTGACCCTTCTGGTAAAGGAATCGGAGGGCGGACAATACCTGCAGCGCACCGACATTCGCGAACTCTTGAAAATCGCCATTGACGTCATCGTACAATGCAAGCGCATCGATGGGCAGTTTCGCGTAACGGAAGTCTATTTCAGGGCCCATTGACGAATAGATGTTTAGGAACGGTGCTGGAGCGACGACCTATTTCGTTAGGTCGTCGTGTCGCACATTGCCACACCACACGCTGCGCGGGATAAACATCGAATGCTGGCCAGTGATTTAAGGAACGTGCTTGAGGAGCTCTATAACGCGGGCGCCTATCGGGTGCCGGGAGATGAAATCTACTGGCCACCGGAACTGCACCCGGCGGTCTTTCGCGCCCTGAACATGCAATACATCACGCGAAGAGAGGTAGATGACGGTCGCGTTGAATTCTCGCTGACACAAGCTGGCTACCAGGCGATCAATGCCGAGGTGCCTTGGTCCGTCATCCTGCGGCGGCGACTGCGACATTTTTTCCGCTTCGACAAAGGTCGCTAAGTATTCGCCTCCCTGCTGAAATCCGGAACGTTGATCGGGATCAAAGGAATAGGCCTCTCCACGCACTAAGCTTCCTCTGGAGCTTGGAAGAGGAGGATCCCATGTTTCGCAATATTCTTATAGCCACCGACGGCTCGCCCTTAGCAACAATCGCTGTCGATGCAGGCATAACCTTTGCAAAGGACGTCGGCGCACGAGTGAACATCCTTGCCGTTACCGAACCATTCCACCTCTATTCGGTCGATCCCGAGCAGTTGTCGAGCACGCGCACCGAATACGAGGCGCTGGCCAGCAAACATGCCGCGGAAATGCTCGCGGCTTTAGCGCGCAAGGCTGCGGCGGAAGGCGTGGAGTGCCAGACGGAGCAGGTCCGCAGCCACGAGGTCTACCGCGCAATCTGCGACCAGGCGATATACAAAGATGCCGATCTCATCATCATGGCGTCCCATGGTCGCAGTGGAGTCGGAAGCCTGATGCTCGGCAGCGTAGCTGCCAAGGTGCTGGCTCACTCCACGATACCGGTATTGATCTATCGCGCGAAGAAGTGAGGCGACGTCGCGCGACGCCTCGTTGATGTCCTACATACGCCGCCAACGCGTTGACGGCGTTCGACGAACCCCGACGAGGAGGGACGCGCTTTTCCATAATGGCAACGGCCCGGTGGTCTCTCGACCCCGAGCCGTTCTTCATCATCCTTGGAAGGATAAGGCGCCCTCGTGGGCGCTGGAATTTGTTAGCCGCGGCGCGTGTCGGGGAAGTTCGCCGGATCAATGCCCAGCGTGTGCAGGTCGCTTGCCTTCGGGCGGCGGTGACCTTCGACAGCGGCGGCGGCAGCGCTAGCAGCGCCGAGAACTGCGAATGCACGACCGATGAAACCCTTGTGATAGGTTGTGGTAGTCATCTTCTTGCTCGCTTTCGTTTTCTCTTCGATGAAATAAAGATGAGGTCTGGTCGGTCTTTTTGCAATGCACAATGAAGCACCCCAGCCATGCAACGAAAGCACGCTGCCTCAACTTGGGACGAGTGGGCGTCGGACCGTCTGCCCTCTTGAGCCGGGTCTATGAAGTGCCGGGGGCTGAAGATGCCGGCTGCCGGAAAATAAAACGGCTCGGTGGTCTCTCGACCCCGAGCCGTTATATCCTTGGGAGGATAAGGCGCCCCTCGGGGCGCTGGAATATGTTAGCCGCGGCGCGTGTCCGGGAAGTTCGCCGGATCGATGCCCAGCGTACGCAGGTCGCTTGCCTTCGGGCGGCGGTGACCTTCGACAGCGGCGGCGGCAGCGCTAGCAGCGCCGAGAACTGCGAATGCACGACCGATGAAACCCTTGTGGTAAGTTGTGGTAGCCATCTTCTTGCTCGCTTTCGTTTTCTCTTTGATGAGCAAAAGATGGGGTTTGGTCGGTCTTATTGCAATGCACAATCGGACAGGCCAGCCATGCAAAGGAAGCAGGCCCGGTCGGTTTTCAAACCGGCCGGGCCTTCGGATAGGCCTTGGGAGGAGGCGCTATGTCGATCGGGTCCGAAAGGGTTTCCGGACCCGATTGTTATTGGGGCTTAGTCTTCGTTGGCGGCGAGCTGCGAAAGGACTTCGCCGCGGCCACGGGCCCGAAGGATGAGCGGTACGATCAGCGCTGCAGCTGCGATGATCAGGAGGCCTGCGGCAATCGGCGAGGTGAACAGGACCGAGTAGTCCCCCTGGCTGATCGCGAGCGCGCGGCGCAGCTGCTGTTCGGCGAGCGGGCCCAGGATCAGGCCGACGACGACAGGCGCGATCGGATATCCGAAGATGCGCATCGCGTAACCGAGCAGGCCGAAGGCGAGCAACATGCCGAGCTCGTAGACCGACGGGTTGGCCCCGATCGTGCCGAGCGTGGCAAACAGCAGGATGCCGGCATAGAGCCAAGGCTTCGGAACTGTCAGCAGCTTCACCCAAAGACCGATGAGCGGCAGGTTCAGAACCAGCAACATGAAGTTGGCGATCAGAAGGCTGGCGATCAGGCCCCAGACGAGCTGCGGATTGGTCGCAAACAGCAGCGGTCCGGGCTGGAGGCCATACTGCTGGAAGCCGGCAAGCATGATCGCCGCGGTTGCCGTGGTCGGCAGGCCAAGCGTCAGGAGCGGCACGAGCGTGCCAGCGGCCGAGGCGTTGTTGGCCGCTTCCGGACCGGCGACGCCTTCGATCGCGCCATTGCCGAATTCTTCCGGATGCTTCGTCAGACGCTTTTCGGTGGCGTAGGACAGGAAGGTGCCGATCTCAGCGCCGCCAGCCGGCATGGCGCCGATCGGGAAGCCGATGAGGGTACCGCGCAGCCACGCCTTCCAGGAGCGTGCCCAGTCGGCCGCATTCATCCATACAGAGCCACGGACGGCCTCGACCTTGTCGGGCCCCTTGTCGCCCTGTGCAGCGATGTAGAGCGTCTCGCCGATGGCGAACATGGCAACGGCGAGCGTCGTGACTTCGATGCCGTCAAGCAATTCGGGAACGCCAAAGGAAAGACGTGCCTGGCCGGTCAGTTGGTCGATGCCGATGACTGAAAGCGCCAGGCCGACAAACAGCGATGTCAGACCGCGAAGGGTGCTGTCGCCGAAGGCGGAGGAAACGGTGACAAAGGCGAGAACCATCAGCGCGAAATATTCGCGCGGACCGAAAACCAGGGCCAGCTTGACGATGTAAGGCGCGATGAAGGCAAGAGCAAGCGTGGCGATCAGGCCGGCGACGAAGGAGCCGATCGCGGCCGTTGCCAGTGCGGGCCCGCCGCGACCCGCCCTCGCCATCTTGTTGCCTTCGAGCGCAGTCACGATCGAGGCGCTTTCACCGGGCGTGTTGAGCAGGATCGACGTGGTCGAGCCGCCATACATGCCGCCGTAATAGATGCCGGCAAACATGATCAGCGAGCCGCCGGGATCGAGACGGTAGGTGACCGGCAGCAGGAGCGCCACGGTCAGTGCCGGGCCGATGCCGGGCAGGACGCCGACCGCCGTGCCGAGCGTTACGCCGATCAGCGCGTAGAGCAGGTTCATTGGCTGCGCAGCAACCAGCAATCCCTGCATCAGGAATTCAAAAGTAGCCATGGTCGTCGGCCCTCTTAGAAGAACAGGCGTTCAAGCGGCCCCGCGGGCAGCGACAGGAGCAGCAGCTTGGCGAAGATCACCCACACGACAAAGCAGATCGCAATGCCGACGGGGAGCGAGAACCAAAGCTTGCGCTTGCCGAAACCGCGTGCGGTCAACGCGAACAGAATGCCGGTGGCGATCGAGAAGCCTGCAATGTTCAACAGCAGCATCTGGGCGGCAAGACCACCGACGATCCAGATAACCGGAGCGACTTCCTGGTGCTCACGCTCTGGAAAATCGCCGCGAAACGCTTCGATCGCGGTCCAGATCGCAAGGCCGAAAAGACAGCAGGCGATCGCATAGGGGACCGTCGTCGGCCCGACCTGGGAGTAGCCGGCAGCGCCCGTCAGGCGCGACACATCCCAGAAAATGAGTCCAGCGATAGCGGCGAGAACCACCGCGATGAAAAGCGCCGCCCGATCCGGGCGACGCGTTGCAGTTGAAGGGTGATGCCCCTTGATCATTTCACCAGTCCAATGTCCTTGAGAACGCCCTCGGTCGCCGCAACGTCCTTGTCGAGCTGGGCTTTGAACGCATCGCCGGCGAGATAGCTGTCCTGCCAGCCCTTGGTCTTCAGGACTTCCTGCCAGCCAGCGGACTTCGCGAGCTTCTCGATATCGGCCGAAACGGCGGCCTTCTGCTCGTCCGAGAGGCCAGGAGCGGCTGCGACCATGCGCCAGTTCTCGACGACGACGTCAACGCCCGATTCTTTCAGCGTTGGAGCATCGACGCCGGCAATGCGCTCGGCGCTGGAGACGGCGAGCAGGCGGAGCGTGCCGGCCTTGACCTGCGATTCGAACTCGCCGTAGCCCGAGATACCTGCGGTAACCTGGCTGCCGAGGATAGCAGCAAGCGCTTCACCGCCGCCGGAATAGGCGATGTAGTTGATTTTGGTCGGATCGACGCCGGCCGCCTTGGCGATCAGGCCAACGGCGATGTGGTCGGTACCGCCGGCCGAGCCGCCAGCCCAGGACACGGCGCCCGGATCCTTCTTCAGGGCTTCGACGAGGTCGCCCATGGTCTTGATGTCGGACGAGGCCGGAACGACGACCGCTTCGTATTCGCCGGTGAGACGCGCGATCGGCGTGACGTCCTTAAGAGTGACCGGGGACTTGTTGGTGAGGATTGCACCGACCATGACGTAGCCGCCGACGATCAGGGCGTTCGGGTTGCCCTTCTGCTGGCTTGCGAACTGGGCGAGACCGATGGTGCCGCCGGCGCCCGGCACGTTCTGAACCTGAACGTTGCCGGAGATGCCTTCCTGCTGCATGACCGTCTGCAGCGAACGCGCCGTCTGGTCCCAGCCGCCGCCCGGGTTTGCAGGTGCAATGATCGTGTAATCAGCGGCAACAGCCGGGAGCGACATCGCACCGGCGAGAATCGTTGCGAGGAAAATATGTTTCAAGGTCAGTCCTCCGTGAGGCGCGTTTTCACCGCGCACGTTGTTGCTGTGTGCGAACGGGAAGACGGCGACGGGCTCTTTCGACCCTTATCGCTTGACCGGATTGGTGGCTTCCTCCCAGTACGCAACCGGCGGCCCGCCTCCACGGGTGCCAGTGACCTTAAGGCACCATAGAAAGCTGACATTTAGCTGACATCAAGCCCCGAATGCGAAAATCCTGCCTCATCGTTTACGGAATTTTAGGTTCTCGCATGCGCTGACAGGCGATGTTGCCGGTTCCCGGCGTTCAAATTGAGCCAGGTCCCGACCGGATTTCGCGACGGTACCACGAATCGTTGCTCGGATATTGCCGCCAGCCGGCCCGAGCCTAGGTATGAGGAGCAACGCCGACAAAGGCGAAGACGGTTTGCACCGGCCCCGCCTGAAGGCGAGCTCCGGCAAGGATGATGGGAGAGTAAATACGATGGCAAAAGCGACGACCAAGGCGAAAAACGACGATGCGGCAGAAGCCGCCGCTTCTGCCTCCGGGCAGATTGACGCGAGGATCGCGGAACTTGGCGACTGGCGCGGTGCGACGCTTGCGAAGATACGCAAGCTGATCAAGGAAGCGGATCCTGACGTCGTCGAGGAATGGAAATGGCGAGGCGTCCCGGTCTGGGAGCATGCCGGCATCATCTGTACCGGCGAGACCTATAAAGCGGTTGTGAAAATGACTTTCGCCAAGGGGGCAGCACTCGACGATCCGGCAGGTCTTTTCAATTCCAGCCTTGACGGCAATGTCCGGCGCGCCATCGATATCCACGAGGGCGAGGCGATCGACGAAGAGGCGTTGAAGGCGTTGGTGCTTGCTGCCGTCGATCTGAACCTTTCCGCGCAGGCCCTACGGTCCGGGCGTACGCGGAACAAGGCTTAAGCCTGAAGCTGGCGGGATTTGCGATCGGACCGGGAGCGCCGCGCTTCCGGTCCGTCGTCTTCAATGGAGCCTCAGAACCTCGTTCCATTTGGCAATCAGCCGTGAGCGCTTTACCTGATCGAGATAGACCATCAGTCCCGGGCTTACCGGGACGGGGCGCAACTGGCCGCCAAGCATCTCCTGCATGGTGTTGGCGGTATTTTCACCCGCGACCTCTGGGCTGACGGCCGGGATTTGCAACTCCCGGGCCATAATCGTCTGGCCTTCCTTCGACATGAAGAATTCAAGGTAGCGCCAGCCGAGGTCGGGGGAGGCTGCAGCTTGCGGGACGAGGCCGATGCGCGACATCACCACGGTATAATCCTTCGGCAGAACGATGCCGACATCCGGATGCCGTGCCGCCCAGTCCGCCGCATAGGATCCGAGGATGTTGTAGCCGAGCACGAAGCGGCCGTCGGCGACACGCTCGAGGATTGCTTCGCTCGTCGAGTAGAGTTTGACGCCGGCCGCCCCCATCGCCTGGATGACATCCCAGATATCGCCGAACTGTTCCTGGTCGCGCGACATGAAGAGGAAGCCGACGCCGGACCGCTCGATGTCATAGGTTCCGATCCTGCCGAAGACGGCCGCGCCCTGGCGCTTCAGGTAATCGACGAATTCCGCGCGCGTCGACGGCGGTTTCTCCTTGGTGAAGCTCGGCTTGTGATAGACGAAGACGGCAGGCTCGAAGGTCAGCGCATAAGCCGTGTTGCGCCAGTTGGCCCAGGCGGGCCAGCGGTCGCTCATCGGCAGGTCGCTGCGCTGGGCGTAACCGTCGTTGCTGAGCTTGACTTGCAGGTCCATGGCGGAAGAAAAGGCGAAGTCCGCCGTCTTCATTCCGGCGTCGGTCTCCTTGATGATGCGGTCGTAGATTTCTCCGGTTAGCATGTCCTCATAGCGCACGGCCACGTCCGGATTGGCCCGCTGGAAACCGATGATCATCGGCTTTGCGAGCGGCTCGTCGAGTGATGAATAGACGACCAGCGTGCGCACGTCCGCTTTGCCGGAAAGGGCCGGGAATATGATAGGGGCCGCAAGGAGCAGCTGAGGACAAAGAGCAAAAAAAAGAAAAGAAATCAAGAACCGCATGAATCCACAATGCCTCAGTGTCGTACCGTTCACAAGCAAGGCGTCGGCGGATAAGGTGGTCGGGGGAGTGATGATAATTGCGTATCTTGCTTGTTGAGGACAACCAGGACCTGGCCGAGGGCCTGTCGGCGATCTTGCGCGGCAGTGGCTATGCCGTTGACGTCGTCAGTGACGGTGCGTCGGCGCATGCGGTGGCCGCCACCGAAACGTTCGATCTTGTCATTCTCGATCTCAATCTGCCGGAAATGGATGGCCTCGATGTGCTGAGGGCGATGCGTGCTCGCCAGAACCGCGCCGCGGTCTTGATCCTGACGGCAAGGGGCGCGCCCGAAGAGCGGATCAAGGGGCTCGACCTCGGCGCCGACGACTACATGATCAAACCTTTCGACGTCGGCGAGCTCGAAGCGCGCGTGCGCGTGCTCTTGCGCCGTCAGGCGGGCCTCAGGGCCTCGACCGTCAGTTACGGCAATGTGTCGCTCGATCTCAACACCCGCAGCTTCTCGTCCGGCGGCGCGCCGATCGAGATCCCGGCGCGCGAGCTCGGACTTCTCGAGCTTCTGTTCATGCGTGCCGGCAAGGTGGTCGCCAAGGATGCGATTATGCAGTCGCTGACAGGCTTCGACGACGACTTGAGCTCCAACGCGATCGAGCAATATGTCAGCCGGCTGCGCAAGCGGCTCGCACCGCATGGGCTGACCGTGCGCACCGCCCGCGGCATCGGCTACTATCTCGACAAAGCGGCCGGGCCGGAATGAGTACGACGGTCTATTCCCTCCGCCGGCGCCTGCTTGGCTGGCTGTTGATCTCGACGGTAGTGATCGGGGTCATCGCGCTGACGGATACCTATCGGGAGGCCGTGACGACCGCCAACGTCGTTTCCGATCGGGTGCTTGCCGGCTCGGCGCTGGCAATCGCCGAGCGCGTGGTCGTGGCGGAAGACGGGTCGCTCGAAGTCGACATCCCCTATGTCGCGCTGGAAATGCTGACGTCGGCCGCGCAGGACCGGGTGTTCTACCGGGTCGACGGCCCGCCCGGCCAGTTCATCACCGGCTACCAGACGCTGCCGTCGCTGGCGGAGGAGCCCGGCGCATCGACCACATTTGCGGATTCGATCTTCCGCGGCGAACCGATCCGCATTGCCGCCCTTCGCCGCTCCGCGTCAACCGGCATCAATTCCGTGCCCTTCGTGGTCACGGTTGCCGAAACGACAATCGCGCGCCGACATCTGGCGCAGACGATCTTGGTGCGCTCGGCGCTCCGCCTCGGCATGATGATTGCCGGTGCGGCGGTGATCGTCTGGATCGCCGTTACCTTTTCCTTGCGCCCGCTCTACAGGCTGGGTGACGCGATCTCGGAGCGCAGTCCGGACGATTTGCATCCGATCGGCGAGCGGGTTCCGAACGAAGTCCAGGGTCTCGTCGATACGGTCAATTCCTTCATGGGGCGCTTGCAGTCGGCGCTCGATGCGCTTCGCAATTTCACCGGCAATGCCAGCCACCAGCTGCGCACGCCGCTCGCCATCATCCGCACGCAACTCGCCCTGGCGCAACGCGCCGGCTCGATCGTGGAGACGAGAAGTGCTGTGAAAAAGGCCGACGAGGCGGTCGCCAATGCCGAGCGCATTCTGGGGCAGTTGCTGCTGATGGCGAAGATCGACGCTGCCGGCAAGGACGAAACCGGTTCGCTCGAGCGCATCGATTTGGTCGAACTGGTGCGGGAGATAACGGCAGAGCATGTGCCGGCGGCTGGAGACGCGGATATCGATCTCGGCTTTGACGGTGAGGGTGAGGCTTTCATCCGCGCCGAGCCGTTGCTCATCGGTGAACTCCTCAAGAACCTGATCGGCAACGCGCTGCTTTATGCCGGCCGCGGTGCGGAAGTGACGAGCCGTGTCTTTGCGCGGGAGGTTTCGGTGTCGCTGGAGGTGGAGGATAACGGACCCGGCATTCGGCCGGAATTGCACGAGACGGTGCTCAGGCGTTTCGAGCGTGGCGGCAGTGACGCGCCCGGCTCAGGGCTCGGGCTGCCGATCGTCGAAGAAATTGCCGAGCTTTACGGCGCGACTACCAGCCTCAGCGAGGGGGCTGACGGCCGCGGCCTCAAGGTGACCATCCGCTTTCCAGCGGGCTAAGCACGAATAGGCTCAACCCGGCGCCGCCAAATGCGGGCCGGTTAAGCGAAAGCCATCTGCGAGCGGTCAGCCGACACGTTCACAGGGCTGGGGCAATTCAGGTTTTTTGGGGTCTTGCTTAGCGGCCGCGGTGGCCGAAGAAGGAAGCTGTCTCGCGGGTCTGTACCCGCAGCATCGCGTTCCAAAGCTGAAGAACGAAACGCGGCTGAAACTGGCTCGCAAGCTTGCGCTGCGACAACATGGGAAGTCTCCAATAGTTTTGAACGCCTCTCTTATAGTGCATCGCCAAGGATCTTGCCAGAGCGCGTGCGCCGGGGCAGCCCTGCGCGCCAAGCATATGTGGAAAACGGCTTGAGACTGGCGATATAGCCTTCTGAACAAAATAAAATGCCGGGATGACTTTCGTCATCCCGGCCAGTTGGCTTCACTGGGAGGAGAGTATTGCTTTCAGGACTCAGGCCTTCTTGCGGTTCTTCTGTCGATAGACGTCGATGACGACAGCCGCGACGATGATCAGGCCCTTGACGATTTCCTGGTAGTAGGCGTCGACCCGAAGGAAGGTGAAGCCTGAGGTCATGACGCCAAGAATGATGGTGCCGATGACCGTGCCGGTGACCCGGCCGACGCCACCCGTCAGCGAGGTTCCGCCGATAACGGTCGCGGCGATCGCGTCCAGTTCGTACATAACGCCCATGCCGGCCTGTGCGGTCTGGGCACGGGCGGCGGTGACGACACCAGCCAGCCCGGCCAGCATGCCGGCAATGGCATAAACCTTGATCAAATGCGCCTCGACATTGATGCCGGAGACACGGGCTGCCTGCACATTGGCGCCGATCGCATAGGTGAACTTGCCGTAGCGGGTGTAGCGCAGCGCGATGTGGAAGATGAGCGCGACGACCAGGAAGACGATGACGGGCCAGATGCCGGTTCCGATGAAGTTGAACTGATCGGTGAGGCCCGAGACCGGCTGGCCCTTGGTGTACCACTTGGAAATGCCGCGTGCCGAAACCATCATGCCGAGTGTGGCGATGAAGGGCGGGATTTTGGTGCGGGCGATCAGCTGACCGTTGATAAAGCCGGCAAGTAGCCCGATGCCGATGCCAAGCCCGATCGGAACGATTGCCGGCATGTCGGTCAAGGATGGATAGAGCGCGCGCGGCCAGGTGGAGGCCTGGGCGACGCTTGCCGAGATCATCGCCGTCATGCCGACGACGGAGCCAGAGGACAGGTCGATGCCGCCGGTGATGATGACCTGGGTCACGCCGACGGCGATGATGCCGATCACCGAAACCTGCAGGATCATGATCGTCAGGCGCTGCGGGTTCATGAGGAAGCTCTGGCCGACGAAAATCCAGCCGAGGATCTCATAGACCAGCGCGATGCCGATCAAGACCAGGAAGATGTTGAATTCAGGCGGCAAGCGGCGCCTTGTCCCTGAGAGCGGTGCGCTCGCGCCCTGTGCGGCGACATTGGTATCCATTTTCAGTCCTCCCTTTGGGGTCGTTTCCCGCTCAGCTCGCGGCGAGCTCCATGACCTTGATCTGGGTTGCTTCAGCCCTGTCGAGGAAGCCGGTGACGCGGCCCTCGTGCATGACCATGATGCGGTCGCTCATACCGAGGACCTCGGGCATCTCCGAAGAGATCATGATGACGGCGACGCCGTTGCGCGCGAGTTCGGTGACGAGACGGTGTATTTCCGCCTTGGCGCCGACATCAATGCCGCGTGTCGGCTCGTCGAGGATCAGGATGCGCGGATTTGTGAGCAGCCAGCGGCCGATCAACACCTTCTGCTGGTTGCCGCCCGAGAGGTTCTCGATGCGCTCCTGCAGGTTCGGCGTCTTGACACGCAGCTTCCGGCTCATCTCTTCGCAGGCCGCAGTGACCTGTTTTTCGGTAACGAAGCCGCCCTTGACGAAGCGGTCCTGAAGCACGGCGATCTGCATGTTTTCGAGAATATCGAGGATCAGGAGACAGCCGGTGTCCTTGCGGTCTTCGGTCAGAAACGCCATGCGGTTGCGGATCGCCGTGTTCGGACTGTCGATCGAAAGGGTCTTTCCGTCGATCGAAATCGCGCCGGAGCTTGCAGGCGTGACGCCGAAGAGGGTTTCGGCGACGTTCGAGCGCCCGGAGCCGACGAGACCGGCAATGCCGAGGATTTCGCCGGCGCGGACGTCGAAGGAGACGTCGCGGAAGACGCCGTCAAGCGCGAGGTTCTTGACCGACAGGACAACGTCGCCGATCGGCACTTCCTCCTTCGGAAACATCTGGGTGATCTCGCGACCAACCATCATGCGGATGATGTCGTCGCGGGTAACGTCGCTCGACGCGTGCGTGCCGATGAACTTGCCGTCGCGAAACACCGAGAACTCGTCGGCGATCTCGAATAGCTCGTTCATCTTGTGGGTGATGTAGACGATGCCGATGCCCTGTTCGCGCAGGTCCCGAATGATTTCGAAGAGGTGGGCGACCTCGCGCTCGGTCAGCGCAGACGTCGGCTCGTCCATGATGAGCACGTCGGATTCGTAGGAGACTGCCTTGGCGATCTCGACCATTTGGCGGTTGGCCACTGACAGGTGACGCACTTCGATTTCAGGATCGATCTTGATCTTCAGGCGATCGAACAGGCGGGCGGTGATGCGCCTCATCTCGCCGTGATCGACGAAGCCAAAGCGGTTCTTCGGTTCCCGGCGGATCCAGATGTTTTCCGCGACCGTCATGAACGGCATCAGGTTCAGCTCCTGATGGATCATGGCGATGCCGTTTTCGAGGGCGTCGAGCGGCGACTTCAGCCGGATTTCGGCACCTTTAAGCTTCACGTCACCTTTGTCGGGCGTGTAGATGCCGGCGAGGATCTTCATCAGCGTCGATTTGCCGGCGCCGTTTTCGCCCATCAGCGCATGTACCGTGCCGCGCTTAAGCTTGAACTCGACATCGTCGAGCGCGACGACACCAGGGAATTCCTTGCGGATCCCTTCCGCAGAAAGAAGATATTCGGCTTTGGGTACCGCGCCGCTGGCGCGCACGGCTGCCATCGTTGTCGGACTGAGCGTCATGTTCCTTGCCTCCCCGTCGTTTCCGGCTGTCGCGGATAGTCCTCGTCGCTGGCGGGTGACCAGCCCATCTTACCGCATGCGGCATCCATTGGACGCAGGCATTTGCGGACGGACCTGCATTTTAAAGGGGGAGCGCGGGTTTGCCCGCGCTCCCGACTGTGGCGATCAGTTCTTCGCCTGGTACTTGTCGAGGTTGTCCTTGGTGACGAGCTCGAAGGGAATGTAGACCTTCTTGTCCACCGGCTCGCCCTTTGCGAGCTTCAGTGCGGCGTCGACCGAGCCCTTGCCCTGGCCGGCGGCGTTCTGGAACACCGTGACGTCGAGATCGCCGGCGGCCATGGCTGCCAGAGCGTCCTGCGTTGCGTCGATGCCGCCGATGACAACGCTGTCCATCGAACGACCTGCGGCCTTCAGCGCCTGGATCGCGCCGATCGCCATTTCGTCGTTGTTGGAGATGACCGCGTCAAACTCAAGACCGGCCGAAAGCCAGTTCGTCAAGAGGTCCGAGCCTTGCGTGCGCGACCAGTTGGCGGTCTGCTCCTCGACGATCTCAATGCCCTTGCACTGGTCGGTGGCAAGCACGTCGTGGATGTCCTTGGTGCGCATGCGGGCCGCCTGGTTGGACAGTTCGCCCATCATCACGACGGCCTTGCCCTTGCCGCCGAGCATCTTGCAGATTTCCTGCGTCTGCAGCGTGCCGGATTCCTGTTCGTTCGACGCGACGAAAGCCTGCTTATCCGGCAGCGTGTCCACGTTGACCGGTTCGCGGTTGACGTAGACGAGCGGGATGCCGGCATCCGCAGCGATCTTCGACATGGCAGCCGTCGCATCCGTATCGACGGGGTTGACGATGATCGCGGTCACGCCGGCGGCGATGAAGTTCTGGATCTGGCTCTGCTGCTTGGAGACGTCGTTCTGCGCGTCTTCGATCTGCAGTTCGACGCCATCGAGCGTCTTGGCGTAGTCGGACATGCCGTTGCGCAAGACCGTCAGGAAATTGTCGTCGAAAAGGGCCATGGATACGCCGATGGTGTCGGCATGGGCTGCCGTCGACATCATCATCGCCAGCGCTGTGCTGAGCACAAATTTCTTCATTGTCTTTCTCCTCCACAATGTTGCCCGGCGACACCTTCTCCTGCCGGGGACGCAATGCCGGATTGCGCTCATTCATTTCAAAAGCGGCACTCCCGCTGCGCTTTCGAGTAAAACGGAATAAACGAACCAGTAAATTGCGATTACGGAATATGTATTCCATTTTATACGGGCGCCGTCAAGGCCTGATGCGGCGCCCACTGTTGATTTGCCGGCCTCGCGCCGGGGGAGCTTAGATATGGCTTCGGATGTAATCCACGCTCTGTCCCACCGCGGCGGCGGGATCCGCCAATCCGTGGACTTCGGCGGCGAATGGCTCAAAGGAAAGCGGCCCCCCATAACCCGCCGCGCGCATGCGCCGAATCTGTCCGACATTGTCGAGCAGGTCGCTCCGATCAACGAGAACGCGGTGCGAATCACGCAGATCCGCCACCGCGACACGTTCATCCGCGACCCCGGAAATGTGGATGAGGCCGGTCATCTCAGGATAGATTGCAGGTTCGCCGGCGAGGTGGTGGTGGAACGTGTCGTGCACCAGTCGGAAGATCTTCTCACCGTCGACGGCCTTGATGGCCTCAACAGCCTCCGTCTTCGAGCGCAACGAGCAGATCTCGAAGCCGAGCGGTTCGACGAGGCCGATGATTCCGGCCGTTTCGAGCATCGGTTTCAGTGCGGAAAGAGCCTCGCGAAGATTTGCCTGGCGCTCGCCATCGGCCTGGCCCGTGCCGTCGTTTACGGGAACTAGGACAAGGGCCTTGGCGCCGCAGTCGCGCGCATAGGCGATCAGTTCTTCGGCTTCGGCCTGACGGGCCTCGTTCCATTCGTTGAAACGTTGAAGGGCATTGATCGAGATGATCGTGATGTCGTGACGGCTGGCGAGGGCGGCGACGTCGTTTGCGGGCGTGCCGTCGAGGATTGCGTTGCCGGCGAGATCGTTGCGGATTTCGACGGATGAAATGCTGAGGGATCTGGCGAGTTCGAAAAAGGCGCCAAGCGGTAGGTTCGGCGTCGTTATGTGGTTGAGGGCAAAGGGCAGGGCGGTCACGGGAATGTCTCCTCCAGTTGGATGGGCCAAAGGCTATAAATAGAACGTTCATTCCATTTATAGCCTTGCGGACAATTCACCAACTGTTGGAGCGCAGTCAGAGCGCGCAACGCGCAAAGGTCTTGCATCCCTGCAAGATTGCCTTTCGTCAATGATGGAATTCCATCAGGATCCGCTAGATATTCTCCGGCGTAAAAAGGTCGAAGGGAAGGAAAGTTTGCCCCGGCGCCCCGGTCGGGCCTTTGTCGATCGCCTGGATCATCAGGTTGATCGTTTCCCGGGCGAGCGCGGGAGTCGGGGTCGATATCGCCAGTGTCACGACATCGTCGCCAAGGGCCGCACGGGAATCCGGTGTCAGCTCGTTGACGACAGCGATCAGTTTTCCCTCAAGCTTTTCCTCGCGGATCGCCGAGATCGCCCCTTCCATACCGCCGCCGCAGACATAAAAGCCGATCAGGTCCGGGTGGCGCTGCAGCAGATTGAGTGTCGCTTCATGGGTGATCTCGGCGGTGTCGAGGTTGACCATCGTATCCAGCACTTCGAAACCAGGTGCGTGCTCGCGAAAATAGGAACGAAAGCCAATCTCCCGAAGCTCGTGGCCGAGAAAGCGGTGGCTGCCGACGAAGGCTGCGACCTTGCCAGGACGTTTGGCCGCCTTGGTGATCATCCACGCGGCTGTGCGGCCGACTTTGTGATTGTTGAGGCCGACATAACCTTCACGGACGCCAGCCGCAAAATCCGATAGCAGGGAGAAGACCGGAATGCCGCGTTCCTTGAGTTCCTCGATTGCGGTGGTCACTGCCGGGTAGTCGGGAGCGACGAGCGCAATGGCCTGGTTGCGCACTGCGGCGGCCCGAAGCTTCTCCGTGATGGCCGATGGAGTGGAATTTGCCACAAAATCGACCTGGGCAAAGACGCGGGCATGCGACAGCGACAGCGCGGCGCTTTCGATTTCCTTCGCAACCGTTTGATAGAAAGCCTGCTCCGGCTTTTGCAGCACAAAGCCAAGCCTGTATTGCGGCAGGTCCTCAAAGACGCGTTGCCGGATCAAGCCCACGGCGTGATAGCCGATTGATTTAGCAGCCTCATAGACCCGGCGCGCGGTTTCCTCGCGCACCGGATGGCGCCCGTTGAGTACGCGGTCGACGGTGGCGACGCTGACGCCGGCGGTGCGCGCAAGGTCGGCAATTGTCGGTCGGTTGCTCATCGCGTCTCCTGATAGGTTTGCATCATGAATGAAATGCGAATGATGACATCATTTGAGAGAATATATCATTGCTGCATTGAGACCTGGCAAAAGTCAACCTATCGTCATTGCACGACATGAGACGTCGCCGGCCAGATCGGGTCGACCGCGGGGAGGAGCGCAAATGACGATGACACCGACGAAGCGAGACTACAGCCTGCTTGGCCGAGATGCCCAGGCGGCCGTCGCCAACGGTCTCTCTGCCGCGGAGTGGTATCACACCGACATTCCGCGCAAGCAGATGAAGGAACTGATGAAGCGCGAGGATGGTCCGGCCATCCGCGACACCGCGATCTGGCTCGGCTGTCTCGTTCTGTTCGGCGCACTCGGCATCACCTTCTGGGGCACCTGGTGGGCCGTCCCGTTCTTCCTCGCCTATGGCGTTTTCTACGGTTCGGCCTCCGATAGCCGCTGGCATGAATGCGGCCATGGCACGGCCTTCAAGACGATGTGGATGAACGATGCCGTCTACCAGATCGCCTGCTTCATGATCATGCGCAATCCGGTCACCTGGCGTTGGAGCCACACCCGCCACCACACGGATACGGTGATCGTCGGCCGGGATCCCGAGATTGCCGTCATGCGGCCGCCGGATCTCCTTCGCCTCGTCCTCAATTTCTTCGGTATGCTCGATGTCTGGCACG
The DNA here is from genome assembly GCF_014852195.1 of Ensifer sp. ENS08. Lineage (NCBI taxonomy): Bacteria > Pseudomonadati > Pseudomonadota > Alphaproteobacteria > Hyphomicrobiales > Rhizobiaceae > Ensifer > Ensifer sp. ENS08. The sequence goes on from NZ_JACVBF010000018.1 coordinate 165,904, forward strand.
CGATGATCGATATGGTGCGCAACACGTTCGGTATCATCAGCGTCGAGGAAGCGACTTTCATCCCTGAAATGGAGCAGCCGAAGGCGATCCTGGTCGCACGCATCTGGTTTGCGATCTATGCAGCCACCATCGCCGCCTGTTTCTATCTCGGCTCGATCCTGCCGCTGATGCTGATCGGTCTGCCCAGGCTCTATGGCGCCTGGCACCACGTTCTGACCGGGCTGCTGCAGCATGGCGGTCTTGCCGACAACGTGACCGACCATCGGCTGAACAGTCGTACGGTCTACATGAACCCGGTGAGCCGCTTCGTCTATTGGAACATGAACTACCATGTGGAACACCACATGTTCCCGATGGTGCCTTATCACGTGCTGCCGAAGCTGCACGCCATGATCAAGCATGATCTGCCGGAACCGAACCCGTCGATGCTGCACGCCTACCGCGAAATGATCCCGGCCTTTCTGCGGCAGTTGCGGAACGAGGACTATTTCCTGAAACGCGAGCTGCCGGCGACGGCAAAGCCCTACCGGGAAGAATTTCACAGCGATGCGATCGTGCACGCAGCCGAATAACCAACGAATGCCAGGAAATGGGAGGAAATCATGAGCGGAAACTGGGTTGAAGTCTGCGCAGCGGACGAAATCGACGAGGAAGATGTCATCCGCTTCGATCACGACGGACGGACCTTTGCGGTCTACCGCAGCCCCGACGATGAGTATTTTGCCACCGACGGGCTCTGCACCCACGAGCATATTCATCTCGCCGATGGCCTCGTGATGGACGACATCATCGAATGTCCGAAGCACAACGGCCGCTTTAACTACAAGACCGGCCAGGCCAAGGGCGCTCCCGTGTGCGTCAACCTGAAGACCTATCCGGTGAAGGTCGAGGCCGGAAGCGTGTTCATCGCGCTCGGCTGAAGCCGCTCTCGATGGGATTGGGCTCGCCGCGGCGGGCAGGGAGGTTGAGATGGGTTCCATCGTCATCGTGGGTGCCGGCGAATGTGGCGCAAGGGCCGCCTTTGCCCTCAGGGAAAAGCAATACGACGGTAAGATCACTCTGATCGGCGCGGAACCGCATCTTCCCTATGAGCGGCCGCCTCTTTCAAAGGATGGTCTCAAGGCAGAGGTCGCGCCGAAGTATGTCGCTGATGCCGAGCGCTACGCGGCAGCCGGGATCGAAGTGCTGACGGATATCCCGGTCATGGCCATCGATCGCGCCGAAAAGCGCGTGACGCTCGCAGACGGAAGCAGCATCGCCTATGACCGGCTGTTGTTGACGACCGGTGCGCGGGCGCGAACCATCGATGGTATGGACGAGGCGCCACACCGCATCCGCACGCTCAGAACCCATGCCGATGCTGAAGAGATCCGCCGCGAACTTTCGCCCGGCCGCAAGCTTGCGATCATCGGCGGTGGCTTCATCGGTCTGGAGCTCGCAGCAACGGCGCGCCGACTCGGCGCTGCCGTGGCGCTTATCGAAGGGTTGCCGCGCATTCTTTCGCGGGGCGTGCCGGAGGAGATCGCTGCAATCGTTGCCGCGCGGCATCGTGCAGAAGGCGTCGACATACGATGCGACGCGAAGACCGAACGTATCGACGCGGACGAAGGCCGTGCGCGCGTCGTTCTCGCCGGCGGTGAGACAATTGAGGCCGATCTCGTCGTCGTTGGCATCGGCGCGGTCCCGAACACGGAGCTTGCAGCCGTCGCCGGCCTTTCGATCGAGAACGGCATTGCGGTCGACGCAATGCTTCAAACCAGCGACCCGGATATCTACGCCGCTGGTGATTGCTGCTCGTTCCCGCTCTGTCACTATGGTGATCGTCGGATACGTCTTGAGGCGTGGCGCAATGCGCAGGATCAGGGGACGCTCGTTGCCGGCAATCTGCTCGGCGGTGGCGAGGCAATCACCAGCGTGCCGTGGTTCTGGTCCGATCATTATGATCTGACGCTGCAGATCGCGGGGCTTGCCGAGGGTGCTGCAACGACCGTACGGCGCGACCTTACCGACGATGCCTTCATTCTTTTTCATCTCGACGATACCGGTCGGCTGCTTGCGGCCTCCGGCATCGGACCGGGCAATGCGGTCGCGCGCGACATTCGGCTTGCAGAAATGCTGATTGCAGCCGGAAAGCGACCCGATCCGCAGGCGCTCATCTCGCCCGAAACCAAGCTCAAAGCACTCCTCGCCGCCTAGCGCGAGCGGCAAAGCGCGTCCTGTTTCCATTATTTCCGGAGCCGTCTCATGAAAAGCCACCGTCCGACCGTTGCCGATCTCCTGTCGATGAAGGGCAAGCGCCAACTCACCATGCTGCGTGTCGAAACGCTGGATGAGGCCGAAGCGGCGGAAGCCGCCGGCATCGATCTCGTCTCCGTCCCGCCGGCGCTCTTAGGGCCCGAGTTTCGTGAGGTGGCGCCGACCTGTTTTGCCTTTCCGGGCCTCGAATACGGCGACTACGTCACTGCGGAAGACTATATGCGTGCAGCCTTCAAGGCGCTGAAGGCCGGCGGCGATGCGGTCTACTGTGCTGCCGGGGTTTCGACCGTCCGGCGGATGCGCGAGGAGGGCATTCCCGTCTGCGGCCACGTAGGTCTCATCCCTTCCAAGGCCACCTGGACCGGCGGCTTTCGCGCCGTCGGCAAGACCGCGGCGAGCGCGCTCGAGATCTGGCGGCAGGTCAAGGCGCTTGAGGAAGCCGGCGCCTTCGCGGCAGAAATCGAGGTCGTGCCGGGAGGAGTTGCAGGGGCGATCAGTGCCAGAACCTCGATGCTGATGCTTTCGATGGGAGCGGGTTCCGGCTGCGACGCTCAATATCTGTTTGCCGCCGATGTGCTCGGCAGCAATCGCGGCCACGTGCCGCGCCACGCCAAGACCTATCGCAATTTTGCCGCCGAATACGACCGGCTTCAGCGTGAACGGATCGCCGCGTTCTCGGAGTTTGCCGAGGATGTGCGCTCGGGCAGGTATCCGCAGGAGGGCCACCTCGTCGGCATTGACGGCGCGGAATTGCGAGCATTTCTGGCCGAACTGGAGCGCGGTCAGAGCCCGGATGGCTTGCGCGGAAGAGGGTGCTTGGTATAGTCCACGCGCCAATTCAACTTTTCTTTCCGCGACGGATCACGATTTGAGCGCCCTTCTTCAGGACAGTCTCACCTTTGTCGGCTTGCTGGCTGCGATTTATGCAGCGACGGTGGGGCTGTACTTCTTCCTCGGCTACGGCATCACCTGGCTCAACGACCGCAACCCCGAACGCCGCATCCAGAAGGGGCGGCGCGGCGAGAAGCGCAAGGCCATCGAGATCCGCCAGAGCATGGCCTCGATCCTCGTCACCTGCACGTCGGTCGCGATCGGACTTTTCGTCCAGTACAAGGGATGGACCCTGTTCTCGCCCTGGGAGTTCAGCTGGTGGACGGCCGTTCCGCTCTTCGTGCTCTGCATGGTGCTCTTCGACGCCTGGTTCTATTTCGCCCACCGGCTGCTGCACACCAAGCTCTTCTATAAGTACCATCTCCTGCATCACCGCAGTGTCGCGCCGACGGCCTGGAGCAACGATTCGATCGGCCTGGTCGATACCGCCATGAGCCAAGGCTATTACGCCGTCATCACCTTCTTCGTGCCGTTCCCGCCGATCATCCTTCTGGCGCACCGTTTGTTCGACCAGATCAACGGCACCTTCGGCCACGCCGGCTTCGAATACTTCGCCTCACGCACGGCGCGCTACCCTTCGCCGATGCTTTGCACCACCTATCACGACCAGCACCACGCGGAGTTCAAATACAACTACGCCAACTACTTTTCGTTCTGGGACCGCGTGATGGGGACCGTCGCGCCGAATTATGATCAGAGGGTGGAGGCCTTCGAGGGCGAGGCGTCGGCGCTGAACCTGCGAAAGGCGGCAGGTGCAGTGGGCGTGGCTGAAGGGTCTGCGGCCGACTGAAGCGTTCTTGTTTCGTCGGGTACTTATTGTCCCTCTAACCAGTAGATCACCGTTGCGGTCCGAGAACCGAGCCGCGCGGCCGGCGGCTGTGAGTCGCGCCACGGCCGACGCTCCAAATCAAAGCCAATACACTTAAACTAAGTTGTCCAACGCTAACTGCATCCTCTGGGTGCCGCCGGCCGCCCCACTTTAAGAACGAAAGTTTTTACGCACAGATTGCAGCGATCAACTAATTGAAACGTCTTCGATGATGTGCTCTGTAAAACCCGCGCCAGAGCCCGCAAGGCTTTAGTTTCAGGGGGATTAACGTGACGCTAGAAAACGCGGTGGCAGAGCTGCCGGAAAAGTACCAACCAATTTACGGACACAATGAACTTTCTGGCGATGTTTCGAGAAACTCTTTAGACCGCTTTGTCAAGATTCTCGATTTGTATAGGTCGTTGTCGACCTATCTAGGCCGAGAATTGAGAGTTCTAGACTTGGGATGCGCGCAGGGCTTTTTTAGTTTTTCTCTTGCGGAACTTGGTGCCACGGTAATTGGCGTGGACTACGATCAGAAAAACATAGACGTATGTCAGGCGATCGGCGCGGAGTATCCAGAGTTCGATGTTTCCTTTCGAACCGATACTGTGGAGAATGTCGTAACCAGTCTGTATGACGGTCAGTTTGACTTGGTTCTTGGATTTTCGGTCTTCCATCATGTAATAAACGTGAGGGGTCTGCGTTACACGTCAGGGCTCCTAGAAAAAATTAGTCAAACGACGGCTGTTATAGTCACAGAACTCGCGTTAAAAGAAGAGCCGCTCTACTGGGCTAAAAATTTGCCTGACGACCCACGCTCAATTCTACGATCTTATCCGTTCGTCTTCGAGGTCGGTCAAAATTCGACGCACCTTTCCAGTGTGATTAGGCCGATTTTCGTCGCTAGCTCCAAGTATTGCTTTCTTGGAGGGCATGTTTACCCGTTCAAGAGATGGTCTCATAAATCCAATGCGCTTGCGGTTGATGTATTCGGGGGGACTCGAAGCTATTACTACAGCGACACAACGGTCGTGAAAATCTATAGACTTGGGCTCTCGCATGACGAAACGAATCGCCGTGATATGCAAAGGGAGCGTGAGGTTTTAGCTAGGCTTCCCACTTCACTTACTGGTACCCGGGTGATTGATCGTGGTGAGACGGAGGCGGCAGGTTGGAATGTATTGAGCCGAAAACCCGGCTCGTTGTTGTCCGAAGTTTTGGCCAATCATCAAGAATTCAATCCAAACATTATCCTTGAGGATATTTTGGCTGAATTGGCCACATTGGAGAATAATCAATTATACCATAACGACGTGAGAACGTGGAACATTATAGTTGACGATGCTGGGCGCGCTAGTTTGATCGACTTTGCATCTGTAGTTAGCGACCAAACAGACTGTAGTTGGCCCGAGGATTTGTTCCTCTCGTTTTTTATGTTTGTCAACGAACTGTTTGAGCCCGATTCCCAGCGAAACGCCGGCGGACGTCGGGTGAGGTTGAGCCCATTTTCATTGCCGTCCGCCCAAAGAAGATGGGCGGTAAAATTCTGGCGCCGACCACGGTGCGAGTGGTCTTTCTCGAATATGCTCTTGGACTATCGAAAGAGTGAGGAAGCTACAGAAATTAGTGCAGAGGCGACCGAGTGTTGGAACCTAGCGCTTGAGAGCGGATTGGAATCACAAAGAATTCAACTTGATGACTTGCAGCGCAAGGTTCTGTTGCTGCAGCAACGAAGCCCGGTGAGCGCAAGCCTTGGTGATAGTGCTGAGGACGAGGATTTTATAAAACTCAAGGGTGAACTAGAACTTGTTCGCGGCGCTCTCGCTACTCTGACAGCCCACCGTGACCTGTTAGCGGATAGTTTTGCCGAACTTATAAAGAGCCCCCTTGGCCTTGTTTATGCTCCTGGTGAATCTCGAACAATCGTCGGTGCTCTTCGTAGCGGAAAACTAGCTACAACTGCTACGGCCGGCATGCTTGCCTTTGGGCCCTACATTCCGCTGAGCGAAGGTGACTATGAACTCAACGTACGAGTTGAAGACGCTGTCTGTGTGACTGAAGTGTTGGTCGACGTAGTTTCGTCACAAGGTAGCACCGTTTTGATGTCGGCCAGGAAACTTGATCTAACCGAGAGCGAACCAATCGCTAAATTTAACTTTAGTCTTCAGGTCCCGCATGAGGACGTCGAAATTCGGCTTATGGTAGGCGATCAATCAAACTTCTCAATCCAATATATATCGGTTCGTAAATTAGCTGTGGCGCGCTAGCGGGATGGCAAATCCGACGCGTAGGCTCGTAGAGAGTAGCTTCCTCTCACAGCGCATATTATTCCAGACGGCCGGTGGAGCACTACGCGTTGAACGTTGCGAAGAGCTTTGGGGGGTGACTGTGGCCGTTAAAGGTCAGAGCCCCGAGCTCTTCGAATCGGCACAATTCCTTGGCGACGGCGAAAGAGTTGGCTGAAATGGGACGAGGCGCATGTTTTGGCCGCCGAAAGGTTGCATGGAGATGACACGACAGTTCCGGTCGTGGCGAAGATCAGACCGATACCGGCCGGATATCGACCTTGGTCCGGAGTCCAGCGAATCGAGGAATTGACCCCTCGAATTTGCCTGACCACGGTATCAAGCGTCATCGTGAACTGGTCCTTAGGCGACACGCAAATCTGGTCCGCCAAGGGTGTTTAGTTACTCTCCATACCGGCTGCCGTCGTGGACTTCTGTAGAAGCCCGCTACGGCGCTTTTCTCGTAGCCTGTAGCTGTCGCCACGGATTGTGATGACGTGGCTGTGATGCAGCAACCGATCAAGGATAGCAGTTGCCACGACGGGGTCGCCGAACACTGTTCCCCATTCTCCGACACTGCGGTTGGAGGTGACGAGCATTGCACCCCGCTCGTAGCGCCTCGATACGAGCTGGAAAAATAAGTGGGCTGCATTGGGCTCGAGTGGAAGATAGCCAAGCTCGTCGTGAATTAGCCCCCGAAAGGCCCGGACATGCTCCCCCACTTAGTTAAGTGTGTAGGAGTAATGTCGGCATTATGACTAGCAGCAATTTTAAGATGGAAGTTCTCTCTGGGCCGGAACGTCGGCGGCGC